>NZ_JAIOAB010000069.1 GCF_019890635.1 Streptomyces sennicomposti
TCGACGGTCCGGCGCCTGGCCTCCGCCGCTCCAGGCGGTGCCCCACCGGTTCAGCCGCTGGCCCGCCGCTCCAGGCGGTGCCCCACCGGTTCGGCCGCTGGCCCCGCCGCTGCAGGCGGTGCCCCACCGGTTCAGCCGCTGGCCCCGCCGCTCCAGGCGGTGCCCCGCCGGTCCGGCCGGCGAGACCTCAACGGCACCGGCACCGGCACCGGCCGGTGCCGTCAACGCGGCAGCCGGGCGCGGATCGTGGTGCCGTGCGGACCCGTGTGCACGCGGACCAGGTCGGCGATCAGGTTCACCATGAGCAGGCCGCGGCCGCCGCGCTGGTCGCGGGCGGCCGGTCTGCGCCCGGCCAGCGGATCGTCCATGCGTCCGCCGTCCCGCACTTCGCACACCACGCGCCCGTCCTCGGCCCACACCCGCAGCTCCCCCGAACCGCCGCCGTGCACCACGCTGTTGGTGGTCAGCTCGGCGGCGACCAGGGCCAGGTCCTCCAGCCGCCGCCGGTCCAGGCCGAGCCGCGCGCCCTCGGCCGAGGCCGCGTGCCGGGCCCGGGACAGGGTCGGCGCGGTGAAGGGGAAGGACAGCGCGCCGGGCACGGGCGGCAACGGCTCGTTGTAGCGGGCGTGGACGCGCTCGGGGGCGTATCCGGCGCTGACGCGCGCCTCGGTGGACCCGGCGGGCACGACCACGGGATGGGTGGCGTGGGCGTCGGCGAGGGCCCGCTCGTCCAGTCGCCCGGCGTCGTACGGGCACAGGACGGACACCTCGCGGCCCCGGAACGCCGCGTTGATCAGCGCCTCGTGCTGGACGCAGGCCGCGTACTCGGCGGGCGTGCGGCCGTACCAGACGGGCTCGCCGACGATCCGCACCCGGCGGCCGGGCGGCTGCGCGTCGGCGAAGGCGCGCAGCACGCCGGGGATGATCCGGCCGGGGTTGCGGCCCGCCTCGCGCATGTCCAGCAGCCGTACCCGGCCCGCGTCCGCGCCGAGTTCGGCCTCGATCAGCCGGAGGTTCTCGGCGGGGACGGCCACCGCCACCGGTTCGCCCGCGGCGAGGGCGGCCCGGACGAAGGGCACGGTGCCGGCGAGGTACTCCCGTGCGTCCCGGTAGAACAGCGCGGGGTGGACGAAGGGCTCCACGGCGGCGGTCATGACGGCGACACCTCGATCCCGGTCAGTCCGGGCCAGAACAGCTCCAGCATCCGGGGCACCGCGGCCGGCGGCCGGGCGAGCACGATCCGGCGGCCGGGTGCCAGCCGCCGCGCGGCGTCCGCGAGCACGTCGACGCCGGCCACGTCGACGAAGGTCACGGCGGACAGTTCCAGCCGGTACACGTCCTCACCCGCGCTCACCGCCTGGTCCAGCGCGCGCTGCCAGATCGCGCGGGTGGCCAGGCTCACCTCCCCCGCCGCCCGCAGCCCGGCCCGGCGGGGCAGCGGGGACACCCGCAGCCCGGGCGCGGCGCCGTCGGGCGCGGACGCGCAGGCGAAGGTCCCCCTCCGGTTCGGGATGTCCACACCGTCCCCCTGTCGCTCACGGACACAGGGCACAGTACGCCCCGTCGCCCGCCGTCCAGGTGTACGCCGCCGGGGAGCGGGCAGGCGCAGTTCGGCAGCGCCGGGAAACCGCGGACCGCGCCCGGCCCGCGACCCGCACCGGCCGCACCGGCCGTGCGGCCGACCGTACGGGCCAGGACGGCCGCGTCCCCCGGCGGCGACGGGGAACGCGATGTCGTATGACGCGCGCGGACTGTCGGGGACGGACAAGGCGGGAACATGACCTCAGCGGCACCACCACCTCTCCCACCGCTCGCTCGCCGGCTGACCACGCTCGCCGGCGCCCTGACCGTCGACGTCCGCACCTTCCCGGACGGCCGGGCGGTGCTGCGCCCGCGCGGCGAGCTGGTGCACGGCTGCGCCCGGACGCTGGCGAAGGCGCTGGCCGGACTGCCGGCGGAAACGACCCGCGTCGATCTGGACCTGGCCCTGGTGACCTTCATGGACACGGCGGGGCTGGAACTGCTGGACGTCCTCGACGGGTACGGCCGCGCCCGGCTGGTCCCGGTGACGGCCACCGGCTGGACGGGACAGCCCCTGCGCATCCTGGAGCTGGCCGGCCTGGACACCGCGGACCCGCTGAAACCGGCGGTGCCCGGTCCTCCGGTCCCGGCGACCCGGGCGGCCTCGGCGGTGGCCGTGGAACGGGCGGAACGGCTGCGGCAGTTGCAGCAGGAGGTGGCGCAGCTGCGCCAGGCCATCGCCTCCCGCCCGGTGATCGACCAGGCGCGCGGCATCCTGATGGCCGCCCACGCCTGCACCCCGCAGCAGGCCTGGGACATCCTCCGGGAGGCCTCGCAGCGGTCGAACACCAAGCTCCGCACGGTCGCCGCCTGGGTGGTCGAGGGCGCCCGGCCCGACGCCCCCGCGCCGCCGCCCGCGCTGCGCCACGCCCTGCGCGCGGCGATCGCCCGCACGACGGCCCCGGCACCGGCACCGGACGGCGGCAGCGGGAGCGACAACGGGAGCGGGCGCGACAACGGGAGCAGGCGCGGGTAGCGGGCGGCCGGAGGGCGACTGTCCGGAGGGTGACTGTGGTGTTCCCCGGTCCGGGGGTACTCGGCCTGCCGGACGAGTGACCAGCCCGCCCGTGTCCGTATGTCCGCAGGATCCGCATGTCCGCAGGAGCAGCACGATGAGAGAGCACACCCCGTCCCAGGCCGAGGGCGAACGGGACGACAACGACACCCGGCGCGGCGCGGAGCCGCCCGACACCCCCTACCCGACCCCCTCCCAGGCGGAGGGCGACCGCGACGACCTGCCGGAGACCTCCGACGCCGCGGACGACGGCCGCCGCCGCTGAAGCCGTACGGAAGGCGACCGGTGGCACCCGAGCGGTACGGGACCGAGCCGTACGGAAGGAGACCGGTGACGTCTGAGCCGTACGGGGAGGGCCGTGGGGGAAGGACCCGGCCAACCGGGTGAGCGGTGGCCGCCGCTTCGGCGTGGCGACCACCGCGGCCGCGTACGGACAGGTCAGATCGATTCTGCGCCTGCACTGCGAGGTGGGGCGGGTGGGACTCGAACCCACGGCCGACGGATTATGAGTCCGCTGCTCTAACCGGCTGAGCTACCGCCCCGTTCGGCGCGTCGCGTACATGTGTGCGCGCCGTCTGCCGCAGCATAGCCGCTCATACGATCTCCTGCTTCGTCATGGTCGGCTTGCCTCGGCCCTTCATGACCTTGAGGACTCCGCCACGGACCGCGCGGTTCCCAGGTCACGAAACCGGACATGAAAAAGGACCCCGCAGGGTCCTCGTTCACGATGCTCCCCCGACTGGACTCGAACCAGTAACCTGCCGGTTAACAGCCGGCTGCTCTGCCAATTGAGCTACGGAGGACCGAGCTCCCCCGACTGGACTCGAACCAGTAACCTGCCGGTTAACAGCCGGCTGCTCTGCCAATTGAGCTACGGAGGAATGCCTCGTCGCATCGAACGCGTCTGCCTGGGTATTCGCCAGGGGGCGCGCGCTCGCTGCGACACATACATTAGCGCAAGCAGGGGGGTGCTTTGCCAATCGGTTCCCCCCGGCTCCGACTCGAGGCAGAACGAAGGGTGGCCAACCATGCGGTACCGGCTCGTGTTCATCGCAGGGCTCGCCGTGGGGTACGTACTGGGCACGAAGGCGGGACGTGAGCGCTACGAGCAGCTCCGCAACTCCGCACGGCAGGTCGCGCAGAACCCGGCGGTGCGCAACACCGCCGAGACGGCGGCGCAGCAGGGCCGCCAGTTCGCGGACAAGGCGTACCACGTGGTCAGCGACAAGGTCGGCGACCATGTGCCGGAGTCCGTGGCGCAGCGGGTGCGCTCGCTGCGCGGCCACGGCAACGGCAGCGGCCCGGACGACTGGGGCACCAGCAACACCTGAGGGGCGCCAGCAGCACCTGATCAGGGCGTCGCCCGCGCCCGCGCGGGGGGCGCCCGCGGCGTCCCGCCGGGCGCCCGGGACGCGGGCCGCACCCGTCGCGCACCCGCGAGAAAGCGTCCGCCTGGCGATCCGTGGCCCGAGCAGGGGTTGCGGTGCGGCAGAATTTTCGCCATGGGGATAGTCGCCGGGTTGGACAGTTCACCTGATTTCACTCGCATCGTGGTCTGCGACACGGACACGGGCGCCGTGCTCCGGCAGGGCTACGCGCCGCATCCGGTGGAGAGCCCCGAGGGGGGCGGCCGCCCTGCCGACGTCGATCCGCAGGCCTGGCTGCTCTCGCTCGGGGAGGCCGCGGGCGGCGGGCTGCTGGAGGGCGTGCAGGCCATCGGCGTGTCCGCCCAGCAGAACGCGCTGGTCCCGCTGGACGCCCAGGGCTCCACGGTGCGGCCCGCGCTGGTGGGCGGCGACCGGCGGGCGCAGATCGCCGCGGCCGATCTGATCGACGCGCTCGGCGGCCGGGAGGCGTGGGCGCAGGCGGTGGGGCTCGTGCCGCAGGCCGCGCAGCCGGTGACGAAGCTGCGCTGGCTGGCGAAGAACGAGCCCGACGCGGCCCGGCGCACCGCCGTACTGCTCCAGGCGCACGACTGGCTGGTGTGGCAGCTGCTGGGGCGGCCGGCCCGGCGGACCACCGACCGCGGCGGCGCCTCCGGCACCGGCTACTGGTCGGCGGCCACCGGCGCCTACCGCCCCGATCTGGTGGAGCTGGCGCTCGGCCGCCAGGCCGTCCTCCCGGAGGTGATCGGCCCCGCCGAGGCGGCCGGCACGACCCCGGAGGGGCTGCTGATCTCGGCGGGCACCGGGGAGACCATGGCCGCCGCCTTCGGGCTCGGGCTCGGGCTCGGCGACGTGGTCGTCTCGCTCGGGGCGTCCGGCTCGGTGATGGCCGTGCACCCCGAGGCGCTGGTCGACCGGACCGGCATGATCACCTCGCTCGCCGACGCGACCGGCATGCATCTGCCGGTGGTCACCACGCTGAACGCCGTGCGGGCCCTGCGCGGCACCGCCGAACTGCTCGGCCTGCCCGACCTGGAGTCGCTGTCCGATCTGGCGATGAAGTCGACGCCGGGCGCGCACGGGCTGGTGCTGCTGCCGTATCTGGAGGGCGAGCGGACCCCCGCCCTGCCGCACACCGCGGGCACCCTCGCGGGGCTGCGCCGCGAGTCGATGAAGCCGGAGCACCTGGCGCGGGCCGCGTTCGAGGGCATGCTGTGCGGGCTCGTGGACGCGCTGGACGTGCTGCGCGGGCGGGGCGTGGAGGTGCGGCGGGTGTTCCTGCTCGGACCGGCCGCCGAACTGCCCGCCGTGCAGGCCGCGGCGCCCGCGCTGTTCGGGGCGCAGGTCGTGGTGCCGCAGCCCGCGGACTACGCGGCGATCGGCGCCGCCCGGCAGGCCGCCTGGGCGCTCGGCGTCTCGCAGGGCGTCCTCGACCCGCGCACCCCGCCGCTGTGGCAGGGCGCGGCGGCGCAGGTCCTGGAGCCGGGCGAGGAGCTGGCGGTGGGCCAGGCGGTGCGCCAGCAGTACGTCTCGGTGCGCGAGCAGACCCACCCGGGGGCGTTCCACGGGTGAGGCCGCGGGCCACGGCGGAGGGATCGGGGCCGGACCGGCGGGCGTAGGGCGGATGGCCGAGTGCCGTCGGCCGTTGGTCCGCTATTGGGTTAATCAGTTGAGGTAACGCGGGTGGAGTGTCCGACGATAGGGGCCAGGGGACGGACGACACCCCGCCGCCCCGATCGCCGACTCCGAGAGACCCAGCGTGCTCCTAAGACTCCTGCGGACCTACCTCAGGCCCTACAAGAAACCGATATCCCTGCTGGTGCTGCTGCAGTTCCTGCAGACCTGCGCCACCCTCTACCTGCCGACGCTGAACGCCCACATCATCGACCAGGGCGTGGTGAAGGGCGACACCGGCTACATCCTCACGTTCGGCGCCGTGATGATCGCCATCTCGCTGGCGCAGGTGGTGTGCAACATCGGCGCCGTCTACTACGGCGCCAAGACCGCCTCGTCGCTCGGCCGCGACGTCCGGGGCGCCGTCTTCGACCGCGTGCAGTCCTTCTCGGCGCGTGAGGTCGGCCACTTCGGCGCGCCCTCGCTCATCACCCGTACGACCAACGACGTCCAGCAGGTGCAGATGCTGGCGCTGATGACGTTCACCCTGATGGTGTCGGCGCCCATCATGTGCGTGGGCGGTGTCGTGCTGGCGCTCGGTCTGGACGTGCCGCTGTCCGGGGTGCTGGTCGCGGTCGTCCCGGTGCTGGCGATCTGCGTGACGCTGATCGTGCGCCGGCTGCGCCCGCTGTTCCGGTCGATGCAGACCCGGCTGGACACGGTGAACCGGGTGCTGCGCGAGCAGATCACCGGCAACCGCGTCATCCGCGCCTTCGTCCGCGACGAGTACGAGAACGACCGCTTCCGCAGGGCGAACGCCGACCTGACCGAGATGCAGCTGGCCACCGGGCGGCTGCTGGCGCTGATGTTCCCGATGGTGATGACGGTGGTGAACCTGTCGTCCATCGCGGTGGTGTGGTTCGGCGCGCACCGCATCGACAGCGGCGGCATGCAGATCGGCGATCTGACGGCGTTCCTCGCCTATCTGATGCAGATCGTGATGTCCGTGATGATGGCCACCTTCATGTTCATGATGGTGCCGCGCGCCGAGGTGTGCGCCGAGCGCATCCAGGAGGTGCTGGACACCGAGTCGAGCGTCGTCCCGCCGCTCGCGCCCGTCCGGGAGCTGCGCAGCCACGGCCATCTGGAGCTGCGTCAGGCCGGCTTCCGCTACCCGGGGGCCGAGGAGCCGGTGCTCAGGTCCGTCGACCTGGTGGCCCGGCCCGGCGAGGTGACCGCGGTCATCGGCTCCACCGGCAGCGGCAAGTCCACGCTGCTCGGCCTGGTACCGCGCCTGTTCGACGCGACCGACGGCGAGGTCCTGGTCGACGGGGTGGACGTGCGCACGGTGGACCCGAAGCTGCTGGCCAGGACGGTCGGCATGGTGCCGCAGAAGCCGTACCTGTTCGCCGGGACCGTCGCCACCAACCTTCGCTACGGCAACCCGGACGCCACCGACGAGGAGCTGTGGCACGCGCTGGAGGTGGCGCAGGCCAAGGACTTCGTGAGCAAGCTGGAGGGCGGCCTGAACGCGCCGATCGCGCAGGGCGGCACCAACGTCTCCGGCGGTCAGCGCCAGCGTCTGGCGATCGCCCGCACGCTGGTGCAGCGCCCGGAGATCTACCTCTTCGACGACTCCTTCTCCGCGCTCGACTACGCCACCGACGCCGCCCTGCGCGCGGCGCTGGCCGAGGAGACCGCGGAGGCGACCGTCGTCATCGTCGCCCAGCGTGTGGCGACCATCCGCGACGCGGACCGGATCGTCGTCCTGGACGGCGGCCGGGTCGTCGGCGTGGGCCGCCACCACGAGCTGATGGCGGACAACGAGACGTACCGGGAGATCGTGCTCTCCCAGCTGACGGAAGCGGAGGCCGCCTGATGGCCGGGCCCATGGGTCGGATGATGGCCGGGGGCGGCCCGAACAGCCGCTCGATGAACTTCAAGGACTCGGGCAAGCGGCTGCTCGCGCAGTTCAAGCCCGAACGGGTCACCATGTACGCGCTGGTGCTGTGCGTGGTGATCAGCGTCACCCTGAGCGTCGTCGGGCCGAAGATCCTCGGCAAGGCGACCGACCTGGTGTTCGCGGGGATCATCGGCCGGCAGATGCCGGCCGGGGCCACCAAGGACCAGGTGCTCCAGAACATGCGGGAGCACGGCCAGGGCTCGATCGCCGACATGCTGAAGAGCACCGACTTCACGCCCGGCCAGGGCATCGACTTCGACGCGGTCGGCCGGGTGCTGCTGCTCGCGCTCGGCACGTTCATGGTGGCCGGGCTGCTGATGGCGGTGGCGACGCGGCTGGTGAACCGGTCGGTGAACCGGACGATGTTCCGGATGCGCGAGGACGTGCAGACCAAGCTGTCCCGGCTGCCGCTGTCCTACTTCGACAAGCGCCAGCGCGGCGAGGTGCTCTCGCGCGCCACCAACGACATCGACAACATCGGCCAGACCCTCCAGCAGTCGATGGGCCAGCTCATCAACTCGGTGCTGACCATCATCGGCGTGCTGGTGATGATGTTCTACGTCTCCTGGATCCTCGCGCTGGTCGCGCTGGTGACGGTGCCGCTGTCGTTCGTCGTCGCCACCCGCGTCGGCAAGCGCAGCCAGCCGCACTTCGTGCAGCAGTGGAGCTCCACCGGCAAGCTGAACGCGCACATCGAGGAGATGTACACCGGGCACGCCCTGGTGAAGGTGTTCGGCCGCCAGGAGGAGTCGGCGCAGCAGTTCGCCGAGCAGAACCAGGCGCTGTACGAGGCCGGGTTCAAGGCGCAGTTCAACAGCGGCGTCATGCAGCCGCTGATGATGTTCGTCTCCAACCTGAACTATGTGCTGGTGGCGGTCGTCGGCGGCCTGAGGGTCGCCTCGGGCTCGCTGTCCATCGGCGATGTGCAGGCTTTCATCCAGTACTCGCGGCAGTTCTCGATGCCGCTGACGCAGGTCGCCTCGATGGCGAACCTGGTGCAGTCGGGCGTCGCCTCGGCCGAGCGGATCTTCGAACTCCTGGACGCGGAGGAGCAGGAGGCCGATCCGGTGCCGGGCGTGCGGCCGGAGGAGCTGCGCGGGCGGGTCGCCCTGGAGCACGTGTCGTTCCGCTACGAGGAGGACAAGCCGCTCATCGAGGATCTGTCGCTCACGGTCGAGCCGGGGCAGACGGTCGCGATCGTCGGCCCGACCGGCGCGGGCAAGACCACGCTGGTCAATCTGCTGATGCGGTTCTACGAGGTGACCGGCGGGCGGATCACGCTGGACGGCGTGGACATCGCCCGGATGTCGCGGGACGAGCTGCGCTCGGCCATCGGCATGGTGCTTCAGGACACCTGGCTGTTCGGCGGCACCATCGCGGAGAACATCGCCTACGGGGCCACGCGCGAGGTGACGCGCGGGGAGATCGAGGAGGCGGCGCGGGCCGCGCACGTGGACCGGTTCGTGCGCACGCTGCCCGACGGCTACGACACCGTCATCGACGACGAGGGCACCGGGGTGAGCGCCGGTGAGAAGCAGCTGATCACGATAGCGCGGGCGTTCCTGTCCGACCCGGTGATCCTGGTCCTGGACGAGGCGACCAGTTCGGTGGACACCCGCACCGAGGTGCTGATCCAGAAGGCGATGGCCAAACTCCAGCACGGCCGTACGTCGTTCGTCATCGCGCACCGGCTCTCCACGATCCGGGACGCGGACACGATCCTGGTGATGGAGAACGGTTCGATCGTCGAACAGGGCGCGCACGCCGAGCTGTTGGCGGCGGGCGGGGCGTACGCCCGGTTGTACCAGGCGCAGTTCGCGCAGGCGGTCGCGGAGGTCGACTGAGGGCGGCCGGCCGGCGGGGTCGGCAGGAGTGAGGAGGGGGCCGTCCGGTGGGCGGCCCCCTCTCCCGTCCGGTGGCGTCCTTCCGGTCGGTCCGCCCCCGTACGGCCCGGTCCGTACGGCCGGCCCGGTCCGTACGGCCGGTGCGGTCCGTACGGTCCGGGCCGCGCGGCCCGTTCAGTCGAGGTAGCCGCGGAGCTGGTCGGCGAAGGCGTGGTCGCGGAGTTTGTTGAGGGTCTTGGACTCGATCTGCCGGATGCGTTCGCGGGTGACGCCGAAGATGCGGCCGATCTCCTCCAGGGTGCGCGGCCGGCCGTCCATCAGCCCGTAGCGCAGCTGCACGACCTTGCGCTCGCGCTCCCCCAGCGTGGACAGCACCGCCTCCAGGTGTTCGCGCAGCAGCAGGAACGCCGCCGACTCCACCGGGGAGGCGGCGTCGCCGTCTTCGATGAGGTCGCCGAGGGCGACGTCGTCCTCCTCGCCGACCGGGGCGTGCAGGGAGACGGGCTCCTGGGCCAGCCGCAGCACCTCGCCGACCCGGTCGGGCGTCAGGTCGAGCTGGGCGGCGACCTCGGCGGGGGTGGGCTCGTAGCCGCGTTCCTGGAGCATCCGGCGCTGCACCCGCACCACGCGGTTGATGAGTTCCACGACGTGCACGGGGACGCGGATGGTGCGGGCCTGGTCGGCCAGCGCCCGGGACATGGCCTGGCGGATCCACCAGGTGGCGTAGGTGGAGAACTTGTAGCCGCGGGCGTAGTCGAACTTCTCCACGGCCCGGATCAGCCCCAGGTTTCCCTCCTGGACCAGGTCGAGCATGGTGAGGCCGCGGCCGACGTACCGTTTCGCCACCGAGACGACCAGGCGCAGGTTGGCCTCGATGAGGCGGCGCTTGGCCATCCGGCCCGAGACGACGAGCCGGTCCAGGTCGCCGGCCAGGCGGCTGTCGAGGTCGGGGGTGCTGCTCAGCTTCTCCTCGGCGAACAGGCCGGCCTCCACCCGCCGGGCGAGTTCGACCTCCTCGGCGGCGGTGAGCAGCGGTATCCGCCCGATCTCGCGCAGGTACTGCCGGAACAGGTCGGCGGAGGGGCCGCCGGACTCGGTGCGGGCGGGCGCGGCGCGGGGCGGCTCGACGGCGTCGAGCGGGTCGGGTGCGTCGAGGGCTTCGGGTGCGTCAGGGTCGCCGGGCGCGTCAGGTGCGTCGGGGGCTTCGGGGGCGTCGGACGCGTCAGGTTCGTCGGGTGCGTCGGGGGCGTCGGACGCGTCAGGTTCGTCGGGGGCGTCGGACGCCTCGGGCGGCTCCGGTTCCGGCCGGGTGGCCGGCGGTTCCTCCGGCTCGGCGGCCGGCTGCGTCTCCGGGTGGTGCGCGGCCCGGTCCTGCGGGGGCACGGCCACCGCCCTCCCGCGGCCGGTGGTGCTGTCGGTAGGGGTGAGGGTCTGGGTCTGCACGGGGGGCGACCTCCAGGATGATCGCTGCTCAGCTGTGCGGCAGCGCTGCTCGGGGGGCGGAGCCGGCACTGTCGGCGCGGTCCGTCCCGTACGCGATGAGCACAGCCGGGGGGAAGGGGGCCCGTGGGTGACGGACCGGCCGCGCTCCGAGGACTCAGGCACCGGACCCAGTGTGGGGTACGACACATCGCCGCCACGAGGGGCGTGCGGTGACTTTTTGCGTTCGTTCCGTGACGGGGCGGTTACCGCCGCCGGGTGCGGCGCCTTGGGCGCGCCCTCGGCGCGTGCCGTCGGGCGGGCGCCCGGCGCGTACTCACAGGGCGGCGGCGCCGCGCTCCCGCAGGGCCTGGTCGTACTGCTGGAGGATCCACAACTCGTTCTGCGCGGCGGCGAGTTGGGCGGGGTCGCCGCCGGTGCCGAGGCGGGCCACGGTGCTGCTGAGGTCGCGGATACGGCGCTCGACCGCGCGGCGGCGGACGGTGACGAGCTGGGCGCCGGCGTAGGCCTCGTCGACCTCGCGGCGCAGCAGGATCGCCTCGACGGCCAGCTCGGTGACCATCGCGCGGACCGTGTCGTCCGGGGCGGCCTCGCGGACCCGGACGAGGTACTCCTGCGGGTCGGCGGTGCCGTACTCGGCGCCGCCCGCGTCCAGGATGGCCTGGCGCACGGCGGCGTAGGGCGGCGCGGTGAACTCGTCCACGCCGTACGCGTCGAAGGCCGGGGAGACCAGCTCGGGGCGTTGCAGGGCGAGCTTGAGCAGCTCGCGCTCGGTGGCGTAGACGGGGTTGCGCAGGGTGAGGGCGGGGCCGCGGACGGCGGGGGCGGGCGCGGCGTAGTCCTGGCGGGGGCCGCCGCGCTGCTGCCGGTCCGGTGCGGGGCCGCGTCCGCCGCGGTCGCGCGCCCACCGGGCGAGCTGCGCGACCCGCTTGACCACGAACTGGGTGTCGAGGATGCCGAGCAGTCCGGCGAGCTGGACGGCGACCTCGTGCTGGGCGCCGCTGTTCTTGATCCGGGCGACGACCGGCGCGGCCTCGTCCAGGGCGGCGGCCCGGCCGCCCGGGGTGTCCAGGTCGTAGCGGGCGACGATCTGGCGCAGCGCGAACTCGAACAGCGGGGTGCGCGGTTCGACCAGGTCGGCGACGGCGTCGTCGCCCTTGGCCAGCCGCAGGTCGCAGGGGTCCATGCCGTCGGGGGCGATGGCGATGTACGTCTCGGCGGCGAACTTCTGGTCGTCCTCGAAGGCGCGCAGGGCCGCCTTCTGGCCGGCCGCGTCGCCGTCGAAGGTGAAGATCACCCGGGCCGAGCCGTTGTCCATGAGGAGCCGGCGCAGGATCTTGATGTGCTCGCCGCCGAAGGCGGTGCCGCAGGTGGCGATGGCGGTGGTGACGCCGGCCAGGTGGCAGGCCATGACGTCGGTGTAGCCCTCGACCACGACCGCGCGGGAGACCTTGGCGATCTCCTTCTTGGCCAGGTCGATGCCGTAGAGCACCTGGGACTTCTTGTAGATCGGGGTCTCGGGGGTGTTGAGGTACTTCGGGCCGTTGTCCGCCTCGTAGAGCTTGCGGGCGCCGAAGCCGACGACCTCGCCGCCGATGTCGCGGATGGGCCACATCAGCCGGCCGCGGAAGCGGTCGATGGGGCCGCGGCGGCCCTCCTGGGCGAGGCCGGAGAGGACCAGTTCCTTGTCGGTGAAGCCCTTGCCGCGCAGGAAGCGGGTGAGGTGGTCCCAGCCCTGGGGGCTGTAGCCGACGCCGAAATGGAGGGCGGCGGCCTGGTCGAAGCCGCGCCCGGCGAGGAAGACGCGCCCGGCCTCGGCCTCGGCCAAGGAGGCGAGCTGTTCGGCGTACCACTCGGCGGCCAGCTTGTGCGCCTCGACCAGGCGGATGCGCTCGCCGCGCTGGTGGGCGGGGTTGTAGCCGCCCTCCTCGTAGCGCAGGGTGATGCCGGCCTGGGCGGCCAGGCGCTCGACCGCCTCGGAGAAGGAGAGGTGGTCGATCTTCATCACGAACGTGATGGTGTCGCCGCCCTCCTGGCAGCCGAAGCAGTGGAAGAGTCCCTTGCTCGGGCTGACCTGGAAGGACGGCGACTTCTCGTCGTGGAACGGGCACAGTCCCTTGAGGTTGCCGCCGCCCGCGTTGCGCAGCTGGAGGTACTCGGAGACGACGGCGTCGATCGGGACCGCGTCCCGTACCGCCTTCACGTCCTCGTCGTTGATCCGTCCTGCCACGGGTGAATTCTACGGGGACGCTCGGACAGTCCTGAGCCGCGCGGCGGCGACCGGGGCCGCCGGGGCGCCCCCGGGGCCTCAAGGGGCGGTCCGCCGCCGTGCGCTCACGCGGCCAGGGTGTCCAGCGGGACGTGCGGGTCGGCCAGGGCGTCCGTGTCGATCCGGGCCCGGGAGCGGATCAGCCGCTGGATCGGGTCCGTGACGTCCCACACGTTGACGTTCATCCCGGCCAGCACCCGCCCCTCCTTCACCCAGAACGCGACGAACTCGCGCTTGGCGGCGTCGCCCCGGATCACCACTTCGTCGTACGACCCCGGCGGCGCCCAGCCGCTGTACTCCATGCCCAGGTCGTACTGGTCGGAGAAGAAGTACGGCACCCGGTCGTAGACGACGTCCCGGCCGAGCATGGCGCGGGCCGCGGCCGGGCCGCCGTTCAGCGCGTTGGCCCAGTGCTCCACCCGCAGCCGGGTGCCGAACAGGCCGTGCGGGAAGGCGGCCACGTCGCCGGCGGCGTAGATGTCGGGGTCGGAGGTGCGCAGCCGCTCGTCCACGGCGATGCCGCCGCCGTGCGCCCGGTCGGCCAGCTCCAGGCCGGCCGCCTCGGCCAGCGCCACGCGCGGGGCGGCGCCGATCGCGGCGAGCACGTCGTGGCAGGGGTGCTCCTCGCCGTCGTCGGTGCGGGCGGCCAGCACCACGCCGTCCTGCCCGACGATCTCGGTCAGCCGGGCCCCGAAGTGGAAGCGGACGCCGTGCGCGCTGTGCAGCTCGGTGAAGAGCTGGCCCAGCTCGGGGCCCAGCACGTGGTGCAGCGGGGTGGCGGACGGCTCGACGACGGTGACCTCCGCGCCGTACTCGCGGGCCGCCGCCGCGACCTCCAGGCCGATCCAGCCGGCTCCGGCGATCACCAGGTGGCCGTTGTCCCGGCCGAGGTGGGCGAGGACGCCCTTGAGCCGCTCGGCGTGGGCGAGGCGGCGCAGGTGGTGGACGCCGGCGAGGTCGGTGCCGGGGATGTCCAGGCGGCGCGGTTCGGCGCCGGTGGCCAGCAGCAGCTTGTCGTAGCGCACATGGGTGCCGTCGTCGCCGTAGTGGACGGTCTTCGCCTCGCGGTCGACGGCGTCCACGGTCTGGCCGAGGTGGAGTTCCACGTCGTTGCGCGCGTACCACGCCGGTTCGTGCACGAAGACGGTGTCGCGCTCCTCCTTGCCGAGGAGGTAGCCCTTGGACAGCGGCGGCCGTTCGTAGGGGTGGTCGCGCTCGTCACAGATGAGGATGACGCGGCCGCTGAAACCCTCCGCGCGCAGGGTCTCGGCCGCCTTCGCGCCGGCCAGGCCTCCTCCGACGATGACGAACGTCTGATCCGCGTCGACCACTTGATGCCTCCTGCCAGGGGTCTGGGGACGTCCCCAGAGAACACTGTCGGTGCCGCCACGTGCGAGCGTCCCGCACGCAGCGTGATGCGGGAAGAGGGAGTGGCCCGATCAGGCCACGGAGGGTCACGCCGGGGCCCGGCCGCGGTCTCTCGGGTCACTCCCGTCCCACGGGTGCCGGCGAACGCGCCGCCGGCGTCATATGCGCTCCTTCGGCCCCGTCCGCCCCGTCAGTCTCGCGTGCAGCGAGCGGGCGGAGGCGTCGGTGAGGGAGGCGATCTGGTCGACGACGACGCGCTTGCGGGCGCGGTCGTCGGCGGCCTCCGTGAACAGGGCCCTGAACTGCGGCTCCAGGGCCTGGGGGGCGCGCGCGGTGAGCGCCTCGGCCAGCTCGGCGACCACGATCCGCTGGTCGGCGCGCAGCCGCTCCTGCTCGGCGCGCTGCATCACGTACCGGTCGGCGACCGCCTTGAGGACGGCGCACTCCAGCCGGGTGCTTCTGGGGACGACCAGCTCCGCGCCGTACCGCGTCAGCCGCCCGCCGCCGAACGCCTGCCGCGTCGCGCCCTCGGCGGCCAGGCAGAAACGGCCGATGAGCTGGCTGGTGGCGTCCTTGAGGCGGGCCTGCGCGATGGCCGAGCCGTCGTACCCGTGCGGCCACCACTCCTGGGCCAGCAGGCGGTCCAGGGCCTCGGCCAGTTCGGCGGGGTCGGTGTCCGCCGGGACGTAGCGGCCGACGGCGACCTCGAACACCGCCTGCCGCTCGGGCTCGGCGTGCAGGCAGCCCGGGTCGATGTGGCCGGCGTGCAGGCCGTCCTCCACGTCGTGCACCGAGTACGCCACGTCGTCCGCCCAGTCCATGACCTGCGCCTCGAAGCACGTGCGCGTGCCGGGCGCGTCCTTGCGCAGCCAGTCGAAGACGGGCCGGTCGTCCTCGTAGACGCCGAACTTGGGCGAGGCCGGGTCGGTGGGGTGGGCGCCGCGCGGCCACGGGTACTTCGTGGCGGCGTCCAGGGCGGCGCGGGTGAGGTTGAGGCCGACGCTGGCCAGGGCGCCGGAGACCGGGTCGGGCACGAACCGCTTGGGCTCGATGCGGGTGAGCAGGCGCAGCGACTGCGCGTTGCCCTCGAAGCCGCCGCAGTCGGCCGCGAACTCGTTCAGCGCCTGTTCGCCGTTGTGCCCGAAGGGCGGGTGGCCGAGGTCGTGGGAGAGGCAGGCCGCCTCCACGAGGTCGGGATCGCAGCCGAGGGCGGCGCCCAGCTCGCGGCCGACCTGCGCGCACTCCAGGGAGTGGGTGAGGCGGGTGCGGGGGCTCGCGTCCCAGGCCAGGCCGCGGGTGCCCGGCGTGACCACCTGCGTCTTGCCGGCCAGGCGCCTGAGGGCGGCGGAGTGCAGCACGCGCGCGCGGTCGCGCTGGAACGCCGTGCGGCCCGGCCGCTTGTCCGGCTCGGCGGCCCAGCGCTCGACGGCCGACGTCTCGTAGCCGTCGGGCGGGAGCTGGTTCTCGTACGGCCCTGCTGCCTCGGCTGCCTCGCGTGCCCCGGGGGCGATCCCTTCCATGCCTCGACAGTAAGGGCAGGCAGTGACAATCGGGATACGGAGGGGAGGTTTCCGGCGGGGTGGGGGCGGTCGGGGCGGAGGGTGCCGACGGCGAGTCCCCGGGTCGGGCGGGGGCTCAGGCCGCCGGGGTGAGGGTGCGGGGCGGGTGGACGGTGAGCGGGTGGCCGGGGAGGAGCGCGTCGTCTTGGCCGGGTGCTTGGTGGTGGTCGAGGACCTGGTCGTGGCCGAGTGCCTCATAGTGGCCGAGTGCCTGGTCGTAGCGGTGCAGGACCAGGCGGGCCAGGGCGGGGTGGTCGCCGAGGGGGGCGGCGGCGATCCAGGGCGCGGCCTTCGCGCACTCGGTGGCGAACCGGCCGGGGGCGGTGAAGCAGGAGGCGACGGCGACGCGGTGCCGGCCTCGCTCGGCGAGGGCGCGTACGGCGGCCTCGACGGTCGGCGCGGCGGCGGAGGCGTAGGCGGGGACGACCGGTACGCCGACCCGCTCGGCCAGGAGCCGGGCGGTACGGCGGGTGCCGGCGGCCGAGTCGGGGTCGCGGGACCCGGCGGCGGCGAGCACGACGGCGCTCACGCGGCGGGTCGCCTCGTCGCGCGGGGTGCGCCAGCCCGCCTCGGCCAGCCGGGCGCACAGGGCGTCCACGAGCAGCGGGTGCGGGCCGAGGGGCGCGGCCACGCGCGCGCGTACCGGTGCGTTCGCCGCCGTCTCGGGGATGTCGTGCTTGACGTGGTGGCCGGGGCTGAAGAGCAGGGGCACGAGTACGGCGGCGGCAGGGGCTTCGGACTCGGCGGCGGTACGGGCTTCGGACTCGGCGGCGGTTCCGGTGGTTCCAGTGGGACTCAGCCGGGCCAGGGTGTCGGGGAGCAGGGGCTCGTTCAGCTCGATGTGCCCGAGGCGGACGGTCAGGGCGGGGCGCAGCCGCCGGACGCGTTCCATGAGGGCGTCGACGGTCACCCGCGCGCGTGGGTCACGGCTGCCGTGCGCCACGAGGACGAGGGCGGGCGGGTCGTGCGGGGTGCGGGTGAGCGGCGTCATGCGGCCATCGTCGCCGGGGCGGGTTGCCCCGCCGTTGCACGGCGGTGACGGGTGTTTGCGGGGGGTTCACGGAGCGGGGCGGGGCAGTGTGAGGTGAGGCCGGGGAGGGGGCGGCGTGCGGACGGGGGGCGGTGCTGTTCCAAGGGTGGTACACAGGGCGTGAACCGGTCTCCCCCGGGTCGCGTCTTCCCTGGTCGAGGCCCGTCCGGGCCGTCCGAGGAGGGGACCGACCCATGCGCCGACCGACCGGCAGTGCCGCAGGCAGCCCGACGGATCCCCCGGCGGACAGCCCGACGGCCCACCCCGCGGCAACTCCGACGGACCACCCGCCGGTCGGCCCGTCGGACCGCCCGGCAGACACTCCGTCTGGCCGGCCGTCGGGCCGGCCGTCGGGCGGGCCAGCGCGCCTTCGGCCGCGGCTGCCGCGCACCCGGGCCGGCCGGCGGCGGCTGGTGCAGGCCGTGATGGCGGTGTGCGTGCTGGCGCTGCTCCCGGCGACGTGGCTGTACGTGTCCACCGGGGACCGCCTGCGCACCACGGCGGACGCGCCGCGCACGGACGTGGTGATCGTCTTCGGCGCGGGCCTGTGGCACGGCGGCGAACCGTCGCCGTATCTGGCGCACCGCCTGGATGCGGCGGTGACGCTGTACCGCGAGGGCCGGATCAAGGTGGTCCTGGTGACCGGCGACAACAGCCGCACGGACTACGACGAGCCGGACGCCATGCGCGCGTACCTGACGCGGCACGGCGTCCCCGGGGCGCGGATCGTCAGCGACTACGCCGGCTTCGACACCTGGGACTCGTGCGTGCGGGCGAAGAAGGTCTTCGGGGTGGACCGGGCGGTCCTGGTGAGCCAGGGCTTCCACATCCGCCGCGCGGTGGCCCTGTGCGACGCGGCCGGCGTCGACTCCTACGGCGTCGGCGTGGACGCGGTGCACGACGTCACCTGGTACTACGGCGGCGCCCGCGAGGTGTTCGCGGCCGGCAAGGCGGCCCTGGACGCGGTCTTCCGCCCGGACCCGAAGTTCCTCGGCCCGCGGGAGCACGGGGTGCAGCGGGCGTTGGCGGGGGTGGGGTGAGGGTGGGGCGAGGGTGGGTTCGATGGGAACGTCCGCGGACGTGGCGACCGTCGTCACCCGGCGAGAATGCGGCGCACTGGTTGCCCCGTCACGCGGGCGATGGTCTCGAAGTCAGCGTCTTCGTGCAGCACGGTCATCTTGTGATGCCCGGCGGTGACGGCCACCAGCAGATCGACAGGGCTCGCGCACTGGTGCCAGCCACGATCGGCGAGCGCCTGCTGGAGTTCGGCCGCGTCCTCCCAGGCGAAGTCCCGCGTCGGGCAGTACGGAAAGGTCTCCCGAAGCAGCGTGTCCGCCTCGTAGTACGAGGGCCTGCCGCCGACGGCTCGCAGAAACTCCTGCCGTACGGGCTCGCACAGTCCGACCAGTCCGGAACAGACGAGCTGGTCCCACTGCGTGCCGGCCTGGCCGCGGTAGAAGCGGATCAGCGCGCTCGTGTCGATGAGGAAGGTCTCGTTCACGCGGCGTGATGCTCCCCGCCTGACGGGGAATCACTCGATGAGGCCTCGGTCCCGGCGACCGGCTCGTCCCCGGGCTCCTCGATCAGCGAGAAGTCGATCTCCCCTGCGGCGACCATCTGCCTCATGCGCTTCACCGCGGCTGCCCGCCGTCGCCGATCCGCGACCTCCCGCAACGCGGCGTTGACCGTCTCCTTCTTCGTGGTCGTACCGAGCAGGCGGGCGGCCTCGGCGAGAGCCTCGTCGTCGAGATCGATCACTGTGCGACTCATATGGGCCTCCCGAGAGCTGTATATACACTCTGGAAAAAAGATATCACGCAGGCTTTTCGCTCGGCTTCTCCGGCGATGCCTCGTCCGGCGACGACGCGGCCGACTGCCGTACCACGGGCGCCGGTGGGAATGAGTCGCCGGCGGCATCCGTACGTCAACTCCCATACGGCCGCCGCTTCCTGGCATCCCGCAGGGCGTGACCCCACCAAGTCAGCTGGTCCAGCATCGACTTGGCCGCCGCGTTCGGGTCCGACGGGTCTTTCAGACGGCCGGTGTCATCGAAGGACGCGCCGGCGTTGTGGAAGGAGACCGTGTCGCGGACCGTGACCGCGTGGAGTTCGGCGAAGACCTGGCGCAGGTGCTCCACCGCGCGCAGGCCGCCCGCCAGCCCGCCGTAGGAGACGAGGGCGACGGGCTTGGCCCGCCACTCAGTGAAGTGCCAGTCGATGAGGTTCTTCAGGCCGGCCGGGTAGGAGTGGTTGTACTCGGGGGTGAGGACGACGAACGCGTCCGCCGACGCGAGTTTCGGCGTGATGTCAGCGAGCGCCGCCGCCGTCCGCGGGCCGCGTTCCAGGGTGGTCGGCAGGGCGGCCGTGCCGGCCACGTCCACCACCTGCGCGGCGATGCCGCCGTGGTCGCGCAGACGGGCGAGGAGCCAGTCGGCGACCACGGGGCCGAAGCGGCCGTGACGGTTGCTGCCGACGATGAGGGTGACCTTCAGGGGGGCGGGGGCGCCCGGCGTGGTGTCCATGCGGGAGAGACTGGTACCTCAAGTTATCTTGAGGTCAAGTTCCGGCCTCGCGGGCCGGCCGCCCGCCGGTCCGGTCACCCGTTCACACCCGCGCCCTGCGCCCTTCGGGTAGTTTCCGACGGCTCGTCAGGAGCACCGCGCTGACCTGCCCAAACGCCCGCCTTCGCGTGCCCCGCGCCCGGCGTTTCGGCACCCGTTCACCGTATTTCTGACGCTCCCTCAGGAAGCGGGTCGGCCCCGGTGCCTCTTACCTCGAAAGGGCAGGGCGCGGCGACGGCGGCACATGCGGGTGCCGCGGGTCGTGTCCCGTCCGCCGAGCTTCAGGGAGCACCGATGCGACGTACCGTCCGCACCACGGCCGGGGCCGTGACCGGGGCCGCGCTCGCCGTCGCCGCCGTGAGCGGGCTCGCCGCGCCCGCCTACGGCGCGGACACCGCTCTCGTCACCGCACCCGACCGCGGCGCGCCCGTCCGCGGGGCCGCGCCCCTCGCCGCCGTCACCGCCACCACCGGTGTCGCTCTCCTGGCCGCGCCCGCCCGCGGCGTCGCTCTCCTCGCCGCTCCGCGCACCGGTTCGGCCGCGAGCGGGCTGGAGGTGCTGCCGTACTCGGTGGAGCCGGGCGGGCAGGTCACCGTGAACACCAAGGCCTGCGGCGGTACGGCGGCCGCCGCGGGCGACGCGAGCGCGGTCGGCGCCGGTTCCTTCCCGCTGGCGCCCGGCGCCCGCAGCGGCGACGCGACCGGCGGGTTCCGGGTGCCGGAGAGCGCGCAGCCGGGGACGTACGAGATCGTCGCGGAGTGCGCCGAGGGCGGCCGGGAGGTCCGGGGCGACCTGGTCGTCGCGCTGACCGTGCGGCCGGGGCAGGAGCAGGTGCGGCCCCGGGGAAGTGTGAAGACGGGGGTCGGCGGCGCACTCGGCCGCGACCCCGTGCAGACCGCGGCCGGAGTGGCGGCGCTCGCCGTCGCCGGCGCGGGCGGTACCTGGCTCCTGCATCGCCGGGCGAGAGGCGACGGGATCTGACGGACACCCTCCGCTGTCCGTCCGCCGGTACCGCACGTCCCTCCCCCTCCGGGCGCGACGCCCCTCGTCGCCCGGAGGGGGCAGGGCACCGTAGGGCCTGTCCGGAAGCCGGAAGAGGGAACGCATGCGCAGGATCGGCAACACCGCCATAGCCTCGGTCACCGTCGTCGCCCTCTGCTCGGGCGCGTGGCTCCTGCACAGCGCCGGCACGACGAACGCCCCGCCGCAGCCCGCCGCGGCCGAGGGCACCCCCGATCCCGGCGAGGAACGGCTCACCGCGCCCGCGCTGCCGCCGTCCCCGCCCACCCGCATCCGCATCCCCTCGATCCGGGTGAACGCCCCCCTGATGGGCCTCGGTCTGACCCCCGCCGGCAGCCTGGACGTGCCGCCCGCCGACGACAAGAACCTGGCCGGCTGGTACGAGTCCGGCACCACCCCCGGCGAGCGGGGCACCGCGATCGTCGCCGGCCACGTCGACAACACCCGGGGCCCGGCCGTCTTCTACGACCTCGGCGCCCTGAAGAAGGGCAGCGTCATCGAGGTGGACCGCCGCGACGGCGGGGTGGCCGTGTTCACGGTGGACGCGATCGAGGTGTACCAGGCGAAGGACTTCCCCGACGACAAGGTGTACGGCGCGGCCGACCGCCCCGAGCTGCGGGTGATCACCTGCGGCGGCGGCTACTCCAGGGCGACCGGCTACCAGGGCAACGTGGTGGTCTTCGCCCATCTGACGGGGAGCCGCTGAGGGCGCGTACCGCTGAGGGCGCGTACCTGGCAGGTTGCTGAGGACGGGGAGCGGGTGGCGGGCAGGCGGCCCGTCGCCGGGGTGAACGTGCGTCGCTCGGTCATGACGGCAGTCTCGGGCAGCGCCCCTCCCCCGGTCTTGAACGGGCCGCTCGCGCCGGCCGAGGGCGTCACGGCTGCCGGGCCGGCCGGCGCCCCGGATCGGTTCCTAGGCCAGCCACTGCTGGTACGCCAGGTTCGCGACCAGGGCGAAGACCACGGTCAGCAGGACGACACGGACGAAGCCGCTGCCCTTCTTCATCGCGGTGTGCGCGCCCAGCATGCCGCCGGCCAGGTTGAACACCGCCATGATCGCCGCCAGTTGCCACAGGATCACGCCCTGCCAGGCGAAGGTGGCCAGCGCGCCCGCGTTGGTGCAGCAGTTGACGATCTTGGCGGTGGCGGAGGCGGTCACCAGGTCCAGATGGAGGACGGCGGTCAGCGCCAGGACGAGGAACGTGCCGGTGCCGGGGCCGATGAAGCCGTCGTAGAAGCCGATGCCGAGGCCCGCCAGGCCGATCGCCGCGAGGACCCGGCGGCGGGAGACCGGGCCGGGCGCCGGAGCGGTGCCGAAGGACGGCCTGAGGATCACGAACGCGCCGACCGCCAGCAGCACCACCATGATCACCGGCTTGAGCACATCGGTGCTCATCCCGGCCGCGAAGAAGGCCCCGGCGCAGGACCCGGCGAGCGCGGCCAGGCCGATGCGCACGGCGGTGCGGACGTCCACCGGGGCGCGGCGGACGTACGTCACCGCCGCGCCGGTCGTGCCGACGATGGCGACCGCCTTGTTGGTGCCCAGCGCGGCGGCGGCCGGAGTGGAGCCGGGCAGCCCGAGCAGCAGCACCGGCAGCAGCAGGAGCCCTCCCCCGCCGACCACGGCGTCGATCCAGCCGGCGGCGAGCGCGGCGAGGCACAGCAGGGCGACGACGGTCAGCGATATGTCGGGCATGATCACGACCCTAGGGACCGGACGTGTGTACGGTCCATGGAGCTGAGGGACTTCTGAGGTACGCGCACCCTGGCACGCGCACCCTCGACGGCGGCGGTGACGCCGCCTCCTCGCCCGGCCGCCCCCGTCGCCCCGCCAGGCGCCGCCCGCCCCGCCTCACACCTCCTCCCCGCCGTGCCGCAGACCCCTCACACCCGCCCGGGCGGGGCACTGAGGGCAGCGTTCCGTCGGGGAAACAGACGGGATGCCGACGGGTAACGTCCGCGCCGCACGCTCAGGGGCATGACCTCGGACCCGCGGGGGGCGGCGACCGGCGGTGACCGGCCCGCCCGCCGTGCGGCCGCCCGCCGTGCGGCCCCCGCCACCACGCCACCCGCACCCATCACCCGCCCCGCACCCCCGCACACCCCGAGGTCGTCACCCGCACACCCTGACGGAGGCTCCTGATGTCCACGACGGCTCTTCGTGACCGGCCCCGCCCCACGATCGTGCTCGTCGGCCACGGCATGGTCGGCCAGCGCTTCCTGGAGGCGCTCGCCGAGCGCGGCCTGACCGCCACGCACCGCGTGGTCGTGCTGTGCGAGGAGCCGCGCCCCGCCTACGACCGCGTCCAGCTCACCTCGTACTTCTCGGGCCGCACGCCCGACGAACTCTCGCTGACCGACGCCGGGTTCATCGCCGGGCACGGCATCGAGCTGCACGTCGGCGATCCGGCGGTCGCCGTGGACCGTACGGCGCGGACCGTCACCGCCCGCTCGGGCCTGACCGTCGGCTACGACGTGCTGGTGCTGGCCACCGGCTCGTACCCGTTCGTGCCGCCGGTGCCCGGCAAGGACGCCGAGGGCTGCTTCGTCTACCGCACCATCGAGGACCTGCTCGCCATCGAGGCGTACGCGAAGGCGGGGGCGCGGACCGGCGCGGTGGTCGGCGGCGGGCTGCTCGGGCTGGAGGCGGCCGGCGCGCTGAAGGGGCTCGGACTGGCCACGCACATCGTGGAGTTCGCGCCGCGCCTGATGCCCGTGCAGGTCGACGAGGGCGGCGGCGCGGCGCTGCTGCGCACCATCGAGGAGATGGGGCTGACCGTGCACACCGGCACGGGCACCCAGGAGATCACCACCGGACCGGGCGGCGCGGTCACCGGCATGAAGCTGTCCGACGGCTCCGAACTCGCCGCCGACATGGTGGTGTTCTCCGCCGGGGTCCGTCCGCGCGACCAACTGGCCCGCGCGTGCGGGCTCACCGTCGGCGAGCGCGGCGGGATCGTGGTGGACGCGCACTGCCGCACGGTCGCCGACCCGCGCGTCTTCGCGATCGGCGAGTGCGCGCAGGCGGTGGACGGCCGGGTGTACGGGCTGGTCGCGCCGGGTTACGAGCAGGCGGAGACGGCGGCGGCCGCGATCGCCGACGACGAGGCCTGCGCGCTGACGTTCACGGGCGCCGACCTGTCCACCAAGCTGAAGCTGCTCGGTGTGGACGTGGCCTCCTTCGGGGACGCGCACGGCACGGCCGGCGACTGCCTGGACGTGGTCTACTCCGACTCCCGCGCGGGCCTGTACAAGAAGCTGGTCATCGGCCGGGACGGCACGCTGCGCGGCGGCATCCTGGTCGGCGACGCGGAGGCGTACGGCACGCTGCGCGCGTTCGCCGGCTCGGTGCCGCCGGTCGCCCCCGAGTCGCTGGTGCTGCCCGCGGGCGCGGGCGCCCCGGCCCGGCTCGGCCCCGCCGCCCTGCCGGACGAGGCGGTGATCTGCTCCTGCCACAACGTCACCAAGGGCACGGTCCGCGGCGCGGTCGCCGAGCACGGCTGCACGAGCGTGCCCGAGGTGAAGAAGTGCACCAAGGCCGGTACGGGCTGCGGCAGTTGCGTCAAGGTGCTGACCCAGCTGGTGGACGCCGAACTGGCGGCGGGCGGCATCGAGGTGGACCAGGGGCTGTGCGGCTGCTTCGCCCGCACCCGCGAGGAGCTGTACGAGATCGTCCTCGCCCTGCGCATCGCCTCCTACCGGGAACTGCTGGACCGCTACGGCCGCGAGGAGGCGCGCGGCGGCGAGGGCTGCGAGATCTGCAAGCCGGCCGTGGCCTCGGTCATCGCCTCGCTCGCCCCGGCGATCGGCGCGGACGGGTACGTACTGGCCGGTGAGCAGGCCGCGTTGCAGGACACCAACGACCACTTTTTGGCCAACCTCCAGAAGAACGGCTCCTATTCGGTGGTGCCGCGCATCCCCGGCGGCGAGATAGCGCCCGAGAAGCTGATCGTGATCGGCGAGATCGCCCGGGACTTCGGCCTCTACACGAAGATCACCGGCGGCCAGCGGATCGACATGTTCGGCGCGCGCGTGGAGCAACTGCCGTCCATCTGGGCGCGGTTGGTGGACGCCGGGTTCGAGTCGGGGCACGCGTACGGCAAGTCGCTGCGGACCGTGAAGTCCTGTGTGGGGCAGACCTGGTGCCGCTACGGCGTGCAGGACTCGGTGCGGATGGCGATCGACCTGGAGCTGCGCTACCGGGGGCTGCGCTCGCCGCACAAGCTGAAGTCGGCGGTGTCCGGGTGCGCCCGGGAGTGCGCGGAGGCGCAGTCGAAGGACTTCGGCGTGATCGCCACGGCCAACGGCTGGAACCTCTACGTCGGCGGCAACGGCGGCGCCACCCCGCGCCACGCGGACCTGCTGGCGCAGGACCTGTCGGACGCCGAACTGGTGCGGCTGATCGACCGGTTCCTGATGTTCTACATCCGCACCGCCGACCGGCTGGAGCGCACCAGCGTGTGGCTGGAGCGGCTGCCCGGCGGCCTGGACCATCTGCGGGACGTGGTGGTCCACGACTCGCTCGGCATCTGCGACGAGCTGGAGGCGTTGATGGCCGCGCATGTGTCCCACTACCGCGACGAGTGGGCTCAGACGGTCAACGATCCGGAGAAGCTCGCCCGGTTCGTCTCCTTCGTCAACGCTCCCGACACCCCCGACCCGGTCGTCGCCTTCGTCCCCGAGCGCGACCAGATGAAGCCCGATCTGCCGCTGCTGTCCATCGGCCTGCCGCCCCGCGCCCTCGCCGCCGCCGGCGCCGGCACGGTCGGGGACGGCGCGGCGGCCGACGTACCGGAAGGAAGCACCCCGCGATGACCCTGATCCCCGACACCCTGACCCCCGACGCCCTGACCCCCGAGGCTCCCGAGACCGCCCCGGCTCCCGAAGTTCCCGGCCCGGCCTCCGGGGCCGCCGACCCGAAGGTCCAACTCCTCCTGCCCGAAGGCTGGTTCCCTCTCTGTGACCTGAGCGCGCTGCTGCCCGGCCGGGGGGTCGCCGCCCTGCTGCCGGACGGCCGGCAGGCGGCCCTGTTCCGGGACCGCTCCGGCCGGCTGTACGCCATCGACAACCGCGACCCGTTCACCGGCGCGGCGGTCCTCTCCCGCGGCCTGACCGGCGCCGACCGGGGCCGCCCGTACGTCGCCTCACCCCTGCTCAAGCAGCGCTTCGACCTGACCTCGGGGCAGTGCCTGGACGACGAGACGGTACGGGTGGCGGCGTACGAGGTACGGGCGCAGTAGCGGAGGCCGTACCGGGAACGGCGGCCGTACCGGTAGCGGAGGCCGCACAGGTAGGGCCGGGAGGCCGCACAGGTAGGGCCGGGAGGCCGCACCGGTAGCGGAGGCAGGGCGGCCGCGCTCCCGACAGGACCGATCTTGACCGATCGTTCCAGACGGACCTAGGCTGCGCGTCATGGCCAGGACCAAGGAGTTCGACCCCGACGCGGCGCTGCAGGCGGCCCTGGAGCTGTTCTGGCGGCGCGGTTACGAGGCGACGTCGATGGCCGACCTCGTCGAGCACCTCGGGATCGGCCGGGCCAGCCTGTACGCCACGTTCGGCAACAAGCACGAGCTGTACCTGAAGGCGCTGGACCGCTACGAGCGGGCGGGCATGGCGCGGATCGTGCGCGAGCTGTCGCAGCCCGGCCCCGCCCTGCCGGCCGTCCGCGCGGTCGTGCGCCGCTACGCCGCCGAGGCCACCCACGCCGAACTGCGCCTGAACGGCTGCATGGTGACCAACACGGCGGCCGAGCTGGCGCCGCACGACCCGGCCGCCGCGCGGTACGTCGAGCGCAACTGGGACCACCTGGAAACCTTGCTGCACTCGGCCCTGGTCCGCGCCCAGGCCCAGGGCGAACTGCCCGCCGGGCGCGACCCGCTGGCCCTGGCCCGCACCCTGCTGGTGCTGCTGCAGGGCGTACGGGTCGTCGGCAAGGCGACGGCGGACCCGGTCCGTGTGCGGGACGCGGTGGAGCAGGCACTGGCGCTACTGGACTGAGCGAGCGCGCCCCGACCGGTGGGCGCGCTTCTTTTTCCCTCGATAATGGAACGAACGGTCAAGATGAAGTGACCGGTCCCGATGAGACCGGCCAGGACAAGGGGAGAGTCATGACCACCGCTTCAGGCACCACCGCCGGCATCCCGGCCGCACGCGCCTGTTTCACCGGCCGCACCGCCCTCGTCTCCGGGGCCGGTTCCGGCATCGGCCGCGCGGTGGCGCTCGCCCTCGCCGCCGAGGGCGCCCAGGTGGTGGTCGCCGGCCGCCGCCGGGAGCCGCTGGAGGAGACGGTCGCGCTGATCGAGGAGCGGGGCGGCACGGCGCTCGCGGCGCCCGCCGACGTGTCCCGCGCCGCCGACGCCGAGGCGCTGGCCGCGGCCGCGGTGGACCGCTTCGGCTCGCTGGACGTGGCGGTCAACAACGCCGGGATCTTCCGGGGCGGGACCCTGGCCGACCTGCCGGAGGAGGACTGGCACAGCCAGCTCGCCGTGAACGTCACCGGCGTCTTCCTGGCCCTCCAGGCGCAGGTGCGGCGGATGCGGACCCAGCCGTCCGGCGGCGCGATCGTCAACGTCTCCTCCAACTTCGGCCTGCACACCGCCTCGCCCGGGGCCGCCGCGTACGCCGCGACGAAGGCGGCGGTGACCGCGCTCAGCCGCGGCGCGGCCCTGGACCACATCCGTGACGGCGTCCGCATCAACGTGGTGAGCCCCGGCGCGACCGCCACGGGGATGTCGCTGCGGCCGGGCGAGTCGGAGGCGGACCGCACCGAGCGCGCCCGGGCCACGCTCCCCCTCGGCCGTATCTCGGCCACCGAGGAGGTCGCCGCCGCGATCCTGTACCTGGCCTCGGACGAGGCGGCCTCCCTGGTCGGCACGGACCTGGTGATCGACAGCGGCGCGTCGCTCTGAGTCCGGCCCGGCCGCCCCGCCCCGACCCGGGGCGGCCATTGTGGTGATTTGTCCGGCGGGTCGGTGTCGCGTTGTGCGGCGGCGGTTACCCACAGTGGTATGACCACTGCGCGACGTCTTCCGCCCCTGTGTTCGATCGCCGCGATCTGCGCCCTGGGCGGTTCCGCTCTCCTGATGACTGGCTGTTCGAGCACCTCGACCGGGTCGAGTGTGGCCGAGGCGGCAGCGGCCAGTCCCACCTCCACCGCCTCGCCCTCCCCCCACCAGTCGCTGACCCAGGACCAGACCCAGCGCCGGGACCTGCTCTCCAAGACGAAGGTCACCTGGGACCAGGCGGCCGGCACCGCCGTCAAGGAGGTCTCCGGCGGCAAGCTGATCGCCATCGAGCTCAAGGGCGTCTCCGGCAAGGCGAAGTCCTCGCCGACGGGCACGCCCAGCGTGGCCACCCCGAACCCGGCTCCCGCCGCGGGCGCCCCGGAGTGGCAGACCAAGGTCGCCACCGCCGACGGCACGGTCCACTGGGTCGAGGTCGACGCGGCCACCGGCAAGGTGTTCCGCAGCCAGACCGAACCGGACCAGGACGCCGACGACCGCAAGAAGATCGCCGACCGGCTGCGCAAGGCCACCCAGACCCCGGCCCAGGCGGCCAAGGTCGCCACCGACAAGACCAAGGGCAAGGTGACCGCCGTCGACCTCGACGAGAAGGACGACAAGCCGGTCTGGTCCGTCGACGTCGTCTCCACCGACAACTGGACCAAGACGACGTACGACATCGACGCGGCCAAGGGCACGGTCGTCCGCGAACACACCGACAACGACTGATCCCCCGCCCACCTGAAAGAGGCGGCACCCCCACAGGGTGCCGCCTTTCGGCGCCGCCGTCCGGCCTTGTCGTGGCCGCCGGCCCGCTGTTCAGCGCATCGCGGACGCGGACGCGTACAAGGCGGTGAGCCGAGCCGTCTCCTCCTCGCGGAAGGTGCGGACTTCGGCGCAACGCCGGCTCATCACGAACTCGCCCAGCGTCAGGCACAGATCCATGCGCTGGATGCAGACGCCGATCATGAAAGGGCCGTTTCGCGCCCGGTACATGCGCACGCCGTAGTACCCCTCCTGGCAGTCCCGTTCCTCGTCGAACCGGCACCCTGCGCAGGTGTCCGGCAGCCGGACGGGCCGGATGCTCTTCGCATAGAGGGTGCGGCCGTCGGGGAGCCGGTAGCGGATGCGCTGATCCGATGCCCCGGCGGTGACGATACGGCGGACCGGAACCGCTCCGAGGCGGTCCACCACCTCTCGCATCGCAGCGAGGGACGTCCCGTCGTCCTCGAGGTTCACGAGCATGCGTACGGTGACGGCCCGCCCGTGTTCCTCGATGACGCGGAGCACCCGGGCCACATGGTCGTGATCCGGGATCACGATGTTCGCCGAAACCTTCACGCCATGTCTGGAGGCGCTGTCGATCGTGGCGGCGAGGGCGTCCAGCTTCCGCTGCGCCAGTTTCGAGGAGGCGAGGCGCGGAGCCTGGACGGCGGCGAGTTCCTCGGGCGTCGTACCGAAGACGGACAGGTTGATCCGGTCGAGTCCGGCCGCCGCGCACTCGGGCAGAACGGCGGCTCCGTTCTCGCCGTTGCTGGTGAGCCCGACCGTCAAGCCGATCCGGCGGGCGATGCGGACGAGCTGCGGCAGCTCCGGGTGCAAGGTGGGTTCGCCGCCCGTGAAGTGCACCTCGGTCGTCGGGAGGCTGCCGCGCACTGCCGCGAGGGCGAGCGCGAAGTCCTCGTCGGCGCTGATCCGCTCCGGCAGGAACCCGGCGCCGTTCGTCGCGAGGTAGATCGAGACCCGGCCGGAGCGCCCGGGTGCCCCGGTGAACTGCCCGGCCGGGCGGCCGATGTTGTCCGTCGTGACCGGGGTGCCTTCGTTGTGGCAGAAGGTGCACGCCAGGCCGCACGCATCGATGATCTTGACGCGTAGTGTTCGGTCCTGCACCACCGTGACCGGTAATGCGTTCGGTTCGGTCATAGCCGCCTCCTGGCCGGCGGAGTCCGGGGACTCCGCCGACGGGTCGCAAAGAGGTTCAGGTGAAACGGAGTTCGCCGATCGAGTCGAGATCGATCCCGTAGCGGGCGAACACCTTCGTCGTGTTCTCGCTGGTCAGGTCGGACCGCGTGATGGAGAGACGGTCAGCGGCCTCCCATACCTGTTCCTCGGTGTCGCCCTCGATCTCCAGGTAGGGCGGAATGCCGGGCCATGCGTCGATCTCCAGCCGCACGCCGTCGAGCAGCCAGGACGAACGCCGGTTCTCCTGGTAACCACGGGGCGTGAGTCCCATGAGCCCGAGCAGCGCGTGAGCGTCCTCGAACGAACCGACCGTCGTCTCGGTCTCCCGGGTGCCGTCGATCTCGTCCGAGCTGATCGTCTTGACGCACAGCGTCACCGCGTCGCCGGAATCCCGCAGGCGTACCCAACGCCCTTCCACCGGGGGGACGGTGTCGTAGACGTAGCGGCGCATCAGCCGTTCGCCCTGGAAGCTGCCGCCCGCCGCCTTGATCCGCTCGGCCATGGCATCCGGATCGATCCCCAGCGCCTTCGCCTCGTACTCGATGGTGTGCATGTGTCTCCTGTTCGGGCCGGGGTTTCGGGCATCAGAGCATGAGCCTGCCGCCAAGTGCTCAGGCGAGCCTCCATTCCACCGCGAGGAGTGGCGTTCCGGACGGCGTCGAGGCGGACGTTCAGGCGGACGTTTTCGCCGGCGGCCGCCGCGCACTCGTTACGGTGGGGACGTCGTCAGCGGTGGGGAGAAGCTCATGAGAGGTACCGGTGGCAACAGAGGTACCGGTGGCAACGAGATCGCGCGATTACGGCAGTCCGCGGGCCATACGCAGCAGTCGTTCGTCCTGACGTTCCGGCAGGAGGCCTCGCGGCTCGGCGTCGACGCGTCGCTGAGCGTTCGGCAGTTGCGCCGTTGGGAATGCCAGAGCCCTCCGCCGTTGCCGCATCCCAGTCAGCAGGTCGTCCTGGAGGCGTTGTTCGGGATTCCCCTCTCCGACATGGGCTTCGACGTTCCGGAGCACCGCGTGCCGGTGTCCGCGCCGATCGGCGACACCGAAGGGGTGGGGCGGAGGACTTTCGTCGCCGACGCCGCTGCTCTCGCCGCGACGGCCGTGGTTCCCGGCGGCTCGGGGCCGCGGATCGGCGCCGGTGATCTCGTCCGGCTGCGCAGGCGGCTCGACAGTCTGTACCGGACGGACCACAGCAAGGGCAGCGTGCCGGCCATGGCCGAGGCGTGCCGTATCGAACACGAGGTGACACGAGCCCTCGGCACAGCCTCGTACACCGCTCGCGTCGGCCGTCAACTCCAGACGATACTCGCCGAGTTGCACGGGCACCGGGCCTGGTACGGCTACGACGGCGGGCGCCTCGCCGAGGGACGCGCGGCCTGCATGGAAGCTCTGGCAGCCGCCCAGCTCGTGGACGATCCGCTGCTCCAGGTCTCCGTGCTGGAGACGCTCACGCTCCTGGCCGTCAGGTCCGACCGCGCGTGGGAGGCCGCGAGCGCGGTGGAGAACGCCTACCGACTGGCCCGGCAGGCGGGGGCCGGCCACACCGTGCACCTGATCATCGCGCTGCGCGACGCCAACGTGGCGACCCATGTGGGGGACCTGACGGCAGCCCGCCGCGCCCTGAGCCGTGCCGTCAGCCGGCAGGGCAGGGTGGACGCAGACGTCGAGGTGCCCGGCTGGGCCCGGTTCGTCGGTCCTTTCGAGGTGGACTACGCCACGGCGGACATGTACGTGCGCGCGGGGCAGCCCCGGCGGGCCGTGCCCTTTCTGCGCGCCGCGGTGAGCGGCATCGGTGGTGATCTCCTCCGTAACAGCGCCTCGTACCGGGTGAGACTCGCGGGCGTGCTCCTCGAAGCGGGGGAGGCGGAGGAGGCGTGCGCCGAGATGACCACCGCGCTCGACGCATGCGGAGGGATCTCGTCGCCGCGTCTGCTGAGCAAGGTCGAAGGGTTCCGGCACGCCGTGGCCCGGATCGACTCGGCGGCCGCCCGGGAGTGCGGGGACCGCATCCGCGAGACCGTGCGGGGAGGCATCGTATGACCGCGCCCGAGGGCGTCACCGCCGAGGGACCCGAGGGTGTCACCGTCGACGGACTGGACGGCCCGGCCGCCGGGAGGGCCGAAGGCGACTTCGCCCTCGTGTACGCCGAGGCGTTCTCCGAACCGCCCTACCGCGAAACCCGGGACGACGTCACGGCGGCCTTCCGCCGCTTCCGCTCCCAGACGCGCAGGCGCACGTTCCGGGCCGCCCTCGCCCGCACCGCGGACGGTACCCCCGTCGGCATGGCGTACGGCTATGTCCTGGGACCGGGGACCGGCTGGTGGGACTCGCTCACCGAGCCCGTGTCCGACGAGATGCGCCGTGAGGACGGTCATCGCACCTTCGGTCTGATGGAGCTGGCCGTACGGCCGAGGTGGCGCGGGCAGGGCGTCGCGCGCCGCCTGCACGAGACCCTGCTCGGCGCCGTCGAGGCCGAGCGTGTGCTGCTCGACGTCCATCCGGCGAGCGCGGCGGCACAGGCCGCCTATCGGTCGTGGGGCTACCGCAAGGTCGGCGAGGCGATCCCCTGGGACGGCGCCGCCCTCCATGACGTGCTGGTGCTCGACCTGAGCCCTGGGCCGGCGCGGGACAGCAGGTCTCGTACGTGACCGTGGGCGAGCGACCGCGGCGCAGGACGAAAGGGGCGGCATCCCCGCACAAGGATGCCGCCCCTTTTTCGTGGACCGGAGTCCTCGTCGCAATCGGTCATGAGGGTCGGGGACCACGACGAGGACTCCGGGGCTTCATCGGTGGCTACCGGTGGTCGCTGCCCTCCGACTGGGAGGCCGCGCGGCCGGCCTCCAGGCGGGCCACCGGGATGCGGAACGGCGAGCAGGAGACGTAGTCCAGGCCCACCTCGTGGAAGAAGTGGACGGACTCCGGGTCGCCGCCGTGCTCGCCGCAGACGCCGAGCTTGAGGTCGGGGCGGGTGGCGCGGCCGGCCTTCGCGGCGGACCGGACCAGGGAGCCGACGCCGTCCTTGTCGATCGTCTCGAACGGGCTGACGCCGAAGATGCCCTTCTCCAGGTACGCGGTGAAGAAGCTGGCCTCCACGTCGTCGCGGCTGAAGCCCCACACCGTCTGGGTCAGGTCGTTGGTGCCGAAGGAGAAGAACTCCGCGGCCTCCGCGATCTGCCCGGCGGTGAGCGCGGCGCGCGGCAGCTCGATCATCGTGCCGATCGCCAGCTTCAGCTTGGTGCCGGTGGCCGCCTCGACCTCCGCGATGACCTTGTCGGCCTCCTCGCGGACGATCTCCAGCTCCTGCACGGTGCCGACCAGCGGGATCATGATCTCCGCGCGCGGGTCGCCCTTGGCGTTCTTGCGCTCGGCGGCGGCCTCCGCGATGGCGCGGACCTGCATGGTGAACAGGCCGGGGATGACCAGGCCGAGGCGTACGCCGCGCAGACCCAGCATCGGGTTCTGCTCGTGCAGCCGGTGCACGGCCTGGAGCAGGCGCAGCTCGTTCTCGTGCGGCTCCTGGCGGGACTCGGCGAGGGCCACGCGCACCGACAGCTCGGTGATGTCGGGCAGGAACTCGTGCAGCGGCGGGTCCAGGAGGCGGATCGTGACGGGCAGGCCGTCCATCGCCTCGAACAGCTCGACGAAGTCCTTCTTCTGCAGCGGCAGCAGGGCCCTCAGGGACTCCTCGCGCTCGTCCTGCGTGTCGGCGAGGATCAGGCGCTCGACCAGCTCGCGGCGGTCGCCGAGGAACATGTGCTCGGTGCGGCACAGGCCGATGCCCTGGGCGCCGAAGCGGCGGGCGCGCAGCGCGTCCTCGGCGTTGTCGGCGTTGGCGCGCACCCGCAGCCGGCGCTTGCGGTCGGCGAAGGCCATGATGCGGTGCACGGCCTCGACCAGCTCGTCGGCGTCGTCGGCGCCGGCGTGCATCCGGCCCTCGAAGTACTCCACGACGGGCGAGGGGACGACGGGGACCTCACCGAGGTAGACCTTGCCGGTGGAGCCGTCGATGGAGATGACGTCGCCCTCCTCGACGACGTGCCCGCCGGGCACCGTCATCCGGCGGCGCTTGGTGTCGACCTCCAGCTCCTCCGCGCCGCAGACACAGGTCTTGCCCATGCCGCGGGCGACGACGGCCGCGTGGGAGGTCTTGCCGCCGCGCGAGGTGAGGATGCCCTCGGCGGCGATCATGCCGTCCAGGTCGTCGGGGTTGGTCTCGCGGCGCACCAGGATGACCTTCTCGCCCGAGCGGGACCACTTGACGGCGGTGTACGAGTCGAAGACCGCCTTGCCGACCGCCGCGCCCGGCGAGGCGGCGATGCCGCGGCCGACCTGCTCGACCTTGGCGCCGTCGTCGAAGCGGGGGAACATCAGCTGGGCGAGCTGGGCGCCGGTGACGCGCTGGAGGGCCTCGGCCTCGTCGATCAGGCCCTGGTCGACGAGCTGGGTGGCGATGCGGAAGGCGGCGCCGGCGGTGCGCTTGCCGACGCGGGTCTGCAGCATCCACAGCTGGCCGCGCTCGATGGTGAACTCGATGTCGCAGAGATCCTTGTAGTGGTTCTCCAGGGTCTCCATGATCTGCATCAGCTGGTCGTACGACTTCTTGTCGATCTGCTCCAGCTCGGCGAGCGCGACGGTGTTGCGGATGCCCGCGACGACGTCCTCGCCCTGCGCGTTCTGGAGGTAGTCGCCGTAGACGCCCTGGTGGCCGGAGGCGGGGTCGCGGGTGAAGGCGACGCCGGTGCCGGAGTCGGGGCCGAGGTTGCCGAAGACCATGGAGCAGACGTTGACGGCGGTGCCGAGGTCGTGCGGGATGCGCTCCTGGCGGCGGTAGAGCTTGGCGCGCTCGCCGTTCCACGAGTCGAAGACCGCCTTGATGGCGAGGTCCATCTGCTCGCGCGGGTCCTGCGGGAAGTCGCGGCCGGCCTCCTTCTTGACGATCTTCTTGAAGGTGGTGACCAGCTTCTTGAGGTCGGCGGCCTCCAGCTCGGTGTCGACCGTGACCTTCTTGGCCTCCTTGGCCTTCTCGAGGGCCTCCTCGAAGAGGTCGCCGTCGACGCCGAGGACGGTCTTGCCGAACATCTGGATGAGGCGGCGGTAGGAGTCCCAGGCGAAGCGGTCGTCGCCGGCCTGCTTGGCCAGGCCCTGGACCGACTTGTCGGACAGGCCGATGTTCAGGACGGTGTCCATCATGCCGGGCATGGAGAACTTCGCGCCGGAGCGGACGGAGACGAGCAGCGGGTCGTCGGCCTGGCCGAGCTTCTTGCCCATCTTCTGCTCCAGGGCGTCGAGGTGCGCGCTCACCTCGTCACGCAGTGCCGCCGGCTCCTCGCCGCTGTCGAGGTAGACCTTGCAGGCCTCGGTGGTGATGGTGAAGCCCGGCGGGACGGGGAGGCCCAGGTTGGTCATCTCGGCGAGGTTGGCGCCCTTGCCGCCGAGGAGGTCCTTGAGGTCCTTGTTGCCCTCGGTGAAGTCGTAGACGAACTTCACGCCCTCAACGCTGTTGCCGCGTTCGGCTACCTGGGGATCTTTGTTTTCCGACACGGGTCTCGACTCCTCGAGGACGCGGTGGCTGCCCTGACGGCGAGGAACATACCCAGATCAAAGGCTTGTGGGTACGTCCACTCGCGCGTCATGCGCCCGTAACCAGCGGTCCGCCAGCGGATCGAAAGTCAAGGGTTGGCAAGTCGTCAGGGCCGGATGTTTTCACTTCTTGAACGACGAGGGGCCTTCCGGCGGGTCAAACCGCTCATATGAGCGGCTCTCGCCACGAGTGAGTTCGATCGATGAACGATCAAGTCGTGGCACTGAGTGCCATCTCTTGATGAGGTGCAGTCGCCCAAGATCCGCTCATCTGAGCGCGACACCTATCAAGGGTGGCGAGAATCACGCTGCCACAGGGCCCCGGATTTCACCATGCGGACGTGTTTTCGGTCCTCCCGTCGGTCCGGGGGCGGGCGCCCACCGCGCTGTTTGCCCGGTGTTTGCCGAGCCCCGTGAACGGCTCCGGCCGCCGGCCCGTACGGCACTACGGCGGCCCCTCCCTCCCAGGCAACCGCCACTCCTGCGCCGCCGCACACGGAAGGACCCCTGGGTGCCCCGACAGACGCCCCCGAACCAGCTGCCGAAGCCACGGACCGAGGCCCCGAAGCCCCCCGCCCCGGACCCGCCGGCCAGCCCGCCCACACGGGCCACGTCGGCCATGTCGGCCTCACCGGCCACGCCGGCCGCCTCGGCAGCGTCGGCTGTGGGGGCCGCATCGGCCGCGGGGGCGACCGCACCCGCCCCGGCCGAAACCGCCGCCCCGGGCCGCCCCGCCACGCCGGACCGGACGGCCGCCCCGGAGCCGACGGCCCGGAGGCCGAGAACGGCGACGCGGGCGACTCGGGCGGGGCGGACGCCAG
>NZ_JAIOAB010000007.1 GCF_019890635.1 Streptomyces sennicomposti
TGCGCGGCCGGGGCGGCGGGCAGGAGGGCGGAACGGGAAGTCACCGTGTCATCGGCTCTTTCGTTCGGGCTGTTGCGGCGCCTGCCGCGACGGGGGCGCGGACGAGCGTTCCGGGAACGGTCCGGGACGGGTCCGGCAGCGGGGCGCTGGAGCGTGGGGAATGCCGCGTGGGGGTTCGCCATCGAGCGGGCGGCGCCGGGACCCGACGGTCGCGTCGGACGGCCGTCGGCGCACCGGCATGGCTGGGGGATGGCGCACCCGGACCTCCGAAGCTCCTCTTACTTAGGGAAGCCTAACCTAATTAGCCCGATCGGTGCAGCGCCGGCGGGGCACGTGGCCGAAACACGCCCCTGACCGGACCCGCCGAGGACAGCCGAACGCCGTGGGGAGGGGCCGGCTCGGCCCCCTCCCCACGGCATTGATCGAGCGCGATCCCGCACGGTCGGGATCGAAGCCCGTGGACCCCGGCGCACGTGGGCGTCCTTGACGCGCCGTCAGCGCGTCGGCGTCCCGGCACGCGTCAGTCGCGCGGCAGCAGGAAACGGGTGACCGCCGCGGTGGCCAGTACGACGACGGCCACGGCGAGGAGGCCGATCCGCATCCCCGGGAGCGAGAAGCCGCCGTCGCTGCCGGCCAGCAGGCTGCCGAACAGGGCGACGGCGAGCGCACCGCCGGTCTGCCGCAGGGCGTTGAGCAACCCCGACGCCGTACCCGCGCGCTCCGCCGGAACGGCGTCCATCAGCAGCGCGGTCACCGCCGGGACCGCCAGCGCCCCGCCCGTGCTCAGCGGCAGCAGCAAAACCAGTACCAGCCACACCGGGGTGTGCGCGGCCAGCGGCAGCATGGCCGCCATCGCCCCGACGAAGACCAGCTGCCCGACGACGATGACCTGCCGGCGTCCGATGCGTTCCGCCAGCCGGGGCGAGACCAGGTTGCTCGCCGTCACCACCGCCGACATCGGGACGAACATCAGCCCCGCCTCGGTCCCCGACATCCCGCGCAACTGCTGGTAGTACAGGCCGAGAAGGAAGATCCCGCCGTAGAAGGCCGCGTTGACGGCGAAGCCGACGGCGAGCGGGACGGCCACCCGGCGGTCCGTCAGCATCCCGAGCGGCACCATCGGCCGGGCCTGCCGGGCCTCGGCCACGTAGAAGGCCCACCCGGAGGCGACGGCGAGCGCACCGGCGGCCAGCACAGGGGCGGCGGTCCAGCCCAGATGGCCGCCCTCGATCACCGCGAACGCCAGCCCGGCGAGGGCCAGTACGGCGGTGAGCTGACCGGCGGCGTCCAGCGCGGCGGGCCGGCGCGGCGAGCGCTCCACCCGGACCAGCAGGCCCAGGACGACCGCGCCCACCGGGAGGTTGAGCAGGAAGACCGACCGCCAGCCGGCCACGTCGGTGAGCAGTCCGCCGAGCACCGGGCCCGCGGCCATCGCCACCGAGCCGCCGACGGTCCACAGCGCGATCGCGCGGGCCCGGGCGCGGGCGTCCTCGTAGGCCTGCCGGACCAGCGCCAGCGAGGCCGGCATCACGACGGCGGCCGCGCCGCCCTGCGCCACCCGCGCCGCGACCAGGACGCCGATGCCGGGCGCGAGCGCGCAGGCGAGGGAGGCCAGGGTGAACAGGGCGACCCCCCAGGCGTAGGCGCGGCGCGCGCCGGCCCGGTCGGCGAGGGCGCCCGCGGACAGCATCAGGGCCGCGAACATCAGGGTGTAGGCGTCCACCACCCACTGCAGACCGGTCATCCCGCCGCTGAGGGAGCCGCGGATCGCGGGCAGGGCGATGTTCACCGCCGAGACGTCGATGGTGATCACCGTGAACCCCAGCAGCGCGGCGATCAGTTCGACTCCTCTGCGCCGAGCGGCCCGAGGTGTGAGCGCGGGCGGCGCGTCCGGTCGCGTCCCCTCCGGACGCCGCGCGAGCGGAGCCGGCTGTCGCGGCAGGGGCTCCGGCGCCCTGGCGTCGCGCCCGCGGGCGGACGCGACGGGCGGCGCGGAGAGCGGGCGACGGGTGGCGGTCATGGTGAACTCCCTTGTGTGGAACCCGGTTCGGGCGCATTGGGTGATGCGGCGTGTGGTGGGGTGACGAGTGGTGGGGTGACGAGTGGTGGGGTGACGAGTGGTGGGGTGACGAGTGGTGGGGTGGCGAGTGGTGAGGTGGCGTGTGGTGGGGTGGCGTGTGGTGGGGTGGCGGGCGGCCTCGGTGACGCCGGGCCGCGGTCCGGTGTCTCGCACCCCCTGGGTCCCGGCGTCCGGGCCGCCCGCTCCGGGAACGACTCTCCGGCACACGTCCGCCACGCGGCAGACCGCGCTGTTCCCGGGGTGCCGTGTTCCAGGCCCTGACACACCCCCTCAGGCGTGCCGTGCCCCTGTCACAATGGCCGGATGGCAGCAGCAGAGGCGCGCGGTACCGAACTCGGCAGATACCTCAAGGCCCGCAGGGCACAGGTGCGTCCGGAGGACGTCGGCCTGCCCGCCGGGGCGGGGCTGCGCCGTACCCCCGGGCTGCGCCGGGAGGAGCTGGCCGCGCTGGCCGGGGTGAGCGTCGACTACTACATCCGCCTGGAGCGCGGGCGGGAGACCAATCCCTCCCCCGCCGTCGTGGACGCACTCGGCCGCGCCCTGCGGCTGCGCGGCGACGGCTACGAGCGCCTGCACGAGCTGGCCGAACTGGCCTCCGGGCGGGTCTCGGAGCTGCCGGCCTGCGCCGACCGGACGGTGCGCGACTCGGTGCTGCGGATGCTGGAGTCGATGCGCCCGCTGCCCGCCTACGTGGCGAGCCGCCACAACCGCGTCCTGGCCGCCAACCCGCCCGGCCGGCGGCTGCTGCCCGGCCTGTGGGACTGGCCGGAGGAACAGCGCAGCCTCACCCGGTACCTCTTCCTGCATCCGGTGGGCCGGACCCTGTACGAGCCGTGGGAGGAGACGGTCGCCCACTCGGTGGCCCATCTGCGCGCGGTCGCCGGCGCCGACCCGGACGACCCCGAACTGACCTCGCTGGTCGGCGAACTACTCCTGAAATCACCGGAATTCGCCCGGATCTGGGAGCGGTACGAGGTGTGCGAGCGCGGGGGCGGACAGAAGACCTTCCGCCATCCGCAGGTCGGATCGATGACCCTGACGTACGAGGTGATGCGGCTGGCCCGCACGGGAGGCCAGCGGGTGGTGGTCTACCAGGCGCCGTCCGGCAGCCCGGACGAGCGGGCCATGCTGCGGCTCGACGCCGCGCACTCCCGGCGCGAGGAAACGGCCTCCGGGCACCCGGAATCGGTCGCCGAGGACCCCGCCGCCCCGCCGCAGCACCGCCCCCGTCCGCTGACCCCCTCCGCGCCGCTCACCTGACACCGGCCCGGGGGCGGGGGCGGGGACGGCGGAGTCGCCACGTCCCGGACGCGATCCCCGTCGTCACCGGCCGGGCGAGGCGTGCGGGTGTCGCCGGCCGGACAGGACAGGTGCGTGGGCGGCGCGGCCCGGACAGGACAGGGTGCGTGGGCGGCGCCGGCCGGCAGGGCACGTGGGTATCACCGGATTCAACAGCTGCACGCATCCTGTTGAAAACGCACCGATGAACGCGTCTTGAACAACCTCCTTGCGCTGGGCCAGAGTTCGGTCCGGCGGCGCACCCCCATACGCCGCCGGACCGGCATCCCACGTCCCGCCGACGGCCGTCTCCGTCCCCAGGAGACCGTCCGTCACCCCCACCCATGGACGTGACATGCCCATGACGAAAGGACAGCTGTGCGCGTTTCCCGGATATCCCTGGTGGCCACCGCGGCCGGCACACTGCTCGCGGCGGCCGTCGCCACGGGCGCCGCCCAGGCCGCCCCCTCCCCCACCGCGCCCCGCTACCAGCCGGCCATGGTCGCCGCGCTGGCCCGGTCCCTCGGCGTCAGCGAGGACGCCGCCGTGGCCCGGCTCGACCAGCAGGCCGCCCAGCAGAGCGAGTTGGCGGACCTCAGCCGCTCGGGCACGGCGACGGACGGCGCCTACTTCACCGCCGACGGCAAGCTGACGGTGAACGTCTCCTCCGCCGCCGCGGCCGCGCGGACCAGAGAGCACGGCCTGGCGGCGCGCGTCCCGCAGCACGGCGAGCGCGCCCTGGACCGGATCAAGGCGGCGCTCGACGCGCAGGCCCTGCGCGCCGCCCCCGACGGCGTCGCCTCGTGGTCGGTGGACCTGCCGAGCGACACCGTCACCGTGCACGTCACCCCCGGCCGCACGTCGGCCGCGGCGAAGTCGTTCCTGAAGACCGCGGCCGCGCAGGGCAGCGCGGTACGGGTCGTCAACGACGGGCAGCGCCTCTCGCCCCAGACGACGGTCTACCCGGGCAGCAGCATGTCCTGGACCAACAGCCAGGGCAGCTGGGTGTGTTCCGTCGGCTACGGCGCCCACGACTCCTCGGGACGCCAGTACCTCGTGAGCGCGGGCCACTGCGTCGCCGACCTCACCGACCTGTACTACAACAACGCCCACTTCGCGAAGGGCGTCCACAGCCGCTACGCCCTGGGCCGCCGGAGCGTGGACATGGGCGTCGCGCAGGTGGACTCCGACGACTCCGTCGCCACCCAGGTCGGCACCTGGGGCAACGGGGCGAACATCGCCGTCAAGGGCAGCAAGCGCGCTCCCTCCGGCTCCTCGCTGTGCAAGTCGGGGCAGACCACCGGCTGGACCTGCGGCGCGGTGAAGTCGTACAACGTCTCCGTCACGTACGTGGACGAGCACGGCGGCCCCGACACGGTGGTCACCGGGCTGGCCAGCTCGTCGGTGTGCACGGAGGGCGGTGACAGCGGCGGCGCGTACATCTCCGGCAACCAGGCGCAGGGGATGACCTCGGGCGGGCCCACCGGTCAGCAGTGCTCGGGCACCAACTCCTCCGGCTCGTCGTACTTCCAGCCCCTCGACGACGCCCTGTCGTACTACGGTCTGACGCTCAACACCAACTGACCCCGGCGCGCGGGGCGTAAGGGCGGGTCCGCCGACGGCGGGCCCGCCCGGCCGGGCGTATGATCCCGCACCACAGCACGCGCACCACACCACAGCACGCTCGTCACAGCACGCGCACCACAGCACGGCACGCGCACCGCACACGGCACGCGGGCCGCAGCACGCGCACCAGCGACGCGGAGGCGCCATGAGCAGGCCGCACCGGGCCGGACCCGCCGACGAGACCTCCGCCCGCGCCCGGCAGGCCGGCGCCGCGGACCCGGCTGGCACCTTCGCCGCCGCCTTCCGGGACGCCGTCCGGCGCCGCGGCCTCGCCCTCGACCGGGTGCGCGAGCGGCTGGCCGCGCAGGGCATCAGCGTCAGCCTCGCCACCCTGAGCTACTGGCAGCGCGGGCGCAGCCAGCCGGAACAGGCCCACTCCCTGCGCGCCGTGGACGCCCTGGAGGACATCCTCGGTCTCCCGCCGGGCGCCCTGCGCTCCCTCATCGGGCCGAGCCGCCCGCGCGGCCGGATCACCGGCGAGGGTCCCGGACCGGACGTCTCCCGCCGGGTCTTCGGGGAGAGGTCCCGCGTCGAACTCGCCCTGGGCGCCGGGTTCCACCGGTTCAACCACGACCTCCTCGCGCTCAGCATCCACGAGACGGTGCGCGTCGACGCGCACCGCCGGTGCCGGTCCATCACCGTGAAGCAGGTCCTGCGGGCCACGCGGGACGGGGCGCGCCGCATCACCGTCGTGCACGACGAGATACCCGCCGAGGACGCGACCGTCACCGCCCACCACGGCCGGCTCGGCACGGTACGCCGGCTGCCGGAGCTGCAGGCCGTCGTCGCCGAACTGGACTTCGGCCGGCCGCTGGCCCGCGACGAGACCGCGCTGATCGCCTACACCCTGCGTTACGGCTCCGAGCCGACGCAGTCGCTGCACCACGAGCGGCGCATCCGCACCAGCCCGCACGAGTACCTGCTGCAGATCTGCTTCCACCCGGACGCGCTGCCGGTCGGCTGTCACCGCTTCTTCAAGGAGCGGATCGACGCGCCCAGGCGCTATGAGCGCCGTCTCGCCCTGGACGTGTCGCACTCCTCGCACATGCTGCTCCACAAGTGCCCGCCCGGCGTGCACGGCATCTCCTGGACCTGGCCCCGCTGACCGACCGCACCGCGCGGGATCGCCGGGCCGCGCGGGATCGCCGCACCGCGCGGGATCGCCGGCGCGGCGGGGACAAGCGGGCGGCGGGGACAAGGGGGCGGCGGCAGGGGCGGCCGGGCGGCGGGGGCCGCGGGTCACGTCCGGGGGCGGCCGACGGCGGGGTCCCGCGCGACGGTCCGCCGCACCGCGAAGATCGTCGTGTCGTCGCCCAGCCGGCCGCCGCAGTGCCGCAGCGTGCCCCGGCGGACGTAGTCGACCAGGCGGTCCGGCTCGGCGGTGCGCGGGTCCGCGGCGACGGCGCGGGCCAGTTCGGCGGCGAGTGGATAGAACGCTCCCGTGCCGTCCCTGGCCTCGGTCACCCCGTCCGTGCACAGCAGCAGTGTCTCGCCGGGGACGATCCGCGCCCGCCGCACCGGCGGCAGACCGGGACCGGCGAGGTCGCCGAGGCCGAGGGGCAGTCCGTCGCCGGGCGGCAACTGCCGGACGCCCGCGGGGCCGACGACGAGGGGCGGTTCATGGCCGAAGTTGACGACCCTGACGATGTCCGGGTCGTCGTCCGGGAAGCCGAGCAGCAGCGCGGTGGCGAAGCGGTCGCCGTCGCTCCTGCCGAGGGCTCTGGCGTGCTCGCGGTGCCGGAGCATGCGCAGTTCGAGGCACTCGGCGACCCTCGCCAGGTCCGGCTCGTGGTAGCCGGCCTCCCGGAAGGTGCCGAGCAGCGCGGCGGCCGCCTCGACCGCGCCGAGCCCCTTGCCCTGGACGTCGCCGACCAGGACCCGGGGGCCGGCGGGGCTCGGCTGGATGTCGTAGAAGTCGCCGCCGATCCGGGCGGCGGCGTCCGCGGCGAGGTACACGGCCGCGTGGTCCAGGCCGCCCCAGCCCGCCGGCAACTGCCGCAGCACGGTACGGCGGGTGGTCTCGGCCACGTCCTCCATGTGCCGCCGCTGCCGCTCCCCGCGCTGGCGGACCGCGCAGGCCAGCACGGCGAGCGCACTGCCCACGACGACGAGGATGAAGTCGGGCAGGCCGATGCGGTACTGGTGCGGCCAGGCACTGTCGAACAGGACGTACGCGCCGATCGCCAGTCCCGCGAAGACGGCCGTCGCCCACACCCCGCAGACGGCGGCGGCGAATCCCGGCACCAGCACGGTCCACGACAGCACCCGGAACGCTCCGCTGGTGTTCCAGTCCAGCAGCACGATGGCGACCAGCAGCACGAAGGGCGGCACCCAGGCGTAGCTGCGCCCGCGCACCGACAGCGGCCCGCGCCCGCGCGTGACGTCCCGGCCGCCCCCGCGCAGGACGGTGCCGGGCAGGTCGGGACCCGCACCGCCCGACAACCGGCGCGGCCGGACCCCGTACCGCCGGACCGGGCCGCCTCGGTGCGTATCGCCGTCCTCCCTCACAGCCCTCAGCGAACCACGGGCGGCGGCGGGCCGCATCCTTCGTGATCAGCCGGTGTGGCCGGGGTGGCCGCGGGTCAGCAGCGTGTTCCAGGCCAGGGCGAACACGGGGAAACCGAGTTCGGCCAGGCGCAGCCGGGCGGTCCTGACATCGACGCGCGGGGCGCCGGTGGCCGTCTCGACCAGATCGACCACGTAGTACAGATGGGTGCCGACGAGGGCGTACCAACTGCGGTTCGGATGCGGGTCGGCGGAGTCGGCGGGGCTCAGCCGTTCGGCGGCGGCCCGGACGGCGTCCGGCGTGAGCCGGTGCACGAGGTCGCCGGCGGTGGTGGTCGTCTCCGTGACGTCGGGCATGGCAGTGCTCCTGGGGTGGGGGAGGCCGGAACCGACTGTACCCGGGAACTACGGGGCATATGTCTTCTTCTCAGCCTCCGCCGAACCGGCCGTGTGGGGGCGGAGGGTGAGGGACAGGCGGACCGCGGTGGCGCAGGCGGCGGCCAGGGCGAGCCGGACGGGGTCGTAGCCTGGCCGGGCCCCGGGACCCACGCCGTGGCCGGGTCCCGGCAGTCTCGTACGTCCCCGTCCCCGTCCCCGTCCCTGTCCCTGTCCGCGTTCGCGTTCGTGGGTCAGGGCAGCAGGCGTGGGTCGGCGTTGTGCACCAGTTCCAGGGCCTGTTGCGGGAACCACGCGCCGGCCGCCGGGTCCGGGTAGCCGCGCTCGGGGTCGTCGGGGCCCGCCGTGCCGCGGGTGCACTGGCCGTCCGACTCGCCGGGGATCTTCACCCACAGCCGGGCGTCGGCGAGCGGGTCCCCGGTGTCGAGGGTGGGGCGGGCGCCGAGGCCGCGGCCGGGCGGGTTGCACCAGTCCTGCGGGTCGGAGTAGACGCCGGCCGGCGCGGTCCACGGGCCTTGGCCGTTGCGGCTGGTGTCGGTGACGAAGTGCTTCATCGCGGACGGCGCCGCGTGCACATGCGCGTCGATCCATGCCTGGGCGTCGTTCACCGGCCACCACTGGTTCGGGCAGTCGGCCGCCGCGCCGCCCGCCGACACGTAGCTCAGACAGGACGACACCAGCTTGCCGTACCAGGCCAGTTCGCCGTCGGAGCGGTAGTTGGAGATGTTCAGGAAGAAGCCGGTGGCGTCGGCCACGCCGCCGGCGGCCAGGCGGGGCACGATGTCGTTGACGCTGTGCCAGCCGCTGTGCCCGGCGTCCAGGTAGACCTTGGTCCCGGCGAGCGGTTCCAGGGCGTCCACCGCGTAGTGGATCTCGGTGTAGCGGGCGGCGGTCCTGCTGCCCTGCGCGTCGTCCTGGCCGCAGTCGGAGGGCAGCAGCGACAGCGAGTCCGGCTCCAGGACCACGGTGGCGGGCAGGTTTCCGATGCCCGCGCGCACGGCGTCGATCCACGCCTCGTACTGCGGGGTGTCGGCGGCGCCGCCGGCCGAGTACTGGGCGCAGTCCCGGCCCGGGATGTTGTAGAGCGCCAGCACCGGCAGCGCGTGGCGGCGGGCCGCGTCCGCGACCGTCCGGCGCACCGACGCCCGTACCTCGTCGGGCGTGCCGTCGCCGTACCAGACGGCCTGCGGGGTCAGCGTCATCGCCAGCACGCCGGCCGCGTCCTTGATCTTCCCGTGCCGGGCGAGGTCCAGGATCTGCCGCTGGGCGTCCGGGTTCGCGGGCGGGGTGTAGAGGGCGGCGGGCCGTGCCGGGTGCGCCGGCGCCGCCTCGGCGGGGGCGGCGGCGAGCGCGGTGGCGGCCAGCGCGGCGGCGGCCGCGGTGAGGGCGAGCGGGCGGAGGGCTCCGGCGGTCCGTGCGGTCATGCGGATGGGCTCCTCGGCTGGGTAGGGGCGGCCGTGCGCGTCCACGATGCTTTGGGAGCGCTCCCATGCACGGCACCAAGGAATTAACCCCTCTTACGGGAGCCGCGTCAATCCCTCGGACAGGCTCCAAGAAGTGAAGACGCGGAGCCTGTCACGAGGCGGCGGGACGGGCCGCGGCTACACCGGGTTCACAGGTGGACGGGCATGTTGCCGGAGCAGCTGAGGTACCGCGCGCCGGTGGTGGTGCCGGTGGCCGAGGTCAGCGCGCACAGGTACGAGGCCGCTTTGCCGCCGACGACGGTGAGGTCACCGCCGTTGCCGCCGCTGTCTCCGCCGTCCGCGTGCGCGGGCCCGGCCAGGGCTGCCGCGGCGAGGACCAGTACCGCGGTGGTGATCGTCTTTCGCATACCCGCTCCAACGATCCCGGGGGGCGGAGGGCACGCGGCCCACGGGCGCACCGGTGCGCCGCCCACGAGCCTCGACGGCCCGCGCTCGGCGCCGCGGCACCGCGACGCTACGGCGCGCTCGGCGGGCGCCAGCCGTGGGCGAGGATGTCGAAGATCTCCTCGACGGCGGCCCGATGGTCCTTCTGCCCCTGGGACAGGACGGGGACCTCCAGCACGAAGCGGGCGAGGGTGACGCAGGCGAGGTTGCCGTGGGGCACGCCGAGTTCGTCGGCGATGGCGGTGCTCAGGGTGTCGGTGTGGCGCGCCCACATGCGTTCGGCGTAGGCGCGCAGCGCCGGCGTGGAGTCGACCAGGTCGACGAACTCCCGCCGCTGCGGGTGCGCCGCGATCGGCAGCCAGGTGTCGATCAGGTGCTGCCGCAGCGCCTCGAGGACGCCCTGCCCGTCGGGCCGCTCCCGTACCGCGGCGATCAGCTGGGCGTCCACGCCCTCTTCCCGGTCGAAGACGAGGGCTTCCTTGCCCGGGAAGTGCTTGAAGATCGTGGCGGTCGAGACGTCGGCCGCTTCGGCGATGTCGCGGATGCTCACGTGGTCGTAGCCGCGGTCCAGGAAGAGGGCGAGTGCGGCGTCGGCGATCGCCTGGCGGGTCTGGGCCTTCTTGCGTTCGCGGCGGCTGACGGGGGGTTCGGTCATGACAGGAGTCTACTCGACAGTGGAATCCGATTCTTAGTTGTCACATTCTACTTTTGCTCGTATTCTACTTTTCGGGGTCGACGGCCCGCGGTTGTGCGCCCGGGCCCGGCGGCGAGCGCCCCGCGGTCGCCCCTCGCCCCTCCTCGTCTCCCACGTCTCCTTCGGCGAAAGGCACGCCCATGACCTCCCCCACCCCCGCCCACGCCCGGATCAGCGTCATCGGGGCCGGCCCCGGCGGGCTGACCTGCGCCCGGATCCTCCAGCGGCACGGCATCCCCGTGACCGTCTACGACCGTGACACCGGCCCCCACTCCCGCGACCAGGGCGGAACGCTCGACCTGCACGCGGACAACGGCCAGATCGCCCTGCGCGAGGCCGGTCTCCTCGACGCGTTCTTCCGGCTGGCCCGCCCGGAGGGGCAGGAGATGCGCCGCCTGGACGCATCCGGCGCCCTCACCGGCCACCTCGTCCCGGAGCCCGACGAACTGTTCAAGCCGGAGATCGACCGCGGTCAGCTCCGCGACCTGCTGCTCGGCTCCCTGCGGCCCGGCACCGTCCGCTGGGGCCGCGCCCTCGAACGCGTCGGCGGACCGGACGACGGCCCGCGCCTGCTGCACTTCAGCGACGGCGCCACCGTCGAGACGGACCTGGTCATCGGCGCGGACGGCGCTTCCTCGCGGGTCCGCCCCGCCGTGTCGCCCGCCGTCCCGCAGTACACCGGGGTGAGCTTCCTGGAGGCCTGGTTCTCCGACGTGCGGGTCCGTCACCCCGAGATCGCCGAACTCGTCGGCCGGGGCAGCGCCCACGCCGCCGACGGGGAACGCGCCATGTTCGCCCAGCGCAACAGCGGCGACCACATCCGCACCTACCTCGTCCAGCGGGTCCCGGCCGACTGGATCGGCGCCGGCGGGCCGGCCGCCGACGACACCGAGGGCATCCGCGCCCTGCTCCTGGAGCGTTACGCCCACTGGGGCCCCCGGCTGCGCCGGATGATCACCGACAACGACGGCCCGTACGTGCACCGCCCGATCTTCGCCCTGCCCGTCCCGCACACCTGGCGGCCCAGCCCGACGGTGACGCTGCTGGGAGACGCCGCCCATCTGATGCCCCCGCTCGGGGTCGGCGTCAACCTCGCCATGCTCGACGCCAGTGACCTCGCCCTCGCCCTCGCGCACGCGGCCGATGTCGACGGCGCCCTGCGCGCCTACGAGAAGACCATGCTGCCCCGGTCGGTCGAGACGGCCCGCGCCCTCGAGGGCCGCGCCGAGGATCTGCTGTCCGCCGAGGAGCACGACCTGGACCACGACGGCTCCGGGCGCTGAACTCCCGCGCGGGGAGGACGGACGCCGGCCCGCTCCCGGGAGAGCGGGAGCGGGCCGGCGCCGTGGGCCGCCGCGGGCCGGGGCGTGGTGCCCGCCGGGGCGCGGCCCCGGTGCGGCGGGTGCGGCGGCGGGTCAGAACTGCAGCGACCAGGCGTTGATGTAGCCGGTGTCGTTGGTCCAGTTGTCGGTGACGCGCAGCTTCCAGGTGCCGTCGGCCGCGTGGGCCGAGGCGTCGACCGTGTAGGTGGCCTGGACGTTGTCGGCGCTGTCGTTGCTGTCGTAGTCCTTCAGCAGGTGGGCGGTGCCGTCCGGGGCGACGAGTTCGACCTTCAGGTCGCCGCGGAAGGTGTGGCGGACGTCCACGGTGACGGACAGGGCGGCCGGGGCGTTGCCGCTCACACCCGTGACCGCGAGGGGCGATTCGACGGTGCTGTTGTCACGGACGGCGTAGTCGTCGGTGTTCTCGAACTTCGGGCCGGTGGGCGGGGTGGTGGTTCCGGCGCCCGTGTACAGCAGCTTGTTCGGGGAGCCGGTGCGGGCGTCGGTGACCTTGCCGGCCGTGGCGTCGGCGACCAGCCGGTCGCGGACCTGGGCCGGGGTCCAGTCCGGGTGGGCGGCGAGCAGCAGGGCGGCCGCGCCGGCGACGTGCGGGGTGGCCATGGAGGTGCCGCTCATCGTCTGGGAGGCGGTGTCGCCGGAGTTGGAGGTGGAGACGATGCTGTCGCCGGGCGCGAAGACGTCCAGGCAGGAACCGTAGTTGGAGCCCTGCCCGTTGGCCCAGCCGGTGGCGCGGGCGTCCCGGCTGTCGGTGGCGCCGACCGTGATCGCCGAGGAGGTGGAGGCCGGGGAGTAGGAACAGGCGTCGGCGTTGTTGTTGCCGGCCGCGACGACCCAGGTGACGCCGGAGGATATCGACGCCGCCACCGCGTCGTTCACCGACTGCGTCCTGCCGCCGCCGATGCTCATGTTGGCCACGGCGGGCTTGACCGCGTTCTTGGTGACCCAGTCGATGCCGGCGAGGACCGGGGCCCAGGTGTCGCCTGAGGTGCCCTGGCAGTTCAGCACCCGGACGCTGACCAGCTTGACGCCCTTGGCGACGCCGTAGGAGCCGCCGCCGACGGTGCCCGCGACATGGGTGCCGTGGCCGGCGCAGTCGGAGGCGTTGGTGTCGTTGTCGATGAAGTCGTAGCCGCTGACGGCGCGGCCGCCGAAGTCGCGGTGGCTCAGGCGGACGCCGGTGTCCACGATGTACGCGTTCACACCTGCGGCGGCGGTGGCGTAGGTGTAGCGCTTGTCCACGGGCAGGTCGCGCTGGTCGACGCGGTCCAGGCCCCAGGAGGGCGGGTTGGTCTGGGTGTCGACCGCGTACGCCGCCGCGTCGGCTTCCACGCGGGCCACCGACGGGTCGGCGGCCAGTTCCTTCGCCTGCTTCTCGGACATGCGCACCGCGAAGCCGCGCAGGGCGGCGGTGTAGGTGTACCGCAGGCTGCCCGCATGGCGCTCGGCGAGCGTCTTCGCGGCGGCGGGGACGTCGGAGCGGGCGACGGAATCCTTGAAGGTGACGATGTAGGAGCCGTCGACCGCGCCGGGGCGGTCGGCTCCGACGATACGGCCCTCGGGGCCGCCGGGCGGTGCGGGGGCGGCGGTGGCCCCGGCGGCGGCCGCGCCGACCAGCAGCAGGGCGGCACTGGCGCCGGCGGCGAGGGTCCGCCGGACGACGCGAGCGTCGAACTCCATGGTTTCTCCCTTGGGGAACGGTCCGGGCCGGTGCGGTCCCGGAGGGGATGCCTCGCGCCCCTGCCGCCCTCCGGGCGGGCCCCGCCCGGGCGGGGTGTGCCCGGGAAGGGGTGTGTCCGGGAGGGCGGCTGCCTGACGCAGCGTCACACCGCGCATGTTGCGAGCATGACAAGCATGGGTCACGGCGGTCGCGCGGTCGCCTCGGGGTCTCGGCTTCCGCGGCGGAATGGGGGGCGATGTGCCGCACGGAGTGAGGTTCCGTGCGGCACGGGTCCGACGGCGCCGTACGACTGTGGGGTGCAGCCGCCCCGTACCGCGCGTCCTGCCGGCCAGGGACCGTGGGTACGGGGATGACGTCGCCGAACTGCCCAGAGCTTGGGACACCGCCGGCCAAGGCGGCAATGCGTACCGCTACCTAAAGATTGGGCGACGGGAGCGCGACGGCCGGGGAACCGGGCGTGCTCGTCCGCCGGCCCGGTCCGGGCGTGGGCGGCACCGGAGTCGGGGAGGCAGCGCCGGCAATCCGTAGGTGGTGGACGCCTATTGCAGTGCGGCCGTCGGACGGATAGACCACCTCTTCGACGGGCAGGGCGGTCCGGCCCCGGGCCGCACTCCGCCGCGGCCCCGGGCGGCTCGGGCCCGTGGCGGTCCTGCCGGGTGTGCGGTCGGTGAGAGGCGGTGCCGTGGAGAGACGGTGCTTCGACGCGGGGCACGGCGCGGGGGCGGCCGGCGGTGACATGTGCGCGGGCCGCGCGGCGCAGGCGCGGCGGCTGCGGGAGGCGCTGCGAGAGGGGCCGAGCCTGACCGTGGTGCGGGCGGAGGCCGGGGCGGGCGGGTCCGGTCTGGTGGACGAGGTGCTGGCCGCACCGGAGTTCGCGCGGTGGCCGCGGCTGCGCGCGAGGTGCGGCGAGGCGGTGGAGGCGGTGCCGCTGGGCCCCCTCGCCGACGCGCTCGCCCGGCTGCCGTGGCCCGCCGTGCTGTCCGGTGGGCCGTTGCCGCCGGTGACCGGCGTTCTGGCTTTCCTGGTACCCGAGTTGGCCGACCGGCTGCCGCCGCCGCCCGCCGGGGCGGCCGATCCGGAGGTGCGGCGGTCCCTCGCGCCGCGCGCGTTCGAGGCGTTGCTCGCGGCGTACGGCGATGTCGTCCTGGTGGTCGAGGACGCGCACCGTGCGGACCCGGCGACCCTCGGGCTGCTCCGCCGTCTGATCGGCGCGATGCCGGCCGGGCTGCGGCTGGTCGTCACCGAGGACCCCTCCCCCGGTCTGCCGGACCTCGGCTTCCGCGCGCCGGGACGGTTGCGGACCGGGGAGATCGACGTACGGCCCTGGACGCCCGCGGAGACGGAGGAGTATGTCCGGCGGTGGCTCGGCGGTTTCCGGCCGGAACACCTGGCGGAGCTGGAGGAGACCGCCGCGCTGGTGCACGAGCTGACCCGCGGCCTGCCCGAGGTCGTCGTCCAACTGCTGTGCTCTGCCGATGAGTTGCTGCGGGCGGGCGAAGCGGAACGGCCCGGCACCGCAGGGGCGGGCGACACGGCGGCCCCGTGGGCGGCGCCGACCGGCGATACGGGACGTGGTGAGGCGGCGTGGGCGGACGGGGCCGGGACTCACGCGGCGGTGTGGACCACCGGTGCGTCAGCTCCCCGGGCGAGGCGGACGGACGAAGCGGCAAGGCCTCCGGCTACGCGGGCGGACGACGCGGCGCAGTCTCCGGCGACATGGGCGGACGAAGCGGCACAGTCCCCGGCGACACGGGCCGACGCAGCGGCACAGTCCCCGGCGACACGGGCCGACGCGGCGGCAACTCCCCGCGAGGCGTGGGCGGATGACGGGAGGGCCGCCGATCGGGAGGACGCCCGCCCGGCCCGCCCGGGTTCGCCGCTCGCCGCGCTGCGGCAGGTCGGCGCGCCCCCGGCCGTACGGCGGGAGTGGGCGCGGCGGTGCGCGCCGCTCACCGACGACGCGCGGCGCGTCGTCGAGGCGGCGGCCGTCCTCGGCCGGCCGGTCCCGGCCGCCGTACTCGGCGAGGTGGCCGGCCTCGCGCCCGGGCGGGCCGAGGCGGCCGTGGACGCGTGTCTGCGCCGGGCGGCGCTGCGGGCCGACGGGGCGTGCCCCGCCTTCCGGCATCCGCTGGAGCGGCGGGCCGCGCTGGAGCGGGTGCCCGGGCCGCGCCTGGCCCGGCTGGGTCTGCGCGCCGCCCGGGCGCTGCGCCGCGGCGACGCGGGCCGGCCGTCGCTGGAGGAACTGGCGCGGCTGTACGCCATGGCGGGGCAGGTGGTGCAGGCGGCGCGCTGTCTGGTCGCGGCGGCCGACCGGGCGGCGGCCGCCGGCGACTACGCCACCGCCACCCGCCTCTACACCCGGGCGGTCACCGAGGACCCGCGGGCCGCGGGCCGGGTGCGCACCGCCGGGAAGCTCGCCCGCACGGCGCAACTGGCCCGGGCCGGTGAGCGTGTGGTGGCCGTGGTCCGGCGGGTGCTGGACGAGGACGACCCGCCGCCCCGGCTGCGCGGCGAGATCCGCCTCCAGCTGAGCGTCGTCCTGCGCAACCAGAGCGGAGGGGCGCTGGACAGTCTCAACGAGGTCGCCCGCGCCATCCCCGACCTGGAGGCCTCCGACCCGCCGACGGCCGCGCGTGCCATGGCGGTCGCCGCCATCCCGTCCATCAAGGGCTGGCACGTCGAGCGCCACCTGTACTGGCTGCGGCGCGGTGAGACGCTCGGCGACCGGGTCGCCGACCCCGTCGCCCGGGCCGCGATCGCCGCCAACCGGGCGACCGCGCTGATGCTGCTCGGCAGCCCGCGGGCCTGGGCCGCCGCCGAGGCGCTGGACGCTCCGGCCGGGACGGCGATGGAGGCCGCGCACCGCACGCGGGGCTGGACCAATCTGGCGCACGCGGCCACCGCGCTCGGCTACGGCGTCCGGGCCCACGAGTTCCTCGGCCGGGCCGCCGCCGGTCTGGCCGACACCAGCAGCCCCTATCTGGAGGGGCTGACCCAGACCGCCCGCCTGGTGCTCGCCTGGCACGAGGGCCGCTGGCCGGGGCTGCACGAGGCCGCCGACCGGACCGCCCTGCTGTACCGGGAGATACCCGACCTGGCCTCCGAGGCGATGCTGGTGCGCGGGCTGACCGCGCTGCATGTGCTGGGCGACGTCTCCCGGGCCCGCCGCGACCTGGCCGAGGCCGCCCGCGTCACCCGCTACGACACCGGCGTCATCCTCACCGCCTCCGCCGCCGCCACCGCCCGAGTCCATCTGGAGGCCGGGCGGCCCGGGCAGGCGTGCGAGGCGATGGAGGAGACCCTGCACCGGCTGGAGCGCACCGGCGGCTGGGTGTGGGCCGGGGAGGTCGCGCCGACCGCTGTGGAGGCCCTGCTCGGCAGCGGGCAGAGCGGGCGGGCGCACCGGTTGGTCGCCGACTTCGCGGCCGGGACCGAGGACTGCGACGCGCCGGCCGCGCGGGCGGCGCTGACGGTGTGCCGGGCGCTGCTCGCCGGGGCCGAGGAGGGCCCGGCCGAGGCGGTCGGTCCGCTCGCGGACGCTGAGCGGCGGTGGCGGCGGCTGGGGCGGCCCTTCGACGCGGCCCGGGCGGCCGAGGCGCGCGGCCGCTTCCTGCTGGAGCTGCGCGACGAGGCGGCGGCGGACTGCGTCCGGAGCGTCATCGAGACGTACCGGCAGCTGGGCGCCCGCTGGGACGTGGCCCGCTGCCGGCGGCTGCTGCGCCGCCACGACATCGTCTCCACGCATCGCCGCGGCCGCCTCGGCTACGGCGATCAGCTCTCCCCGCGCGAGCGGGAGGTGGCCCGCCTGGTCGTGCAGGGCCGGTCGAACCGGGACATCGCCGAGAGTCTGGTCCTGTCCGTCCGGACGGTGGAACACCATGTGGCCCGCGTCCTGCGGAAACTGAACGTCACGGCCAGGACGGACATCGCCCTGGCGGGCCGGACGGGGGACGGCGCGTCGGCCGCCGGGGGGCGGTGACCCGGGCCGGTCCGGTCTGCCGCTGAGCGTTCTCAGGGGAGCAGGCCGGTGGAGTGGACGCGGCCCCGGGCGGCGGCCGGGCCGGCCGGGCGGTGCCGTCCGGGGACGGGACGCCGGGCGGGCGTACGGGCGGTGGGCCGGGCCGTGCGTGGAGTGGCCTCCGCTCCGGCTCGGGGTACGCGGAGCGGAGGCCAGGTGTCTCCATCTTGCGGGGCGGCGGGCCGCCCGCGCACGTCGGGTGTGGCGAACGTGGCGGGCGGGTGCGCCGTAGGCGCCTCAGGCCCGGGGAACGCCCCGGGTCCGCGCCCATTCCGTGCCCCGCGACCAGAGACCCGGGGCGGGGCCCGATCCGCCGCCGTGGCCTCCAGGGGCGCCTGCGGCGCCGCCGCCGGTCGCGGCCGGGCGGTGGTCGTGGTCCGTGCGCTGGAACGCGACCGAGTAGGTGCGGGTGACCTTGCCGTTGGGCGAGGTCACCGCGATGGTGCGGGTGATGAGCCGGGACGCGGGCGAGGTCAGGACCGTGCCGCCGTCCGTCACCTTCACCCGTGCGCCGGACTCGGCCGGTACGGCGGTGACGGCCGGGATCGGCCGGTTCCTCGGCCAGTCGACGACGTACGTGGTCCCGTCCGGGGCGAACCCGTCGATCGCGGCGCCGCCCACCGTGATCGCCCGGGCGTCGGCGACGCTCGCCCGGGTGGCGTCCGGGTGGTTCGTCACCGTGACCGAGCCGTCGGCGTTCACCACCACGTGCGCCGCCAGCGCGGCCGCCAGGTTGATCCGCTGCCAGCTCTCGCCGCCGTCCGCGGTGAGGTCGAGCGGGTAGCCGGAGTCCGTCGCGGTCTGTTCGAGGATCTGGGTGCGCTGCTCGGCGGTGAGGTCCGGGAAGGCCGTGATCAGCAGGGCCGCCGCGTCGGACGGCGCCTTCAGGGGCTGCCCGGCCTTGCCCACCTGGGAGAACCCGTAGGTCAGGCGCTGCGTGTACAGGTCGATGTCCTGTGCCGTGCTCAGGCCGCCGTAGGGGTCGCCCGCGCAGGCCGTGAGCGTGTCGCCGTACCCCTGCTTCAGGCACTGCTGGAGCAGGACGTTCTCGATCTCGGTGTGGGCCTGCGTCAGCAGGTCCTCGAAGGCGGGGTCCGCCCAGCGGTGCGCCACGGTGGCCTGCGCGGTGATCCGGCCGCCCATCACGTCGAGCGGGTAGTGGAAGCCGAGGATCACCCGGTTGTTCCCGTACTCCGAGGTGCGCGCGAGGATCGAGGGCGCCAGCTCGGGCAGGAGCGTGGCGAGGACGGTCCCGGCCTCGTAGCCGCCGTAGGTGTGACCGCTCGGGTAGGAGCCGCTGGTGGCGAGGCCGCTGTACGAGCCGTCCTGCGACTCGTAGACGTACCCGCCGTCGCCGGCGAACCCGAGCCGCACGTACGGGCGCAGATAGCCGAAGTGGTCCTTGGCCGCGTCATGGGTGTCGAGGCTCTTGGCGACACGGCCGAACAGCGCGCTGGTCTTGGGCAGTTGACCGCTGTTCAGGGCGTCCTCGTAGATCCGGCCGAGCCGGGAGCCGAGGCCGTCGGCCATCGTGACGGTGGCGCTGTGCGTGGCGTCCACCTCGGCCCGGTCCACCTCCTTCTGCGTGGCCGCGTTGTTGACGCCCACGGCGATCCTGTCGTTCTCGGCGGTGAGCGGTGTGCCGGCGGGCGCCTTCTCGTTCGCGCCGAGGATGTCGGAGCGCAGGTCGTCGAAGCCGCTGAGCAGGCCGTCGAAGTAGTCCGTTCCGTCGCCGGTGGCCGGCCACTCGTCCGACGGGTAGGCGGCGTTCAGCGTGTCGTCCGGGAAGGGGGTCGGCACATAGGCCGTCGGGTCGGTGGTGTCGTCGGCCGCGGCGGCGGTGGCCGTCGGCTCCTGGTCGTCCGAGGTGCCGGCCAGGGTGACCGCGGTGACGGTGGCGGTGTGGGTCTTCGTCCGGCTCGCGGCGGTGAGCAGCGCGGTGTCCGCGGTGGCGGGCAGGTGCGCGGTGGTGCCGTCGCCGAGGGTCACGGTGTAGCCGATGACGGGAAGGCCGCTGTCGGCCGCGGGCCGCCAGGTCACCCGCACCCTCTTGCCGTCGGTGAGGACGCCCGTCACGGCCGGCTTCTGCGGCCGGCCGCCGCCGGTGACCACGGGGGCCGTGGCGGCGCTCGGGCGGGACGCGCCGATCTTGTTGACGGCTTGGACGCGGGCCGTGAACGACCGGCCGGCCGGCAGCCAAGTGAACGTGGTGCTGCGGCTGTTGGGGTCGTGGATCTCGACCTGGTGGTCGCGGTCGAGGGTGACCCGGTAGCCGGTGAGCGGTGAGCCGCCGGTGTCCTTCGGCGCGGACCAGGCGACGGTGACGCTCGTGCCGGACGCGGTCGCCGAGACGGCGTCGGGCGCGGCGGGCGCCGTCCTCGGCTTGGCGGTGAGGGCGGCGAGGGCGTGGCCGAGGGTCGCGTACCGTGCGGTGAGGGTGTCGTCCGTGGCCGTGTCGTCCGCCAGCGCGGTCCTCGCCGCGGTGAGCGCCTGGGTGAACGCCTTCCACGACGCGTCCGTGTAGCGGGCGTCGTCGAGGTCGGACGCGGTGGCGACCAGGTCCTCCAGCTTCAGCCTCGGCAGCGGGACCAGCTGGTTCGCGGCCAGGGTGAGGCTGCGGGTGCGGGTGTCCACGTCGAGCTGGGTCACGCCGTCGGCGGCCAGCAGGTCGCGCGCGGCGGCGAGTTCGCGCCGGAACACCGCGAAGTCGATCGCGTCGTAGCGCTTCGCGTCGTCGGACAGCCCCGCGTACCGGTCGATCGCCTTCTGCAGGGCGGTCTTGTCCGTGGCGGCGGGTGTGTCGACGTGGCTGAAGGTGATCCGGCCCAGGTTCGCGACGTACGGGTGCGCGGAGTCCGGGTGGGTGGTCAGCCGGAGGTGGACGGCGTGGGTGCCGGTGATCGCCTTGGGCAGGGTGAGGCTCGTCGTGCCGCCCGCCGACCACGCGGCGCCCGTGACCGGCAGCGGAATCGTCGCGTACGGCGTGCCGGGGTTCGCCGCGTCGAAGGAGTCCAGATAGAGCTGGACGGCCGAACCGGTGCCGCAGCGGGCGGAGTTGTTGACGTAGGTGAGGGTGACGGTGTTCTTCGGGGAGGTGCCGAAGTCGAGGTCGCCGTAGTCGAGCCAGGCGCCGTCGTAGGTGCCGCCGAGGTCGGTGGCCGACCCCGCGCCGCTCCAGCCGGCCGGCTCGCTCTTGAGCCCGCCGCCGCTGCTCGCGCGGAACGCGGTGGCGTCGAACCCGGCGGGGGCGTCGGCGCTCCGGGTCAGGGTCAGCGCGTAGATGTTCCCGACGTAGGGCTGGGCGCTCGACTGGGTGCTGGAGACGAAGGCCGCGTACACGTCCTGGACGCCGGTGAAGACGCCCGGGTCGAGTTGAACGCTCGTGGTGGCGACGGTTCCCCAGCCGGAGCCGGTGTAGTCGAGCGGGACGGTGACGCTCTTCGCGCCGTCCTCGGAGCCGAGGCGGAGTTCGATGCGCGAGTCGGAGGCGGCGCGTGACTGCGGTTTGTCGTAGCGGACGGTGAGGGTGTCGGCGCCGTCGCGCAGGTCGGTGTCCTTCCACTCGGCCCACGCGCCGTTCGTGACGTTCTCGAAGATGCCGTTGGTGAGGCTCAGCGGGAGCGAACCGCCGCCTGTGGTGGTGCTGTCGGCGGCCGTCAGGGTGGCGAGGGTGGTCGTGGGGGACGTGGTGACCGGTTGCGGGGAGAACTGGTACCGGTCGAAGTTCGCCACCCACTGCCGGCCGGCGGGGGCGTGGAACACGAAGGTCGCGCTCTTCGCGCTCAGCAGGGCCTCGGGGTCGGTGACCGCCGCCTGCACCGTGGTGTAGTACTGCCAGCCGCCGGTCCCGGGAAGGGAGACGGTGGCGACGAGGGGGCCGTCCGCCGCGCCGGCGTGGATGTCGACGCTGCTCGGAGTGGCGGTCGCCGGCTGCGCGTTGGCGTAGCGGACCGAGACGCTGCGCGGGGCGACGCCGCCGAAGTCCAGCTTGGCGTAGCGCTCCCAGGCCCCGTCGGTGACGCCGCCGAGGTCGCCGTCCGAGTAGTACGCCTCCTTCACCAGGCTGGGGCCCTCCATCCGGTCGGGGTTCTCGGCCTGGAGGACGGCGTAGCCGCCCTCGTCGATGGTGAGCGCGTCGGCGGCGGAGCGCAGCGCGTCGTTCGCTCCCATGAGGGCGCCCGTCGCGGCGGCGGGGTCCGCGAGGACGGTGCGGGCGCGTTGGAGCGCCGACTGGAACAGGCTCCAGGAGCCGGCGGAGTAGTTGCCGCTGCGCACCGGCGACGCCTGGTCGACCAGTGCGGCGAGCGCCTCGCGGTGCACCGCGGCGGCGGAGATCACCAGCGGGTCGGTCACCGACACCCCGGTGCCGCTCACCGTCGCGGCCGGCACGCCGTGCGCGAAGGCGGCGTCGCGGAAGGCGAGGCCGACACGTGCGTCGGCCTCGGTGGCGCCGGTGAGCGAAAGCGTCGCCGTACGCGGGCCGGTGACGCGCAGATCGGCCGTGACGCCCTTGGGCAGGCCGGTCACGCTCGCCGCCCCGGTCCCGGTGAGGCTGGTGCCCTCGCGGGCGGCGAACGACGCCCGTCCGGACAGGGCCAGTCGGACACGGCCGTCGACGGCGCCGTCCGCGGCGGTCTTCACGGTGCCCGGGCGGGCGGAGACGACGGTGCCGCCCCGGCCCGTGCCGCTGCCCCCGGTGTCACCGGCGTCGGTGTTCAGGGAGTACGCGGGCTCGGTGTGCGCACCCCACGCGGACGGCTTGGCGCCCATGGTGAAGGCGAGGGTGCCGCCGGCGACGATCTGCGCGTAGTCGAGCCAGGTGTTCGTGAACCGCTTGCCGTCGAGAGTGGCGCTCTGCACGTAGTAGTCGCTCGGCGAGACGCCGTCGGCCTTCACCGTGAACCGGGCGCCGTTGGGGTAGGTGATCGTCGTGGAGTCGAAGAAGGGGCTGCCGAACTGGAACTGGCCCGAGCCGGCGGTCACCGGGAACAGACCGAGCGCGGCGGCGACGAACATGGTCGACATGGTGCCGGCGTCGTTGTCCATGGTCGGCAGGAAGCCGTGCGGGGAGAGCCGGTAGACCCGCGTCTTCACCGGCGGCCTGAACTCGCCGCCGGAGCTGGGCGCTTCGTCGGTGGAGCCGGTCGCGATGTAGCGGTTCCAGGTCGTGCCGGTGTAGATGGCGCGGACCCACTTCTGGGTGAGGCTCGGCTCGCCGACGTAGTTGAAGAGGTAGGGCGCCTGGAGGTCGATCTCGTTGGCGTTGGAGTGCAGCATGGCCGAGCCGTCGTCGGCGGCGGAGTCCTCGCCGAACATGTGCCGGAGCGCGGCCCGGCCGGCCTTCGCGCCGCCCATGGCCTCGATGAGGCCGCCCATGTCGTAGGCGTCGTACCAGTGGTACTGCCAGAGGGTGCCCTGGTAGAGGCCGGCCGCCTCGAACTTCTCGTGGTCGGCGCTCTGCCAGTCGCCGCCCGCGGCGCGCGGGGTGAGCAGGCCGACCTCGGTGCCGTCGGGCGCGGTCCAGGCGCCGGACTTCACGAGGTGGTCGATCGCCATGGTGGACTGGGTGCGCAGCTTCCGCGCGTCGGCGTCCTTGCCGAGCGCGTCGGCGATGACGGACAGCGCCCACTGGTCGTAGCCGCGCTGCACGGTCGTGCCGGGGTCGCCCGCGATGTATCCCTGGCGCAGTTGCGCGCCCGTGTAGTAGCCGGTGTACGACGCGAGGGCCGGGTAGGCCTCGTCCAGCCGGTCGAAGTCCTTGTAGCCCTTGGACAGCGCGTCGGCGATCACCACGGCCGAGCGCTCCCAGCGCACGGTCGGCACCGAGTGGGTGAGGCTGCCGAGGCTCTTGCCGGAGGCGCGCGCGTCCGCGAAGAGGGTGACGGCCGACTGCACCATGTCCCGGTAGCCGGCCGGGTCGATGTACGCCTCGACGGAGTACTTGCGGAAGTCGTCCCAGGTGGACCAGCCGTCGTAGTAGGTGAAGCCGTTCGTCCGGTGCACCGCCCCGTCGACGCCGCGGTACGTGCCGCTGGTGCTGGTGGCGTTCACCGGCAGCGCGTACATGCGGTAGAGGTGCGTGTAGAACTCCTTGGTGAGCGTCGCGCCGGGGTCGGACTTCGCGGAGGCGTGCACGGCGACCGCGCCGAGCGTGCTGTTCCAGTCCGCCCTGGTCCGCTCGCGCGCCTGGTCGAAGGTGAGGCCGCCGACCTCGTTGCGCTGGTCGGTCGCGGCCTGCTCGGCGCTGATCGGCGAGAGCGTGATGCGCAGTTCGACGTCCCGCCCGGCGGACGTGCCGAAGTCGAGGACGGCTCCGGTGTCGGTGCCGTCCTGTGCGCTCGCCTCGCTCAGCCTGCCGTCGTCGCCCCAACTGCGCAGGGACGTCACGGGGACGTTGGTGGTGGCGACGTAGTACAGCTGGTACGAGGCGCCGTTGAACGAGCCCGCGACGAGCCCGGTGATCGAGGTGGTGCCGTCCGGGAGGGTGGTCGCCTTCAGGGTCGAGCGGGTGCGGCTGGTGAAGTTGTTCGCGAGGTCGAGGACGAGGCGGGGTTCCGCGCCCTCGGGGAAGCGGTAGCGTTCGAGCGCCGTGCGCGTCGTCGCGGTCATCTCGGCGTCGATGGTGCCGGCGGCCCGGGTCACCGACGACCCGGTTCCGGCGAGGGCCCCGAGTCCCACCCGGTAGGAGCCGGGCGTCGCGCTCTCGTCGTCGTGACTGTACGCGTGGGCGTAACTGCCGGGCGCGGGGCGGCTGTCGTACCGTACCGAGGTCGGCACGACGAGCAGGTCGCCGCCGCCGCCCGAGCCGCCGACGCCGTCGAGGTTCGTGGCGGTGAACCCGGCGATGTGGTCCTCGTCGTAGTCGTAGCCGGAGTGGTTGCGGCCGGGCGTGGTCAGCGGGTTGACCTTGGCCAGACCGTGCGGCGCCTGGGCGCCCGGCAGATCGTTGCCGTCGTCGCCGGCCGTCGACACGAACGGGTCGACGAGCTTCGTGTAGTCCGTGCCGCCCGAAGTCCCCGGGGAGGCGGTGGACTCGGCCGCGGCGGGCGCCGCCACGGCCGCGCCGCCGCCCGCGAGCGCGGTGAGGCCGAGCGCGCCGGCGAGCAGCGCGGCGACCGCCGCGCGCAGCGGCCGCGGACGCCGGCGGGCGGGTCTTCCGGGAAGGGTGCGGGGGACGGGGGCGTGGGATCTGATGGGCACGAACCTCTCCAGCGTCGCGGTACTCGCGCACGGTCCGGGGGCCGGGACGTTCTGACAACGTTGTCAGAACGAAGGTCCGGAGTATGCGCACTCGGGGGCGAGGCGGCAGTGGACATACGGGGTCGCCCCCGCGGCGTTCACGGCCGTCCGCCATCAGACACGGGGGAAAGGTACAGCGGGCGAACAAGATTCGTACAGGAGTTGCGCACCGGTCGCCGCGCGGGGGGCGCGACGGGGGGTCGTACGGGGCGGGTTCGCGGGGCGGGTTCGCCGCTGGGGAGCTCGTCACTGGGGGTGGGTTCGGCGCTGGGGTGGGTTCGTCGCCGAGGGATGGGGGGTGAGGGGGACGGCAGAGGCGTACGCCCGCCGCCTCAGGGGCGGTTCAGCAGTGCCCGGGTCTCCAGGGCGACCTGCTGCGCCTCTCCCGTGGGGACGACGACGACCGGGACCCGAGCGTTCGGCGGGGAGACGATCTCGGGGCGTTCGGCGACCAGGGGCCGCAGACCGCCCGTGAGGCCCAGCGCGGGCAGCCGGGCGCAGATCTCCTCGCGCACCTCGGGCTGGTCCTCGCCGATCTCGCCGGTGAACACCAGGGCGTCGAGCCGGTCGAGGGAGGCGGCCATCGCGGCGACGCCCCGCCGGCAGTGGTGGGTGAAGACGTCCAGGGCGAGCGCGGCGGCCTCGTCGCCCGCCGCCCGGGCGCGGACGAGGTCGCGGGTGTCGTCCGAGGCGCCGGAGAGGGCGAGCAGCCCCGAGTCGTGGTTCAGCGCGTGCTCGATCTCGTCCGCGGTCAGCCCGTGCCGGGTCTGCAGCCAGGTCAGCGCGCCGGGATCGACGCTGCCGCTGCGGTGGCTCATCACCAGGCCCTCCAGCGGTGTGAACCCCATCGTCGTGTCCACGCTGCGCCCGGCGCGCACGGCGCACGCGGAGCAGCCGCCGCCGAGGTGGCAGATCACCAGGTGCAGCCGCTCGGCCGGGCGGCCGAGGAGTTCGGCGGCCCGGCCGAGCGTCCAGGCGTAGGACAGTCCGTGGAAGCCGTAACGCCGCAGCCCGTGGCCGTCGCGCCACTCGGCGGGGACGGCGTACTCCCGTGCGGCGGCGGGCAGTTCCGCGTGGAAGACGGTGTCGAAACAGGCGACGTGCGGGACGCCGGGCAGCAGTCGCCGGGCCGCGTCCAGGACGGTGAGGGCCGGGGGGACGTGCAGCGGGGCGAGGTCGGCCACCTGGTCCAGCCGGGCGCGGACGGCGTCGTCCACCAGGGTGTGGGCGCGCAGGTCCGGCCCGCCGTGGACGATGCGATGGCCCACGGCGACCGGTGCGGGCGCCTCGTCCAGCAGCCGCCGCAGCGGGTCCGAGGCGTCGTCGCCGGGCGCCGATTCGCTGTGGTGCTCGGCGAGGACCTCGCCGCCGCTGCCGAACACGGTCAGGCGCAGGCTCGACGAGCCCGCGTCGGCCACCAGGACCGGGCCGTTGCTGTCCACCGGCACACGTCACCCCTCTCCGGCGGGTCCGGGAACGCGCCGCGCGGCACACGTGTGCCGCGGCACCGAGGTACCCGGCCCGGGCCGGGGGAAACAGCTGCCTGGCCACCGGCCGCCGCCGACCCCCGGCACCGCCACCACCACCGTCAGCGCCCCCTGGCACCGCCACGGCCACTGCCACCGCCATGCACCTACCGCCGACGCGACCCGCCGCCTAGACTCCGGGTCTTCCGTCGTATCGCGAGCGAGGGGGCGCAGGCCGTGACGACCGAGGGCAGAGGCGGGAGCGCCACCTGGGCGAAGGTGCTGGCGGGTTTCGTCCTGCTGGTCCTTCTCCCTCTGGTGCTCTGGTTCATGGTCTCCTTCTCGCGGGCGCACGTCTTCCCCTGGTGACCGGTCACTTGGCCGACCTGGTGAACCGGGCGACAGGACACCCGCCGACGGGTCACCGCCCCGGCCGCGACCCGGCGGCGGCCGCCAGGTCAGGAGTCCGCGGGCGGCGCTGATCGGGGGCGCTGCCCACGCTCTACACGGCGACCGCCCCGGACGTGGCGGGCGGGCAGCTCATCGGTCCCGACGGCGTGGGCGAGCTGCGCGGCGCGCCGAGGACGGTGCCGTTGGCGCCCCGGGCCCTGGACGCCGGGAGCGGCCGCCGGCTGTGGGACCTGTCGGAGGACCTCACCTCCGTGCGGTTCGCGCTCCCGGCCGCGGGGTGAGCGATCGGGGGGCGGGCGGGTCAGCGGCACACCGTGAGGCGGCCCCCGACCGCGGGTCCGCCGCCGAGCGCCGCCCGCGCCTCAGGTACGCCACCGGCGCTGCTCTCACCGTGCGGTGCCCTCACCGTTCGGCGCCCGTCGCCCCCCGTCTGCGCCCCGCCGACGCGCCCGCCGGACGGTGAACGCGAAGGAGACCGCGGAGGCGCCGAACAGCACGCCGGTGACAGCCAGCCATCGCCCCAGGTAGCCGCCCTCGGACAGCCCCGTCGCACCGGTGTAGGGCGTGGACAGGGCGAAGATCAGCGGGAACCAGACGAGCAGGAGGACGCCGGAGAGGAAGGCGGGGACGCGCACGTAATTGATCCACGGCAGCCGTGGCACGCGGGCGGCGCGGTGCCGCAGCACGGCGAGGACCGTCAGGTCGGCGAGCGAGTACAGCGGGAACAGGATCAGGTCGTGGACGACGGCCGCGCCCACGAACCAGAGGGCGACGGCGAGGGGCCGGACCGCGAACAGGCGCACCATGGCGTAGCCGGTGAGGGCGAAGGAGCTGACCAGGGCCAGCAGGTGCAAGGGGTTGGCGCCGTACCAGCGCGCGAAGCGGGACATGGTCACGCCCTGAAGGTGAGGCGGCGCACCCATTTGGTGTTGTTGACGCCGGGGTTGGCCGGGACGATGACGCGGGCGGGGAAGCCGTGGTCGATGGAGAGGTCCGCGCCGTTGACGCGCAGGGCCAGCAGCGAGCGGGGGTCGTGGATCTGGTTGCCGCGCAGCAGCACCGAGCTGTAGGGGCCGGGCGGCTGGACGGATTCCACCAGAACGCTGCCGGCGTGGGGCAGTCCGGCCAGGGCGGCCAGATCGGTCAGGCGCAGGCCGCTCCAGTGCTGGTCGGCGGTGGACCAGCCCTCCACGCAGGCGATCGGCAGCGCGGCGGCGTGCTGGGGCAGGGCGAGGAGCCGGTCCCGGGTGAGGACCAGGGCGGGCCCGTGGCCGTGGAGTTCCAGCCGCCAGCCGGGGCCCACGTGTGCGGGGGTGACGCCGACCGCGGCGGCCGTCTTGTTGATCTGGAAGCCGTTGGGGCCGCTGCCCGGGTCGCGGTTGTGGGGTGCGAGCAGGGCGCTCGCGCGCAGCCGGCCGCCGATGCTCTGCCCGGCCGTGACCACGAGCAGGAGCAGTGAGCCCGCCCCCACCATGCCCACCGCGCCGCGGCGGGTCATGCTCGGCGCGCGGGGTGCGGCCGGGACCAGGTGGTCGGGGTCGGGGGGTTCGGGGCGGGTGTGGGCGAGGTCGGTGCGCAGTTCGGCCGCCGGGTCGCGGGAGCGCAGGGCGCGGGCCATCCGGCCCAGCCGGAGGGCGACATGGACGGCGAAGGCGGCGGCGAGGACCCAGGCGCCGTAGAAGTGCAGGGTGTAGAAGGAGCCGGGGAAGACGTAGAAGAGCTGGATGTTGAGGATGCCGGTGGCGAACTCGAAGATCGCCCCGCCCACGAGGGTGAGCAGGGAGAGCCGTTCGAGCGCGTGGGCGAGGGTGCGCACCGGCGGCCACTCGAAGAGCTTGGGCAGCACGGACCACAGCTTGGCCAGCAGGACGGGCACGAGGGTGACGCCGAGGGTGACGTGCACGCCCTGGGTCAGCCGGTAGAGCCAGTACGGGTGCGTGGGCCAGTCGAAGAGATAGAAGCCGAGGACGCCCTTGTCCGGGGTCTGGTCGTCGGGCGGGCCGAGCCCCGGGTTGTAGGCGGCGTACGAGAGCAGTCCGGTGACCAGGAGCACGGGGATGCCGGCCAGCAGGACCAGGCCGAACACGGAGGTGAGCCAGGGGCCGCGCAGGGGGCTGCGCCAGAATCCGGGGCGGAACGGGCCCGGCGGTGGCGGCGCCTGCCGGGCACGCCGTACGACGGCCCGCAGCCGCGCGGCGGTTCGGGTCGCGCGGTGGGCGACGGCCGCGCGGGCCCGTCCGAGGCGGTCACGCATACGTAGGAGGCGGGGGCGCACCCGTCGTGGGCGCGCCCCGGTCCGCCCGCCGGACGGGTCCGGGGGCGGCCGTCCGTCACGGTCCATCGGCCGTCTCCTCCCTCTGCGGGGCGACCCGGGAACGCTCTCGGGGCGCGGCTTGAGAAACCCTTTCCGGGGCCGCGCTCCGGCACGGCGGTGTCCGGCCCGGCGGGCGCTTACAAGCTGCCACGGCCCCGGTGGGCGGGCCTCCTCTGGCACGGGTGCGGGCGGGCGTCGTCACCGGGACGGCCGAGCCGGTTCCGGCGCGGGTCCGCAGGGGGCCGGGGGTGGGCCATGGACGCCGGAGAGGCGGGCCGTAGACGCCGGGGGACGGCCGTAGACGCCGGGGGACGGCCGTAGACGCCGGGGGACGGCCGTAGACGCCGGTCCGGGTCAGGGGTGCGCCCCGTAGCGCTTCCGCCGCCGTGCCGGAAGGGCGCGCAGGCCCGCGCCGACGGCGACGCACACGGCGGCCGTGCCGTACGTCCACGCCTGCAGGGGGACGCCGGGCAGCAGCCGGCCGCCGAGGTAGAGGACGGTGCCGGCCAGCGGTACGGTCAGCCACTCCCAGCGGCCGTCGAGGGCGACCAGGCCGACGACGAGCAACGCGTACCAGGGGTAGCCGGGCGACATCAGCAGCAGGGCGACGCCGGTCAGCAGCAGGGCGCCGCGCCAGGGGCGCAGCGGGTCCCCGCGCCACCACACGTACCCGGCCGTCCCGACGAGCAGCAGCACGGCGGTCGCCTCGGCCGCGGCGTCCGGGAGCAGTAGCCGCAGCAGGGCGAAGCGGTGCACGTCACCGGGCTGGTAGCCCTCTTCCTGGAGGTAGCCGGGCAGATAGCCGAGGACGTCGGCGCCGGAGGCGATGACGTAGGGCAGGTAGGAGAGCGCGACCACGGCGAGCAGGGCGGCGACCGTGCGGGCGATCCGCGCCGGGCCGCGCTGCCCGGAGAGGGCGCCGGGCAGCGCCAGCACGGGCAGCAGTTTCACGGCCACGGCGGCGCCGAGGAGGGCGCCGCGCCGGGCCCCGGCGGTGGCCGTGCCGAGGGCCAGCACGGTGAACAGGACGCCGAGGGTGTCGACATGGGCGTTGTCGACCGCCTCGAACGGGACGGCCGGGCACCATCCCCACAGGGCGGCGCGGGCGGGGGCGCGGTGCGGGTCGCCGCGCCGGCGGCCCACGGCGAGCAGCGCGACGGTGGTGCCGAACGCCAGGACGGCGCCGCCGGTCTGGAGCGGTTTGTGGCGGCTTCCGGGGGGTGAGAGCAGGTGGACGGCGGTGAACCAGCCCTCGGCGACGGGCGGGTAGATCGTGGGGACGGTGGGGCGGTTGATGCGGGTGCACAGGCCGTCGCTCGTCCGGGTCAGTCCCCAGCCCGTGCAGGCGGCCCCGGACGGGAAGAGCCAGCCGTCGCGGAGCCGGGCGAGCTGGGGTGCGGCGGGCGGGTGGGCGTAGGGGGAGATGCCGGCGCTCTGGACGCGGCCGTCCCAGGCGTAGCGGTACATGTCGGTGGAGGTGCGGGGCGGCGCGGCGAGCGCGGCCGCGGCCACGGCGGCGGCGCCGGCCAGGACCAGTGCGGTCGCGGCCCGCCGCGGGACCTTGCGCACGGTCCACGCCGCGGCGGCGAACAGGGTCCAGGCGACGGCGTATCCGGCGAGCAGGCGTCCTGCGTCGTGCTGGTCGTCGCCCGCCCGGACGGTGTCCGCGACGACGGCGGTGAGCGCGGCGAGCAGAACCGCGGTGACGGCGGTGGCGACCCGGGCGGTGGTGCGGCGCGCGGGCGCGGGAGGGCGGTCCGCCGACGGCCGGGGGTGCGCAGGGGCGGTGTCGTTCACGGGCGTTCGCGCCTCCCGCCGGCCGTGGGGGGTGCGGTGCGCTGTCCGGGGAGGGGACGGCCGAGTTCGAGGAACGTGCGGTCCCGCGCGGTCCACCGGCCGGCCACGGTCCAGCCCGCCGCGCCGGCGGCCCGGCACAGCGCGGCGGCGCCGAGGCGGGCCCAGGGGAAGGGGCGGCCGTGCCGGCCGTGGGCGTCCTCGACGCGGACGGTGAGATGTTCGTCGACGTCGTGCGGGGCGGCCTCGGCCAGCAGGCGGCTGCCGGGCGCGGCCACGGCGCGCAGCCGGGCGAGGAGGGCGACCGGGTCGCCGCCGATGCCGACGTTGCCGTCCATCAGCAGCACGGTGCCCCAGCGGCCCTCGCCGGGCAGGCGGTCGAAGACAGACCGGCGCAGCGCGGCGCCGCCGCCCCGCCGGGTGCGGGCCACCGCGGCCGGGCTGACGTCGACGCCGAGCGCGCGTACGCCCCGGGCGGCCAGTGCCGCCACCAGCCGTCCCGGTCCGCAGCCGACGTCGAGGACGGGTCCGGTGCAGCGGTCCAGGACGCGGGCGTCGGCGGCGTCGGGTGCGGCGCACCAGCGTTCCACGTCCAGCGGCAGCAGGTCGCCCTCCCCCACGGCGTCGTCCGGGCGGTCCGGCGTGGTCAGGCGGCGCAGAAAGAGCGGGCCGCGCCCGGCGCGCAGGGCGCGGGCGTAGGGGTCGTCGATCCAGGGCCGGCCGGCGGGCCGGGCGCGTCCGGGTTCCAGGACCGCGTCGCGTCCGGGTTCCAGGACCGCGGTGTGCGGGCGGCGGTCCGCGCTCCCCGCGGTCCGCCCGGCGAGGGCCGCCTCGGCGCGGTTCGGCACGCCGCTCACCGGCCGGCCCCCGTCAGGGCGGCCACGGCGGCGGCGAACCGGGAGCCGGCGGGGCAGCGGGCGGCGACCTCGGCGGCGTCGGCGGCGGTGTCCACGTCGCGCAGCACGGGCAGGTCGCCCACCCGCAGTCCCGCCTCGACCAGGCGGCGGCGCTGGACGGCGCCCGTGTGCGGGGTGGACATCGGCACGCCCCGTACGAGGCCGGCGGCGCGCGCGGGTTCGGCGACGCCCAGCGCCCAGAACCCGCCGTCGGCGGCGGGCCCGAACCAGGCGTCGTGGCCGTCGCGGCCGACGTCGTGGAGGAGTTCGGCGGTCAGTTGGGGGGTGTCCATGCCGACCAGGAGCGCCGGTCCGCGCCCGCACAGGCCGAACGCGGCCGCGATCCGCTCGTCCAGGCCGCCGGACGACTGCGCGGCTACGTCGAAGCCGGCCGGCAGCCAGGGGCCGGGCGCGCCGTCGAGGACGAGGAGGCGGCGGCGGGCGGGGACCCGGCGGACCGTGTGCAGGGTGTCGGCGAGGGCCGCCTCCGCCAGGGCGGCCGCCTCGCGCGGGGTGTAGGGCGGGGTGAGCCGGGTCTTGACCCGGCCGGGCACGGGTTCCTTGGCGATGACCAGCACGGTGGCCAGGGGCGGGGCGCTCATCGGCGGGCTGGGGGCGCTCATCGGCGGGCTCCGGCGGCGGTGCCGGACGCCGGGCGGGCGGCGGGCCGTTCGGCGAGGACGGCGCGCATGTCGCGTACCGCCTGCCAGGTGCCGCGCCAGGTCCCGGTGACCTTCGAGCGGCCCGTGCGCGGGCGGTAGGGCACGTCGGTCTCCGTCACCCGCCAGCCGGCGTCGGCGGCCCGGACGACGGTCTGGAGCGGGTAGCCGGAACGGCGGTCGGTCAGGTTCAGGGCGAGCAGGGCCGTGCGGCGGGCGGCGCGCATCGGGCCGAGGTCGTGCAGCCGCAGCCCGGTGCGGCGGTGGACCAGCCGGGCCAGTTCCAGGTTGGCCAGGCGGGCGTGCAGGGGCCAGGCGCGGCGTGTGACGGGCCGGCGGCGGCCGAGGACGAGGTCGGCGGCGCCGTCGAGGACGGGCTCGGCGACGGCGGGCAGGAGGGCCGGGTCGAGGCTGGCGTCGCAGTCGCAGAAGCAGACGACGTCCGCGGTGGCGGCGGTCAGTCCCGCGTGGCAGGCGGCGCCGAACCCGCGGCGCGGCTCGTGCACGACATGGGCGCCGAGGGCGCGGGCGAGGTCCGCCGAGCCGTCGGTCGAGCCGTTGTCCACGACGATCGCGCGCCACCCCGCGGGGATCCGGCCGAGCACCCAGGGCAGGGCCTCGGCCTCGTCCAGGCAGGGCAGCACCACGTCCACGGGGGCGGGCGAACAGGAGGAGTTCTCGATCACCCCAGTCACCCTACGGGGACGAAAAGGACATAAGGGATTCGGCGATCTTACGGAGTGCTGACGTCACACGCCGCCCGGTCCGGCGACCGCGGGCCGGTGCGAGACTCGGTGGTGTGAAACGCGTACTCGTCGTGGACGACGATCCCACCGTCTCCGAGGTGGTCAGCGGCTATCTGGACCGGGCGGGCTTCGCCGTCGACGTGGCGGCCGACGGGCCCGCCGCGGTGGCCCGGGCCGCCGCCCGGCCGCCCGATCTGGTGGTGCTGGACCTGATGCTGCCCGGCATGGACGGCCTGGAGGTCTGCCGGCTCCTGCGCGAGAGGGGCCCGCTCCCCGTGATCATGCTGACGGCGCGGGGCGACGAGGAGGACCGCATCCTCGGTCTGGAGGTCGGCGCGGACGACTACGTCACCAAGCCCTTCAGCCCCCGCGAGCTGGTGCTCCGGGTGCACTCGGTGCTCCGCCGCACGGGCGGGGCGGCGCCGGACCCCGCCGGTCCGCCCGGGTCCCGGCTGCGCGCCGGCCCGCTCGCCCTGGACCCGCACGCCCGCCGCGCCACCCGTAACGGGGCCGAACTCCGCCTGACCATCAGGGAGTTCGACCTACTGGAGTACTTCCTGCGGCATCCGGGCCGGGCCACGAGCCGGGAGGAGCTGATGCACGAGGTGTGGGGCTGGGAGTTCGGCGACCTGTCGACCGTCACCGTCCATGTGCGCCGGCTGCGCGAGAAGATCGAGGACGACCCGGCGCACCCGAGCCTGATCAGCACCGTGTGGGGCGTGGGCTACCGCTTCGACGCACCCGCCACGGACCTCGCGCCCCGGGCGACGGAGGCCGTCGATGGTGCGTGACACCCTCCTCATCGCGCTCTACGCGGCCGTCGGGGCGGCCGGGGCCGGCCTGCTCGGCATGGGCCTGCTGCGGCTGCTGCGCAACCGCTCCGTCGCGCTCTCCCTGACCGTGGTCGCCGCCGTCACGGTCGCGGCGATGCTCGCCGGGACCCTGCTGGTGTCCTGGGCGATGCTGCTGTCCGACCACGACCTGTGGGTCGTGACGATGGTCTGCCTCATGGCGGCGGTCGTCTCGCTGGCGGTGGCGCTCGCGCTCGGCCGCCAGGTCGTGCGCGGCAGCCGTGCCCTGACCGAGGCCACCCGCTCGCTCGGGGACAACGGCCGGTTCACCCCGCCCGCCGCCGCGCCCACCGCCGAACTCGCCGCGCTGAGCCGCGAACTGGCCGCCACCGGCGCGAAACTGGCCGCCTCGCGCGAGCGGGAGCGCGCCCTGGAGGGCTCCCGGCGCGAACTGGTCGCCTGGATCTCGCACGACCTGCGCACCCCGCTCGCCGGACTCCAGGCGATGGCCGAGGCCCTGGAGGACGGCATGGTGGACGACCCGCGCGTCTACCACGCCCGGATCCGCACGGAGGTCGAGCGGATGAGCGGCATGGTCGGCGACCTCTTCGAACTCTCCCGCATCCAGGCCGGGGTCCTCGCCCTGAACACCACCCGGATGTCGGTCTACGACCTGGTCGGCGACGCGCTGGCGGGCGCCGCCGCCCTCGCCCGGGAGCGCGGCGTGTCGATCGTCGGCGACGGGGTCGAGCCGGTCCCGGTCGAGGTGGACGGCCGCGAGATGTCCCGTGTGCTGGCCAACCTGCTGGTCAACGCGATCCACCGCACGCCGTCCGACGGCACGGTCGCGGTCTCCGCCCGCCGGGAGGCCGACAGCGTCGTCGTGTCGGTGACCGACGGCTGCGGCGGCATCCCCCCGGAGGACCTGCCGCGCGTCTTCGACACCGGCTGGCGCGGCACCGACGCACGGACTCCGCCGGCCGGTGCGGGCCTCGGCCTGGCCATCGTCCGCGGCATCGTCGAGGCCCACCAGGGCCGCGCCGCGGTCTCCAACGTCCCCGGCGGCTGCCGCTTCGAAGTGCGCCTGCCCGCCGCCGTGTGAGCTGTACGCCGGCATCGTCGAGGCCCACCAAGGCCGCACCGCGGTCTCCAACATCCCCGGCGGCTGCCGCTTCGAGGCGCGCCTGCCCGCCGCCGTGCGAGCTGTACGCCGACCCGGGTCGCCGACCGGCCCGAATCGTCGGCCGGCCCGAATCGTCGGCCGGCCCGAATCGCCGGCCGGCCCGAATCGCCGGCCGGACCGAATCGCCGGCCGGACCGGATCGCCGGCCGGCCCGAATCGCCGGCCGGCCCGGATCGCCGGTTGGACCGGCCGCCGGACCGGACCGGCCGCCGGGCGCCTCGCCGTCGCGGGTCAGCCGGCCCGCAGCGCGGCCGTCGCGAACCCCGCCATCCCCGCGGCGAAGCCGACCCGCGGCCGCCACCCCAGCTCCTCGCGCAACCGGCGTGAGGAGGCGGTGATGTGGCGGACGTCGCCGAGCCGGTACCGCCCGGTGACGACGGGCGGGCGCCCGCCGTACGCCCCGGCCAGCGCGGCGGCCATCTCACCGACCGTGTGCGGCTCGCCGCTGCCGACGTTGTACGCCCGCAGGCCTCCCTCGGGCAGCCCGGACAGCCCGTCCAGCACCGCGAGGTTGGCCCCGGCGACGTCCTGGACATGGACGAAGTCCCGCCGCTGGCCGCCGTCCTCGAACACCTGGGGTGCCTCGCCGCGCTCCAGCGCGGACCGGAACAGCGAGGCGACGCCCGCGTAGAAGGTATCGCGCGGCATCCCGGGGCCGTACACGTTGTGGTAGCGCAGCGCGGCGACCCGGCCGCCCGTCGCCCGCGCCCACGCGGCGGCGAGGTGTTCCTGCGCGAGCTTGGTGGCGGCGTAGACGTTGCGCGGATCGAGCGGGGCGTCCTCGGTCACGAGACCGGGAGCGAGCGGTTCGCCGCACTCCGGGCAGGGCGGTTCAAAGCGTCCCGCGTCCAGGTCGGCCACCCGGCGCGGCCCGGGCCGTACGACGCCGTGGGACGGGCACGCGTAACGCCCCTCGCCGTAGACGACCATCGAACTCGCCAGCACCAGCCGCCGCACCCCCGCCTCGGCGAGGCCGGCCAGCAGCACCGCCGTACCGAGGTCGTTGCAGCCCACGTAGGCGGGTGCGTCGCCGAAGTCCTTGCCGAGCCCGACCATCGCCGCCTGGTGGCAGACGGCGTCCACGCCCCGCAGGGCCTCGCGCACGGCCGCGTGGTCACGGACGTCCCCGTGCCGGAAGTCCACGCCGTCGGGGACCGGCGGGGGCGTGGGGTGCGCGGCGGACAGCAGCGCGTCGAGCACGCGCACCTCGTGCCCGGCGCCGGTCAGGGCGTTCACGAGGTGCGAGCCGATGAAGCCCGCGCCTCCGGTGACCAGGATCAACATGCCCTGACGGTACGGCCGCAGGCCCGTCCACGAGGCGTACGACGCCGCGACGTCAGCGATCCGTAAGCCTTCGCGGCCGGGCCGTCCGTCCGGCGGGGCGCGGCCGGGCCGGGACGGGACGGGACGGGACGACGGGACGTCCGGTGGGGCGCGGCCGGGGCTGGACGGGACGCCCGGCGGGGCGCGGCCGGGGCGACGTTCGTGACCTGTAAGGATTGCGCGATTCCCCGACGCCGTTCCAGCCGCTGTGATGGTCGGCATGAGAACGCTCCCCGTCCGCCCGCGACCGCCGGTGTTCCGCGGCGCGCTGCACGACGCCCGTACGGCGACCCGGATCGGGCGGTGGCTCGGCATCGCCTTCGCCATCTGCTTCGTCACCGGCCTGATCAGTCATGTCCTGCAACATCCGCCGCCGTGGGCGGCAGACGCGCTGCCGAGCCGTCCCGTCTGGGGCTACCGGCTGACCCAGGGCCTGCACGTGGCGTCCGGGATCGCCGCCGTACCGCTGCTGCTGACCAAGCTGTGGACCGTGTACCCGCGGCTCTTCGCGTGGCCGCCGGTGCGTTCGGCGGCGCACGCGCTGGAACGGCTGTCGGTCGGCGTGCTGGTGGCGGGAAGCGTCTTCGAGCTGGTGACCGGTCTGCTGAACACCGCGCAGTGGTACCCGTGGCCGTTCTCCTTCGTGCCGGCGCACTACGCGGTGGCCTGGCTGACGACCGGGGCGCTGCTGCTGCACCTCGCCGTCAAGGCACCCGAGATCAGGGCGCATTGGGCTCGCCGCTCCCCCGGCGCCCTCGCCCTTCCCGCGGCGGACGGCCCCGACCGGCGGTCGCTGCTGGCGGCGGTCGCCGCGGCCGTGGGCGCGGTCACGCTCACCACGGCCGGCCAGTCGTTCACCCCGCTGGGGCGGACCGACCTGCTCGCTCCCCGACATCCCGGCCACGGCCCGCAGGGTTTGCCGGTCAACCGCACCGCCGCGGCGGCCGGCGTCGGCCGGGTCCCCGGCGCGTCCTACCGGCTGACCGTCGACGGGCCGCGCCCGTACACCCTCACCCTCGACGACCTGCGCGCACTGCCCCAGCACGAGGTGGAGTTGCCGATCGCCTGCGTCGAGGGGTGGAGCAAGTCGGCCCGCTGGACCGGGGTACGCGTGGCCGACCTGCTGGAACGGGCCGGCGCGCCGCGGCCCGCCCGGGTGCGCGTGGTGTCGCTGCAGCCGCGCGGCGCGTACCGGGTGTCCGAGCTGGGACGCGCCCACGCGCACGACCCGCTGACCCTGCTGGCCCTGCGCCTGAACGGCGAGGAGCTGAGCCCGGACCACGGATACCCGGTCCGGCTCATCGCCCCGAACCGCCCCGGTGTGCTGCAGACCAAGTGGGTCGGCCGGCTGGAGGTGCTGTGATGTCCCGACAGGCCGAAGCCGACGAGAAGGGCGGCAACACGTCGAGGGGCGCCGGGGCGGGACCGGTGCGTGTGCTGGCCGGTGCGGCCGGCGTGGCGCTGATGGGCACGGGTGTGTCGCTGCTGCTGGACGTACGCGACCTGACCGGCGTCCTGGTCTGGCTCGGCGCGGCGCTGGCGGTGCACGACGTGCTGATCGCCCCGCTGGTCCTGCTCGCGGGGCTCGCCCTCACACGTGTCGGTGCGCGTGGGGCGCGGGGCGGTGTGCGTGGGACATGTGGCGGTGTGCGGGGGGCGCGGGGCGGGGCGCGTGGGCCGGTGCGGGGTGCGCTGCTGGTGGCGGGCGCGCTCACGGCCGTCGCCCTGCCTCCGCTGCTGCGGCCCGGTGATCCGGCCAACTCCTCGGTCCTGCCGCTGGATTACCTGCGGAACTGGCTGCTCGCCCTGGCGGCGGTGGCGGCCGTCACGACGGCGCTGATCGCCGTACGACACTTCGTACGACCGCCCTTTGTACGACGGCGCTTCGCACAACGACCCTTCGTGCGACGGCGTTTCGCGCGGCGTCCGTGGTGGTGGCGGACGAGGGCGGAGGCGGCCGGCGGCCCTCCGCAGCGTGCCGCTGACGACGTATCCGAGGGGGGCCGGCGGTAGCGCGGCTCACCCGCCGCCGGGCCGGTGGCCCCTCCCGGACGTCACCGTATATTGGCCCGGCAACGTCGGTGCGTGCACGGGGGGTTGAGCGGAGTTGCGATCAGGTGGAAGACGCAGGGCGGCCGTGGCCGTCTGGCTCTGTGCCGTCGCTGTGCTAGTGCTCGGGGCGTGCGGGACGCAGGTGGCCGGGCGGGACGGGGGGTCGCCTTCGCCCGCGGTGAGCACGCCGATCCCGTGGACCACGGCGCAGCCCTCGGCGGTCACCGGAGTCCGGGTCGGCGGCGACCGCCGCACACTGCTCCTCGACACCCAGGTGCCCAGCGGCCCGCACGCGTGCGTGCGCGATCTCAAGGCGGTGCTCACCGAGCCGATGTCCGACCTCGTACGGGTGCAGGTGACCTTCGTCTCACCCTCCGGAGACAGGGCCTCCGGGTGCACGAAGGAAAGCTCGGCCACGGCCCGGCTCACGCTGCCCGAACCGCTCGGCGGCCGGGACGTCGTCGTGGACAACTACACGCGCTTCACCGCCGACGGCGCGAAGCCGCCCGCGCTGCGGTTGTGCGGGAAGCTGGGCTGCACCCCGCCGGTCACCGGCTGCACCGCGGGCTCCTACGAGCAGGCGCTGACGACGGTCGACGCGCCCCTGCACACGTACCGGAATGCGGAGCGGTGCGACGGGAAGTGGCTGGTGCTGGACATCTCCTGGCGTACCGGTCCGGCCTGCGCCGGCTCGCCGGAGCCCGCCTGTTCCGCCCGGCTGGGGGACCGCTGGTTCTTCCGGGCGAAGAAGTCGGGCTGGGAGCCGATCGCCCGGACCACGGACGGCGGCTGCCGTGCCGTGCGGCAGCGGGAGCGGGCGTTCCCGGTCTCGCTGTGCGCGTCGCTGGCCCCGCTGCCCCCGTCGCTGCACCCGAGTCATGCCCCGTCGTCCGCCTCACCGACGCCCGCTTCCTGACCGCCCGCTTTCTGAGCACTCGTTTCCTGATGCCTGTTTCCTGATGCCCGGTTCCTGACGCCCGGTTCCTGGCGTCCACTTGCCGACCAGGGGCATTCGGGGCATTCCCGGTCACGCCCGCTTCTCGGCCGGACGGCGTCCGGTAACCCGGCGCGGCCGGAGGCAGACGTCCGCGGCCGGGGGCGGACGCCGTCCCCGCGGCAGCGCTCAGCCCGCCTCCGCGGCGTGCGGCGCGGTGCGGCCGGCCGGCAGCGACTCGACCGTCACGAAACCCGCCACGGCGGCGAGGATCACCAGCGGGATCATCTCGGCGCTGCCGAACAGCAGCGCGGCCAGCAACGCGCTGCTGACCGGGAGTCGCAGGGCGGCCGCCCCGGCGGCGGCCACGCCCGCCGCCATGCCCGGGACGATCCCCAGGCCGGGCAGCGGAGCGAGCAGCACCCCGACCGCCGCACCGAGGAACAGCGCCGGGAAGACGGGGCCGCCGCGCAGGCTGCCGAGGCACAGCGCGTAGGCCGCGGCCTTGCACAGCAGTACGGCGACGAGTGCCCCGGCGCCCCAGGCGTGCGGCTCGGCGGCCAGCCGGGCCAGCACGGCCTGGCCGGACGAGGCGACTTCGACCGGCGACCGACCCGTGCCCAGCGCGTACGCCGCGGCGCACACGCCCGCCGCCAGCGCGCAGAGCGCCGTACGGGCGACCGTCCGCCGCGCCGACACGAAGACCGCGACCCGTCTCCCGGTCCACAGCAGCAGATGGAGGACGGCGGCGACGCCGACCGCCATCGGCAGCCCCCAGAGCACGTCCCCGGCGTCCAGACGGGGCACCGGAACGCCCGGTTTCAGCGACAGGCTCCCGGTGGACAGGCCGGTCCAGCGGCCGAACCCGGTGAAGACGAGCGATCCGATCCCGCTGGACAGCAGCGCCGGCAGCATGACGGCGAACAGCCGCGTGCCGCCCGCACCGGCCACCTCCACCAGGATCACCGCGCCGACCAGGGCGTTGCCGAAGATGGCGGAGAGGGCCGCCGCCGCGCCGGCCGCGCCGAGGAGCGCGGTGCTCCCCGGGGTCACCGGGGCGCGGGCCAGGCGCCGCAGCAGCAGCGCCAGGCCGCCGCCGAGCGCGATCAGCGGGGCCTCCGGGCCGAGCACCGCGCCGAACGGGAGGCTCGCCGCCGCCGCGAGGACCACTCCCGGCAGGGTGGCCGGGTCGGTCCCCGAGGAGTGCAGTCCGGCGGCGGGGACGTGTCCGCCCGTTCCCGGCAGACGCCGGACGACGAGGCCGACGGCGACGCCCGCCACCGCCAGCAGCGGCAGCGGCCACCACCACGGAGGGGCGCTCCACCCCGAGGCGTCCGGCAGCGCCGTCCACAGCGCGTGCTCCAGCTCGTGGAGTCCGGCGAGGAACCAGAAGGCCGCCAGGGACACCGGGACGCCGACGGCCGCCGAGAGCGCCAGCGTCCTGCGGTACGCGGAGGTGCGCAGCAGGTCCCGCAGACGGTCCGCCTCTTCCGGCTGCGTACCGGCGGGGGGTGCGGCGGGCGATCCCGGCTGCGTCACGGCGTCCTTCCTCGGTGTCGGCACGGGGCGGCCAGGGACGGCGCCCGTGGCCCTCGGACTCCTCATCGGCCGGCACGCGCCGCCCCTTGAGCCCGGCGCGCCGCGACACGCGGGCCGGGTCGGCCGGCCGTACCGGACGCTGGACGAGAGGCCGAATCGGGTCGGCGGCCGGCCGCGGTGGTGGCCGCGACGGCCGGCGTTACGCAGACGCCCCGATGGCCGGCGAGGCCGAGCTGCCGAGGCGACCGGCCTCCGGCGGACGGGCGGCCTCCGGCGGACAGGTGGCCTCCGGCGGACGGGCGGCCTCGGTCAGCGGGTCGCCTGGAAGGTGCGCCGGTACGCCTGCGGGGAGACGCCGATGGACGCGTGCAGGTGCTGGCGCAGGGAGGCGCCGGTGGCGAAGCCGACCCGGCCCGCGATCTGGTCGACCGTCAGGTCGCTGGACTCCAGCAGGTCCCGGGCCCGGGAGACGCGCTGCTGGATCAGCCACCGGCCGGGGCTGACGCCCGTCTCGTCGTTGAACCGGCGGACGAAGGTGCGCAGGCTCATCCGGGCGTGCCCGGCGAGGTCGGCCAGGGTGAGCGGCTCGGCGAGGTGTTCCAGGGCCCAGGCCCGGGTGGCGGCGGTGCCGGCGGCGTTCTGCTCGGGCATGGGCCGCACGATGTACTGCGCCTGCCCGCCCTCCCGGAAGGGCGGGACCACACAGCAGCGGGCCACGAAGTTCGCCAGCGCCGTGCCGTGGTCCTTGCGCACCAGGTGCAGGCAGACGTCCACGCCGGAGGCGGCGCCGGCCGAGGTGAGGATGCGGCCGTCGTCCACGAACAGCACGTCCGGGTCGAGGTCCACCCGGGGGAACGCGCGCCGGAACCGGTCGGCGAGGTGCCAGTGCGTGGTGGCCCTGCGGCCGTCCAGCAGTCCGGCCGCGGCGAGCACGAACGCGCCGGTGCAGATGGAGACGATCCGCGCGCCGGACGGGATCAGCGCGAGCGCGGCGGCGGTCTCGGCGGTCAGTTCCTCGGTGACGTGGTCGGGTGTGAAAGCGGCGACCACCACGGTGTCGGCGGTCGCCAGCGCCTCCGGGCCGTGGGCGACGCCGATCGTGAAGTCCGTGCTGGTGCCCACCGGCCGGCCGTCGACCGAGCAGGTCAGCACCTCGTACCGGCCGTCGGCGGCGCCGAGGATGCGGCTGGGGATGCCCAGTTCGAAGGGGTAGACGCCGTCCAGGGCGAGCACGACGACCCGCTCCACGGTCCTGCCCGCGGCCGGTTCCCCGGCCGTCTCCCGTCCTGCCCGTTCCGCCTGCCGCATGGCACGATCCTATCGGAGATTGACCATCGTGCCATTTCCCCGGCGGGCGGGCCGGGGCAGGCTGGTTCACCATGAACGATGTGAAGACCGCGAACACGATGCGCGCCGTCGGCCAGGACGTCCTCGGCGGCCCCGAGGTGCTGAAGGAGATCGAGCTGGAGCGGCCGGTGCCGCGCCCCAACGAGGTGCTGGTCCGGGTGCGGGCCGCCGGAGTCAACCCCACCGACTGGAAGCACCGCGCCCAGCGCGTCTTCCTCGGCGAGCCGCCGTACGTGCTCGGCTGGGACGTCTCCGGTGTCGTCGAGGCGACGGGCGTCGGCGTGGCCCTGTTCCGGCCCGGGGACGAGGTCTTCGGGATGCTCCCCTATCCGTTCGGCCACGGCTCGCACGCCGAGTACGTCACCGCCCCGGCCCGCGCCTTCGCCGCCAAGCCCGCCGGCATCGACCACGTCCAGGCCGCAGCGCTGCCGCTGGTGTCGCTGACCGCGTGGCAGGCTCTGGTGGAGCGGGCGGAGCTGCGCGCCGGACAGCGGGTGCTGATCCACGCGGCGGCCGGCGGGGTCGGCCATGTGGCGGTGCAGATCGCCAAGGCCCACGGCGCGTACGTCATCGGCACCGCGAGCGCGGGCAAGCACGACTTCCTGCGCGAGATCGGCGTGGACGAGCCGGTCGACTACCGCACGACCGACGTCACCGAGGCCGTACGGGACGTCGACGTCGTCCTGGACACCCTCGGCGGCGAGACCTCCGTCCGTTCGCTGCGCACGCTGCGCCCGGGCGGGGTCGTGGTGTCGATCCTCCCGGTCGGCTCCGACGACTTCCCCACGGAGGCGGAACGGCTCGGCGTGCGGGCGGTCAGGATGCTGGTGGACGCCGACCACCACGGGATGCGGGCGATCGCCGACCTCGTGGAGACGGGGCGGCTGCGGCCCACTGTCGCCGGTACGTTCCCCTTGGCCGAGGCCGCCAAGGCGCACGAGCTCGGCGAGACGGGACGCACCACGGGCAAGCTGGTGCTGGTGATGGACTGAGGCCGCCTCCGGCGTTCGGCCGGGCCGCCCCCGCCCCACCCGGTCCCGTCGGCGCGTCGACCACTGCCCCAGACACTGGGCGTCGCCGTTGCCGAGGGGCCGGTCACCGGGCTGTACCTACTAGTAGGCACAGCCTGCCCTACCAGTAGGTACAGACCGTGCTCGCGCTTCCCCGGTCTCGTTGTCAGTGGCCTGATCTACAGTTCCCGGCACTTGATCGTTTCGCGGGTGCGGGAGGCCTGTATGGGGTGGGTGTCGGCCGGCGGCTATGAAGTCGCCCTCGACGACGGCAAGGTGGTGTGCCGCAACGCGGCGGGGCGGCGGCTGAAGTCCGTGCCGCCCAAGATCGCCGACGATCCGGCGGTGGTGGGGCTGCGGCAGCTCGCCGAGTGGCTGGAACGGCACGAACGGCAGTGCCTGGCCGACGTGGAGCGCTGGATGGTGCGCTCGCTGCCGGTGCCGTTCGCGGTCCTGGCGCGGGTGTGGCCGGACCCGGCCTGGCAGGCCGCCCTGCGCGATTTGGTGGTCACGGGCGCGGACGGCGCGGTGGCCGGATTCCTGCGGGACGCCGACCCCGAGCGCGGCCTCGGCCTGGTCGACCTCGACGGCGACACCGTCCGCCTCTCCCCCGGCCTGGTCCGCCTGCCGCACCCGGTGCTCCTGGAGGACCTGGAGGAACTGCGGGAGTTCGCCGTCGAGCTGGGCGTCGAGCAGCGCGCCGGTCAGCTCTTCCGCGAGGTGTGGCGCCGCCCGGCGGCGCTCGACGCCGACGCCACGTCCGTCGAGGACTACGCGGGCGGCGCCTTCAAGGAGCTGAGGTTCCTGCACGGCCGCGCCGCCCAGCTCGGGTACCGGGTGCGCGGCGGCCACGCCGTGTGCTCCGTGCTGGAGGACGGCCGCGGCGTCGAGGCCCGGGTGTGGGTCGGCGACTACGACGGCTACGACGAGGCGGAGACCGGCCCGCTGGTCTTCACCGACCCCGCCGGCCGGGCGCTGAAGCTCGGTCAGGTCGGGCCGGTGGCCTGGTCGGAGGGCATGCGCATGGCGGCCGCGCTGTACGCCGGGCGCGATGTCGAGGACGAGGAGCGCGCGGCATGACGGCGAGCGGCACGACGATGCGGGACGAAACGGCGGGCGAGACGACGACCGGCGCGGCCAGGGCCGACGGGGCGGCGTACGAAGTGACGGCGGGCGGGGCGATGACGTACGACGGGTTCACCTACGACGAGGCCGCTGCCGCGGCCCTGCTCGACGGCGGCGCCGTGCTGCCCCTCGGCGCCACGGACCGGGAGGACGCCGACGTTCTCACCGCGCGCGCGTACACGCATCCCGCGCTGGACGGCCGCAGGACGGTCCGGCTGGTGCCGGGCACCCTCGGCGAGGCGGAGGACCTCGCCCTGGACTTCCTCGGGCTCGTCCGCGAGGAGGAGGTCCGCGAGGTCGGCCAGGTGCGCCGGGAGACGCTCGGCTTTCCCGCGTGGGCGCTGGTGAACGACCCGGCCAACGGCCACCACGCGCTGGCCCTGGTCCGGGACGTCGAACGGCTCGCCCGGCAGGCCAAGTCCCGCCCGGGCGCGGCCAAGGAGGGCTTCGAGGCGCTCGGGGAGCAGTTGGGCCGCGCCGTGCCGCACTTCCTGCCCACCTTCTACGAGCAGGCCGCCCGGGTCTTCCTCCAGTACGACAACACCACGTACGCCGCCGCCTTCTTCGGCAAGGCCCGCGAGGCGGAGCGGGTGCACGCGCTGGCGGTGGACGAGGAGCGGCAGCGGGCGGTGTTCCTGGAGTTCGCCTTCGCCGGGGCGCTGACGGTCAAGGCCCTCAAGGAGTACGTGCGGGCCCTCGCGGCGCGGCTCACCCCGGCCGAGGCGTGGGCGCAGTTCCGGCAGCTGAGCGTGGAGCGCTGCGCGGCCGGCCTGCCGCCGTACGCGTCGCTGCCCCAGGACGCGCGCGCTCTGATCAAGGCGGCCGGGCTGGACCGGGACGCCGAGGAGTGCGCCCTGGTGGCGGAACTCCTCGCCTCCCCGGCGGCGGTGCGGGCCCCCGCGTCGTTCTGGAACACCTACCGGGCCACGCTCGTCGCCCTGGCCGAGCGGCAGCCCGCCGTGCGGGCCCGGCTGCTGGAGATCATGCCGGCCGGCCTGGGCCGCTCGCCCGAGGACGACGACTTCTGGCTGGCGCTGCTCGCCGAGACCGGCGCCGACCGGCTGCTGACGGGCGAGAGCGGCCCGGAGGACGGTTCGGCCGAGCCGGCGGACGGTCCCGTCGACGCGGCGGGCGGTACGGTCGACGCGGCGGGCGGTCCGGTCGACGCGGCGGACTGGCTGAGCCGCTGGGCGCTGCACCGCAAGCGCGGTTCCCTGGCCGCGGTGCGGTCGCGGACCACCCTTTCCCTGGTGGAGCGCATGGCCGCCCGTCTGCGCGAACAGGGGCGTCCCGTGGACCTGTTCACCGGCCGCTGGCGCCCGAGCGCCGATCTCGACCTGCTGGACCTGTGCGCGGCGCACGGCATACCGCTGACGCTGCCCGAGTCCGCCGAGGACCTCCACGACGACTGCCTCCCCGTCAAGCAGTGGCTGACGGACACCCGGCCCGGCCGGCGCGACCTGACGGCCGTGGCCGCCGACGCGGGCTGCCGCCGTCTCCTGTACCGGGCCGTCGGCACCGTGTGCGGCCACCGCCACGACACCTCGACGCTGGAGGAACTGGCCGCTCACCCGGTCCTCGCCGACGTGCTGCGCGAGTGGCTGGAGGACGCGGCCGGCGAGCTGGCCGCCGCGACCGGCCTGCCCGCCGCGCGCACGGCGCTGGAGCGGATGCGTCCGTTCCGTGCGGTGGCCGCCCGGGTCGCCCCGGGGGCCGTCGCCACCGTCGCCGCCGTCGACGTGGCGCCGCTGCTGGGCCGCACGCTGCGCGCCGGCATCCTGGACGAGCTGGGCTGGCCCGCCCTCGACGAGGCGCTGCGCCGCCTGGACGCGGAGACCCGGCGCGACCCGAACGACTCGCTCTGCGTCCACGAAGCCTGGCCCGCGCTGATCCTCGCCCGCGCGCACAAGGCGGTCGTCGTCGGACCCGAGGAGGTCCTGCTGGAGCACGACCTGCGGCTGCCGCCGGGCCTGGACCGCTGGCAGCGCCCGTCGTTCCGGTACACGGACGGCGAACTGCTGGTGGCGTGGCACAAGAACGGCAAGCAGTACGGCTATTGGTCGGCCCGGCCCGCCGACGTCCTCCAGCTCGGCGGGGAGAGGGCGGCCCGCTGGTACGGCGGCGACCCGGACGACACCTCGCTGCCGCTGCCGGGCGGCGGCCGGGCCACCGGCGGGCGCGCCCTGCACGCCGGCGACACCGTGCTGCCGCCCGGCCGCCCCGTCCTCGGGGACGGCACCTCGTACTGGCGCCAGGGCCGGCAGGGACGGCGGCAGGTGTGGCTGGAGTACGACCCGGCGAGCGGCACGCACGGGCGTGCCTCGCTGCCCGCGTTCCTGCGCTCGGGCATCCGGGAGGGCGCGACCCTGATCCAGCCGCACTGCTCGGTGCTGCCCCTCCAGCCCGGTCTCGAGCACAGCCCGTTCGGCACGGACGGCGCGGTGCTGGGCCGCTGGGTGCGCGTCGAGGGCGAGGGCGAGGAGGCCCGTACGACCGTGGGCACCCCGGACGGGCGGACCGCCGCCCTGCCGACGCCGGACGGCCGGGGAGCGGGCGTTCCGGTGGGCGCGCTGCGGCTGCCCGGCGGCGCCGAGCCCCTCGTGGTCGCCCGGCACCGCCAGATCGCCCTGTACGCGCGGGACGACGACGGGGTGCGGGAGCTGGGCCGGGTGACGGCACTGGAGCGGGGCGGCGAGTTCGCCGCCGGAACGCGGCTGGTGCCGCCGGTGGACTTCTGGCACGCGCTGCGGCCGCGCGACGAGGCCGCGTCGGCGCTCCTGCGGGCGCTGGGCGACGAGCAGGCGGACGAACTGCTGCGCGCCGCCGCCGAGGCGCTGGCCGAGCGGCAGGCGCTGGCCGCGGGACGGCAGGCAGCGGCCACCGGCCAGGTGACCGGGCACAGCGCCGGTCAGGGGTCCGGGCAGGGCGCGGGTGCGCGGGGGTCCGCGGGGGCCGGGGAGCCGGCCGTGCCGACCGCCGACGAGGTGCTGCGGACGGCCGTCGCGCGCTGCCTGCCCGCCCTCACCGAGCCCCGTCTGCTCATCGGCGTCGCCGCCCTGGTGCACGGGGTGTTCCGGCTGGGGCGCTCGGCCGCCGCGTTCGTGGCGCCCCCGGTGGAGCGGACCGAGACGGACCTGAGGCGCACCGAGGGCATGTTCGCCGACCACAGCCCCGAGCACGGCGACGACCAGACGCTGCGCGAGGCGGTCACCGGCCTCGCCGACCTGCACGGCTGGTGGGGCGGCGAGGTGCGCTGGAGCGCGCTGCGGCAGATCCGCGCCGTGAACCACGTCCTGTCCGGCAGGCCCGCCGACGGCAAGCCGCTGTCCGCCGCCGCCCGGCTCGCCGGGGCGGACGACGGCTGGCACAGCGACGAGTTCACCGTGCCGGGCATCGGCGTGCTGTGGCCGTCCGTGCTGGGCGCGCTGCGCCCGCTCGCCTACCGCGCCGCGTCGCCGGCCCTGCCCGAGGCCCACCGCGAGGCGCTGCTGCTGCTGTTCGAGGCGATCACGGAGGGCCCGCTGGCCGCGCCGGGCGGCGCGCTGCGCGAGATCCGGCTGAGCGAGCCGCACCACAAGCAGGAGCGCGTGGGCCAGGTGCTGCGCCAGGGCGGCCGTACCGTCGTCGTCCTCGGCTGCCAGAACATCGACCACCGCGAGGGGCGCGTGCACTGGCTGGCCCTGGACCACGACCCGGCCGGGGCGTTCGGCGCGATCGCGCACTTCACCCTGGAGCGGGAGACCGCACACCCGCCGGTGTTCCCGGCCGCCGCGCTGGCCGCGGTGACCGGGCTGATCCGGGACAAGGGCGCCGCGCCCTGGCAGCCCGAGGCGCCCGCCGCGCTGGCCGCCGCGACACGCGACGGCCTCGGGCCCGTGCAGACGGCCCTGCTGCTGGCCGGCAAGCCGGCGCAGCTCACCGACGAGGTGATCGCGGCGACCGGTCTGAAGCCCCGCCAGAAGGAGCTGGGCGACGCGCTGCTGGACGTGCTGGGGTCCGCCGACCGGGCGGCGCTCGTCGGCGCGCTGCTGCCCGAGGACCCGGCCGCGCTGTGGACGTCCGGACCGGACACGGAGGCCGCGGGCCGGGTGTGGGCGGAGCGCCTCGGCGACGTCGTCCGCCTGCCTGAGGACCTCGCCGCGGAGCTCACCCGGGCGGGCCTGTCCACCGCGGCCGCCGAGGAGGTCCTCAACCCCCGCCGCACGCCCTGGATCAGCCGCACCACGGTGCAACGGCCGGACAAGGACGGCGACCTGGTCGCCGAGGACCCCCACGCGCTGCCCGGACGGTACGACCTGACGCGCGCCGTGGAAGCCCTCGCCGGGCTCGCCTACCACCTGCCGTACGGACACCCGCTGCGCGCCGGGCTGCCCGGGGCGCTGGCCGCGCTGCGCCGCCGCGTCGCCGACCCGGGGCTGCTGCTCGACCTCGACCTGACCTGGACGGACAAGGGCTCCTCGGTCGCGGCCGAGCTGCGCAAGGTCCACGGGCTGCCCGCCGCGGGCGGGGCGGGCCCGGACGGTCTGACGCGCGTCGGCGAGGCGCTGGTGCTGCGCCCGTGGTACGGCGACCAGGAGGCCGTCCTGATCCGCCCGGCGGGGCTGGACGGCGCGGACGACCCGGTGTTCGGACTGCTGGAGGGCATCGTCGCGTCCTGGCGGAGCACGGGCGTACGGGCGCTGCGCGCGATCCTGGGCGACAAACTCGCCCACGCCCTCGCGGCCGGCACGGACCCCGACGCGCCCGCCGGGCACGCGCAGGACCCGGCCGTCAGCGTGCCCGCTCTGGTCACCGAGGTCGCCGAGGCCCATGGCCTCACCGAGGACGCGGCGGCGCTGTATCTGCAACTGCTGGCGCTGCCCGACCCCACGGACCGCGACCGGACCCGCTGGACGGGCTGGAAGCCCGCCCGCGCGAAGCGGGCCCGCACCGAACTCGCGGCCTCCGGGCTGGTCGTGGAGGCGAAGCGGGCGCGCGCCGGGCGCACCCTGTTCCTGCCGGGCGGCTGGCTGGACCTCAAGGCGCCCGCGCTGCCGGTGGAGGTGTGGAAGCAGGGCCTCTACCCGGTGGACGACCACCGCCGCGCGGTGCCGCCCATGCCGGTGCCCGAGTTGTTCACGCGCGCGTGGGAGCGCGTCCGCTCCGGTGACGCGCCCGCCTACGAGGAGCTGACCACCCGCGCCACCCGCAAGGGCCGCCGCCGATGACCCCGGCCGGCCCGCAGCGGCCGCACGCGAAGGGGCGTCGCCCTCAGGGGGCGCCCCCGCGCACCGCCACCACCGTCCACCCGCAGTCGAAAGAACCCGTGCCGATGACCACCGTGCTCCCCGCCGCCCCGGACCGCCAGATCGTCCCGCCCGAGGACCGGTACGCCACCGAACTCGCCTTCCTCGCCGCCTACGACGACGGTCCGCGCCCGCCCGCGTGGCGGCTCACCCCGCGCGCGGTCGTCACCTTCGTCATGGGCAGCGACGGCGCGGCCCTGAAGCTGCCCGACGACGCCGAGGCGCCCGGGGGCGTGCCGCGCCGCCTGGTGGTGGAGGGCAAGTTCGTCGGTGACCGGGCGCTGGTGGAACGGTGCGTGGTGACGCTCGCCGGGGAGCGCGGTCTGCTGCTCGTCGGCGAGCCCGGCACCGCCAAGTCGATGCTGTCGGAACTGCTGTCCGCCGCCGTGTGCGGCACCAGCGGCCTGGTCGTGCAGGGCACCGCCGGCACCACCGAGGACCAGCTCAAGTACGGCTGGAACTACGCGCTGCTGCTGGCGCAGGGCCCCACCCGGCAGGCGCTCGTGCCCTCCCCGGTGCTGACCGCGATGTCCCGGGGCGCCGTCGCCCGGGTCGAGGAGATCACCCGCTGTCTGCCCGAAGTGCAGGACGCGCTGGTGTCGTTGCTCTCCGAACGGCGCATCGCCGTGCCCGAACTGGCCGGCACCGCCGACGCCCTGGCGCACGCCGCTCCCGGCTTCAACCTCATCGCCACCGCCAACCTCCGCGACAAGGGCGTCTCCGAGATGTCCGCGGCCCTCAAGCGCCGCTTCAACTTCGAGACGGTCGGTCCCATCGGCGACCTGGAGGCGGAGACCGCGCTGGTGCGGAGCCAGGCCCGGGCCTCGGTGGAGCGGGCGGGGGCCCCGTTCCAGGTCGACGACGCGGTGCTGGAGGCCCTGGTCACCGCGTTCCGGGACCTGCGCGAGGGCCGGTCGGCGGAGGGCTGGGAGGTGGAGCGGCCGTCCACGGTGATGAGCACCGCGGAGGCCGTGTCCGTCGCCGGTGCGCTCGCGCTGGCGGCGGCGTACTTCCCGGGCGACCGCGACGTGCTCGGGCTGCTGCCGGGGCATCTGCTCGGCGTGGTCCGCAAGGACGACCCCGCCGACGCGGCCCGGCTGCGCGGCTACTGGGACGGTCCGGTGCGACGCCGCGCCGAACAGGGCTCCGCCACCTGGCGCACCCTGTGGGACCTGCGCACGGTCCTGGAGGGATGACGGCCGTGTCCTTCCCCCCTGCGCTCGGCTCCGCCGACTCACGTGTCCCGTCCGATCCGGGGGACTCGGGCGTCCCGTCCGGTCCTTCCGGTCCGTCCGGTCCTTCCGGTCGCGAAGACCGCCTCGTGCCGCGCTCGCCCGAGGACCTGCGGGTCCGGCCCGAGGAGGCGCTGGCCGCGCTCACCGCTCCGGGCGCGCCCTACCTCATCGGCGTACGCCACCACGCGCCCTCCCTGGCGGCCGTCGTGCCGGCGCTGCTGGACGAGGCCGGACCGGACGTGCTGCTGGTCGAGCTGCCCGCCGAGATGCAGCCGTGGCTGCCCTGGCTGGCGCACGAGGAGACCCGCGCTCCGGTGGCACTCGCCGCCGCCCCCTCCGACGGGAGCGGCGCGGGCGGCGAGGGTCCGGCGTTCTATCCGTTCGCCGACTTCTCGCCCGAACTCGCGGCCGTGCGCTGGGCCGCCCGCCGCGGTGTGCCGGTGGTCGCCTGCGATCTGCCGCTGGGCGACCGCGCGTGGGGCGAGGGACGGCGGGCGGCGGGAGTGCCGGCGGCGGGCCCCGGTCTCGCCGACGCGCTGCGGGCCCGGCTGACGGGCCGTCCCGGGGACGACCTGTGGGACCGGCTCGTCGAGGCGACCGCCCCCGGCTCCCCGCCCGAGGCCCTGCGCCGGGCCGCCCTGCTCACCGGGTGGGCCCTGCGCGAGGACGCGGCCGCGGCGGGCGGGGTGCCGGAGCTGGACCTGCGGCGCGAGCGCTGGATGCGGGCCCGGCTGGCGGAGGCCACCGCGCGCGGGGAACGGGCGGCAGTGCTGGTGGGCGCGTTCCACGCACCGGCTCTCGTCGGGCGGGCCGGCGGAGAGAACGGGGAGGACGCCCCGCCCGGCCCGGCGACCGCAGCCCAAGGCGACCCGGCCCCCGTCGCACGACACGGCGAGGAAAACGGAGAGGACGCCCCGCACGCCCCGGCGGGCGGAGCCCAAGGCGACCCGGTCCCCGTCACACGGCACGGCGAGGAGCACGGAGAGGACGACGCCTCACCCGCCCCGGCGACCGGCGCCCAAGTCGCGCCGGCCGTCGCGGGGCGGCCCTCGGAGGAGGAGCCGTCACCCGAGCCTGCGTCCGACGTCCCGGCAGCCGACCCGCCGGCAGCCGACATCCCGGTGGCCGACACCCCAGCTACTGGCCTCCCAGCTGCTGGCCTCCCGGCGGCTGACATCCCGGTGGGCGATCTCCCGGACTCCCCCGCGCTCGCCGTGCCGGACGCCGGCGGAAGGGTGCCCTCCGTCCCGGCGGCCGGGGAGGACACGGCCGCCGTCGGCGGCGGCGCGCGGACGGGCGGGTGGACCACGTCACTGATTCCGTACACGTACGCCCTCCTGGACGAACGGTCCGGTTACCCGGCCGGCATCCGGGACCCGGAGTGGCAGGACATGGTGCTGCACGCGGCGGGCGATCCGGCGGCGCTGGAGGAGGCGCTGACGCGGGCCGCGGTCCGGATCTGCGCCGAGCTGCGCGATCTCGGCCATCCTTCCGGGCCCGCCGACGCCCGCGAGATCAGCCGGCTCGCCGCCGATCTCGCCCGGCTGCGCGGCCTGCCCGCGGCGGGCCGCGGCGAACTGGTCGAAGCCGTGCAGACGGTGCTGGCGCAGGGTGAGCCGTACGGGCGGGGACGTGCCGTGGCGCGGGCGATGGAACGGGTGCTCGTCGGCACCCGCGCCGGACGCCCCGCCCCGAGGGCGCCGCGCAGCGGCCTCGCCCCCGCCGTCGAGGCCGAGCTGACGCGGCTCGGCCTGCCCGGTCCGGCGGCGGACGGCCCCGGTCCGGCGGGTGGTTCCGGCGCGACGGACGGCCGCGTACCGGCTGCGGGGCGCGGACCGGCGGCTGGTCGCGGACCGGCGGCGGGTGGTCCGGGCGCGGCGCGGGAGCTGCGGCTGGACCCGTTGCGCTCCGACCTCGACCGGCGCCGTGAACTGCTGCTGCGCCGCCTGGCGGTGTGCGGGGTGCCGTACGGGCAGGCGCGGGAGGTCGTCGGCGCGGGCGGCGCCACGGCGCTCACCTCCCGCTGGGAGGTGCGCTGGACGCCCGCCACGGCGGCGATGCTGACCGTGGCCGGCGTGCGCGGGGTCACCCTCGAACAGGCCGCCGAGGGTGTGCTGCGCGAACGGCGGCGCGCGGAGCGGGACGAGGGCGGCCCCACGGCCGCGCAGGTCCTCGAAGGGCTGGAGCGGGCGGCCGAGTGCGGCCTGCCCGGCCTCGCGGACGACCGGCTGGACGACGTCGCCGAGATCGTGCCGCACGCCGGTACCCTGCCCGAACTCCTGGCCGCGTTGGCCCTGTTGGACCGGCTGCGGGCCGGTCACATCCCGGGGCTCGGCGCCGACCCGGAGCGTACGGCCGAGGCGGCCGCCGTCGCGGAACTGCTCACGGCGGCGGCGGTACGGCAGGTGGACGGTCTGACCGGCGCGGAGGACCCCGCCGACGCCCACGCCCTGCTCGAACTCGCGCACCGCGCCGACCTGTTGGGCGGCATCCGGCTCACCGACGCCCTGGCCCGCCTGGCCGCCGACGGTTCCCCGCTGATGCGCGGGGCCGCCGGTGCGGTACGTGTGCTGCTCGGGCACGAGGACGCGCGGGAGTTCGGGGACCGCGTGGCCTCCTGGGTGGACGGGGCGACCGACTCCGGCTCCCGCGCGGCGCTCACGGCCCGGCTCTCCGGTCTGCTGACCGCCGCGGGGCCGCTGCTGGAGGCGGCGCCGCCCGCGCTGGAGCCGTTGCTGAACCGGGTGTCGGCGCTGCCCGACCGGGCGTTCCTGGACCGGCTCCCGGCGCTGCGCGGCGGCTTCGACACGCTCAGCCCGGCGGCCCGCGACCGGCTCCTCGCGGCCGTCGAGGAACGCCTGGACACGGCCCGGCTCACCGACACCGGCGGCGTCGACCCGGCCGCGCTCGCCGTCTGGACCGGCGCGGACCTGGCCGCCCGCGAAGCGCTCCGCTCGCTGGCCCTGCTGCCCGGGCCGCGCGTCGGCCCGCAGGGCGAACCTGCCCGCGCCGACGCCCCGGAGCGGCGCCCCGCACCGGAGAGCGCCCCGGCCGCACCACAGCCGGCACACGGCCGAACCACCAGCACCCCGCAACCACCCACGCACGACACCCCCGACACCACCCCACCCCAAGACACCGCGCCGGAAGACGAACCCGCACGGGACAGCGACACCGCCACGGCGCAGCCGGCGCACGGCGGGCCAGGCCGGGGACCGGCCCCTGACGCCCCACCGGCGGACGAACCCGCACCGGAGGAGCCCGGCCCCGCCGCGGCGCGGGCGGTGGACGGTGGCCCCGGCGGCGGCCGGGCCGCAGGGACCGCGCCCGTCGGCGGCGCCGCCGCGCCCCCCGCCGAAGACCGTTTCCTCGCCCCCGCCGACCGCTGGCGGCTTCTCCTCGGGCGCGGCAGCGACCGGCTGCCGGCCTCCGCGGTCCCGTTGGCGACCGCGCTGGACGAGTTGTACGGCAGCGGGCGCGGCGAGGGCAGCCGGGGAGGTCTGACGGGGCCGGGCGGCGGCGGTGGCCGCGAGGCGTCGTACCCCGGCGCGCGGGAGTGGTCCGAGGAACTGGCCGCGCTGTTCGGGCCGGGCATCCGGGAGGAGGTTCTGGCGGCGGCCGCGGCGGCGGGCCGCAAGGACGTCCTCACCGAGCTGGACGCGGACAGCGTACGGCCCTCGGTGGACCTGCTGCGCACCGTGCTGCGGCACGCGGGCGGCCTGCCCGAAGCGCGGCTGGCCGCGCTGCGTCCGCTCGTCCGGCGGCTGGTGGACGCGCTGACGCGGGAGCTGGCCACCCGGCTGCGCCCCGCCCTGCACGGCACCACCCTGCCCCGCCCCAGCCGGCGGCCCGGTGGCGGCCTGGACCTGCCGCGCACGCTGCGGGCCAACCTGGCGACCGCGCGCCGCGCCCCGGACGGCACGGTCCGGGTGATCCCGGAACGGCCGGTGTTCCGCACCCGAGGCCGGCGGGCCGCCGACTGGCGGCTGATCCTGGTCACGGACGTGTCCGGGTCCATGGAGGCGTCCACGGTGTGGGCGGCGCTGACCGCCTCGGTGCTGGCCGGAGTGCCGACGCTGTCCACCCACTTCCTGGCGTTCTCCACGGAGGTCATCGACCTCACCGGGCACGTGGCGGACCCGCTGTCGCTGCTGCTGGAGGTCAGCGTGGGCGGCGGGACGCACATCGCCGCGGGGCTGCGGCACGCGCGCGAACTGGTCACCGTGCCGTCGCGCACCCTCGTCGTGGTCGTCAGCGACTTCGAGGAGGGCTATCCGCTGGGCGGCCTGCTCGCCGAGGTCCGCGCGCTGGTCTCGGCCGGCTGCCACGTCCTGGGCTGCGCGAGCCTCGACGACACGGGCCGGCCCCGCTACTCCACGGGGGTCGCCGGCCGGCTGGTCGCCGCGGGCATGCCCGTCGCCGCCCTGAGCCCGCTCGAACTCGCCCGCTGGGTAGGAGAGAAGATCGCATGAGCCCACAGCCGCAGCTACCGCCGGTGGCGCCGTCCGTCACCGCCGAACTCGTCGAGGCGCTCTCGCCCCGGCTGCGCAAGCGGCTGGACGCGGGCGTCGCCAAGCTCCTGGCGCGTCCGGCCGTCCGCGCGGGCGACACCGTACGGATCGCCGTGGACGACGAGACCGACGTCGTCCTGCACGCGCCCGAGGGGGCGGTCACCGGCGCGGACGCGATCCGCTGCGGCTGCCTGCTGGCCCCCGACTGCCTGCACCGCGCGGCGGCGGCCTCGGCCGCCCCGGTCGCGGACGAGGCGGCGGCCCCGGTCGCCGAGGAGACGGCGGCCCCCGGCGAGACCGCCGGAGCGGAGAGGGAACCGGTCGCGGCGGAGCCGGCGAAACAGCCCGGCCCGCAAGGCCCTTCAAGTCTTGTGAGTCGTACGAGGCAGCCGAAACCGGCCGACCGGGCCGGCGGGCCGGGAGCGAGCGGACAGACGGACCGACCGCACCAGCCCGGTCCGCCGCCGACGGCCGACGACGGGCACACCGGGCACACCGAGGACGCCGAGTCCGTCACCGACGCACAACGCACCGCCGCACGGGCGGTGTTCGACGCGGCGGCCGCCGTCCTGGACGCCGGGACGGAGGGTTCCGGCGCCGTGCTCCAGGCGGAGTTGCTGCGCGCGGCGCACACCGCCCGGCTCGCCGGCCTCCCCCGGGCCGCCGCGGCGGCGGTCGCCGTGGTGACGGGAGTGCGCGCCGCCCGTTCCGCCGACCCCGGCCACCGCCTGGCGGACCTCGCGACCGCGCTGTCCGGCGTCCTCGGCGTGGCGCACCGCCTGCCGTACGCCGCCGGGCCCGAACTGGCCGCGCTGCGCGGCACGGTCCGCCGGCCGTACCGCCCGGACGGCTCCCTGCGGCTGTACGGGCTCTTCTCGGAGCCCGTGCTCACGGCGACCGGCTACGCGGGCGCGGTCACCTGGACCGCCGACGCGGGCGGCCGCCTCTACTCGGTGTCGGACGTGGCGCCGGGCGGCCCGTCCCGGGCGACCGGCGCCGCCGACCGGGCCGTACGGCTCGGCGACACCGCGCTGACCCACCGCGAACTGTCACGGGCGGGGCTGGCCGTGTCGGGCGCCACGGTGTCCCCGACGGGCCGGCTGGGCGCGGGGGCCGGGGTGCGGGCGGTGCGCGCGTCCGGCGTCGCCTGGGACTCCGAGCCGCTGCGGCGGCTGTGGGCCGTACCGGCCGCCGAGCAGGTGGCCCGGGCCCTGGACGGCGGGCACGACCTGCTGTTCCTGGAGGTGACGCTGACGGGCGCGGTGCGGGAGGCGGGCGGCGAGAGTCTGCTGGCGGACTGCGGGGGCGTGCCGCTGCGGCTGGCTGTGGCGCACGACGATCTCGCGCTCCCCTACCGCGACAACCTGCGCCTGCTCGCCGCCGCCCAGGGCAGCCGGCTGCGGATCGTCGCGCGTCTGGCGCCCGGTCCGCGTCCCCGTGCCCTGCTGCTGGCGGTGCGGCACCCCACCGATCCGGCGGCACGGGTGGATCTCGGCCTGGACCGCCTGCGGCACGCGGACCTGCCCGTCGGAGCGGCGGCGGCACCGGCCGTGGCGGTGCCCGCCGTGGACGAGGCCCCGCTGCACCTGCTGCGCCGCCGGGTGCACCAGGCGGTGTCGGGGGGCCGCCCTGTCCTCGCGTCCGCGCGGAGCGGCGCGGGCGACGGCGAGCGGCTGCGCCGGAACGGCCTGGCGACGGCGGCCGCTCTCCTCGGGGAACTGCACGCCGCCGCCGCGGACCGCACCCGCGACGCCTTCGGCCGGCTGCTCCCGGCCGACCCGGACCGCTTCGCCCGGGCCTGGCTCGCCGCCGCGGTCTACACCGAGACGGTCGAACGAGCGCTGTGCGCGGACGGCTGGGGAGCGCCCGCGCCGCAGACGTCCGCCGCACGCCTCTGAGTCCGCCGCGCGCCCCTGAAGTCACGGGAGGCGCAGCAGCATGGCGGTGAGGACGAGGGCCAGCAGGGCGACGTAGCCCCGGGCGTGGACCCGGTCGGTGATGCGGGGCGGCCTGCGGCGCAGCAGGACGACGACGGGCACGGCCCCCAGCAGGAGCAGCGCGACGGCCCCGAGGTCGACCGAACCGGCGGCGAGCAGGAGCGCACCGGTGTCCCCGGCGTCGCCCGTCGCGGGGCTCGTGGTCAGGAAGACCGCGCAGGCGGGTGCGCTGATGCAGAGGGTGAGGGGGTTGGCGAGCGCGGTGGCGGCGGCCATCCGCAGCCCTGAGCGGCGCAGCAGCGGCACCGTCAGCACGCTGCCGCCGACGCCGAGGAACGAGGCCACCGAGCCGATCGGCACGCCGAGCGCGGCGGGGACGGCGGCGGCCCCGTCCCCGGCCGGGCCGCCGTGCGCGGGGCGCAGGAAGCCCGGCCGGACGAGCACGTCCACGAGGGTGGCGGTCAGGTAGAGGACGAAGCCCCAGGTGATCAGCCACGGGGGCGCGAACGTGGCCGCGACGGCCCCGGCGAGCCCTCCGGCGCCGAGCAGCACCAGTGACGGGACGCTGCGCCGCAGGCCGGTCAGCAGCGGCCTCGGCGTGGCGGCGGTCGCCACGGCCGCGTTGACGACCATGACGAGGGAGGAGGTCGCCACGGCGACCGTCGAGGCGGACGGGCCCGCGGCGGCGTCGGCCCAGGCGATGACCGGAACGGTGACGAAGCCGCCGCCGAACCCGAAGAGCACGGTGGTCAGCCCGGTCAGGACGCCGATGACGAGAAGGAGGAGTACGACATTCACCCGGTCAAGTTCAGCGGGCGGTCCGGGACGCCGACAATCGAAGGAGGAATCGATGTTTTCGAGTTTCGGCCATAGGCTGCCGGGATGCGCAATGTCTCGCTCGCCGAGCTGGATCGTCTGCCCGCCGAGGTGCTGCCGATCGCGACCGACTACCCACCCGGCACCCTGCTGACCTGGCACGAGCACCGGCGGGCGCAGTTCCTGTACGCCGCCACCGGGACGATGCTGGTGGAGACCGACGAGGGCGCCTGGACGGTGCCGGGCGAGCGGGCCGTGCTCATCCCGCCCGGTACGCGCCATCAGGTGCGGATGCTGGACGTGCGGACGTCGAGCCTGTACATCGAGCCGGACGCGGTGCCCTGGTGGCCGCGGTCCTGCCGGGTGGTCGAGGTGGCGCCGCTGCTGCGGGAACTGCTCCTCGCCGCCGCGGACCTCGACGCCGGCTACGCGGCCCGCGACCGGGACGGGGCGCTCGTCGCGCTGATCCTCTGCGAGCTGGCGACGCTCACCGAGGTGCCCCTGCACATCGCCCTGCCGCACGAGGCCCCCTTCGCCGAGCTGTGCCGCCGCTATCTGGCCGGCCCGGACATCGCGGTGACGAACGCCGCGTGGGCGCGGGCCGCCTCGATGAGCGAGCGGGCCTTCACGCGCCGCTTCCGGCAGTTGACGGGCGTGAGCCCCGCCGCCTGGCGGGCCAGGGCCAGGCTGCTGGCCGCCATTCCGCTGCTGCGCCACAAGTCCGTGACGGAGGTGTCGGCTCTCCTCGGCTATTCCTCCCCGGCCGCGTTCTCCTACGCCTTCTCCCGGGCCTTCTCAGTGCCCCCGTCGTCACTGAGGCACTGAGGCACTGAGCGACGACGAGCCACGGCGGCTCAACACTCCGCCGTACCGCGCACGTTGGATGATCCGGGCGCCGGGTACCGTCCTGGTTCACCGGCTGACGCGTCGGGTGGAGGCGAAGGTCAACCGGGCGCGGGACGCGCTGCGAGGGGAGCCGTCGATAACTTCCTTGCTGACCGCACCACTTGGGACGACAGAGGGAGAATCCCGTGCGACAGCCCAGGATCGTATCGTTGGCGGCGGCCGCCGTGCTGCTCGGCAGCGGCGTGATCGCCGCGACGGCGGGACCGGCCGCGGCCTCCACCGACGCCTCCGCCGGCGCGGCGCGCGCCTGTACGTCGGGCGCGCCGCGTTTCACCAGTTCGCCGGGGACCAGCAGCAGCGACCCCGCGTTCTGGCCCGCGAGGGGCACCTACGCGAAGACCACCAGCAGGTGCAAGGACATCAACCTGAAGCTGGACGGCACCCGCAGTGTGCGGACCTGCTTCAAGACGTCCGGCTGCAACGGCTGGCGGACGCTGCGGGCCGGCAGCTGGGGGCTCGCCGCCAGCGACGTGCTCGACGGCACCCAGTTCTACCTGCAGTTCGCGGGGACGAGCCGCGCCACGGGCCTGATCGACTACTGAGTCACCGCGCCCGCGTCGCCCGCGGCTCGCGGGCGGGTCCTCCCGGCGTCGAGCCGGGCCCCGCCCGCGGGCCCGGGGTCACGCGGTGAAGCGCTGGCCTGCCGAGCCGTCGCAGTTCTGCAGCCGCAGGGGCTGGCGGGCGGCGGTCTGGGTCAGGCAGAGTCCGGTCGCGGCCTGCGGTCGGATGGTGGCGCCGTCCCGGACGAACTTCTGGTTGGCCGCGCCGGAGCAGTTCCAGATGATCAGCGCGGCGCCCGCCTGGTAGCGGGCGCCCGGCACGTCCAGGCACCGGTCCTGGGTCAGGGCGGTGTGGAAGGTGTGCCGGGAGGTGTCGTACCACCAGTCCTGGTTGCGGGTGCCGCCGCAGTCCCAGCCGAGCACCGCGGTGCCGTCGGCGCTCTGCGAGGAGTCGACGTCCACGCAGTTGTCGGTCGCCTGGTTGCGCACCGGACGGTAGGCGTCGTCCCAGGCCTGCGGGAAGAGGGACGGGCTGCCCAGGGAGTCGACGTCGGCGCACGCGGCCTCGCGCAGACCGGAGTCGTAGAACTGGGTCAGGCAGGACGCGAAGGCGGCGTGGCCGCGCGCGTTGGGGTGGAAGGACTGCCGTACGGAGTTCTCGTCGGGCAGGCCCGGCTTGGACAGGTCGATGAAGAGGCCGCGGGCCCAGGTGTTCTCCGTGCACACCTCGTGGCCGTGGAACAGGCGGGAGTCGTCGAGGTAGAGCGCGCCGGTGTCGGCCGCGGCCTTGCGGATGCCGCGCTCGAAGGCGGGCACGGCCACGTTGCGGCCCCAGGCGGTGTCCGCGTCGTAGCCGAGGCCGCCGCAGGCGAGTTTGCCGGGGAAGTCCGGGTTGTCGCGGAAGTCCGGGCCGATGGGGCTCGGGTAGCTCATGACGACGAGCTTGTAGTCGCCGTCGGCGTAACCGGCGTCGCGCATCACGGACTTGAGGTCGCGGACGGTCTGCTCGACCTTGGGAACCAGGGCGTCGACGCGGGCCTGCCAGCCCGGCGCGTACTTGGGCTCGCAGGGGCCCTGGGAGAGCAGATAGCGCTCGACGCAGTCGGTCATGACGGGACCGAACTGGAGGTCGTCGTTGGCGCCCGCCACCAACAGCACCATCTTGATGCGGGTGTTGCGGGCCTTGACGGCCAGGCTGTCGCTCTGGACCAGTTCGTCGGCGTACTGCTTCGCGCCGCCGATGCGGATGTTGCCGGTGTAGGCGCCGGAACACGCCACGTTGTAGGTGAGGTCGGCGGGGATGCCGGTGCGGTGGATCGCGGCGTCCGGGGAGCGGTGGCACCAGTTGGCGGGGCCGTTGGTCGGCGACTCGTAGGCGCCGACGCCCTCGCCGGAGATCTCGCTGTCGCCCAGCGAGATGAGCGCGGTCTTGCGGTCGGCGAGGGGGCGTACGGCCGCGTCGCCGTAGAGCGCGGTGGCCTCCGCGGCGCGGACGGCCTCCAGGTCGGGCGGGAGCGCGGTGGCGGACACCTGGCCGGCGGCGGCCGGGGCCGCCGTGGCGGGGACGGCGGCCCCGGCCGTGGCGAGCAGGCCGGCCGTCGCGGCGGCGGCGAGGGTCCACCGGAGTCTGTACCGGGAGCGTCTCACGGGCACCTCCTGGTCGTGTGGGGTTACCCACGGTTCTTACTGGTCGGTAGGGGCTTTGGGAATACCTCCGGCGAGAACTGGCGACAGGACGTCCGGTACGACGTCTTGAAGTCGCGCCCCGGCGGCTGATGGGATGCGCGGCACCGTGCACACCGACGAGCCGGAGGTCCCCGTGCTGCGAACCACCTTGACGGCGGGCGCGGTTGTCGCCGCGCTGCTCGCCCCCGCGGCCCCGCACACCCGGCCGGCGGCCCGTCAGGACGCCGCCCCGGCCGCCGCCGCCCGCCCGTCCGGGCAGGAGGCGCCCCGCCTCACCGACCGCTACGGGCGGGAGTTGACCCTGCGCGGCTGGAACGTCGAGGACAAGGCGCACCGCGGCGACGAGGCCCTGACGGCCGTCACCGAGCGGGACTTCCGGGAACTGCGGGCCCACGGCTTCGACTTCGCCCGGCTGCTGGTGTTCTGGGACGACCTGGAGCCGCGCCCCGGCCGCTACAGCGAGGACTATCTGCGCCGCATCGGGCGCGTCCTGGACTGGGCCGAGCGCTACGGCGTACGGGTCGTCCTCGACCTCCACCAGGACGTGTTCGGGCCGGCGTTCGGCCACCGCGGCATCCCCGCGTGGGCGACCAGGACCGACGCGCTGCCGTTCACCGCGCACCCGGACGACTGGTTCGCCGAGTACTTCGAGCCGGCCGTCCAGCGCGCCTTCACGCACCTCTACGAGGACGAGGACCTGCGGCGCGCGCAGGCCAGGGCCTGGCACGTGCTCGCCGCCCGCTTCGCCCGCCACCCGGCCGTCCTCGGCTACGACCTGATCAACGAGCCGATGGGAGAGCTCCGTCCGGGCGAGGACCTGGCCGCGGCGGCCCGCCGCATCGAGCGCGACCAGCTCACCCCGATGTACAACCGCCTCGCCGACAGCGTCCGTTCGGCCGATCCGGACGCCTGGCTGTTCGTGGAGCCCACCCCGATCGTGGGCGAGGGCGTCCCGACCGGCCTCGGGCGGATCGACGACCCCAGGGTGGTGTACGCGCCGCACTTCTACAACACCGCCATGGAGGCGGGCGCGGACTACGATCCGGCGTCCGGCTGGATCGAGGCGTACGAGGCGGCCGTCACCCGGTACCCCGCGCAGTACGGGGTGCCGGTCGTGGTCGGCGAGTGGGGGCCGCTGAACAGCGCCCTGCCGCACATGAACCGCTTCTACCGCGAGGCGATGGCCTCCCTGGGCCGCTACAGCTCGGGCTGGGCGGGCTATGTGTGGTGCCGCGGCGGCGGGTACTGCGCGCTGGACGCCGCCGGGAACTTCCGTCCGAACAAGGAACTGACCGCCGAGCCGTACGCCGAGGCGGTGGCGGGTACGGTGCGCTCCGCCGCGTACGACGCCACCAGCGGCGTGTACCGGCTGACGTACACCGCGGCGCGGCGCGGATCACGGGTGACCGAGCTGTCCCTGCCGCCCGGGCGGTGGCGGATCACGGTGCGCGGGAAGGCGACGGTGCGGCGCGACCCGGCGGGCCGGGCGCGTGTCCTGGCCGCCTCGGGCGGCCGGGTCTCGGTCACCGTCGTGCGCGGGACGGCGGACGGCGGGCGCGGCGGGTCGTGACCGTGCCCGTGACCGCGAGCGGCTGGTCGTGACGGCGGTCGGCCCCGCCCGTCGTGGCGGTGGTCGCGCCCCCGTCGCGACCGCGACCGAGCGTGGCGGGGCCGCGCGCGGCGCCGGGCACGGCCCCGCCGCCCGGCTCGGCACTCGTCGTCCGGCCCGGCTCCCGTCCGTCCGGCTCAGCTCTCGTCGTCCGTGTAGTCCCCCTCGTCGAGCGCCCCGCCCATGATGCCGCCGAAGAAGCCCTCCATCAGCTCGTCCATGCGGACCTCGGTGGCTCCGGCGGGCGCCGTGGTCCTGGTGCCCTTGACGGTGTGCAGCACCAGGGCGAGCTTCTTGCCCTTCACCTTCTCCGTCAGCGGCGCGAGGTCCACGGACACATCGCTCAGGGCGCCGTTCTTCAGCGTGAAGTCGGCCGTGACCTTCTTGTTCGGGGCGTCCTTGAGGTCGTCGTCCGTGGGCAGTCCGCCTCCGGAGGGCAGCTGCCGGGTCAACGGCCGGATCTCGTCGAGGAGTTCGGACAGCAGGGTGCGGAAGGGCGCGGTGGCCGTGACGTGCTCGGTGCCGTCCGAGCCGCCGGCCGACTTGAACTCGACCTCCTTGACGACGACCCGCCGCAGGTCCTTCATCAGCTTCTTCTGCGCCTGCGGGTCGAGCGAGGGGCTCGCCGTGGGCTTGCCGCTCGCGGCGGACTCGCCGTCCCCGTCGTCCTCCCCCCGGGCCATCTCCTCGCCGGTCTTGCGCAGATCCGCGGCGGAGACCTTGATCCAGTCACCGGCGAACAGCTTCTTGAGCGCCCCGGCCTGCGCGGGCAGTTGGTCGGCGCCGGGCATCGGGGCACCCGACAGCTGCGTGAACGAGTCCATGTTCACGCGGATGTAGGCGTCGTCGCCGATGAGCCGGTACTCGAACAAGTCGCCCTTGGGGCCGCTGAACTTCAGGGCCATGGCGCTGAAGTCCTTGTCGCCGGAGTCCTGGAGGGGCTTCTTCGACTCCACGGAGACGGAGATCCGGGCGCCGCTGAGCAACTCGGCGGCCTCGTCGGGCATCTTGTCCTCGGGCTTGGCCTCGGCGTCGAGCGCCTTCAGGGTCGCCGCGTCGGTGTCCAGGCCGAGTTCGAAGGTGAGCGAGCGCTGCTCGCCGAGCTTGTCGACGGCGCGGTCGAGCTTCTGACCGGCGGTCAGGTTCTCCACGGTGCCGCAGGCGGCGGTACCGGCGAGGACCGCCGTGGCGACGGCGGTGGCGGCCAGGGTGTTGCGTATGGCGGAAATGACGTTCTCCTCTGAGGCACGACCAAGATCCTGGTCGGAGAGGAGACCGATCAGGTCCGCGAATGGTTGTACGCGGGTTCACGCGCGGCGACCGGTCCGCTGTGGTACCTGTCCGGGAGCCTCCCGGCCGGGGGTGTGTGGCGTCGCGGCCCGGAGGGCGGGGATCAGGTCCGCGGCCCGTTCGAGCTGGTCGCTCTGGGTGCGCAGGTCCAGGGCGGCGAGACGGACGACGAGGTGCCGGGCGCCGGCGGCCGCGTACCGTGCCAGGCGTTCCCGCACCTGCCCGGCGGAGCCACCACGACGCCCGCGCAGAACACCCGCCGGTCGCCCAGCCGGTGGCCGAGCGCGCCGCCCGTCATCAGGAACCCGGCGAACGCCAGGGTGTACCCGTCGGTGATCCACTGGTTGCCGGTGGCGGAGACGGCCGGGTCGCGGCCGATCGCCGGGGCGGCCACGTTGGTGATCGTGACGTCCAGGATCACCATGAAGTACCCGGCGCACACCGCGAGGAGCGGCGCCGGGGACCGCGGACCGCGCTTCCCGGCCGGCTCGGCGGAGGGCGCCGGCCCGTCGGCGCCGCCCGGCTCCGTGAACGCCACGACCCGGCCTCCCTCCGCCCGCGGGCGGACTGCGCAGCAGTCGGCGGCAGCCTCACACGTATGTCGTATCGGGGGCGGTCCGGGCGGCCGGTCCGGCTCCGCCGCGCCCGGGTTCCGCCGTCCGGGCGTCCGGGCGTCCGGGTGTGCCAGGGGTGCGGGCGTGCCAGGGGCGCGGGTGCGCCAGGGGCGCGGGTGCGCCAGGGGCGCGGCGTGCGCCGGGTGGCCACGCGGGCAGAGATGCCGGGCTCGCCAGGGTGCCGCGCGGGCCGAGCCGCCCCCTCCGCTGGGGTGACACGCGGGCCAAGGCACCAGGCCCGCCAGGGTCCACCCGGGCCAAGCCGCCCCGTCCGCCGAGGCGGCACGCGGGACGAGGCGCCAGGCCCGCCAGGGTCCGCCCAGGCCAAGCCGCCCCGTCCGCCGAGGCGGCACGCGGGACGAGGCGCCAGGCCCGCCAGGGTCCGCCCAGGCCAAGCCGCCCCGTGCGCTGGGGTGGCACGCGGGCCGAGGCGCCGGGCTCGCCGAGCCGCCGCCGTCCCGCCTACCGGCGGTCCCGCGGCCCCGGCGCGCCGTCGCCCCCGTGCCCGGTGCCGGCGATGCGGGTGAGGTCGGTCATCAGGGAGGCGAGCCAGGACGCCGTCGCGTAGTAGCGGCGGGGCGCGCCGGGCGGCTGGGCGGTGAAGTCCGCGAGGGAGGGGTCGATCAGGGGCACCGGCGCGGCCGGGGTGTCGCCGCCGGGGTCCAGGGCCGCGGAGACCTGGAGCATCCGCCCGGCCACGCGGTCCCCCAGGGCGCCGAGCGATCCGGCCGCCGCCGGGCCGAGTCCCGTCCCGGGCGGCTCCAGGAGTCGGGCGGAGCCCCAGAGGGTGTGGTGCGCGGCCATCAGCGCCGCCTGCCAGTCCACCGCGGGTCTGGCCGGCCGGCCCCGGCCGCCGCCGAAGGCCGCCGGTTCGCTCTGGTACTGGGCGTACGCGGACTCGGCGAGGACCAGCTCATGGTGCAGCGAACGGTGGCCGGGCGCGGCCGGTGGCGCTGCCGCGGTCGTGCCGCCGGCCACCGAGGCGCTGGTCGCCACCACGATCTCGGCGGCGCGGCGCATGAGTTCGGCGGTGACGCGGCGCAGCTCGTCGTGTGCGCCGCGGGGCCAGGCCAGCAGGCCGATGACCGCGCCGATCGCGCTGCCGACCAGCACGTCCAGCAGCCGGACCTCGGCCAGCCGCCAGGTCGTCGGCGCGAGCTGCGCGAACACCAGGGCCACGAGCAGCGTGAACATGCCCTGAGCCCAGCCGACGCCCTTGACCGGCCCCACGGTGAAGGCGATCAGCATCACCGCCGGGAGCACGGCGGCGTAGACGACCGTATGGGCGCCCACCAGGGCGAGGAGTCCCGCGGTCACCAGCGCTCCGGCCAGCGTGCCCGTCAGGGCGCGGCGGATGGTGCTGCGCGTCTCGTCCAGGGTGGTCCGGGTGAGGGTGAGGGCGGCCAGGGTCGCCCAGAATCCGTGCGGGAGGGTGTCCACCCCGGCCACGAGGCGCGCGGCGGTGAGGGCCAGGGCGAAGCGGACCGCGTTCTGGAAGAACACCGACCGGCGCCCGGCGTGGCCGTAGGCCCGGTGCCACCACAGGGCCGGGGGCCGGGCCGTGGCGTACCAGAAACGGCTCGTGGCCGCCCCCAGGGCCCTCTTCCGCCCGCCCACGGCGAGATCGGCCGCCATGGTCATGGCGAGTGCGGCATCGGCGACGTCCAGCACGGCGGCGTGCTCCCGCAGCACGGCGGGCGGAAAGTCCGGCGCGGACTCGCAATCGGGCGCGGGCTCGGATGCGTCCGCGGACTCGGATGCGTCCGCGGACGGGAGGTGCGGTCCGGACTCGGGTGCGCCGGCAGGCGGGAGGCCCGGGGCGGTGGACGCGGACGGGTTCGCGGGCTGGTTCGCGGGCGGCGGGGTCGGGTGGGCCGCCGTGAAGGTCGCCAGGCGGGCGCGTGCGCCGGTGAGGGCGTCGTAGGCCGTCGTGGGCGGCGGGCCCGATCCCAGGCGGCTCGCGGTGGCCGTGGCGAGCGCGGCCACCGTATTCAGCACGTCCGTCACGGCGGGCACGGGCGGGCCGCAGGGCGGACCGGTGAGCAGCGCCAGCCGGTTGAGCAGGGCGCGCAGGGCCAGACCGGTCTGGGACAGGGCCCGGTCGCGCACCCCGGGCCCGGCCGGGCGCTCCGCTTCCGGCACGTTCAGGGAGCGCAGCGTCTGACCGGTCTCCCGCGCCGCCTCGATCTCGGCGTCGCCCAGGGTGTACGGCGGCGCCGCGAGGAGCGTCGCGCAGCGCGCGGCGCGCCGCGCGGCGGCCGCGGCCCGCTCCCGGTAGGACGGCGGGTCGGGGCCGGTGAAGAGCAGCGCCTCGGACGCGGCGAGCAGGGCCAGCCCGACGGTCGTCCCGGTCAGGCGCGCGCCGAGGGTCCCGGGGTCGTACGGCGGGAAGGACGGCAGGATGTACAGGAGTTGCAGACCCGGCGCCGCCCCCGCCCAGCGGGGCCCGCCCACGGCGGAGAAGGCGAGGAGGAAGCCGACGACCAGCATGCCGGCGACGGCGCTCCAGGTGCGTACGGACAGATACGTGCCGACGGCCACCAGCACCCAGCTCACCGGCAGCAGGCGCACGACGGTCCGGGCCCGCTGCCGCCCGGTGCCGGGGATCTTGGACAGTCCGCCCAGCGCGATGGCGGCGAAGAGGGCGTAGGTGGCCGTGACGGGGCGGTCGAGGCCGTAGCGGAAGAGGTAGAAGACGCTTGCGACGACCAGGGTGATGCGGACCGCGTCGCGCCCGGGGGCTGCGTAGTCCCGGGGGAACCGACCGGCTGGGAGCCCGAACACCCCTCCAGGATCACCCCGGGAGCCGCTCCCCGCCTTCGAGAAGTGGATCACCGGGGGCCGGGGCGAGGTCTCTCGCGGCACGGGCCGGCGGTCCGCCGGGGCGCCCGAGGTCCCGGGGTGACCGGGCCGATGGTCCGTCGGCGGTCCCGGGTCCGGCGTCGCCCGGTCCGTGACCGGCGCGGCGGCGGCACCGCCCGGTGCGCCGCGTCCCACGCCCTGTTGACGCGCGGCGCGCACGCCCGCGCGAGCACGGCCACCGCCGCCCCGGCGACCAGGTCCGTCACGTAGTGCCACCGCAGGTACAGCGTGGACGCCGGGATGACGACCAGCAGAGGGGAGGTCAGCCAGAACAGCCCGCGGCAGTCCCGCCAGGCGAAGAGGGCGATCAGGACGATGGTCGCGACGTGCAGGCTCGGGAAGGCGTCGACGCCGGTGCTGTGGTCCAGGTAGTAGCGCCTGATCCCGAGGACGTCGCCCAGCGGGACGGTGAACCGGCCGGCCAGCCCGCGCCACGGGCCGACCGCGGGCAGCGAGAAGTACCCGGCGTAGCCCAGGCACTGGACGATCACCAGCCCCAGCAGCAGATCCGACCACTCGCGGTCCCGTCCGCGCACCCACAGGAACCCGCCCAGCGCGAGCAGCGGCGCCCACTCGCAGGCGTACGCCAGCGCCATCACGGCCGTCGTGACCGGATCGACCAGGCGGTCGAGCACGGGCACCGGGTCGTGGCCGGCGAACAGCCACCGGTCGGCCGCCGCCAGCAGGTGGTCGCAGTGCCCCGGATGCACCAGGGGCACCGCCCAGCGCAGGCTCGGGTAGACGGCCAGGCAGGACAGCACCGCGATCAGATCGCGGACCCGCCGGCACCGGTGCGGCCGCGGCGCGTGCCACGTCGGCAGCCGGGCCGCCAGGCCCCACCACACGGCGACCAGCGCCCCGGAGAGGGCGAGCGCGGCGCGGGAGTCCGGGTGCGTCACCGCGGCGGGACGGCTCACGGCGAGCACGGCCACGAGGGCGACGAACGGCAGCGCGACCGCTTCCTTGGGGTCCAGCAGACGGACGGCGGCGGCGGCCTTGGTACGCCGCCGGACGCCGGTCCCGGGGCGCGGGAGCCGTTCGACGCCTCGGAGGCGCGGGGTCCCCGCGCCGCCCCGCGAAGGCGCGGCCTGCTCGCCCGTCCGCTCACCGATCCGCGAAGGCCCGGCCCGCTCGACCGTCCGCTCATCGGCCCGCTCGCCGGTCCGGCGGTCCGCGGAGCCGTGCCGAAGACCCGCTGTTTCCACGCTGGCTTCCACGCTGGCTCCGTTCTGTGCGCGTCGCACGGACGGGTGTCGGAACGAGGGGTGGCGCGGCGGATGCCGAGAACCGGCCGGAACGGCCGGGACCGCTCAGGCCAGGACCCGTCCGGCCAGGACCGCGAGGCTCACCTCGCCGCGGACGCAGAGCTTATGTCACCGTATGACCGGAGTTGCGGGTGCCGCGCCACGCGGAAGAGCGGCCGAGCGGGGGGCGCGAACGCGAGACCGCCCGCGCCCGCCCCCCTCAGGCGGGCCGCCCGACGCACCCGCGCCCCCTCGGGCGCACGCCCCCGGCCCGGGCGCACGCCCCTTCCCCTACGGGCGGCCGCTCACGCCTCTCCCCCTACGGGCCGCCGCGCACGCCCCTCCCGTACGGGTCGCCGCTTCCCTCCCCCACGGGCCGCCCTCACGCCCCGCCCACGACCAGCACCAGCGGCACGCCCGCGCACGGCAGCAGCCGCTCCGGGGCCGGTCCGGTGGGCCGCGCGCGTTCCAGTACGGCCGCGAAGTCCGGTCCCCGGGTGAGGGTTCCCGCCAGGTGCGCCGGATCGGCGGAGGCGGCGACCCGGCCCCGGGCGTTGACCAGGTACGCGGGGGCGGGCAGTCCGCGCAGCAGGGGCAGTACGGCCGTCTCGAAGTCCCGTAGGTACACGTCGGCCGCGGCCACCCCCGCGAAGCCGCCCGCCGCCGCCACCGGCACGGCGAGCGTCAGGCTGTACTGGTCGGAGCAGAGGTAGTCGACGTAGGGGCCCGCCACGGCGCGGCGGCCGGTGTCCCGGGGCAGCGCGAACCAGTCCCAGTGCGTGTAGTCCGCGTACGCGGAGCGGCCCGGGTCGAGGTCGGGCAGCAGTGGCCGGACCTCTCCCGAGGCGGTGCTCTGCCACCACTCCAGCCACGCCGGGACGTCGTCCAGCAGTCCCGGCGCCGCGATGAAGCCGACGCCCGAGACCGACTCCTGCCGTGCGAGCCGCCGGTGCAGTCCGGGCCGCAGCGCGGCGAGGTCGGCGCTGACGGGCCGTCGTCCTTCGGCCCGCACCCGGGCCAGCAGCGCCGCCGTGTCGGAGCGGATCTCGGCCACCGTCTCGAACACGGCCTCCAGCACGCGGCCCACCTGCTCAGCCACCTGCCCGGCCGCCTGCTCGGCCACCTGCCCAGCCACTTGCCCAACCGCCTGTTCCGCCACCGGCTCGGCGGCCGGGGACGCGGGCGGGGACGCGGGCGGCGTGCCGGCTGCCGCCGGCGGCGGGGTGACGAGTGCCGGGCTCGGGTCCATGGCGCCCTCCAGCGGACGGGGGCCCGGCCGGCCGGGCGCCGCGGCTAGAGGGTCAGCCGCAGGGCGGCGAGCCGTCCCGCCGACTCCTCGACGCACCGCTCGGCCAGCGTTCGGGCCGGTTCAGGGGCCCCATCCTGCACGGCGCGGACCACGGCGCGGTGCCGGTCCGCGACTTCTTCACGATATGCGTCGTCGCCGAGCACGAGACACAGCAGCGCCCCGACCTCGGTCTGCAGGGCGATCTGCGCGCGGGTGAGCCGGGCGGACTGCGCGGCGGCCGCCAGCTCGACATGGAAGCGCCCGTAGACCCGGCCGCGGGCCGCCGCGTCCCCGGCGTCCGCCAGTTCCTCGGCCGTCCGCCGGAGGCGGCGCAGGTCGTGGGGTTCCGTGCGGTCCGCGGCGAGCCGTGCCGCCGTTCCCGACAGCGCGGCCCAGTGGTCGCCGAGGTCGCGCAGTTCCGTACTGCTCCAGTCGCGCAGCCGGCCGAGCAGCCGGTCCTCGGCGGGCGGACGGGGCCGGGAGACGAAGCTGCCGCCGCCGCGGCCCCTGCGGGTGGTGACCAGTCCCTGCTGCCGCAGCGCCATCAGCGCCTCCCGCAGCGTCACCGTGGAGACGCCGAGCCGCCCGGCCAGTTCGCTCTCCCCGGGCAACTGCTCCCCGTCGGCGAGCAGGCCGAGTTCTATGGCGTCGCCGATCCTGCGGACCACCGTGTCCACCCGCGCCCGGCGCTCCACCGGCGCGAACACCGCCCCGCGCGCGCCCCCGCGTATGCCGCCCGTGCCGCCCGTGTCCCCCGCGCCCTCCCCTATGCCACCTGTGCCGCCTGTGCCACCTGTGCCGTTTGTATCGCCCGTACCGCCCGTGTCGCCTGTGCCGTCCGTGCCGCGGCCGCGGTCCATGGCCGCCACGGCCTCGCTCCCGGTGTGTCGTCGTTTCACGGCCCCCACCCTGCCAGTTGACCCAAGCTTTGCCCGGAGGCGGTCTTGAGCTTTGAACTATGACTTCATAGGTTTTCGTTCAACGTCCGTGCGCGTCAGAAGGGTTCCCGTATGGAGGGAATGGCGGTCCGGTTACAGGGGCTGCGCAAGACGTTCTCGGAGACGGTCGCCGTGGCCGGCGTCGACCTGGAGATCCGGGACGGGGAGTTCTTCTCCATGCTCGGCCCGTCCGGGTCGGGCAAGACCACGGTGCTGCGCCTGATCGCGGGCTTCGAGACGCCCACCGCGGGGCGGATCGAACTCGCCGGCCAGGAGGTCACCGGTCTCGCGCCGTTCGAGCGGGACGTGCACACCGTCTTCCAGGACTACGCCCTCTTCCCGCACATGACGGTCGAGCAGAACGTCGCCTACGCGCTGAAGGTCCGCAAGGTGCCGCGGGCCGAGCGGCTGGCCCGCGCCCGGGAGGCGCTCGCCGGCGTACGCCTGGACGGCTACGGCTCGCGCCGCCCCGCCCAGTTGTCCGGCGGCCAGCGTCAGCGGGTCGCGCTCGCCCGCGCCCTCGTGGGCCGCCCCCGCGTGCTGCTGCTCGACGAACCGCTCGGCGCGCTCGACCTCAAGCTGCGCGAGCAGATGCAGCTGGAGCTCAAGGCGCTCCAGCGCGAGGTCGGCATCACGTTCGTGTTCGTCACCCACGACCAGGAGGAGGCCCTGACGATGAGCGACCGCGTCGCCGTCTTCCACCAGGGCCGCCTCGAACAGGTCGGTGCCCCGGCCGAGATCTACGAACGTCCGGCCACCGCCTTCGTGGCCTCCTTCGTCGGCACCTCCAATCTGCTGCGGGGCGAGACGGCCCGGCGCGTCCTGGGTACGGGCGGCGCCCACAGCGTCCGGCCGGAGAAGATCCGCGTCCTGGACGAGTCCGCCTGCGTCGACGAGCCCGGGGTCGTCTCCGCCGCCGGCACGGTCGCCGAGGTCGTCTACCGGGGCGACGCCACCCGATTCCTGGTGGACCTGGACGCCGGGGGCCGTCTCACCGCCCTCCAGCAGAATCTGGAGACCTCCGCCGAGGACGTGGCCGCCTACCGGGGCGCCCGGGTGCGTCTGGCCTGGCACCGCCGCCACACCGTCCCGATCCCCGAGGAATCCGCCCCCCGCCCCGGCGCCGCAGACACCACCGGCACCGCGGACGCCCCCGATGCCACGAACACCTCGGCTCCCGCCGAGTCCCCCGGCACCGCCGGTCGTCCCGACCGTCCCGATCCCGCCAAGTCCCCCGGCACCGCCCAGGTCCCCGACGCCCGCTGAACCGCCCCCGTACCGTTGGGAGTCACGCCGTGCGCCTCACCCGAATCCGCCGAACGGCGGCCACCGCCGCGCTGCTGCTGACCGCCGCCGCCTGCGGCTCCTCCGGCGGGGGCGACGCCCCGTCCGGAGGACTCAACCCGCCCGATCTGAAGGCGCCGACCAGGCTCGGCGCGGGCGAGGGGCAGGTGAACCTGATCGCCTGGGCGGGATACGTGGAGGACGGCTCCAACGATCCCAAGGCCGACTGGGTCAGCGGCTTCGAGCAGCGCACCGGCTGCCAGGTGCGGTCCAAGGTCGCGGCCAGCTCCGACGAGATGGTCAAGCTGATGAAGACCGGTGACTACGACGCCGTGTCGGCCTCCGGGGACGCCTCCCTGCGCCTGATCGCCTCCGGTGACGCCGCCCCGGTCAACACGGACCTCGTCCCCAACTACCGTGACGTGTTCCCCGACTTGAAGATGCAGCCGTGGAACTCGGTCAAGGGCACGGCGTACGGCATCCCGCACGGCCGCGGCGCCAACCTGCTGATGTACGACACCGAGAAGGTGAAACCGGCGCCCACCTCCTGGTCCGCCGTCTTCGACGGGGCGTCCGCGTACAAGGGCCATGTCACCGCGTACGACTCGCCGATCTACATCGCCGACGCGGCCCTGTATCTCAAGGCCACCAAACCCGAGTTGGGGATCAAGGACCCGTACGCGCTGGACCAGAAGCAGTTCGACGCCGCCGTGGCCCTGCTGAAGAAGCAGAACGCGTCCGTGGGCGAGTACTGGAGCGACTACCTGAAGGAGGTCTCCGCCTTCAAGAGCGGCGACTCCGTGATCGGCACGACCTGGCAGGTGATCGCCAACCTCGCCGCCTCGGAGGGCGCCCGGGTCAAGGCGTCGGTGCCGAAGGAGGGTTCGACCGGCTGGTCCGACACCTGGATGGTCGCCGCCGAGGCCAAGCATCCCAACTGCGCCTACAAATGGCTGGACTGGATCGTCTCGCCGAAGGTCAACGCCCAGGTGGCCGAGTACTTCGGCGAGGCCCCCGCCAACGCGAAGGCCTGCGCGCAGACCGCCGACAAGGACTTCTGCGCCACCTACCACGCCGCCGACACCGCCTACTGGAAGCGCATCGCGTTCTGGAACACGCCCATCGAGCAGTGCCTGGACGGCCGCACGGAGGTGAAGTGCGTCCCGTACGCGAAGTGGGTGCAGGCCTGGACCGAGATCAAGGGCTGAGCCGTGACCGCCACCGCACCGGCCGCCCGGAGCGCCGAACGCCGACCCCAGGGGCCGCTGCGCCGCGCGGCCGGGGCGCTGCACCGCCGTCCCCGGCTCCGCCTCGCCCTGCTGCTGACCGCCCCGCTGCTGTGGCTGGCCGTGCTCTATCTCGGGTCGCTGAGCGTGCTGTTCGTCTCCGCGTTCTGGACGACGGACTCCTTCACGTCGGCGGTCGTGCGGGTGTGGTCGGCCGACAACTTCCACGCGCTGGTCACCACCCCCGTCTACCGTCAGGTGATCGTGCGCAGCGTCGGCGTGGCCCTGGCGGTGACCGTGCTGTGCGCGGTGATCGCCTTCCCGCTGGCGTTCTACACCGCGCGCGTGGCCCGGCCCCGGTGGCGCCCGCTGCTGGTGGTGGCCATCCTCACGCCGCTGTGGGCGAGTTACCTGGTCAAGGTGTACGCCTGGCGGCTGATCCTGTCCCAGGGCGGACTCGCCGACTGGATGCTCAGGCCGTTCGGGCTCAGCGGCCCGGGGTTCGGGCTCCCGGCGACCGTCCTCACCCTCACCTATCTGTGGCTGCCGTACATGGTCCTGCCCCTGCACACGGCGCTGCGGCAACTGCCCGACGGGCTGCTGGACGCGTCGGCGGACCTCGGCGCGCGGCCGGGCCGTACCTTCCGGTCGGTCGTCCTGCCGCTGGTGCTGCCGTCCCTCGCCGCCGGCTCGGTCTTCACCTTCTCGCTCAGCCTCGGCGACTACATCACCGTGCAGATCGTCGGCGGCAAGACCCAGTTGATCGGCAACCTCGTCTACTCGGACATCGAGCTGAACCTGCCCATGGCCGCGGCCCTTGGCACGGTCCCCGTCGTCGTCATCGTGCTCTACCTGCTGGCGATCCGCCGCACCGGCGCCCTCAGCAGCCTGTGAACCGCCGTACCGAAGTCCCTGATCCGCTCCACCGAGTCCCCAGGGGGTGTTCCACGCCATGCGGCTCACCCGCGGCGTGCGCATCGCACTGCGCACCGCCGCTGCCCTCGGCTTCGCGGTGATCTACGTCCCGCTGCTGCTGGTCCTCGTCAACTCCCTCAACCCGGACCGCAGCGCGAGCTGGCCGCCGCCCGGCCTGACCCTGCACTGGTGGTCGGTGGCCTGGGCCAACTCCGGTGCCCGCGCGGCGCTGTGGACGTCGGTGAAGGCCGGGCTCGGCGCCACCGCGATCGCCCTGGTGCTCGGCACGCTCACCGCGTTCGCGGTCGCCCGGCACCGCTTCTTCGGCCGCGGGGCGATCTCCTTCGTGGTGGTCCTGCCCATCGCGCTGCCCGGCATCGTCACCGGCATCGCCCTCAACTCGGCGTTCTCCACGGTGCTGAAGCCGCTCGGGGTGGGGCTCGGCCTGTTCACGGTCGTCGTCGGCCACGCCACCTTCTGCGTCGTGGTGGTCTTCAACAACGTCGTCGCCCGGCTGCGCCGCACCTCGCCCTCCTATGAGGAGGCGGCGATGGACCTCGGCGCCGACACCTTCCGCGTCTTCGCCGACATCACCTTCCCGCTGGTGCGCTCGGCGCTGTTCGCGGGCGGGCTGCTGGCCTTCGCCCTGTCCTTCGACGAGATCGTGGTGACCACGTTCACCGCCGGCCCGGGGGTGGAGACCCTGCCCGTGTGGATCTTCGGCAACATGACCCGCCCGCAGCAGGCCCCGGTGGTCAACGTGGTCGCGGCGGTCCTCGTCCTGCTGTCCGTCCTGCCGATCCACCTGGCCCAGCGCCTCTCGGCGGACACGGCGACGGACAGCAGGGCGTAGCGACGAGGGCCGACGCGGCGCCTCGTCCTTTCCCGGCGGATACGGCCGGGGACGAGGCCCGCGTATCCCGCCGAAACGACCGCGCACCGGTCTCCCCTGGCCTAGCGTGACCGCAGGGCGGAAGGGGGCCGGGTGAGCAATCACATCAGTGGCGGGGTTTTCTTCGGTACGGTCATCATGGGGCAGCGAGTGACGGTGACCCTCCCCCCGGAGATCACCCCCGCCCTGCGCGGGCTGCCCAGGCGCGACCGGACGTTCTCCGGACGCCGCGAGGAACTCTCCACCATCGCAGGAGAGTGGGAACGCGGCCCGGTGGTGACGATCGTCGGCATGCCGGGGGTCGGCAAGACCGCGCTGGCGGTGGAGGCCGCCTGGCGGGCGTGGAAGGACGAGGGCCGGTTCCCCGGCGGGGTGCTCTTCTTCGAGCTGCACAGCTACGACAACCGCAACCGGGTCTCGACCCGGCAGGCACTCGCCCAGTCGCTGACCGCCCTCGCGGTGCCGATCGAGACCGTCCGGGACGACGAACAGGCGTTGACCAGACTCTACCGCTCGGTTCTGGCGGCCTACGCCGAGCGGAACCGGCGTCTCCTCGTCGTGGTGGACGACACGTCGGGCGAGGACGAGGCCGAGGCGCTGCTCCCCGCCGACGACTACCACGCCGCGCTGGTGACCTCACGCCACAAACTGGTGCTCGGCGGAGCGCGGATGGTCCTGCGCCCTCTGGACACCGACGGCGCGGTCGAGTTGGTCCGGCGGGAACTCGGCGCCGACGACGCGAGAGTGGACGGCGACCGCGCCTCGGCCGAGCGGATAGCGGACCTGTGCGGCCATCTGCCGCTCGCGGTGAGGATCTCGGCGGCCCTGCTGGCCGACTTTCCCGTCAGGCCGCTGGCCGAGTTCGCCGCGCAACTGGCCGAGGCGCATCGCCGGCTCGACACCCTGTCCCGGGACGAACGCACCGTCCGGGCCGCCTTCGACCTCTCGTACCAGCGGCTGCGGCCGGACCAGGCGCGGCTTTTCAGGCTGTTGGCACTCAATCCAGGGCCGGACGTGTCCACCGAGGCGGCCGGCCGACTGGCGAACGCGGCGGTCGACAGGCTGCTCGAGTCGCTCGCCCGGACGCACCTGATCGAGGCTCCGCGGTGGGGCCGCTGGACCTTCCACGATCTGGTCCGCCTCTACGCGGAGGAGCGGGCCTCGGCCGACACCGACGAGGAACTGCGGGCAGCCCAAGGGCGGTTGAACAGCTACTATCTGGAGACGGCCGCGGACGCCGCGCTCCACCTCAACGACCTCGTCCGGATGAGCAACGACGGGCCGCTGACCCGTTTCCTGACGAACCCGGGCGCCGGCATCGCGTGGCTGGACGAGGAGTACGCCAATCTGGTGGCGACGGCCGTGCGCGCGCAGGAAGAGGGACACGACGCGCTCTCGGTCGTCCTGCCCGTCGCGCTGAGCGGCTATCTGCGCCTGCGCCGTGTCCTTCCCCAGTGGACGGGCCTCCTGGAAGGGGCGGTCTCGGCCGGGCAGTCCCTCGGGGACGTGGAGCTCACCGGCATCGCCCTGGACCTCCTCGGCCTCGCGTTGCAGGAGCAGGGCCGTCTGGTGGAGGCGGCCGTGGCCACGCGCCAGGCGGTGAAGTGCTTTCGGCAGGTGGACGAGGATTTCCGCGAGAACGTCGCGTGGAGCCATCTCGGCACGGTCCTCGTCCGCCAGGGCCGGTACGAGGAAGCCGTCGAGATCCTCCGCGTCGCCGTGGACCGGCTGGAGAGGCAGGGCGGGCGGATGACCAGCAGGGCGCACGCCCTGAAGGATCTCGGCGACGCTCTGCTGCGGCTGGGGCGCTTCGAGGAGGCCGAGGAGTTCAGCCGGGAGGCGGCGAACTGCTTCTGGCAGCCGGTGGGGGACGAGATCTCCGAGGCGGAGGCATGCCTCTGCCAGGGTTCGGCTCTGCTCGCCCTCGGCGCCCCGGCACTGGCCCTGATCCCCCTCCACCGGGCGAGCGAGCACTTCCGCAAGCACGAGAACCTGGCCGGACTGGCCTCGACGCTGAAGGTGTACGGCCGCGCGGTGTGGGCACTCGGCCACCGGGACCGGGCCGTCGATGTCCTGCGCGAGGCCGTCGAGTGCGCAGCGGAGGCGGGGAACGACGGATTGCGGTCCGAGGCCGTCGACGAGCTGGTCTCGGTGTACACGATGCTCGGCCGGACCGAGGAGGCGGCCCGGCTGGCCCCGGCCCAGGGCGTGCGAGCCCTGCCGTCGCCCGGTACCCCGTCGGCGGCCGCCGCGTCCGACGGCGGCAGGCGGCGGCGTTTCGGATGGCTCTCCCGGCGGCGCTGAGCGGACCCGGAGGGAGGGCCGGTATAGGGATCCGGGACGGACCGGTGTCGTGGGCCGACGGTCCCGGGCCACCGGGATCCATGTCCCGGAGCCGACGTTCAGTCCTGCCGGGCGGGGGGATCCGTCGGGGTGGGGGAGGGCGGTGCGGCGGCGGTGTTGAAGGTGATGCCGGAGAAGTCCCGGCCCTGGACCAGCGGTCCGTGGAAGGTGCCGCCGCTGATGGTGTTGTGCACTTCACCATCACCGGTGCGCAGCGCTCCGGTCTGTTCGTGCCACTGCCGCAGGTCGGCGCCGAACCGCGCGTCGAGCACGGCCCGAGCCGCCAGGGCGTCCCTGAGCGCGTTCGCGCGCTCGGGGCCGGGGGCCCGCGCCAGCGCCGCCAGCTCGGCCTCCCCCGAGGACACCGCGGGAGTGTCCTCGCCGCGCCGGAACGGGCGGCGTACCAGCGTGCTCAGCGCGTCCCACGCCCGCTGACCCGCCTCGCCCCCGGCGCCACCGGCCAGCGCCACCAGCAAGGCCATGGAAATCGGCTCCACCGTGCCCACCCCTGTCATCCGTGTCACCCGTCCGGACCGTGCCCCACACGGTACGGGCAACTCCCGGCCGTCCGGAGGTGAACCGGACAAACTCCATGTCGACGCGTCGTGGCAGCCTCCCGCTCACTCCGGCGGGCCACGGCCTCACCGGGTCGCGGGGGCCGGCGGCGTGTCGACGGAGGAGGCCGTCTTCGGAAGGCAAAGGTGGCTGGACACCTCGTGGAAGGACGAAGGATGCCCGAAGTCACCGCTCCGTACGCGACCGGCACCCCTTGCTGGGTCGATCTGATGGCGAAGGACCAGCAGCGCGCGCTGGACTTCTACCGTGATCTGTTCGGCTGGCAGGGCCGACCGGGCCCGGCCGAGTACGGCGGATACGCGGTCTGCGAGCTGCGCGGCATGGCCGCCGCCGGCATCGGCCCGGCGATGGCCCCCGAGGGGATGCCGGAGCCGCCGACGGTCTGGACCACCTACCTGGCCAGCACGGACGCCCAGGCGTCCCAGGACGCGATCGTCTCCGCGGGCGGCACCCTGCTGGTCCCGGTGATGGACGTCGGCACCCTCGGCCGCATGCTGGTCGCCGCCGACCCCCAGGGCGCGGTGTTCGGCGTCTGGCAGCCGGGCGACTTCTTCGGCGCGCGGGTGGTCAACGAGGCGGGCGCCCTGACCTGGAACGAGCTGCACACCGCCGACGTGCCCGCCGCCACCGCCTTCTACGGCGAGGCGTTCGGCATCGAGATCGAACCGCTCGACGGCGCGGACGCCTACTGGGAACTGCGCGTGGGCGGCCGGGCGGTCGGCGGGGTCACCTTGCTCGCCGACGATCCGCCCGGCACTCCCGCGCACTGGCTGAGCTACTTCGCCGTCGACGACGTCGACTCCACCGTCGACGCCCTGGTCAAGCGCAACGGAACGGTCCTCGCCCCGCCGTTCGACATGATGGCCGGCCGGATGGCCGTGGTCGCCGACCCCCAGGGCGCCCCGTTCGCGATGATCACGCCGACCCGGCCGTAGGCGAAGAGTCCCCCGGGCGGGTGTCCGTCCCGTCCCCCGGGGCACCCGTATCCGCACCACGGGTTCCGCCGGCCGGGCGGGGGCCCGGTAGGGCGGAAGCACGGGAGGGGACGTCGCGTGTTCCTTGTTCTGCTGTGTCTGATGGCGGCCATGGGTCTGGCGCAGGTGCTCAGACCGCGGCTGCTGTGGAAGACGAACCGGCCGCTGCAACGGCCGTTCGTCGAGGACTACGACGCGACCGAACCCACCGCCCGCGGCTACCCGATGACGCGGCTGGTCGGGATGTGCTTCCTCGGGATGGTGACATGGATGATCGTCCGGGCGGTGTCATGACACCGCGTGCCGAACAGCGGGCCTCGCGCTCCTCCGTCTGGACGGGCGCGGTCCTGCGCTCCGCCCAGTTGGCCTATCTCGCGTTCCTGGTGCTCTCCACCGGTCTGCTGGCCTCCGCCGTCGCCACCGGGGCCGCGGTGCGCACCGTGCTCGGCCTCGCGGTCCAGGCCGCCCTGTGGGCGGCGTTGCTGCTGGCGGGGCCCACGGAGCCGGGCCGCGGCCGGCGCGGCCGCCACGACAGGCGCGCGTGACGTACCGCAGCCACGTGTGACGTACCGGAGCCACGTGTGACACAGCTGAGGCACGTGTGGCACAGCTGAGGCACGTGCGACACCGCTGAGGCACGTGTGAGGTATCGGGCGGGCCGCCGGCCGACGATCATCCCGATCAGGCGGTCCCCGTTTCCGCCTTGCGGGCGAGGAGGTGGACCTCCTTGAACTGGCGGCGGTCGGTGGGCTGGGGCTCGCGGACCGTGCGGGCGACCTCGGTGAGCCCCAACTCCCGCAGCAGCGTGGCGAGATGGTCGGGCGCCCACCGGTAGGCCGGTGCGACCGCGTGGTCGAAGCGCTGGGTGGGGCGGGACGGCCCCTCGCTCGCCGAGAAGCCGATCAGCAGGTGCCCGCCGGGCGCCAGGACGCGGTGGAACTCGGCGAGGACTGCGGGCAGTTCCCACGGCGGGGTGTGGATGACGGACCACCGCGAGAGGATGCCGCCCAGCGCCCCGTCGGCGATGTCCAGCGCGGCCATCGAGCCGACCTCGAAGCGCAGTCCCGGGAAGTCCTGCCGGGCCAGCTCGATCATCGCGGGCGAGGCGTCGACGCCGAACGCCTCCAGCCCCGACTCGGCGAGATACGCGGTGACATGACCGGGTCCGCACCCCAGGTCCGCGACCTCGCGGTTGCCGCTCGCCCGTACGACCTCGGCGAAGACGCCCAGGATCGCACGGTCGAGGGGGCTGTCGCGCAGCGAGTCGCGGAACAGCTGCGCGTAGGTGGAGGCGACGGCGTCGTAGGCATCGCGGGTGGCGCCGAGGGCATCGTGTTCGACCATGCCCGCCACGGTAGCCGCCGCCCGCCCCGAACCGGGGTGCCGCTCAAGCCAGTTCGCGCATGCGGCGCACCGGGCTCGCCAGGAGCACCACCGGGCTGACCAGGGAGAGCACGGCCATGAGGACGAACGAGGCGCGCTCGTTCCTCAGGGCGGCGGCGCCTCCCGCGGCCAGCGCGCCGAACGGGATCGCGCCCCAGGAGACGAAGCGGACCGTCGCCATCACGCGCGGCAGCAGTTCCGGCGGCGTGGCGGTCTGCCGGTAGGTGCGGGTCACGATGCTCGTGACCACCACGCAGGCGCCGAAGCCGGCGTTGCCCAGGGCGAACTGCGCCAGCCCCGCGGAGTGGCCGGACAGCGCCATCAGCACGGCGAAGCACGGGGAGGCCACCGCGGCCCGGCGCAGCGCCCGGCCGCTGCCCAGCCGGGCCACGATCCGTGGGGTCAGCGCCGCGCCGACCAGGGTGCCGAGGCCGTCGGCCGCGATGAGCACGCCGACCAGGGCGGGCGGTGCGTCGAGGGTGCGGACCAGGAAGACCGGGGTGAGCGCCATCAGGCCGCCGCAGACGAAGTTGACGGCGGTCGCGTCCGCCGCGCAGGGGCCGATCACGGGGTGCCGGGTGACGTACCGCCAGCCCTCGCGGATCATCTCGGCCATGCCGCGCCGCGAGCCCTGGTGGGCGGGGTGCGGGACCCGCGGGAGGCTGCTCATGAGGGCGGCGGAGACGAGATAGCTCACCGCGTCGACCACGATCGACGTGGCCGCGCCGAGCAGTTGGACCAGGACGCCGCCGAGGGACGGACCGCCGAGCTGGGTCGCCGCATGCGTGCCGGAGGTGAGGCTGTTGCGGGCGGTGAGTTCCTCCTTGGTGACGATGGAGGGCAGGAAGGTCGAGTTGCCGACGTCGAAGACGACGGACGCGAGTCCGACCACCAGCGCCACGACGATCAGCTGCGGCAGGCCCAGGACGCCGAGCGCGGCGGCCGCCGGCACCGAGACCACGGCGACGGCCCGGGTGAGGTCCATCGCCACCTGGGTCCCGCGCAACGGCAGGCGGTGCACGAGGACCCCGGCCGGGAGGCCGATCAGGAGCCAGGCGGCGTAGGAGGCGGCCGTGATCAGGCTGACCTCGAACGCCGAGGCGTGCAGCACGAGGACGGCGAGCAGCGGCAGGGCCACCGCCGTGACCGCGTCGCCGATGCCGCTCGCCGTGGACGCGCCCCAGTACCGCCAGAACGCCGCCGCGTGCGAGGCGCCGTCCGCCTGCCTCTCCTCGTCTCCCGGTCCCTGCACGGCCGTCGTCATGCCCGCCCCCATTGCGCTCGCCGAGTGAGTCACTCCGCCGAGTGAGTCTCTTTAGGGAACTGACTATACTCATGGATCATGCGGTACACAGAGATCGACGACCCGGACTGCGCGATCGCACAGGCGCTGGCGGTGGTCGGCGACCCGTGGACGCTGCTCCTCATCCGCGACATCGCGGGCGGAACGCACCAGTTCGACGCCCTGCAGGGCGAACTCGGCATCAGCCGCAAGGTTCTGACGGGCCGTCTGAAGACCCTGGTCGCGGACGGCGTCCTGGAGAGGCGCCTCTACAGCGCGCGCCCCGCCCGCTTCGAGTACCACCTGACGCCGGCCGGGCGGGGCCTGCTGCCGGTCCTCGTCGCCCTCCAGGACTGGGGCGCCCGCCATGTGATGGGCGACGGCGCGCTCTCGGCCACCAGCGCGGACGACTCCGCCGAGACCCGGCGCGTGCACGCCCTGGTGGGGCGGCGTCTTCCCGGACTGGAACTCGCCGGCCCGCAGGGCGCGCCGGTGGACCCGGTCGCCGCGGACCGGGCCTGGACGGTCCTGTACTGCTTCCCCGGGGCCTACGCGCCCGGCGGGCACGACTACCCGCCGGGCTGGGAGCGGATCCCGGGCGCCCGGGGCTGCACGCTGGAATCGTGCACGTACCGCGACCGGATGGCGGACTTCGCGGAGCGCGACGCGCGCGTGCACGGGGTCAGCACCCAGCGCCCCGACCAGCTCGCCGCGTTCGCGGAGCACGCGCGGATCGCGTTCCCGCTGCTGTCGGACGCCGATCTGCAACTGGCCGGATCGCTGCGGCTGCCCACCTTCCGGGCGTCGGGCGTAGACCGCCTCAAGCGCCTCACCCTCGTCCTCGACGCGTCCCGCACGGTACGCGGCGTGCTGTATCCGCTCCACGACCCGGCGGGTTCGGTCGACGACGCCCTGGCGCTCATCGACTCGCTGGCCGGGGCGTGAGCGGCGGTTCGGCCGCACCGCGCCGTCCCCGCCGGCCGTGGGCGGCGGCGGACGACCACGGCGACCATGGGCGAGACTCGGCCATATCCAGCTGATCGGATCCCGGCCACCTCCTCGCTCCGCTCACAGCGGACACACAGAAAATCCATGGAACATCGGGCCGCCGGGGCCACGGACGCCGCTGATTCGGTGGCCGGAGGTTTCCGGCCACGGCCGACAACCAAGATCAAGTCTCTGTACGGGCCCACGGGCGCCCGCGTAAGGTGGCGCCGCGCTTGGCGGGAACCTGACCATTCCGCTTCGAGCCGAGCGCATGCCACTCAGCGACCGGGGGAACCGCCGTCGCTCACGGGGAGGAGGGCCGCGTCCGTGCTGCCGTCGCATGCGCGTCGTGGTCCCACGCACGCCGATTCGGCTGTGGTCACGCCTTTCTGACGTCACGTCAGCGGTGTGTGCGGCGCACCGCCGCTTCCTCGTCCGGCCGTCGCGGCGGCCGGGACGTCACCCCCCACGAACGTAGAAAGGGATGCTTCGTGCACCCCAGAGCATGGTTCCGCACGCCCGGGTCGCGCAGACCCGGCGGAGCGGGCAGACCGGGCGGGCGCGCCGCCGCCCTCACCACCGCCGTCACCTCCGTCACCGCGCTTGCGCTGTTCACGGGCCTCGCGGTGCAGCCCCGACTGGCCCCGGAACTGGCCGGCGCCCACTCCAGCGACCGGCCGGACGACTGGTACGAGACCACCGGCGACGAGCAACTGCGCTTCGACCAGTGCCTGATGACCGACGCGCTGCGCCTGGGCGGCACGGACATGTACGCCTTCGCGCAGAACGCCCTCAACCAGACCCCGGAGAAACTGCGGGAACTGGCCACGCTCGACGGGGCGTACAACGGCCCGCTGCACGACGCCTACAACCGGGACCAGGCCGCCACCGACGCCAACTGGGAGCGCCTGCACGCCCGTGAGGCGGCGTGGGAGAAGCCGCTGGACGGCCTGCCCGATCCGGGCGGCTTCACCCACACCGGGTTCCACTGGGTGCGCGGCGGCGAGGAGGGAAGCGACTTCTACGACCAGACCGGCCTCGGCAAGTGGGCGAGCCCCGACTGGAACGACAAGTTCGACTTCTACGACCCCACCCCCGAGGCCGACGCGAAGACGCTCAAGGCCGTGGACGACCTGGGCGCCCCCCTCTACGGCCAGGACCCGGACCCGGGCCTGCCCTCCGACCAGTGGAACCGGGCGCTGAACGAGCGCAACGCCTTCGAGTGGCTGCACGGCTTCGCCACGGAGCACGCCGGCGCCGACAACGCCCGTGTCTTCCTCGCCTCGGGTGGCTGGCCGCGTACCGCGCCGGAGCCGGGCAGCACCGAGTACCGGATCGCGGTCGAGGACCTGAAGACCCGCTTCGCCACCTGTGCCTGGCGTGATCCGATCGACCCGAACAAGACGCTCCGCCAGGCGGAGGACACCGCCGCGCAGGAGTGGCAGCAGGAGATCGCCTCCCAGGCCACCCGGCGCAACCAGATCCTCGACGCGAGCCGGGACGCCACCACGGCGCTCACCAAGGGCGCCGAGACGATGGCCGAGATGCTCGGCCAGTCCTGGATCGCCGACCACCTCACCCGCTGGCAGGACTACTGGAGCGCCGGCGGCTTCGGCTGGATCGGTGACGGCCAGCTGGAGATCCAGGTGCCGGGAGCCAGCGGCAAGTGTCTCGACGTGGCCGGGGGCGCCAAGACCAACGGCACCCCGGTGCAGATCTACACCTGCAACAGCGGCGCGGCCCAGAAGTGGCAGCTGTGGGGATCGGAGAACGGCGGCTACCGCCTGATGAACCCCAACGCCGGCATGAAGTGCCTGGACGTGGCGGGCAGCAGCAGCGCCGAGGGCGCCAAGATCCAGATCCGGGACTGCGCCTCGACCAAGACCCAGTTCTGGGCCTTCGACGTCCGCAGCCCGGGCGCGCTGCGCAACACGGCGACCGGCAAGTGCCTGCACCTGCCCGGGTTCGACAACAGCAGGGACGCCGTGCAGTCGACCTGCAACGGCTCCAGCGCCCAGACGTTCCGCGTCGTGCCCAAGACGCACACCGGCGACGGCGCGCTGTCCTACCCGAAGAAGGCGCAGTTCGACCAGGCCAAGGCCGGGATCGCCGCCGCGCAGACCGCGGCGAAGGCGCAGCTGACCGTCCTCAAGACGCAGCTCGCCACCGCGCAGAAGGCCGCGACCGCCTCGGACACGGCGCTGCAGGCCGCGTACGGCATCGCGGACGCGAACGGCGCGCCCCGGGGCCGCGGTCTGCTGGTCGGGCAGCAGAAGGACCAGGTGACCAAGGGCGCGGCCGCCGCGCTCCAGGCGCTGGAGAAGGCCGGTGAGACGGCGGAGGCCGCGACCCGTGCCTCGGCCGGTGACAGCGCGACCATCGCGCAGCGGGCGCTGGCGCAGGCGGCGCAGTCGAAGGCGGAGTTCCGCAAGAAGGCCGCGGAGGCCGCCGAGGCGCAGGCCAAGGCAGCCGCGGACGCGGCCAAGGTGCACCGGGACAACGCCAAGAAGGACAAGGAGACCGCCGAGGCCAAGCTCGCCGTCGCGGTGCGGGCGGAGGCGGACGCGAAGGCGGCCGCCGCCGACGCGCACGCCAAGCGGCTCGCCGCCGAGGCCGAGGAGAAGACGGCGAAGGCGGAGAAGGAGAACGCCGCCGCCAGACGGGCCGAGGCGGCCGACCACCGCGAGAAGGCCGAGTCCGAGGCGACGAGGGCGAAGGACGCCAAGGCGCGGGCCGAGGCCGCGGAGAAGACCGCCGAGGACAGGCGTGACGACGCGGTCAAGGCGAAGGACCACGCCGCGGCCATGCGCGACGACGCCCTGGACGCCGAGCAGAAGGCCCAGGCGGCGCGGGCGAAGGCCGCGGCCAAGCAGGCCTACGCCGACTCCCTGGACTCCGGCGGCGCGGCCGACGCGGCCCGTGCCGCCGCGGACGACGCCGACAAGGCGGCCGGCGACGCCGAGGCCGCCGCGACCAGGGCGCGCTCGGAGGCGGACGCGGCGACCAAGGCGGCGGCCGACGCCGACGCCGCGGCCACCCGCGCCGAGGCCGCCGCGAAGCGGGCCCGCTCGGACGCGGACGCCGCGCAGGCCGACAAGCTGAAGGCCGACGCGGCCGTGAGGACCGCGACCAGCGCCGTCGCCGACGCCATCCAGGCGGCCAAGGACGCCTCGGCGGAGGCCAAGGCCTCGGTCGAGCTCGCCGACGAGGCCCAGGCGCACGCCAAGGACGCCAAGGCCCAGGCCGACGCGGCGAACAAGGAGGCCGTCACCGCGGTCGCCGCCGCCGCCAAGGCGGCCGGCTTCGCCCATGTCACCGCCCAGGCAGCCGTCGACGCCGGCAAGGCCGCCGCACAGGTCGCCGATCCCGCCAACGACGCCGTCCAGCTCGGCTCGCCCTACGTAGACACCGACTCCGCCGCCGCTCTGGTCGTCCTGACCGGACAGGGCTCCAAGACGATCGCCGAGCAGCAGCAGGCGGTCGCCGACGCCCACGCCAAGAACGCCGCCGCCGAGGCCCAGGCCGCCAAGAACACCGCCGACCAGGCCAAGGGAGACGCCAAGGAGGCCTACACCCACGCGGCGGGCGCCGCCCAGTACGCCGCCGACGCCCGTACCTACTCCAAGGAGGCCCTGGGCTACGCGGCCGACGCCGCCAAGGCGGCCGCAGCGGCCTCCGCGTCCCTGACCCGCACCATCGGCTACGACAACCAGGCCGCCCAGGACGCGGCGGCGGCCGACGCGGCCGCCGGCCGGGCCGAGGGCTACGCCAAGGACGCCCGCGACTCCGCCGACGCCGCCGAACTCGACGCCGCGGCGGCCCGTTCGGCGGCCGCTCAGGCCGAGCAGGACGCCAAGGACGCCCGCGCGGCGGCCGACCGCGCCGACACGGCCGCGACCGAGGCCGAACAGGCCGCCAAGGACGCCGCCCAGTACGCCGAGGAGGCCCAGGCGGCGGCCGACCGCGCCGAGAAGGCGGCGCAGGCCCAGCAGATCGGCGCGGGCACCGTCCCCGACGGCGACGGCGGCTCGATCGGCAACGTGTTCTACGTCGTCGACCACATCGAGAAGGTCGGCGACCCGGAGGTCGTCAGCAAGACGGACGGCTGCGACGGCTGGATCGACAAGCTGTTCTACCGGGGCGACTGCACGATCACCTCGAAGATCCGGTACGTGGCGGTCCTCGACCTGTATCTGTGCGGCGCGCAGGACCTGGACCCGCAGAAGTACTCCTGCCCGTCCGAGGCCACGGACTACATCGGCCAGATCCGGACCAAGGAACTGTCCCAGACGGTCACGCACACCATCACGATGGAGGAGTACCAGAGCAACATCGACCCGGTCGACATCCTCTTCGGCAGCTGGATCAAGTGCGCCCAGAAGCTCACCCCCGGCGGGCAGAGCGGAAGCTGGGGCGGCTGCGCATGGGCGGCCGTGGACGTGGCCTCGATGTTCGCGGGCAAGGCCGTCCGGCCCATCGCGGACGCGCTGCGCGCCGTGGACGCCGCCTTCGTCACCGGCGTCGGCGTCCGCGACGCCCTCAAGGCGCTCAAGGCGATCGACGGCATCGACGCGGTGACGGTCGCCGCGATCGAGCGCGAGGTGTCGGTCTACGAGGAGCTGGTGACCGCCTGCAAGGTCAACAGCTTCCCCGGCGGCACCGAAGTGGTCCTGGCCGACGGCGGCCGCAAGGCGCTGCGCGACGTGCACGCCGGCGACCTGCTGCTGGCCACCGACCCGGCGACCGGACGCACCCGGGGCGAGTCCGTCACCCGTACGTTCCGGCACGGCGCCGACGACCTGGTGGACGTGACGCTGGCCGGCGGCGGCCGGCTCACCAGCACCCCCGGGCACCGGTTCTTCGTGCCCGGCCGCGGCTGGACCCTGGCCTCCGACCTGCGCCCGGGCGACGTCCTGCGCACCCCGGGCGGGACCCGCGCCGTATCCACGGTGGCCGAACGGCACGAGGCGACGCCGCGGACGGTGTACGACCTGACCGTCTCCGGCCTGCACACCTTCTACGCCGTGGCGGGCGACAGCCCGGTCCTGGTCCACAACTGCAACGACCTCGTGGCCGACGCGCAGAAGTTCTCCGGGCAGGCTCACACGCTCGACGAGCACACGGCCGGCATCGTCAGCCCGCAGCGGGCCGTCGAGCTGGCCGCCGAGAAGACACGGAAGTACAACCGCACCACGCCCAACAGCCTGTTCGTCGACCAGCAGACCGCACAGCAGGTCGTGGACTACGCACTGGCCAACAACGCGAACCGGATCAAGAACTGGCTCCAGAAGTCCACCAGGCCGGACCTGGATTTCGAGGGCTCCTTCGGAGCGAGGAACTCGCTCGGCAAGGCCTACTATCCGGACGGAAGCGCCGTGGCGACGGGCAACAGGTTCTACATCAAGCTCGTACGCGCCAAGGGGCACAAGGCCGGTTTCTACGTCCAGACGTGCTACCCGAAGTGAGGAGGTGAGGGGTGATGCCGCGCTTCACGCCGTTCGACTTCGGGGTGACGACGGTCATGAGTCTCTTCCATCAGGACTGGATCCACGACGGGGAGACGGCCGCTGACGTCGTCGCCAAGTACCTGGCCCAGTCCGAGGACGAGCAAGCCCTGGCCGTACGCCGTGACGCACGGCTCCTCGCCGCCCTCCCCTCCTCGACGCTGGAAGTGCTGTGGGAGGCCGGGTCCCAGTACATGCCGGCCTTCCACCTGGTGGGCGGCGGGGCCGAGTGGACGCGCACGGTCGCCGACCTGTGTGACGCCCGGCTGGCGGCCCACGCCGAGGTGCGCGCGCTCACGGGGGCGGACGCCGAGGAAGGCGCCGCCTGCCTCGACGCGGTCGTCGCCGAGATCGAGGCGGTGCGGCTCCTCCCGGCCGAGGTGCGCTCCGCGCTCACCGAGTGCGCGCGCCGCTGCAGCCCGGACCTGGCGTTCCGGGTGCTGCTGAAGGCCATCAGTTACGCCCCGGCCGAGATCACGCTGTCCGCGGCGCGGTACGCGCGGATGGAAGCCATCGGTTCGGCCCTGCGGTACGGCGAGTTCGTCGTCGACAGCGTCGCGTACCTGGTCGAGGAGGCCTGACGCGGAGGCCTGACGCGGAGGAGACCCGCCGGGGGCGGACGGAGTGCGACTCCGGCCGCCCCCGGCGGCATGTCCGCACCCGCTCAGCCCGGAGGGCCCGCCGCCGGTCCTGCTGCATCGGCGGCACGGAGGTCACCGGGGCGGGGGAACCGGCCACCGGCCACCGGGCGGGAGACCCGGGGCGGTGTGACGATCACGCAGAGACGGCCCGGCCACTCCGGCCGGCCGCCACCCCCGGCAGAAGGACCCGTCGATGAACCTCACCATGAAGCACCTGACCGTGAAGCACCTGACCGCGCGGCGTCTCCTCGGCGTCGCCGCCGCGATCGCCATAGCCACGCCGGCGCTGCTCGGCGCCGCCGCCTCCCCCGCCGTCGCCGCCGCAGGCGCGCACTGCGACCGCGGCGACCAGGACCTGTGGGACGACGGCCCCAGCCGCAACGTGACCGCGCGTCACTGCAGCATCCCGTCGCACGAGAAGCGCTGGTACACCGTCGAGATCGACACGCTCGTGCAGACCCGCTACAAGGGCGACACCCTGGACGGCGGAGTCGAACGGACCAAGACCCTGCACCACAGGACCATCAGATGCCTCGGCTACACCACCGACGCCGACAAGGGCACGGTCGACTGGTTCGGCTGCCCGCCGGTCTGACGCGCCGTGGACCCGCCGGTCCGACGCGTCCGTGAAGGTTTCCCCCCGGGTGGGCGGACGGAGAGCGGCTCCGGCCGTCCCCGGCGGCGTGTCCGGGGCCCAGGTGTGTCCGGGACTCAGGTGTGTCCGGGACTCAGGTGTGTCCGGCGCTCAGGCCGGCAGACGGCCCGTGTGGGAGAGGCGGCGGGCGGTAGCCAGGAGACCGTGGATCTGGGGGCCGACGTGGTCGATGTGGCGCACGGGCGCCCTGAACGGGAGCCGCACGTCCCGGTGGGTGCGCGGGTACTCCAGCCGCAGGGTCAGGCCGTAGCGGTCGATGCGGACCGGGAGCACCCGCCGCACCCCCGGTGCGGGCGCCGGGCGGACGAGCCGCAGCAGCAGCGGGACGAGTGCGCCGTGGTCGTCGGCCAGATGGGTCAGCATGCCCGCCTCGTACGGGGCCAGGGGGTCGAGCGGGGCCGCCTCCAGCTCCGGGAGGGTCAGGAACGTGCGGCCGCGCTCGTCCTCCAGGACCGCCTGCCCGAACTCCACGCAGGTGCTTTCCGTCTGCTCCGGGTCGTAGGAGGCGCCGAGCAGTCCGGTGATCGTCACGCGGGCGCGCAGCCGTTCGCGGACCGGGGTGGGGGCGACGTCGGTGAGTTCCAGCCGGACGGGGACGCGGCCGGACGGCCGGACGACGGGATCCTCGGAGGGGGCGTGCAGATGGAAGTGGCCCATGGCCCCCGTGTCGTCGAGACGGCGCACTTCGGTGTGCGCTCCGTCGCTCACCACGGTCAGGGAATGGGCGGCGGCGAGCACCGAGCGGACGCGCTCGGCGGCGGTGGGTGCGATGGCGCGGGAACGGGTACGGCGCATCCGGGCTCTCCCAGGAGCAGGTAACTTAGGTTTGCCTAACCTAACCTAGCTTATCCTCGGCGCGCGAAGCCGATTGTCAGTGGTGGGTGGGAAGGTGGGAGCAACGGATCGGGAAGAGGGGGCTCCCATGTCGGGGAACCAGAACTACATCAATCACGTCGCCCTGGTGCTGGACGCCAGTGCGTCCATGGCGCACCTGAGCCGCAAGGTCGTCGAGGTCGCCGACGAGCAGATCGCCTATCTCGCCCGCCGGTCGCGGGAGCTGGACCAGGAGACCCGGGTCACGGTGTACGTGTTCGCGGACCGGGTGGAGTGCGTCGTCTACGACAAGGACGTGCTGCGGATGCCGTCGCTCCGGGAGCTGTACCGGCCCGGCGGGATGACGGCCCTGCTGGCGGCGACGCTGAAATCGCAGCGGGAGCTGGCCCGGACGGCCCAGTTGTACGGCGACCACAGCTTCCTGACGTTCGTCCTGACGGACGGCCAGGAGAACGCCAGCCACCGCTGCCCGGACGCCCCCGCCAGGGACCCGCGCGCGCTGGTGGCCGCCGTGGCCGAGATGATCGCGGACCAGCGGGACAACTGGACGCTGGCCGTCCTCGTGCCGGACCAGATGGGCAAGCGGGAGGCCGTGCAGTGCGGTTTCCCGAAGGACAACGTCGCCGTCTGGGACGCCACGAGCACGCAGGGACTGGAGGAGGCCGGGCAGGTCATCCGGGAGGCCACCGAGAAGTTCATGGTGGGCCGCACCCAGGGCATCCGGGGATCGAGGGCGGTGTTCTCCGCGGGCGCGGAGGCGGTCAACAAGGACACCGTCAAGGCGGCCGGCCTCGCCCCGGTGGACCCGTCGGAGTACCAGTTGCTCCCGGTGACCCGGGACGCGGCGATCCGGGACTGGGTCGTCGAGAGCGGGCACACCTACCGTACCGGCGGCGCGTACTACCAGCTGAGCAAGTCGGAGAAGGTCCAGGCGCGCAAGCGGATCGCGGTGCTGGAGAAGAAGACGGACCGGGTGTACACGGGCCCCGAGGCCCGGACCCTGCTCGGCCTGCCCGACGTGGAGGTCCGCGTCCGGCCCGACCACAACGACGACTTCACCATCTTCGTGCAGAGCACCAGCGTGAACCGCAAGCTCATACCGAACACCCGTCTGCTGCTGATGCTCTGACCCCGCCGCGGCGGGCGCCCCGGTCCCCGGGCCCGCCACGACCGCCGTCTCAGCCGGTCAGATGTCTCGACCGGCCGGATGGGCCAGGTCCTGGGTGCCGAGGACGGTGAGGAGGGCGAGGCGTTCGGCGTCCTCGGTGCCGGGCTCGGCCGTGTAGACCATGAGCCGCAGATCGCTGCCGGCCACGGTGAGGATGTCGCAGTCCAGCGTCACGGGGCCCACCCGCGGATGGTCGATCGTTTTGCGGGAGGCCTCGTGGCGGCCGGCGGCGCCCGTGTCCCACAGCGCGGCGAACCGCTCGCTGCCCGTGCGCAGTTCGGCGATCAGCCGGTGCAACCGCCGGTCGTCCGGGTAGCGTTCGGCGGCCGTGCGCAGATCGGCGACGAGCGCCGCCTCGTGGTCTCGCTGCGCCTGCGCGGTGCGCCGTACGCCGATGCCCTGGCCGAGGAAGTGGCGCCACACGCCGTTGCGTTCGTCGCCGCGCCGGGCGGACGGGTCGCCCATCAGGGCCGCGTAGGGCGCGTTGGCCAGGAGCAGGGTCCAGGACGCGTCGAAGACCGCGACGGGCGTCCCGGTCAGCCGGTCCAGCACCCGCTGGACGCTCGGGGTGATGTACGCCGGCACCGTGGTCGGGCCCGGCGGCGCGAGCCCGGCCAGCCGGAACAGGTGTGCGCGCTCCTCCTCCGCCAGCCGCAGCGCCCGGGCCAGGGCCTCGACGACCTGGGACGAGGGGTTGGTGGCCCGGCCCTGTTCGAGCCGGGTGACGTAGTCGACGGAGATCCCGGCGAGCAGGGCCAGTTCCTCGCGGCGCAGTCCGGCCGCGCGCCGCTGTCCGCCCGTCGGCAGCCCGGCCGCCTCGGGCGGGACCCGGTCGCGCCAGCGGCGCACCGCCTTGCCGAACTCCGCCGTCGCCATGCGACCAGTATGCCGCAGCGGCCGGGCGTCTTCCTGGTACCGCTGGTCCCAGGAAGACGGGACACCTGGCCGCGCGGACCGGCGGGACGGATCGTGGAGGCATGACGACGACACTGATCACCGGAGCGAACAAGGGTCTCGGCCACGAGACCGCCCGCCGCCTCCTCGCGGCGGGCCACACCGTCTACGTCGGCAGCCGGGACGAGGCCCGCGGCCAGGCCGCCGCGGAGCGGCTGGGCCGGGGGGCGCGGGCCGTGCGGCTCGATGTCACCGACGACGCGTCCGTCGCGGCCGCGGTGAAGACCATCGAGGCCGACGGCGGCCTGGACGTGCTGGTCAACAACGCCGGCATCGAGGCGCGCGGCCGGAACAACGAGGTGGGCGGCGCGGCGGACGTGACCGCCGACATGATGCGGGAGGTGTTCGAGACCAACGTCTTCGGGACGGTGCGCGTGACCCATGCCTTCCTGCCGCTGCTGCTGCGGTCGGCGGCGCCGGTCGTGGTCAACGTCAGCAGCGGTCTGGCGTCGCTGGCCCACGTGTCCGACCCGGACCATCCCGCCGCCGCCTACCCGGGGGTCGCGTATCCGGCGTCGAAGGCGGCGGTCAACATGGTCACCGTGCAGTTCGCGAAGGCGTTCCCGCGGATGCGGATCAACGCCGTGGAGCCGGGCTTCACCAGGACGGACCTGAACGGGAACACCGGGACCCAGACGGTCGAGGAGGGCGCCGAGATCATCGTCCGCATGGCGCAGGCGGGTCCGGACGGCCCCAGCGGCGGGTTCTTCGACCTGGCAGGCCCGCTGCCCTGGTGACAGCGTCCCGGGCCGGGCGGGCGGGCGGCCCGATGGCGGGCGGCCCGATGGCGGGCGGCCCAGGGGCGGGCGGCCCGGCGCGGGGGGGGCGGACGTGGGCCTGGGCGCGGGGGCCGAGCGTGGAGGCCGGGCGCGGAGGCCGGGCGGGCCTTTGTAGGGTGGCGCCGTGATCGACGTCTGGAACACCGACAGAGTCAACCGTTTCCGCGCCGAGGCGACATCGCGGGGGCTGCCGGCGGACGACGTGGAGGAGTGGATACGGCGGACCGTGCCGGGCGTGTACTGGACGCAGGGCGGTGACGGGCCGCTCTCGGCCCGGCTCGGCGGCGACCCCCTGCTGCCGGCCGACGCGCCGGACCCGTCCTTCCCCTTCGTGGCCTCGGTGGACTGCGCGCTCCTCCCGCCGGGCGCCGCCGGGCTCCCCCTCCCCTCCGACGGCCGGCTGCTGTTCTTCGCCGAGCCCGACCTGGGATTCGGGGGCCGTGTGCCCGACGCCGTGCGCCACATACCCGCCGGAACGCCGACAGCCGCTCGTCGCACCGACACCGGGTACGAGCCGTTCGCGCCGCAGGACATGCGCACGATGTGGCACCACCTGTCCCCGCCCGACGCGGAGAGCTTCGCCGAGGCGCGATGGGAGGACCCCGACGACGAGCAGTACGCACTCGCCGACGAACTGGAGAGCGCCTGGACGCACGTGGGCGGTTCCTGGCCCGTGTGGACGTTCGCGCTCGGCGGCCATCCCGTCGTCGTGCACGACGACCCGCTGTCGCTGGTGCGGGACGCCGAGCCGGAGGCGGAGGACGCCGACGACTGGGTGCTGCTGGCCACTTGGCGCTGCGGCCAGGAGGTCCGGGAACTGGACCTGGGCGTCGTCAGCTGGCTGATCCGCCGCCGGGACCTGGCGTCGCTGCGCCTCGTCCGGGTCCACACCCACGTCGCCATGTGACGGCACCCCGGCCTTCCGGGCGAGTGTCGCCATATGGCTTTCCGGGAGAGTGTCGCCATATGACGGCGCCCCGTCCCTCGCGCTGAGTACGGAGCCGTCCGTCGCGTCGCCCCGGCCCATGCGCCCGCCCGATGGTTGGCGGGGCCGAGCCGGGGCACCTGTCGGCCATGGAGGACAGCCGGACCGCCCGCCCACCGATCCGCGCCTTCGTCCTGGGCGGCGGGGGCGCCCTCGGCGCCTATGAAGTCGGCATGCTCAAGGCGCTGTTCGCCGCCGGAGTGCACCCGGACCTCGTCGTCGGCACCTCCGTCGGCGCGATCAACGGCGCCGCCGTCGCCGCCGACCCGTCACGGGCGTCGGTGGCCCGGCTCGCCGACCTGTGGACCGGCCTCGGGCGCGCCGGCGTGTTCTCCGGATCGCTGCTCGGGCGGCTCGGCACCGCCGTACGCAGCGGCACGCACCTGTACCACCCCGCCCCGCTGCGCGACCTGCTGTGCACCCACCTCCCGGTGACGCGGATCGAGGCGCTGGCCCTGCCGTTCCAGTGCGTGGCCGCGCGGATCGAGCAGGCCGCCGAGCACTGGTTCACCGCCGGACCGCTGGTGGACGCCGTGCTCGCCTCGTGCGCGGTGCCCGGGCTGCTGCCGCCCGTCCGGCTCGACGGCGGGCACTACGTCGACGGCGGCCTGGTCAACAGCATCCCCGTCGGCCGCGCGGTGGCCCTCGGCGCGAGCGAGGTCTACGTCCTCCAAGTCGGCCGCGTCGAGCGTCCCCTCACCCCGCCGCGAGCGCCCTGGCAGGTGGCCCTGGTGGCGTTCGAGATCGCCCGCAGGCACCGCTTCGCCCGTGACATGGCGGATCTGCCGCCCGGCGTCACGGTCCACGTCCTGCCGTCGGGCTCGGGCCCCGAGGAGGGCGCGGGCACCCTGCGCCAGCTGCGGTACCGCAGCTTCGGCCGTACCGGCGAGCGCATCGAACGCGCCTACGCCGCCGCCTCCCGCTACCTCGAGACCGCCCTCGGCGCACCGGGCGCACCGGGCGCACCGGACGTGTCCGACGGCCCGCGATGACCGAGGCGGGGGTACGACGCGGCCGCCCGGCCCGCGCGGCCCGCGCGGTGCTGACCGGACTGCGCCGCACGGCGGCCACCGCGCTGCTGCTCGCGCTCGTTCCCGTGACGGCCGCGCTCCTGGTCGCCGCGGGCGTGCTGTGCGCGCCGGTCTCGCTCGCGACGCGCGGTCCGTGGCGGCCGGTGCGGATGCTCGGTTTCGTCCTGCTGTACCTCCTGGTGGATCTGGCGGGGCTGACGGCCGCGGCGTTCCTGTGGGCGCGACGGCTGCCCGACGGGCGCGACCGTGCGCGGCGGCGCGCCGAGGACGCGTTCGCCCTGCTGGAGAGGCTGCTGCGGTTGCTGCGGCGGGCGGGCGAGCGGATCTTCCGGCTCCGGGTGACGGTGACGCCCCCGCCGCCCGGCGCGTCCGGGGGTGCGGCGGCGCCGGTGCTGGTCTTCGTACGGCACGCCGGGGTCGGCGACTCCTTCCTGTTGCTGCAGGTGCTGCTCGGCCCGGCCGGGCTGCGGCCCCACACCGTGCTGAAGCGGACGCTGCGCGCCGACCCCGCCCTCGACGTCCTCGTCGGGCGGGTCCCCCACTGCTTCCTGCCGGCCTTCGGCCGCCGCGCCGAGGACGCGATCGGGGAGCTGGCGGCCGGGCTCGGCCCGGGCGACGCCCTCGTGATCTTCCCGGAGGGCGGCAACTTCACCCCGCGCCGCCGCCTGCGTGCGATCGCCTCGCTGCGCCGCCGCGGGCTGCGACGCCGGGCGGCCCGCGCGGAACGCATGCGCCACGTGCTGCCGCCCCGGGACGCCGGCGCCCTGGCCGCGCTCGCCGCCGCGCCCACGGCCGACGTGGTCTTCGTCGCCCACACCGGCCTCGACGTCCTCCACTCCGCGCGCACCGTCTGGGACCGGCTGCCGCTGCGGGAGGGCGTGCGGGCGCGGTGGTGGCGGGTCCCCGCGAGCCGCGTCCCGTCGGGCGACGCCGCCCGCAGCGAGTGGCTGCTGGCCCAGTGGGCGCGCGTCGACCGCTGGATCGCGGACCACGCGGACCCGGACGCCACACACGCGTGAGGTGTGAGGGACGCGGGGGTGCGGGTGGCCCGGGGGTGCGGGTGGCCCGGAGGTGCGGGTGGCCGGGGGGTGCGGGTGGCCGGGGCGCGGGTGTCGCGGGCGGACGTCTCGGGCGGATGCCCCGGGCGGATATCCCCGCGGACTCCTCGGGCGGACGTCACACCCCTGTCCGAATACCCCCCGGGGTACCCATGTTACGGTGACTGCATACCCCGGGGGGTAATTCTTCGGAAGGGAGCGTCTCCGTGTTCTTCATCGACACCATCGAGCTCGAAGGCCTCGGCAACCGCCACTACCTGGCCGGCGGTCCGCGGACGGCCGTCGCGGTGGACCCGCCGCGCGACATCGACCAGGTGCTGGCGGCGGCGGCCCGGCGGGGCGTGCGGATCACGCACGTGGTGGAGACCCACCTCCACAACGACTACGTCACCGGCGGCCTCGAACTGGCCCGGGTGACCGGCGCCGCCTACCTCGTACCGGCCGGGGCACGTGTGGCGTTCGCGCGGGTCCCGGTCGCCGACGGCGACACCGTCGCCCTCGACGCCGGACTCGAACTGCGCGCGGTCGCCACCCCGGGCCACACCCCGCACCACACCTCCTACGTGCTGCGCGAGCAGGGGCGGCCGGTGGCCGTGTTCACCGGCGGATCGCTGCTGATCGGCACGGTGGGCCGCCCGGATCTGGTGGAACCGCGGCTGACCGAGCGGCTGGCCCGCGCGCAGTACGCCTCCGCGCACCGGCTGGCGGCCGAGCTGCCGGACGGGACGACCGTGCTGCCGACGCACGGCTTCGGGAGTTTCTGCTCCTCGGCGCAGGCCGAGGGCGACGCCACGACGATCGGGGCGGAGAAGGCCGCGAACGCGGCGTTCACGCAGGACGTGGACGCCTTCGTCGCCGGGCTGCTGGCCGGACTGGACGACACACCCGCCTACTACGCGCACATGGGCCCGGCCAACGCCGGCGGTCCCGCCCCCGTGGACCTGACGCCGCCGGCCGTCGCGGACGCCGACGAGATCGCGGTCCGGCTGGCGGCCGGCGAGTGGGTCGTGGACCTGCGCAACCGGATCGCGTTCGCCGAGGGCCATGTCGCCGGCTCGTTCAACTTCGAGGCGGACGGCAAGATCGCCACGTATCTGGCGTGGCTGATCCCGTGGGGCAAGCCGGTGACCCTGCTCGCCGAATCCGCCGAACAACTGGCGTACGCACAGCGGGAGTTGGTACGGGTCGGCATCGACCGTCCGGCGGCTGCCGCGACCGGTGCGCCCGAGCGGTGGGCGAGCGAGAGCGCGCCGCTCGTCTCCTTCCCGCGCGCCACGTTCGCGGACCTGGCCGAGCGCGGCACGGACGGCGTCGTCGTCCTGGACGTACGGCGCGACGCCGAGCGGGCCGGCGGGCACATCGCCGGCTCGGTGCACATCCCGGTCCACGAAGTGCACCGGCGGCTCGGCGAGGTGCCGGCGGGCACCGTGTGGGTGCACTGCGCGGGCGGTATGCGCGCCGCGATCGCCGCGTCCCTGCTCGACGCGGCGGGCCGTGACGTGGTCGCGGTCGACGACGGCTTCGACGCCGCCGGCGAGGCCGGCCTGACCGTGGTCACCGCCTGAGCGGGCCCCGTTCCCGACGGCCCGCCCCGATGCCTTCGCCCTCGGCCGACCGGCCTCCGCCGACCCGCCTCCGCCGAGCGACTTCTGCCGACCGGCTTCTTACGGCCGACCTCCGCCGACCCGCCTCTGCCGACCGGCTTCCGACGACCGGCCTCTGACGACCGACCTCCGACCTCCGCCGGCCCGTCTCCGACGACCGCTCTGGGCCGACCGGCCTCCGTCCACCTTTCCCGACCCCCTCCGACCGACCGGGAGGTTGTGTGATGCTCCCCCTCCACGACGGCCACGACCCTGCTCGCGAGCAGGACGAATGACCGCTCTGATACCCGCGCTCCTCGCCGGCGCCGTCGTCGGCCTAGCCCTCGGCGGCCTCGGCGGCGGTGGCAGCGTCCTCGCGGTGCCCGCCTTGATCTACCTGCTGGGTTTCACCCCGGCGGCCGCGGCCACGGCCAGTCTGCTCATCGTCACCCTGACGTCGGTCACGGCGCTCGTGGGGCACGCCAAGGACGGCCAGGTCGCGTGGCGGACGGGTCTGCTGTTCGCCGCGGCGGGCCTCGTACCCGCCCTGCTCGCCGGGGCCGCCGCCGGCCGTGTGCCCCAGCCCGTGCTGACCGTCGCGTTCGCCGTCGTCGCCGCGATCGCGGCCCTGCGCATGCTGCGGCCCGCGCGCACCGAGGCCACCGGCGCGGTGCGTCCCGGGAAGGCCGGCGCGGCCGGCGCCGGGCTGGGCGCGGTGACGGGATTCCTGGGGGTGGGCGGCGGCTTCCTCGCCGTCCCGGCCCTGGTGGGCGTACTGAACCTGCCCATGCGCCGGGCCGTCGGCACCAGCCTGCTGGTCATCACGATCAACTCGCTGGCCGCACTCGGCGCCCGGGCCGGCGCCGGTACGCGGCTGGACTGGGCCGTCGTCGCGCCGTTCACCGCGGCGGCGATCCTGGGCGCCTGGGACGGGAAGCGGCTGGCGGCGAAGCTCAAGGGCACCGCGCTGCAGCGCCTCTTCGCCTGCGTACTGCTCGCGGTCGCCGCGCTCATGCTGGCGGACGCGCTCGTCTGACCGGACAACCGGCACTCCCGCCGCGGTCCCCTCGACCGGCCCCCGACACCGATTCCGATACCGACCAATACTGACCGCCACCGCCACCGCCACCGATCCGACACCTCCACCGATCCGACACCGACGCACAAGGACACGCCCCCCATGACCACCACCCCCGTAGCCCTCGCCCCCGACGAAGCCCGCGCCCGTCTGCACGAGCTGACCGTCATCGACGTCCGCACCCCCGGCGAGTACGCCGGCGGCCACCTCCCCGGCGCCCTCAACGTCCCCCTCGACCAGCTCGACCGCGCCCTGCCGGGCCTCCGGAGCGCGGCCGAGCGCGGCGGGGTCCTCGTCGTCTGCGCCTCCGGCAACCGCTCCCAGAACGCCTGCCGCACCCTCGCCGAGCACGGCATACCCGCCGCCACCCTCGTCGGCGGCACCGGCGCCTGGGCCGCTCAGGGCAACGACCTGGAGCGCCCCCAGGACGGCGCGAAGGCGACCTGGGGCATGGAACGCCAGGTCCGGCTCACCGCGGGCTCGGCCGTCCTGCTCGGCCTGGCGCTCGGGAAGTTCGTCCACCCGGCCTTCCGGCTGGTGTCCGCGGGCATCGCCGGCGGCCTGGTCTTCTCCGCGGTGACCGACACCTGCGGCATGGCGGCCGTACTGGCGAAGCTCCCCCACAACCGGCCCCGCCCGGCCGACCTGGAGACGACGCTGGCCCGGCTGGACGACAACTGACGGAAACACCCGGCCGGGAGCCGACAGAAGCACCCGGCCGGATCAGGCAGCCGCGGCGCCTGCGCGCTGCGGCACGTCCGATACGCGCGGACTGGAACCCCGGTCGCCGGGCAGCCGTACCGGAGACGACGGTCCGGCGCGGAGCCGGGCCGGTCAGCGAGGGAGGGAGCATCGTGGCCGGAGTGCTGGGACGGATCAAGGAGTTCGCGCGGAGCCCGCAGGGGCGGCGCACGATCGAGCAGGTGCGGCGCACCGCGAGCGACCCGCGCCGCCGCGCCCAGGCGCAACGCCTCTTCCAGCGGCTGCGCGCCCGCCGCTGAGCCACCGGCCCGGTCGCCCGCCGCGGCCGGTCCGGGACACGGGCGGTGGCACGGGCACGGGCACGGCGGTCACGTGTCGTCCGCCGCCGTGGGGGAAACCCGGCGGGCATGACAGCACACGAGCGGCGGCAGCGGGCGTCCGGACCCGACCGTCAGGTGGTCGAGCGGCTGCTGCCCGTCTGGCTGGCGGAGACGGAACGCCACGATCCGGACGCCGCCCGGCGGGCGCGAGAGGACTGGGAGAGCGGTGCCCTCGCCGAGGACAGCGCGCAGGACCTGGCCACCTGGGTGACGGCGAGGATCACGGACACCGCCTTCAACGCCGACGAGGGCCCGTCGGTCGACGGGCCCGTCCGGATCACCCCGTCCGACAAGGAGAGCGTGCACAGATGGCTCGCGTCCCAGGGCCACCACGTGTGACCCGAACGCGGGGCCGCGCCGCCGGGTGACGGTCGCCAAGCGGCCCTGTTCCTCACACCTTGGGCGTTGTCACTCCTCACAGCCTTCGATGTCGTCGTCGTATCCGTCCACGTTGTCGGGGCGCACGTCGTCGAACCGCCACAGCACCAAGCCGTCGGCGCCCCTCCCGCCGGGGTGAGGCGGGCGGTGAAGCGGCTGCCGGCCGGGACGGCGAACCGGTCCCTCGCGGTCACCGCAGGCCACCTCCCACTCGCCGCGCGCCCCGTCCGCCGCGCAGGCGCCGGTCGGCGCCACGGCGGAGGCGACCAGGGCGACGGCGCGTCCTCGGCGTGCGCGGATACGGACCGTGCGGCTGCGGTGGTGCGCCGGGCTCTTCACCGGTGCTGAGCCGTCAGGAGCCAGGTCACGTCCACGAAGGCGATGGCGCCCCAGATCGAACACAGGACCGGGACCGCGGCCGGCGCCAGGGCCGTGGCGAGGGCGCCCAAGCCGATCGTGCCCAGGACCACCCGCGCGCCGCGCCGGGCGGCCAGCGCGGTGCGCAGGGGGCCCGGCTCGGCCAGGCGGTCCGCCAGGTACGCGTCGAACGCCTCGGCGACCTGGTCGTCTATCTCGTCCCGCAGTCGTGCGTCCAGTGAGTCGGACACGGCCGCCCCCTCCAGTCCGAAGAATGTCGAAGCGGTACGCGCCGCCCCCGCCATACCCAGGGCGTGCGCACCTTCCCGGGTCTCACCCTAGCCGCTACAGAGAAGCTCTGCAAAAATTCTCTGCGATCCGTTGCAGAGAGTCTCTGCAGTACGCTGAGGGGCATGGCTGAGCGTCCCGAGACACGAGTGCTGACCGGCCAGGATCTCAAGGCCTTCCACAAGGCGCTGTCCCATCCGGTACGCCGCGACATCCTGAGCTACCTCGGCGAGCACGGCGAGGCCAACTCCACCAGCGTCGCCAAGGCCCTCGGCGAGAGCACCGGCACGACCAGCTACCACCTGCGCAAACTCGCCGATCTCCAGCTGATCGCCGAGATCGAGGAGCGCTCCAACGGCCGGGAACGCTGGTGGAGATCGCTCATGACGGACATCTTCACGCCACCAGGGCTGGAGATGACGGCCGACGAACGCGAGGCAGCGCTGAAGATCGGCGCGCTGAAGATGACCCACGACCTGAACCTGGTCGTCAAGGCCTACGCCGGGTACGACACTTCGGCAGGCTGGCACCACATCCAGCGCGCCGCCCTGTGGCTGACGAAGGAGCAGGCGGCCGAGTTCGCCGAGGAGTACCGGGCCCTGCTGCACAGGTACGTGACCGACCCGGGCGAACGCCCCGCCGGGGCACGCCGTATGGCGGTGCGTCTGGTGGTGCTGCCGGACGACGGGACGGTGTGCCCCCTGTCCCAGGACGAGGCGGCTGGGCGGGAGGGCGACGACCCGCGCTGACCGGCGTACCGGCCGCGCGGCGCGCGCTCAGAGTGCGCGCCGGTCGCCGAAGTGTCGTGCCACCGTCACCGGGCAGGTCGCGTGGTGCAGGACCGCCTGGCTGACCGAGCCGAGGAGCAGGCCCGCGAAGCCGCCGTGCCCCCGGGCCCCGAGGACGAGCAGTCCGGCCCGTCCGCTCGCCTCGATCAGCGCCTCGCGGGCGTCGCCCTTGACCAGGACGTGGTCGACGGGCACCTGGGGATACTGCTCCTGCCGGCCGGCGAGGGCTTCGGCCAGCAGGCGCCGCTCGCGGTCCGCGAGCGCGGCCGGGTCCGGCTGGTGGGGGGCCGACGGTCCCGGCGGCGGTGTCACCGGCACGCTCCACGGCGTCCACGCGTGCAGGGCCACGATGCCGGTCTTGCGCAGCGCGGCCTCGGCGAAGGCGAAGTCGACGGCCGGTTCGCCGGCCGGGGAGCCGTCGACGCCGAGGAGGACCGGGCCGGCCAGGGCCGGGCGGTCGCGTACGACCAGGACGGGGCAGTGCGCGTGCCCGGCCAGCTGTACCGCCGTCGAGCCCAGCAGCAGTCCCATGAAGCCGCCCGTCCCCCGGCTGCCGACCACCACCAGCGCGGCGCCGTGCGACTCCGCCTCCAGCACGGGCAGCGGCCCGCCGGCCAGCACCGCGCAGCGGATCTCGAGGTCGGGGGCCACGGAGCGGGCGTGTTCCGCGGCCTCGGTGACCAGCCGGCCGGCCTCCTCCCGCAGCGCGTCCACGGCCTGCCCCATCGGCCACGGCCCGAGCGGCACGTGCACGATGGGCCACAGGAACGCGTGCACCACCTTCAGACCGCGTCCCCGGAGCCGGGCCTCGCGCGCCGCGACGGCGACGGCCTCCAGGCTCGACGGCGAGCCGTCGACTCCCACTACCACGGGCATGTTCATGGCACTCTCTCCGTCGTTCGGCATGTGTCGCCCGGCGTGTTGTCCCGCAGGGCCGTCGGCGGTCAGTCCGCCGGCGGTCAGTCCGCCGGTGCGTCCGGCTCGACATCGAGGACGTCCGCGACGGGCCGGCGGGGCGTCGCGGGGCCGGGCGGTCCGTAGCCGAGGCGCAGCACCATCTGGACCTGGCCCCGGCCCGTGACGGGATCGCGGGCCAGCGGACGCAGCTCCGGGCTCTCCAGCGGGTGCGAGGTCAGGGAGGTGGCGAGTCCGGCCGCGGTGGCCTCCAGCATGACGCGCTCCAGCGCCTGGCCGGCGACCAGCCAGTCGGCGGGGGTGTCGCCGCGTGTGCTGAGCACGGCCAGCCGGGGACTCTCCTCGAAGTCGGCGCCGTCGCGGCCGGGCACCCGCCGGCGCCCGGCGAAGTCCCGCAGCAGGGCCTTGCCGCCGCGCCGGGTCGGGCCGAAGGCGTACTCCGGCACGCCGTCCACGGCGTTCTCCGCCTCCGGGCCGAGCCGGGTCCAGCGCGTCAGGTCCTCGAAGGCGGACTCGTCCAGCTCGTCCCGGCTCTCCGCGTCCTGGACGAGCGCGCGCAGCGCGTCGATGTGCCACGGGCCCGGGAACAGCAGTTCGGCGCCCTCCGACTCGGCCGCCGCCCGCAGCACGGCCCGGATCTCCTCCGGCACCTCCCGGTCCTCGAAGGGGTGGCGGCTGGTGTGCCGCCGGGCCAGGAACGGATACAGCCGGCGCAGCTCGGCGTCCGGCGCCGCTCCGGGCCGGTCGCCCAGGGCCGCCTCGGCCAGCAGCAGCGGGTCCGCCGGGTCGGGCAGCAGGCGCGTCGCGGCGGTGAGGTCCGCGTGCGCGGCGGCGACCCGCAGGTTGAACAGGGCCGCGCCGCAGCCGATGTGCAGGGCCCGGTTCCCCGGGTCGGTGCGGCGCATGGCGCGCTCCGGGTCGGCGTACAGGCGCAGGACGCGCGGGCCGGTCAGGTAGCGGAACCGCCAGGGCTGCGCGTTGTGCATCGAGGGGGCGGTGGTGGCGTCGGCGACCAGCGCGGTCACCGTCCCCACGTCGAGCTGTCGTGTCGGCATCGAAGCCTCCTCGGCCGACAGCCGCGCCGGCTGCCGTCAGTCCGCCTCTGTACGTCCCAGTGAACGCGATGCCACGGCCGCGCGCATGAGCCGACCGGCCCGCGGCTGGGGCCCAGTGGCCCGGGGCGGCCCACAGTCCCCGGACCGGCAGGGCGGACGGGCGGACGGGCCCTTGGGGCGGGGGCCGGGGGCGCCTGACGGCCCTGCGGGCGGGGCCGACCGGCCCATGGGGTTCCGCCGCCGCCCCTGTCACCGTCGGAAGGGAGGGGGCGGAGGGGGCGAAGGAGGTGAGGACCGATGAGCGCCGAGCGGAACGACCGGGGGCGGAGCGCCGGGCGCGAGGGGACCACGGGGCGGCGGTGGCTGTGGCGGTGGCGGCGCAGTCCGCTGCGCCGCCCCGAGGATCTCGCCGAGGCGTGGATCGTGCTGGTGACGTGGGTGCTGATGCTGGTCGGCGGCGCGCTCGTCTGGACGGTGACGGCACGGGCGGCGGACCAGGAGTTCGCCCGGCAGCGCGCCGACCGGCACGCCGCCGAGGCCGTCCTGCTCACCGACGCCCCCGTGAGCACGACGACCGCGGGCGACGGCTCCCGTACGTCGGCCCGGGTCCGCTGGACCGCACCGGACGGCACGGACCGCGCCGCGCGCACCCTCGTGCCGGGCGGTCTGCCCGCCGGGGCGACGGTCACGGTGTGGCAGGACGGCCGGGGCGTCCTCGCCACCGAGCCGCCCGGGCCGGCCACGGCGCGGGCCGAGGCCGGCCTCTACGGCGGTGCGGCCGCCCTGTCCTTCGCCGGCCTGGCCTACGGCACGGCGGCCCTCGCCCGGTGGCGGCTCGACAGGCGCCGCTGCGAGCAGTGGGGCCGGGAGTGGGACCTGGTCGGCCCGAAGTGGGACCAGAAGACCGGCTGACGCGGGACGCGTGGGACAAGGCCGGCTGGCGGGGCACGGAGAGGACGGGCAGCGTGGGAGGAAGGCGTGGGAGTGAGAACCGTGGCGTACGAGCGGAGGCGGTCATGACGGCTTCTGAGGGGCACCCGGGATCCGAGGGGCACCCCGGGTCCGAGGCGCATCCCCGGGTGGTCGTCGGCGTGGACGGCTCGCCGTCGTCCTACGCGGCGCTGCGCTGGGCGGTGCGGTACGCGCGGCTGGTGGACGGCGTCGTGGAGGCGGTCCACGCCTGGAGCACGCCGACCGAGCTGAGCTGGAGCGGGCTGGTGATCGATCCCGACTTCGATCTGAACAACGCCCGGGAGCGTTTCGCGCAGGGCCTGGACGCCGTCTTCGGCGCCGGGCGTCCGGCCGAGCTGCGGGAGCACCTGGTCGAGGGCGACCCGTCGGAGGTGCTGATCCGCGCCTCGCAGGGCGCGGACGTCCTCGTCGTGGGCCGCCGCGGCCGGGGCGGCTTCGCGCGGGCGATGCTCGGCTCGGTGAGCCAGCGGTGCGCGCAGCACGCGGCCTGCCCGGTCGTCGTCGTGCACGAGGAGCGCGACCCGGCCGGCTGAAGCCGGCCGAGACGGAGGGGCCGGCCGCGGACACCCGGCGTGTCACGCCGCGCGGCCGGGTCCCGGATGCCAAGGAGACAACGATGCACCACCGAACGGTCGAAGACCTCATGACCCACGCCGTGGTCCGGGTGCGGCGGGACACCTCGTTCAAGGACCTCGTGCGCACCCTGGCCGACAACGGCGTCTCCGCCGTCCCCGTCGTGGACGACCTCGGCCGCCCGGTCGGGCTGGTGTCGGAGGCCGATCTGCTGCGCACGGTGGCGGGCCGCCCCGACCCGGCCGGGCTGCTCGCCGAGCCCCGCCGGGACGGCGTCCTGGGCCAGGCGTCCGAGGAGGCCACCGCCGGGGAACTGATGACGGCGCCGCCGGTGTGCGCCCGCCCGGAGTGGAGCGTGGTGGAGGCCGCGCGCACGATGGACGCCCACACCGTCAAACGGCTGCCCGTGGTCGACGAGACGGGCGTCCTGGTCGGCATCGTCAGCCGGGCCGACCTGCTGCGGGTCTTCCTCAGGCGCGACGAGGCGATCCGCGAGGAGATCGCCGGCGACGTCCTGGTCCACACGCTCGGCCTGTCACCGGCCGACCTCACGGTCACGGTGACGGACGGCCGGGTCGCCCTCGCGGGGTCCGTGACGGACCGGAGCCTGGTCCCGGTGATCGAACAGCTGTGCAGGGGCGTGGACGGGGTGGTCTCCGTCAGCACGGACATCGCCGTCCCGGCCGAGCGGCGCTGAGGCACGGCCTGCCCCGTCCCGCCCCGTCACGTCCGTACGGGACGGACGGGACGGACGGGGCGGGACGGACGGGACGGGGCGGGGCGGGACGGTAGGTCGGCACGCGTCCGCCGGCGCCCCCGCGGGAGCGGCGCCTCACTCCTGCGGGACGACCGCGACCGGGCACGGCGCGTGGTGCAGCAACGCATGGTTGATCAGGCCGAGTTGCAGTCCCGGCAGGGACGTCCGCCGGTGGGCGCCGACGACGAGGAGGTCCGCCTGAGCGGCCGCCTCCAGCAGGGCCCGGCGGGCCGGCCCGTCGACCACCAGGCGGCTCACCTCCTGGCCGGGGTACCGCTCCAGCGGGCCGCGCAGCGCGTCCTCGAGCACCTGCGCGGGCGGGCGCCGATGGGCCTCCATGGCGTACCAGGGCGGCACCTCGGGCGCCGGGGCGCCGGCGAGCCGGGGGTTCCACGCGTGCACGGCGAGCAGCCGGCAGCCGCGTGCCCGGGCCTCGCGGAACGCGAACCGCACCGCCGAGTCGCTGTCCCCGTCCTCCGCCTCCCCCACCCCGACGACGACGCACCCGTACCGCCCCGCCCGGTGCTCCGCCGAGCCGCGCACCACGACGACCGGGCAGTCGGCGCGTGCCGCGACGGCCAGGCCGACCGAGCCGAGGAGCATGCCCGGGAGGTCGTCGCCGAGTCCCCTGGCCCCCACCACCAGGGCGAGGACGCCGCCGTGGCCGCCGGTGAGGGCGGTGACGGCGTCCTCGTGCACGACCTCGCTCGACAGCAACGCCCCGGGGGCGCTCGCCGCGGCCCGTTCGCTCGCCGTGCGGATGACGTCGGACGCCGCGTGCTCCCCCGCCGCCGCGTGCAGCAGGTGGAGCGGCGCGTCGTGCCGCAGTGCCTCGGCGGCGGCCCAGTCCACCGCCTGGAGGCTCGCCTCGGACCCGTCCACGCCGACCACCAGGGGTTCCGTCACCGCGTCCGCCTCCTTCGCGCGCCGTCCCTCGGGGCCCCTTCAGCCTCGTACGAGACCCACGACGCCGCCAGGCGGCCGTACCGGAGCCGCGCGGCGGGGTGACGTGGGCGGGGTGACGTGGCGGCGCTCAGCCCCCGCATGGCGGCGCTCAGCCCCGCGTGCCGGTCTCAGTCCCGAGTGGCGGCGCTCAGTCGCGCTCGGGCACCACGGCGACCGGGCAGGGCGAGTGGTGCAGGACGGTGTGCGCGGTGCGGCCGAGCTGGAGCCCGAAGTGTCCCGGGCGGCGCCGGACGCCGACGACCAGCAGATCGGCCTCCTCGGCGGCTCCGAGCAGCACCCGGCGGGCCGGCCCCTCGACGGTGGAGCGCTCGGTCTTCGCCTCCGGCGGGAGGTCGGCGAGCGCCGCCTCCAGCGCCTGCGCGGCCCGTTCCTCGTGGACCCGCTCCGGCTCGCCGGTGATCAGCGGATGGTCGATGGTCTCGTGGGCGGGGCACCGCCAGGCCCGTACGGCGTGCAGGACGGCGCCGCGCCGGGCCGCCTCCTCGGCCGCGAACCGCACCGCCGCGGCGGACCGGTCCCCGACGCCGACGACGATCCGGCCGTGCACGGGCGTACGCGCGCGGTTGTCGTGGTTGCCGCGGATCACGACGACCGGGCAGTCGGCGTGCCCGGCGACGAACAGGCCGACCGAGCCGAGCAGCAGGTCCACCACGCCGCTTCGGCCCCGGCTGCCCACGACCAGCAGGGAGGCGTTCCTGCCCTCGCGGACGAGCGCGTACTCCGGTTCCTCGGGCAGCGCGGCGAGGCTGATCGGCAGTTCGGGGTGCCGCTCGCGGGCGCGGTGGACGCCGACGCGGACGATCTCCTCGGCCAGGTCCCGCGTGTCCGGCCTGCCGAGGCTGCGGGCGAGCGCGGCGCCCTCGTAGCGCTCCCAGAGCGAGCCGTGCACCACCCGCAGGGGCGCGCCGCGCAGGGCGGCCTCGTCGGCGGCCCAGTCCAGGGCCCGGTAGCCGGGCTCGGAGCCGTCCACACCGACTACCAGGGGAAGGTCCATCGTCCTCACACTCCCGTACGCGTGTACCGCCGCGTGGCGCTCCACCCGGCGGACGGGCCGCCGGGTCGGGCTCCGTCACGAGCATGCCCTTCCGCCGCACCGGCCGGGCAGGGGCCGCACGTCCCCACCGAGGACCGACCGGCCCATCCGGCGCCCGGGGCCGCGATGGCGGCGCTCGGGAGGCGCAGGCCGAAGGCCGCGATGGCGTTGCTCGGGAGACGCGAGCCGAAGGCCACGGCGGCGGCGCTCGGGAGACGCGAGCCGAAGGCGGGAGGCGCTCGAGGGGCGCGGACCGAAGTCCACGGCAGCGCCGATCGGCGGGCCGCGGGCCGGAGGCACGGCGGCGGCGTCCCGTGGCCCGCCCCGCCTGGCGCGGTCGCGCGGAGCCGGCAGCGTGGACCCCGGGCAACGGGAAGCGACCAGAGACGGCCGGTCACGCGGACAACAGACGATCCGGACGGCAGATCATCCGACCGGCAGGCCACACGCCCAGCCGGTCACCCGGGCGGCAGACCGCGCGGCCAGCCGGTCATCCAGGCGGCAGGGGTCATCCAGGCGCAGCTCACCCAGGCGGCGGGTCACCCGAACGGCAAGTCATCCAGCCGCAAGTCACCCTGCCGGCACAGGTCACCCGGGCACCCCGTCACGGCCGCCGGCCGCCGGGGCCGGCCGCGCCCGGAGCCTGCCCCGGCCCCGGGGCCGCCCGGAGGCCGCCTTCGTGCGGGCCGCCGCGCCCCTCCTCGTCGTCCCGTCCGCCTTCCTCGTCGTCCCGCTCGAAACCGAGCCGGTTCACCACGTCCACCACGCCGTCGACGCTGTCGCACAGGCGTACGGCGACCGTGATCAGGCTCTTGCGCTCCACCGTGCCGCTGAGCGTCACCCGCCCCTCGGCGACCTCGACCGTCAGCGCCGAGGGCGGCAGCCCCAGGGTCTTGACGAGGACGTCCTCCAGGATCTCCTCCTGGATCGCGCGGTCCCTGCGGAGGAACAGCCGCACCAGGTCGCTGCGGCTGACCACGCCGATCAGCCGGCCCTCGCCGTCCACCACGGGCAGTCGCTTGACGTGGTGCCGTTCCATCGTCCGCGCGGCCCGCACCGCGTGCCAGCCGGGTTCGGCGACCACGGCCGGGCTCGTCATCAGGTCCCGTGCGGTGCTGCCCCGGCCGCCGGAGGTCTGTCTGCGCAGCAGATCGGCCTCGGAGACCACCCCGACCGGCCGGTCCTGGTCGTCGACCACGACCACGGCGGTGATGTCGTACTCGTCGAGGACGCGTGCGATCTCCTTGAACGGCGTGCCCGGCCGCACGCTCACGGCGGTGGGCGTCATCAGATCGCCCACGCTGCGTCGCCTCATCGATCAGCTCTCCCTCGGCCCGGCAGGGGCTCCTCACGGCCCGGCATCGGCTCGCGCCCGCCTCGCGGGACGTGCCGCGCGCCGTCCTGGTGCGCCCGGTGGTCTCACCGTACGGCTTCCCGCGGGCCGCGGTGCGCGGAGCGCGTCCGGCCGTCGGCGCCCATGCCGAACAGCGGCTGCCCCGACGGGTAGGCGTAGAACGCACCCCCGGGCTCCGGGCAGCCGCCTCGCGTCCCGTCCGCCCGGCCCGGCCTCCAGTCCACCGCACCCCGCCGCACCGCGCTGAGGCCGGACGGCCCGGGCCGGGGACCCGAACGTCCCTGACACAAGGCGTCAACGTCCCTGACTCAAGGCGTCACCGTCCCTGACACCAGGCGTCGGCGACACAGGGCGTCGGCGCGGTGGGTCCGGGCGCGTCCGGCGGCGCTCACCACGCCTCCGACTCCGCCGCGGACGGCGACGGCCGCCCACCGCGACCGCCGGTGCGCAGCCGCAGCGCCGCGAGCGGCAGGACGAGCACGGAGATCATCGCGGCGCCGACCAGCGCCGCGGCCACGTCCCGGCCGAGGACCTTCTGGTCCACTCCGATGGTCGTGATCGCCACGACGAGCGGCAGACAGGTCGACGCGAACAGGGTGAGCGCCGTACGGTCGCCGCCCCGCAGGCCGCGCGGCGCGAGGAGATGCACCGGGCCGCCGCGCACCAGCAGGAACAGCAGCAGGAAGACCGGCACCAGCAGCAGGGCCCGCCCGTCGTGCAGCAGCGCGCGCAGGTCGAACTCGATGCCGGTGACCACGTAGAACAGCGGCACCAGGAAGCCGAAGCCGAGGGCCTCCACCTTGCCGAAGATCTCTTCGCTGTACGCCGGCGAGGCCCCGTGCAGCACCAGCCGGGTGAGGACGCCGGCGGCGAAGGCGCCGAGCAGGATGTCCAGGCCGAACGCCTCCGCGAGGGCCAGCATGCCGGCCAGGATCAGCATGACGAAGCGGACCGCGAACTGTCCGCTGCTGTGCAGGGTCTTCTCGGCGAGCCGGGTGAACCAGGGCGGGCGGCTGCGCAGCGCCCACAGGACGGCGCCCGCGGTGATCGCCGCGAACAGGATCAGCAGGACCGCCGACAGGCCGGGCCTGCGCCCGCTGAGCAGGAGCGCCGTCGCGACGACCGGCCCGAACTCCCCCACCGCCCCGAAGGCGGACATCATCGTGCCGAAGCGGCTGTGCAGGTCGCCTTCGTCCCGCAGGATCGGCAGGACGGTGCCCAGCGCCGTGCTGGTCAGGGCGGTGCCGATGACGAAGGCCCGGTACGTCTGGCCGCCGCCGAGCAGGAAACCGAGGCCGATGCCGGCCGCGAGCGAGATCAGCCAGGCCGCCGTGGCGCGGCGCAGGACGGCGCCCCGGACGGCCGCGAAGTCGATCTCGTAGCCCGCCATGAAGATCAGCATGGCCAGCCCCAGGTCGGACAGGGTGTCGATGACCTCGTCGGGGTGCGCCCAGCCGAGGACCGCGGGCCCGAGGACGATGCCGAGGGCGATCTCGAAGATGACCAGCGGGATACGGACCCGGCGGGCGGCCCCCTCGGCGAGGACCGGCGCGAGGACGGCGGCCGCCATGATCAGGACGAGGGCGCCGGGATGGGTCATCGGCCGTGCGGCCCGCCGCCGTGGCCGGCCGCGCTCCCGTGCGCCGCGCCGACGGCCCCGGCGGGCGGGAGCGGGGGACGGGCCTCGGTGTTCCGGAGCATCTCGATCTCCTCGCGGGCGCGTGCGGGAACCGGCGCCTGAACCGGCACGACCAGTTGCGAGCCTCGCCCGGAGACCTCCCCGGCGCGACCCGGCGTACGCCATCGGTGGCGCCGCCGTCCTGCCGTCACCCGGCGGTCACGTGCGCGGGCGCCGCGCCCTCGCATCCGCTACACCCGCTACATCCGCTCCTTCCACCCGATGCGCACGAGCCAGGCGTTGACCGGCCAGGCGGTGAAGAAGCCGAGGACCATGGAGAGCTGCATCATCATCCAGTAGGCGGCCGAGGTCTTCGGCAGGCCCGGCGCGAAGATCACTTCCTGGTAGAGCCACATGCCCAGGAACAGGCCGATCTGGAAGGCCACGATGGACAGGGTGTCGGCCTTGACCGCCGCCCGGACGCCCTCGGCCCGGCTCACCTGGCGCATCGGCACGATGGTGAAGTACTGGAAGAGGATGCCGAGCACCCAGGCGAACGCGAAGTCCAGCGCGAAGTCCGCGTACAGGGCCTTGCCGGCGAGGGTGAGGCCGACTGCGAAGACCAGCCACTCCGCGCCGATGTCGCCGAGCGTGCAGCCGGCTCCGCAGTGGCTGACGGCCTTCGACATCACGTTCCAGCGCGGCAGCTCGTCCGGGTCCGGCATGCCCTCCCGTTCCACCGCGCGCCTCGACTGGCGCCTGCCGTGGCGGAAGTAGAACCACAGGGCGACCGGCCCCCAGTACAGGGCGGTGACCGGATACACCAGGTTCATGATCCACATCTTCTGCCGGAAGCCGAGCACGAAGACGTCGATCAGGATGACCAGGGCACAGGCGAAGGCCACGGCGAGGCTGAACCAGCCGAGGGCCTCGATCCAGCCGGCCGGACGGGTGTGGGGCTGCATACACGCACCTACGGGGTCGTACGGATCACGGGAGCCGCTTCGCCGGACGAGTGCCCGCCCGGCGGTCCGGCACGCGGGCGGTCTCGCTCTGCGGCGCCCACCGTACTATTTTGCATAATGCAAAAGTGAGGAAGGGGAAACAGTGGGCGCCATACCGGTGACGGCCGACGGCGAGCGAGGGGCCGGCCACGGGACGACGGAGAGCCTCGGCCGGGCGCCGCGCCTCGCGGGAGTGCGCGACGCGGCGTGGGGCGTGATGGCGCTGGCCGTGGTGGTCGGCGCCGGGGCGGGCGCGGGCTCGATCGTCTTCCGCTGGTGCATCCAGACCTTCACCCGCCTGCTCTCCGGCCATGCCGACTACTCCGCCTCCCCGGGCGCGGCCCATCCGCACCTGCCCTGGCTGGGGCCGTACTTCGTCGTCCTCGCCCCGGCGGTGGGCGGCCTGCTGTACGGGCCGCTGGTCAACCGGTTCGCCAAGGAGGCGCGCGGGCACGGCGTGCCCGAGGTGATGCTCGCGGTGGCGCAGCGCGGCGGCCGGATCAGCCCGAAGGTGGCCGTGGTCAAGACGCTCGCCTCGGCCCTGACCATCGGCTCCGGCGGCTCGGTGGGCCGCGAGGGCCCCATCGTGCAGATCGGCTCGGCGCTCGGGTCCACGCTCGGCCGCGTGACGCGGGCCGCCGAGGGCCGTACGAAGCTCCTGGTGGCGTGCGGCGCGGCGGGCGGCATCGCGGCCACCTTCAACGCGCCGCTGGCCGGCGTCTTCTTCGCCATGGAGCTGATCCTGGGCGTGTTCTCGGCGGAGGCGTTCGGCGCGGCGGTGCTGGCCAGCGTCACCGCGAGCGTCATCGGGCGGGCCGCCTTCGGTGACGCGGCCTTCCTGGAGCTGCCCGACTTCCATGTCGCCCACCTCACGCAGTACGCCCTGTTCGCCCTGCTCGGCGTGGTGGCCGCCGTGGTGGGGACGGGCTTCGCGCGTTTCCTGTACCTCGTCGAGGACGCCTGCGACTGGCTCTGGCGCGGTCCGGAGTGGCTGCGCCCGGCGGTCGGCGGGCTGGCGCTCGGCCTGGTCCTGCTCGCGCTGCCCGAGATGTACGGCGTCGGCTACCCGGTCCTGGAGAAGGCGACCGAGGGCGGTTACGCGATCGGCTTCCTGCTCCTGCTGCTGGCCGGCAAGATGCTCGCCACCAGCCTGACCATCGGCATCGGCGGTTCGGGCGGCGTCTTCGCGCCCAGCCTGTTCATCGGCGCGATGCTCGGCTCGGCCTACGGCATCGGCGTCCACCAGCTGCTGCCCGGCTCGGCCGGCGCCGTGGGCGCCTACGCCCTGGTCGGCATGGGCGCGGTGTTCGCGGGCGCGGCCCGCGCGCCCATCACGGCGGTGGTCATCCTCTTCGAACTCACCGGCGAGTACTCGATCATCCTGCCGCTGATGCTGGCCATCGTGCTGGCCACCGCCACCGGCCGGCTGCTGTCCCGCGACACCATCTACACGCTCAAGCTGCGCCGTCGCGGCATCGACCTCGACGGGCCCGCGCCCGGAGCGCGGATCGGCGCGCAGCACGTCGGCGGCGTCATGGAGCCGCTGCCCTCGCCGCTGCCCGCGACCACACCCCTGACCGACGCGGCCGAGCTGCTGAGCCGGTCGGGCCACGGCGCGCTCCCGGTCGTCGACGGCGGCGGGGGCTACGTCGGTGTCGTCACCGCCCAGGCGGTGGCCGAGGCGCTGGCGGAACAGCCCGACGCCGCCCCGGCGACGATCGGGCCGCTGGCCGCGCCGCCCGCGCCCGTCACCGTCGGCCAGCCCCTCGCCCAGGCCCTGCAGACGCTGCTGACGGCGGCCGGCACCGGGGTCCCGGTCCTGGACGACCGGCACGGCGAACCGGTCGGCTGGCTCAGCCACCAGAGCGCCCTGCGCGCGGTGCACACGAGCGCCTGATCGCGGCGCGGCAGCGCGTCGTCGGCGTCGTCGCGCGCGGCAGCGTTCCGGCCCTGAGGGTCCCGGGGGTCCGCGCGGGTCGGACACCGCCCGCGCGGTCGCCTCTCCCGGCGGAGCCGGGCCGGGCGGTCAGGCGTCGGGCGGTCAGGCGTCAGGCGTCAGGCGTCGGGCGTCGGCCGGTCAGGCGTCGGGCATGGCCGGGGAGTCGTCCCAGCCGAGCGGGAACACCTCCGCCCCGTCCGGTGCGGGCGGCTCCCCGCCCGCCCTGTTGAACGCGGCCAGGGCCTCGATGAGGGCCAGCCGCTGCGTCGAGCTGAGCCGTTCCACGATCGCGGCGATCTCCGCGCGGCGGCGGCCCGTGACCGCCTCGACCGTGCGCCGCCCCTCCTCCGTCAGCCGCAGCAGGGTCTCCCGGCGGTTGCCCGGATTGGGCTGGCGGTCGGCGAGCCCGGCCGCGATCAGCCGGTCCACCATGCGCATGGCCGTGGACGGCGCGACCTGCAGCAGGTCGGCGAGCGCGACCAGCTTGGTGGCGCCCCGGGTGGACAGGACGACCAGCATCCGGAACTGCGGCAGGGTCACCCGGTCCTCGACCTCGGCGAGGGAGCGGGCGGAGACCGCCACCAGCAGCCGGGAGGCGGTCAGCACCGCCCGGGTCACCGCATCGACGTCCTCCATCGTCCCCGCGGGGATCTCATGCTCCGGCATGTCTCCTTTCTACCGTGCCGCGCCCGCCGCCCCCACACGTGGGCGTCCGGTCGTCTCACACCTTCCACGACCCGCCGAACTCGCCGAAGCCGCCCGCCTCCACCTCCGCGAGAAATTCCTGCGTGCCGAAGTCGCCATCTCCGGGGCCGACTTCATGGTCGCCGAGACTGGCGCCCTCGTCGTCGTCGAGTCCGAGGGCAACGGACGCATGTGCCTCACCCTCCCCGACACCCTCATCTCCGTCGCCGGCATCGAGAAGATCCTCCGCGGCGCCTGCTACGACGTCTGCCCCGTCGCCATCGACATCCCCGAAGTTCTCGTCCACCTGCGCCAACGCGTGGCGATCCAGGGAGGCAAGGGACATCGGCCGGCGAAGGCCGCGATCACGGCGGCGAGTTGGGTGCTCGACCGTCCGGCCGTCCCGGCCGCCGATGAGCGCGCGGCAACTCGACTCCACGGACACGGTGGTGACGGGCTGCGCCGTGGATGTCGCGGAGACCGGGACCATCGTGCTCGACGGAGGATGGGGGCAGGGGCGGCGGGCGCTCACCCTGGCGCCCGATCTCCATGTCGTCGTGGTGCGGGCGCCGGACCAGGTCGTCGCCTCCGTGCCGACCGCTGCCAGTCCTCGACCCGCTACAGATTCAGCGAGAGATCCAGTGAGAGATCCAGCGAGATATAAATAGATCTATCAGACAAATTAGAGCGTACGAGTGTTTACCTGGTTAAAAGCTGTGAACGATGTCTAACTTTCTCCCTGTCAGTTTCCAGCCTGAAATGGGCTGCAATGACCCGACAGGGAGAGATAATGCGCAAGTTCCAGAAGGCCGCTGTCGTCGTGGCCCTCCTCGGCAGCGTCGGCTTCATCGGTGCCGGTGCGGCCCAGGCCCACGGCGGTGACGGCGGGCGGAAGGCTGACACCCGGCAGAGCCAGGAGCGCGACGGCGGCGGCAGCGGCGGCGGCGCGCTGATCGACAGCCACCAGAGCCAGACCTGCACCGGTCAGTTCGACGCCCAGCAGGGCCTCGTCGACGTCCAGGACCTGGGTGTCGCCGCCAACGCCATCGTCGGCATCGGCAACCCGGTCGGCAAGACCACCTCGGTGGCCTGCCCCTCGGCCCTCACCTTCGGCTGACGGACGCCGTAGCGGCAGGCCAGGGCCACGCCCTGGCCTGCCACCGCCTCACGACGAGGCGGTCGGCGCCTGCTCGTGGCTCCCGTAGGGCCGCGTGATGATCTCCATGCCGTGTCCGGCCGGATCCATGAAGTACACGCCGCGCCCGCCGTGGTGGTGGTTGATCTCGCCGGGCTGCTTCAGGTGCGGATCGGCGTAGTACGCGATCCCGGCCTCCCGGATGCGCGCGAAGGCCGCGTCGAACTCCTCGTCGGAGACGAGGAAGGCGTAGTGCTGCATGACGATCGACTCCGCCGGGACGGCGGCGAAGTCCAGGGTGACCCTGTTGGCGGTCGCCACCGGAAGGAACGGGCCCCATTCGGTCCCGACCTCGAGCCCCAGGACGTGGGCCAGGAACTCGGCCGACTCCCGCTTGTCCCGGGCATGGACGATGGTGTGATTCAACTCGACTGACATCTGTGGAATGCCTCCGCAAGGCAATCTCACGGGCACCTCCATGCCTCACCCGGCCGGTGACCGACACGCGATGCCGTGCCCTGATCCTAGGCACCCCCGCCCGCAGCGTCGAGCCCCGCACCCGGCACCGCCTCCGACTCCGCCGACCCCGTTACCGTCCGGCCCGGGCGACCGGTCGGGTCAGCTCGTGAACGAGTCGTCCTCCGGGCGTGCCCCGGGCAGGTGGTGGCGGGCGGCGATCAGGGCCGCGTCCACGTCCTGGGTGCCGGTCGACACGCACAGGGTGTAGGCCACGTCCTGCATCCGCTGGCGTACCCGATCGCTCTCCGCGTCGGCCGCGTGCAGGGCCGCCAGAGCCTCGTACTGCTCGATGAGATCCCGCAGCACCGCGGGGTGGGCCAGCAGCATCGGAGCACTCCTTCCACTCCGCCGCACGTCGCCGGGCGGGCCGTGCGCTCCTCCCCCGATTCTCCGCCCGCCCCGTCCCACCCGCCACGTGACCGGACGGTCGGGGGCCGGGGAGAGGACAGGTCCGGCCTGCCGTCTGCGGCCTGCGGGAGTGCGGCCCCGGTCCTAGTCTGGAGGTATGGACGAGGACAGACACGTCTGCCCGGTCTGCGGGCAGACGCTGGGCACGGTCGTCCGGCGGCACAAGACCCTGGGCGTATGGGTGCCCGTGCGACGACCCGGCCCGTGCCGCAACCCAGACTGCGGGTCTCCCGCTCAGCCTCCTCCCACCCGGTCCTCTCCCGCCCGGCCCTCGCCCGCTCAGCCCTCCCGCGAGCAGCCGGACGAGCCGCAGGAGCCGCGCCCGGAGGAGTAGGGCCCGTCCGCGCTCAGAGCCGGCTGTATGTGTCGATGTCCTCCTCGAACTCCTCGATCGCCCGGGCCGTGAGCGTGGGCCGGGTGTCGGCGATGGCCGTCATGAAGTCCTCGGTGGTGGCCGGTCCGCCGCGCCGCTCGGCGACCTCGCGTTCGAAGGCCGCCTGGGCGCCCTTGCGGGCCGCGAACTCGATGTCGGCCGGGGTGAACAGCTCGCTGGCGCCGACCAGTCGGGCGAGGTCCACCGAGCCGGTGCCGGCCCTGAGGTAGCGGGTCCAGATCGCCGCGCGGGCGGTGGGGTCGGGCGGGCCGATGGGGATGACGTAGTCGAACCGGCCCGGGCGCAGGAAGGCCGCGTCCAGGGAGCGTACGGAGTTGGTGGCGCAGGCCAGCAGGCACGCGTCGTGCTCGCGGAAGACCGGGATGAGCTTGAGCAGTTCGTTGGTCACCCCGTGCCCGGGATCGACCGCCTTCCCGGACCGCGCCCCGGCGATCTCCTCGACCTCGTCGATGAAGAGCACGACCGAGTCGAGCACCGCCAGGTCGGCGAACGCCTCCCGCAGGGCGGCGGCGAGGCCCTCGCTGGTGTCGGCCGCGAGCCGGGAGGGGAACAGCTCCACGAACGGCCAGCCGAGCCGCGAGGCCACCGCCTTGGCGAAGCTGGTCTTGCCCGTGCCCGGCGGCCCGAACAGGATGACCGCCTTGGGCGGCACGACGCCGTAGCGGTCGGCGAGCGCCGGCTCGGTCAGCGGGAGCACCACACGGCGTTCGATGACCTGCTTCTCCTGCTCCATCCCGGCCAGGGCGTCCCAGAGGCCCTCGGGCAGGAGCCGGCCGCCGAGCGCGGCGAGGACGTCGGCGTTGGCGGTGCCCAGCGGTTCGAGTTTCTCGTAGTAGGTGAGGTCGTCGCGGGACCGGTAGCCGGAGTTCTCCAGCGCCTTCGTACCGGCGGCGTGCGCCGGGAGCAGCGCGCTGATGTGGCGGACCCCGAGCGCCCGCAGCCGCCGCTCCAGCTCCGCGACGAGGGCGCTGCCGATCCCGCGCTCGCGCCAGCGGGCGGCGAGCGCCACCAGGAGGATCCAGCCCCGCCGGCCGGACGCCTGCGCGACGGCCATGCCCACCAACTCGTCGCCGACCAGCGCGACCACCGCCGTCTGGCCCGCCTTGGCCGCGGCCATCACCTCGGAGACGGGGAACACGCGGTCCTCGTCGGCGCGGCGGCTCTGGTCCCAGATCTGGATGGCCTGGTCGAGATCGTCTTCGTGATAGTCGCGCAGATGCCATGCGGGCATCGTCACCACCACCTCACCTGGCACGGTGGTCCCATTGTCTCCCGCGAGCGCGCGGGACGACGAGCCCGGCGCCTCGGCCGCGGGCGGGGACACCCCGCGTGACCGCGCCCGAGGCACACTCCGGGCCGATCAGCGTCCTCGCGTCGGCCCCGCGCCGATCAGTTGCCCCGCGCCGCCCCTCGCGCCTCCAGATCCCGGTCCAGTTCGTCGCGCCACTCCTCGCTGAGCCTGCGGTGCAGGATGGACGCGGCGGCGATCGGCAACGGCAGCTGAAGGAACCGGCGGAGCGTGTCGGCGGCGTCGGCGCGCAGTTGCCAGGCCTCGAAGTCCTCGCGGGTGACGGGGAGTTCGGGCGCGTCCCGGCCCCGCCGCCAGGACGGTTCCAGGGCCGGCCGGGCCGCCGTGGCCTCGGCGACGAGGGCGCGCATGCGCAGGTCCAGGGGGCCGTCCTCGACAAGCTCCGGTGTCTCGCCGCGGTCGACGGCCGCGAGGACGAGCGTCGCCTCGGGGTGGGTGTCCAGACCCGTCTCCGCGGCGAGTCTGCGCAGTTGCGCGGCCAGGGCCGTACGCAGCCGGGGCTCCGGGGTGCGTTCGACCAGCGCGTCCAGGTCGAGATGGCGTATCTCCGAGACGGGACGGCGCGACCACTCGGGGATGTCCTCCAGGACCGGCAGGACCAGGCCGCTGCTCAGCGGCTCGTCGCGCACGCGGTCCGGGTCGAAGTCGATGCCGCAGGCGTCGCGCAGCCCGGCGAGGAGGTCGGTGTACGCGGCCGTGGAGCCCGGCCAGGGATCGACGCCGACCGTCTGCGCCCAGTCGCCGTCCGGGAGCCGTACGTAGTCCTCCCGGGGTGAGGACACCAGCCGGTCGTGGGCGCCGTCGGCGTATGGAGCGCCGTTCTCGTACACGGTGACGCGCGCCTCAGGGCCTCGCTTGGTCAGGGCCACGACCCGGGTGTCGCGGGCCAGCCTGCGCAGGACCTCCGGGCGGGTCAGCTGCTCGGTCCCGGCGCTCTGCGTCACGAAACCCCAGCCGCCGCAGCGGCCCGCGCGCACCAGGGGCCGGGCGGCCGCCCAAGGACTCGCCGCCGACCGCGCGGCTTCGGCGTGGGTGCGCGCACGGACGGTTTCCCTCCCCACCACGCCGACGCGCAGCAGGAGTTCGTCCGGGTGCACGCCCTCGGCGAAGACGACGTCCGGCTGGTGCGGTTGCGGTGCCCGGGACCGTACGAAGCCGATGGTGGCGTACGTCCCGTTCCCCGACGGCTCCGGCCGGGGCGCGGGCGGCGGTCCGGGTTCGGGTGTGCGCGCGGCGAGGTCGAGCAGGGAGGTGGGCCGTGCCTTGACGGCGCGCGTGGGCTCCTCCCAGATCAGCGCGCCGTCGACGGCGAGAGGGATCCGGCCGCCGATCGGCAGCCGCCGTTCCAGGGCGTCGGCGAACGCCGACAGCGCCGCCCGCAGCGAGGGCCACTCGCTGAACGAGGGGGCGTCCTCGTTGAAGTAGTCGCCCACGCGGCCGTAGTCGTCGCCCGCGCGGCAGGTGAGGAACAGGCCGTCCTGGGCGTCCCAGGCGACGCCATGGGTGATCAGCAGCCACTCGTGGCGCCAGTACGCGTTGAGTTCGTGGTCGTCCTCGTCGTCGTACGCGTCCTCGACGTCCTCGCCGACGTCCCGCAGGAACAGCGTGTTGTCCACGATGCCGGTGATCCCGGCGAACGGGCCGTTGAGCGCGAACACCGGTGCGCCCTCGCTCAGTTCGGTGCCGTCGTGGCAGCGGAGCGAGGCGACGAGGTCGGGGTGGAAGGTCAGTCCGAGCCGCTGCTCGGCGGCCGCTATCGCGCCCGGCGACGCGGGCGGCCGCAGCAGGGCCCGGCTCAGCGGCGCGTGCTCCGCGAGCCAGGCGTCGATGCGGGCCCAGGAGTCCTCTACGGTCGGCAGCGGCTCGGCCGCGGAAGTGGTCGACGTCATTGGATCACCTTAGGAGCGACCACTGACAGCGCCTCGGCGAGGAGGCCGGCCACGCCCCTGCCGCCCTGCCCGGCGGGGTGTTCCGCAATTTTCCGCGCCGCCCTCATGTACATGACGGAGGCGGCGTGCTGTGATGCCTCTGCACGTTTTACAACGCTGAAAAGCGGGCGGGAGAAGCGGTTCCCGGCCGCCTGCCGGCCTGAGAAACGGAGCTGTCCAATGAGACCCCTTCACACGAGGCGACGGCCGGGACACGCGCGGTGGCGGGCGTCCGCCGCCGCCCTGGGGACGGCCGCCGCGGTCACGCTGTCCGGTGCGGGAACCGCGTCGGCGGCGACACAGACACAGACATCGACATCCGCGTCCGCCATCGCATCCGCATTCACATCCGCGTCCGCGTCGGGGCACGGTGCGCACGCCCGGCGCGCTCCCGTCGTGAAGTCGGGCGACGCCCGTTTCGAAGTCCTGTCGCCGACGCTGATCCGCACCGAGTACGCGGGCGACGGCGCGTTCGTCGACGCGGCCACCTTCAACGCGGTCGGCCGCGACGACTTCGCCCCGGCCGCCTACACCACCGAGACGACCGACGGCTGGCTGACCATCAGGACGAGCGCGCTGACCCTGCGCTACCGGGTGGGCTCAGGACCGTTCGACGCCCGCAATCTCTCGGTGCGGTTGACGGCGGGCGGCGCCCCGGTCACCGCCACGCCCTGGCAGCGGCTGTCCTGTGCGCTCGGCCGGCTGTGCGAGGCGGAGAGCCTGCGGCTCGACGGTCTGTCCGTGGCCTCCGACCACACCGGCCACACCGGTGCCGGCTTCGCCGCGGGATTCGCGACCAGCGGCAGCTCGGCGACCGCTGACATCGTTGTCGACAGCGCCGGGACGTACCAATTCGCTCTCCGCTACGCCAACTCCCTCGGCGGCGACGGCAGGAACGAGGCCCGGACGCTGACCCTCACGGTCGACGGGGGCGCACGGCAGACGGTGACGCTGCCGGCCACGGCCGACTGGAACACCTGGAAGCTCGCCACCGCGAACGTCGCGCTCGGAGCGGGCCACCACACGATCGCGCTCACCCGCACCGCCTCCGACACCGGGAACGTCAACGTCGACAGCGTCGCGCTGGTGCGCCCCGGCGACCCGTACCCGGCGGTGTCCACCACGGCGATCACCGACTGTGCGCTCGGCGTGAGTTGCGAGGCGGAGGCCGGGCGGGCCGCCGGCACCGCGACCAGCGCCACCGACCACCGGGGTTACGCGGGCGCCGGGTTCGTCGCCGAGCTGAACCAGGGATCGAGCCTGACCACGCACCTGGTCGAGGTGCCCGCCGACGGCACGTACACCCTGCGGGTGCGCTACGCCAACGGCACCGGCGGCGACGGACGCCACCAGACCCGTACCGCCTCGGTGACGGCGGGCGCGGCCACCGGCACGCTGACGCTGCCCGCGACGAAGGACTGGGACGACTGGCAGACCGCCTCGGTGCCGGTGGCCCTGAAGGCGGGCGAGAACGATGTCACGCTCGGCTGCCCCGCCCCGGACAGCTGCCACGTCAACCTGGACACCGTCTCCGTGACCGCCGCCGGCGCCGCCGCCCCGCAGCCGCACATCGCGCTCGGCGGCTACCGCCGCGGTCTGGACGGCGTGACGGGCCAGGGCGACGCCCCGGCGACCACGCCCGGCCTGCTGAACAAGGACGGCTGGTACCTGCTGGACGACACCCCGTCGGCGCTCTACGACACGGCGACGCGGAAGGTGACACCGCGGCCCGCGCACAACGGCCAGCCCTACCAGGACGGTTACGTCTTCGGCTACGGGCACGACTACAAGCAGGGCCTCACCGATCTCGCCACGCTCACGGGTCCGCCAGCACTGCTGCCCCGATGGGCGTACGGCGTCTGGTACTCGGAGTACATCGACCGCACCGCGGCCGACTACGAGGACACCATCCTGCCCGCCTTCCGGTCCGAAGGCGTCCCGCTGGACGTGCTGGTGACCGACACGGACTACAAAGCCGTGAACAACTGGAGCGGTTGGGAGATCGACGCCGGAAAGTTCCCCGATCCGAAGGGGTTCTTCGACTGGTCGGCGACGCAGGGCCTGCACAACACGCTCAACGTGCACCCGAGCATCCTCGCCTCCGATCCGCAGTTCGCGCGGGCGCAGGCCACGGCCAAGGGCAAGCTGACGAAGGGCGGTTGCGCCTCGGGCGCCTCGGTCGAGAACAACTGCTACACCTTCGACTTCGGCGACCCCGACCAGCTCAAGGCCTATCTGGATCTGCACCGGACCATGGACGAGCAGGGCAACGACTTCTGGTGGCTCGACTGGTGCTGCGACTCCTCGCAGTCGTCCCTGCCGGGTGTGACGCCGGACGCCTGGATCAACCAGCAGTACGCCGGCCTCACCGGCGAGACCCTCGGCCGCGGCTTCGTCCTCTCCCGCGCCTACGGCTCCCTGCAGGCGGGCGGTTACAGCGGTCAGCAGGCGCTGCCGACCGGACCGTGGGCGGACAAGCGCACCACCGTGCACTTCACCGGCGACACCTCCTCCACCTGGGGCACCCTGAAGCTGGAGGTCGGCTACACCCCGGGCGAGTCCGCCGCGACCGGGATGGCCGCGGTCACCCATGACATCGGCGGCCACAACGACACGACGGGACTGACCGGTTCGGAGACCTACACCGACGGCGGGCAGACCCGCACCACGCACAAGCTGCCCGACGACCTGTACGCCCGCTGGGTGCAGTTCGGCGCGTTCCAGCCGATCGACCGCCTGCACAGCAACCACAGCGACCGGCTGCCCTGGCAGTACGGCGACCAGGCGCGGAAGTCCGCCGACGCGTTCCTCAACCTCCGCGAGAACCTGGTGCCGTACACCTACTCGCTGGCCGAGGAGGCGAACCGCACCGGCGTGCCGATCGTCCGTCCCACCTACCTGGAGTATCCGGACGAACCCGAGGCCTACACCGCCGCGGGCGGCGAGTACTTCTACGGCTCCGACGTGCTGGTCGCCCCGGTGACGACGCCGGGGACGACCGCGACCACCTCGGTGTGGTTCCCGCCCGGCCGATGGACCGACTACTTCACCGGCAAGACCTACCAGGGCGGCACCACCCAGGACATCACCACGAGCCTGGACACCATGCCGGTGTTCCTCAGGGCCGGCGGCATCCTGCCGACCCGCACCCACGACGTGACCGCCGACGACAAGGCCCCGCTGACCGACGTCACCCTGACCGTCGCCGCCGGCGCCCCGGGGACGACGAGCCTCTACGAGGACGACGGCGAAGCCGCCCCCGGCAAGGCCCGCAGCGCCACCACGACCATCCGGTACGCGGAGTCCGGCGGCCGTCACACCCTGACGATCGGCCCCGCGAAGGGCTCCTTCCCCGGCCAGGTCAAGGACCGCCGCTGGACCGTCTCCGTCGTCGGCGCCGAGCCCCCGACCCGCGTCACGGCCGCCGGCCTGCGCCTCCCGTCCCATGCCTACCGCTGGAACGCCACCACCCACACCCTGACGATCACCCTCCCCCACCACTCCACCCACACCCCGCTCACCGTCGCCTACCAGTAGCGGCCGCGCCCGCCTCACCCCCGCCGAGCAACCTGCACGGCAGCGCCCGCTCCCGCGCCCCCTGGCCCGCCTCCGCCCACACCCGGCGGAGGCGGGCCTTCGGAGTCCGGGAGACCGCCTCTTCGAGCCGGCCGTCCGCGAAGAGCGCCCCCACCCCGTCCTCGACCGCCCACCCGGCGGACAGCCGGCCGGTGGCCACGGCCTCCCGGTAGGAGTCGCGGCGGCCCGGTTCGCTGTCGTAGTGCGGACACACCGAGCCCGGCAGGATGCCCAGTCCGTCCCGCAGGAACGTCAACGGCCCGAAGGAATCGGTGTGCGAGCCCTCCAGCCAGCAGTTGGCGCCGGCGCTGATTCCACACAGCAGCGTCCCGCGGTCACACGCCTCGCGCAGCAGCCGGTCGACTCCGTGCACCCGCCAGACGGCCAACAGATTGGCGGTGTTGCCGCCGCCGACGTAGACGACGTCCTGACCGAGCAGATACGTCCGCAGCGCCTCGTCGTCCAACTCCCGCCGGAACAAGCGCAGTACGGACGGTTCGCAGTCGCGCGACCGGAAGGCGGTCAGGAACTGATCGATGTACGCGGGCGCGTCGCCGCTGGCGGTGGGGACGAAGCACACCCTGGGGCGAGGGCTCCTCGCCCGGCCCAGCAGCCAGTCGTCCAGCAGCCCGTCCTCGTCCGTGGAGAAGCCCCCGCCGAGAAGCGCGACCCGACGAGTCGGAACGACCACCATGCCAGTGCCTCCTGCCGCTGCGTCGAAGCGGGTCGGTGCGCACCTTGCCGCTCCGCGGCCGTCCTCCGCAACCGGATATGTCCGCGGCGGCGGGGCCGGTGGTGTGGTCGTCGGGCTCCTACCGTACGGAGCAGTAGAGGCCGGCTTTCTGGTCGACGGCCGTGCGGGCCAGGGCGGCGAGGTCGGCGAGATGGGCGACCGCATCGGCCTCCCCGATGGCTTCGCCGTCGGCCCGCCGCAGGCGCGACCACTCGGCCGCCGTCTCCGCGAGCCGCCGCGGTTCCGTGGTCGCGAGCAGGCTCCGCAGGCGCTCCGAGACGACGAAGACGTAGTGGCCGTCGTTCGTGATCTCGGTCAGCACCCTCGGCCCACCGCGCCGCATCAGTTCGCGCGGGTCGTCTCCGGTGAGGAGACCTTCCCATTCGGCCGCGGCGTCCGCGGGATCGTAGTCGCCGACGGGAACGGTCGGGAACACCCTGCGCGGGCTGAAGCCCTTCACCTCGGCGGCTGACAGGTCGTCGGGTGCCACGAAGAAGTCCGCCCAGTCGCCCATCCGGGCATTCTGCCAGGCGTCCGGGACGGACGGCATCGGGGGACGGGGGCGGGGACGGGGCGTGGGCGTTGCCGGTGGCCGGTTCCCGCGTGGGCGTCCGGCGTATCCGCCGTATCCCCCGTATCCGCCGTCCCCCCTATCCGCCGTATCCGCCCGGCTGCCTCGCCGAGGCTTCCGACGCGGACGGTCGGAGCCGACCGGGTCGGTCCGGGCCGGTCCGGTTGGGCCGGGTCGGTCCGGGTCGGGCCGGTTGGGTCGATCCGGTCCGGTCGGGCCGGGCGTAGGCCACCTGGCTCACTGTGGCGGCGTGCATCGCCGGTGCGGGTGACGTGGCGTGCTTCCCTCGTGCCAGGAGGCATATGACAATGGCTGACACGCGATCGCAGGTACCCCCCTTCCCCGCCGCTCACGTCCCGGCGTCGCCGGCCGGCCACCACGGCCTCGGCACCCTCGTCCACCGGGCCGCCCGCCGACGCCGGGAGGAGTGGGCCCATGACCGCTGACGAGGACAGCGTCGTCTGCGCGTTCGACTACAGCGAGGCGCTGGAGTTCGATCCCGCCCTGGCCGACCTCATGGCCCGCGGCGGCCCCACCCGCATCCGGCTCCCCTACGGGGACGCCGACGCCTGGCTGGTCACCGGTTTCGACGCCGTCAAGCAGGTGACCACCGACCATCGGCTGAGCCGGGCCGGCATCATCGGCCGCGACTATCCGCGGATGACGCCCGAGCCCATCGTCTCCACCGAGTCGCTCAACGTGATGGACCCGCCGCACAGCACCCGCGTCCGCCGCCTCGCCGCGCAGGCCTTCACCCAGAGCCGGGTGGACGGCATGCGGCCCCGGATCGTCCGGCTCGCGGACCGGCTGCTGGACGGGATGGAGAAGGAGGGGCCGCCCGCGGATCTGGTGCGGCATCTGTCCGACCCGCTTCCCCAGCACACCATCCTGGACCTCCTCGGCGTCGAACGGGAGCAGTGGCCCCGCATCCAGGCGGCCGTCCACCAACTGCTCACCGTGGGCGCCGACAACAGGCAGGCCGCCGCCACCGCCAAGGCCGACCTGCGGGCCTACTTCGCCGGGCTGGTCGAGGAGCGCCGCCACGCACCCGGCACGGATCTCATCAGCGCGATGGCCGCGGCGCGCGACGGCGAGGAGTGTCTCGACGACAGGGAACTGGCGGTCATGGCGCTGATGCTGGCGCTCAGCGGCCAGGACACGGCCACCTGCCAGATCAGCGACATCACCTATCTGCTGCTGACCCGCCCCGAGTTGAGGGACCGGCTCGGACGCCACCCGGAGAGCCTGACCGGCGTCCTGCACGAATTGCTGCGCCACATCCCCTTCCGCAAGGGGATCGGCATCCCCCGGGTGGCGCTGGAGGACCTGGAACTGGGCGGTGCGCTGATCCGCGCGGGCGACTTCGTCCATGTGTCGTACCTGACGGCCAACCGCGACCCCGAGCACTATCCGGACCCGCACGCCCTCGCCTTCGACCGCCCCAACAGCCCGCATATGACGTTCGGTTGGGGAGGCCACCGGTGTATCGCGGTGCCCCTGGCCATGGCAGAACTCGAAGTGGCCGTCGGCCGCCTCCTGGAGCGCTTCCCCGGGCTGCGGCTCGCGGTCCCGCCCGAGGAGGTGCGCTGGGACACCGAGACGATCAGGCGCTTCCCGCTGGAGCTGCCGGTGAGCTGGTAGCGGCCGCGGACCGCACGGCCCCGCGTGGTCCGGTACGGCCACGGCGCCCGAATGCCGTCAGGGACGGTCCACTTCGTGGAGGAACGCGGCGACGGTCCGGGTGTACTCCTCGGGGTGGTCGAGGTTGGGGAAGTGCGCGGCGTCCTCGATCACGGCCGTGCGTCCGCGCGGCGCCGCGTCGGCGATGCTGTCGGCCATGGCGCGCAGTTCGGGTGCGTCCTGCGCGCCGTTCAGCGCGAGTACGGGGACGGTGATCCGGGCCGCCCGGGCGGCGAGGTCCCGCACGCGGACGTGGTGGTCGGGCTCACCGGGCGCGTGCTTGCCGATGGTCCGCTGCCGCATCGCGCGCAGGCGGGCGTACACCTCGGGGCGTACGGCCTCCCGCGGGCGTTCGCGGCCGTGCACCCAGAGGTCGCTCACCTCGTGCCACGCCTCGATGTCACCGGCGGCCAGCGCCTGGAACGCGGCCCTCTGCGCCTGTACGGCCCACGGATCGGTGAACTCGCGTTCGTCCACGCCGCCGCCGGAGACGACCAGGGCCCGGACCAGTTCCGGGTGCTCCAGCGCGGTCGCGATGGCGATCATCGCGCCCATGGAGACGCCGACGAGGGCGGCGGGGCCGACGCCCAGGTGGCGCAGCAGCTCGGCGAGGTCGTCGTCCTGGCGGAACGGGCGGCTCGCGTTCGCGGACCGCCCGTGGCCGCGGGCGTCGGGCGCGATGACGCGGAACTCCTCCGCGAGAACCGGGATCTGCTCGTCCCACATGGTGTGGTCGACGAAGCCGGCGTGCAGCAGCACGACGGGCAGGCCGGCGCCGCCGGTGTCGCGGTAGGCGAGCGCGCCGTCGGAGGACTCGAAGAAGCGGAGGTCGGTGACTTCACTCATGACAACCAGGTTGTCATGAGTGCACTGGGAATGACAACTCAGTTGTCATATATCATCGGCGTGTGAGTGATGAAGAGCGTGCACGCCCGCTGTCCCCGGCCGAGGCGGGGCCGCGGCTGATGGAGGTCTTCGCCCTGGTGGGACCGCTGTACCGGCGGGTCCAGCGGCAGATCGAACGGGACGCACCGCGGCAGGGCCTGTCGGTGGGGGTGCGCGCGGTGCTGGACCTGCTGCGCGAGCACGGGCCGATGACGGTCCCGCAGATGGGCCGGGCGCAGTCGATCAGCCGTCAGTTCGTCCAGCGGATGGTCAACGACGCCGCGGCGGACGGGCTGGTGGAGGCCGTGCCGAACCCCGCGCACGCGCGGTCCTCGCTGATCCGGCTGACCGACGCCGGCCGCGCGGCGATCCAGGCCGTCGTCGCCCGGGAGCACGAGCTGCTCGCCGAGGCCGCGGACGACCTCACGCCGTCGGACGTGGACACGTGTGTGCGGGTGCTGAGCCGGATGCTGGCCCTCTTCGAGGACGTCGACGGCTGAGGACGCCGGCCTCGGCAGCCGGCCGGCGGGTCACCCCCACCGTCGTACGCCGCACGCGCCGAACCGCCCGTCGTGCGCCGCCCGCGCCGTACCACGCGTGTCACCCCTCGCCGCCCGCCGGACCGTCGTACGCCGGCTGCCACATCGCGTCCTGCACGGCCTGTACGAGGTTGTCCGGCACGCGGGTGGCGACGCCGTCCTCGGCGGCCGCCCGGGCGACCGCCACGGCGACGGCGGCCGAGGAGGCCCGCAGATGGCGCACCGGCGGCAGCAGCGCGGCACCCGGCTCGGAGACGTCGGTCTGCTCGGCGACCGCGTTCGCCGCGGCCAGCAGCATCCCGTCGGTGACGCGTTCGGCGCGGGCCACGACGCAGCCGAGGCCGAGTCCCGGGTAGAGCAGCGCGTTGTTGGCCTGGCCGATGGTGTACTTCGTGCCGTCGTGGACGACCGGGTCGACGGGGACGCCGACCGCCATCAGGGCCTTGCCCCCGGACCAGGGGATCGCCTGGTCCGGCCGCACCTCCATGCGCGAGTCCGGGTTGGACAGGGGCAGCAGGACCGGCCGCTCCACCCCGGCGCACAACGCCTCGACGACCTCCTGGGTGAACGCGCCGTGCACGGTGGAGGTGCCGACCAGGATCGTCGGCTTCACCCGCCGTACGACGGCGAGCAGACCGGCCGGGCCGTCGTCGCCGTTCCGCCCGTCGTCGCCGTTCCGCCCGTCGGCGCCGTTCCGCCCGTCGTCGTCCGTCTCCCCGGCCGGGCGGGCGTAGGGGCGCTGGTGCTCGGGCAGGTCCGTCATGTCGTCCGTGACCAGGCCGTCCCGGTCGACCAGCCACACCCGGGATCTCGCCTGCTCGGCGGTGAGGCCGGCGCGGACCATGGCGGCGGCGAGCTGGTCGGCGATGCCGGTGCCGGCCGTACCGGCCCCGAAGACGACGAGGCGCTGGTCGGCGAAGGACTCTCCGGTGACCTTCAGCGCGGACAGGACCGCGGCCAGCGTGATGGCGCCGGTCCCCTGGAGGTCGTCGTTGAAGATCCGGTACTCCCGCGCGGCGCCGACCAGGATGCGCCGGGCGTTCGAGGGGCCGAAGTCCTCGAAGTGCAGCAACGCGTGCGGGAACAGCTCGGCGACGGTCGACAGGTACAGGGCGACGAAGTCGTCGTAGGCCGTCCCGGTCACCCGGGCGTGCCGGTTGCCGAGGTACATCGGGTCGTTGAGCAGCAGCTGATTGTCGGTGCCGACGTCCAGGTTGACGGCGATCACCCGCTCGGGGTGGATGCCGGCGGCGGCCGTGTAGACGGCGAGCTTGCCGACGGAGATGTCCGTGCCGTTGACGCCCCAGTCGCCGATCCCGAGGATCTGCTGCGCGTCGGACACGACGACGAGATCGACGTCGTCCGGGCCGAGGCCGAGCGAGGCGAAGGAGGCCCGCACGTCCTGCGGCCGGTCGATGGAGAGGTAGACCGCCCGGGAGCGGCGGTAGTCGCGGCTCCACTGCTGGATGGCCTCGCCGACCGTCGGGTCGTAGACGACGGGCAGCAGTTCGGGCAGGTGATCGACGAGCAGTTTGAAGTACAGCGTCTCGTTGCGGTCGTGCAGCGCGTCCAGGTAGATGTACTTGGCCAGGTCTGTCGGCTGCCGGTCCAGCTGGGCGTGGGCGCGGGCCGCCTGCTGGTCGAGGGTCTCCACCGCCGCCGGGAGCCGGCCGGTCAGACCGAGCCGGTCGCGTTCGGCGAGGGTGAAGGCGGTGCCGCGGTTGCGCAGCGGGTCGCTCAGCGCGTCGGGAATCCTGCCGGCCACGGCTCCTCCGTCCCTGCCGCGCGGCCGTGACGTGTTTCGCGGCCCGCACGGCCAGGCGTGTGCCACGACCCGCACGGCCATGGCGTGATCCATACTGCCCTCGCCCGCACCCGCCCTCAAGCCGAAGCCGCCCCGCCGGGCGGACGGCAGTTCTCTCCGGGACGTCCCGTAGGGACCGAAGGGACCGGTGCGGCGAACTCGGCGGTAACAACCGGGCTCCGTCGGCCGCGTTGGCCGGGTCGGCCTGGTCGGCGCGCTCGACGTGCTCGGCGTGATCGGCGCGCTCGACGTGCTCGGCGTTTCGGCCACCGCGCCACGGCGGGAACTCCCCGTACGACAAGGGCCGGTGCACAGCACACCAGCGGAGAACCGCTCTGTACCAGGGGCGCAGAACCGGCCGAAAGACATGTGTTCGAAGTGCGGACGGCGTCGTTGGACCCGGTGACACGCAAGCGACGTCACGAGGGGGCCGACGTTGGCGACAGCCGGACCACACCACGAGCCCGACCGGGGCACACGGAAGGCAGCGCGGAAATGGGCGCGGGAAACGGCAGCCGCGGACCGTACGGCGAGCACACCGCCGAAGGACACGCGGGCGACGCACGTCCGGCGTCCCGGGGGCGCGCGGTGAGCGGCGGGCGGCACACCGAGCCGCTGGACGTGCACCTGATCCTGCGCCGGGAGAGCGGCGCCGGGCCGCTGGTCCTGCTGTCGCGCCGGGCCGGTCCGGTGTACGCGACCGGGCTGTGGCATCTGCCCTCCGGGCACCTGGACGGCCCGCACGAGGACGTCGTCACCGCTCTGGTCCGCGAGGCCGGTGAGGAGACCGGCGTCGTCGTCGACCCGGCCGACGTCCGCGCCGCCGTCACCGTGCACCACCGCGCCCCCGGCGGCTCCTCCCGCACGGGCTTCTTCTTCGAGGTCCTGCGGTGGACCGGCGAGCCCCGTATCGCGGAGCCGGACCGCTGCGACGCGATGGAATGGGCGCCCCTGGACGCGCTTCCCGACGGCATGGTGGCGTACTGCCGTGCGGGGCTGGACGCCTACCGGGCCGGCGCGCGACTCGCGCTCCACTTCCAGTCGCCCGGCGACGCCGTGGCCCACGTACCCGGCGCCGGCCGCCTCCGCCTCGTCCCGGACGTCTCCGCCCCGGCACCCGCCACGACGAGGGGAGACGCGTCGTGACCCGCGCGGAAAGGCCCCCACACTCGTGCGGCGCTCCGACCGGGGCGACTTCCCGGACTGGGCCCCGCAGCGCACCCACAAGCGGCACAAAGGCGGCCCGACGAGGGGGTCGGAAGGGGCGTGCTGCAGGATCGCCTCCGTGAACACCACCAGCAGACGTACCGTCCTCGCCTCCGTCGCCGCCGTCGCCGCCGGCGTGCCCACCCTCAACGCCGTGATGGGCGGCGGCGCGACCCCGGCCGCGGCGGCCGACCAGTACGCGTCCAACACCGAGTTGTACACCCGCACCGCGGACCGGGAGGGCGTCGACTGGGTGCGCCGGTTCCGGATCGGCGCCCCGGCGCAGCTCACGGACAACGCGCGCGGCACCAGCACCCCCGTCGGCAGCACGGCCGTGATCGCGCCGCACGGCGGCGGGATCGAGGCGGGCACCAGCGAACTGTGCCTGGCCGTCGCCGGTTACATGCCCTTCGACACCAGCACCGATCCGGCGAGCGCGGCGCTGCCGGACCAACCGCAGCGCGACTACTGGATGTTCGAAGCGCTGGCCAACTCGGCGGCGCAGCACGTCACTTCCACCCACTGCGACGACCCGGCCGCCCTCGCCGTGTGCACCGCCAACCTGTACGCCGTCTCCCTGCACGGGTTCGACGACACCGCCGTGAAGAAGATCAACATCGGCGGCGGGGACGCACGGCTCCGGCGCAATCTGCTGGCGGCCTTCACCAAGTACGGTCTGACCTCCCCTGCGGCCAGGCCCGAGTGGAACGTCACCGTGGTGCTCGCGGGCGCCGACGATCCCATCAACGGCGACGACCCGGCCAACATCGTCAACCGCACCCGGACCGGCGGCGGCGCGCAGCTGGAGCTGTCCACGGCGCTGCGCAAGGCGATGTTCGGCGACTTCTCCGGCGCGGCCGGGCGCAGGACGACGTTCGGCGTGCCGAGCGCCGACAGCCCCTACGCCGACCACTTCTGGAACGGCTTCGTCGGCGCCGTCCGGGAGGCGATCAGGAACCACGAACTCGGTCTGGACGCCCCGCGGTAGGGCTCGTCCATCGCTCCGCCCCCACCGACGGAGCGCGCGGGCGGCGGTGGCGCGGACGCACCGGCTCGTGCTTCCGGACCGCCGAGGTGAGGGTCCGGAAACGAGCCGGTCACGACAGCGGGCCGTCCGGGGAAACAGGCGGTTTCTACCGTGACCGCCCATGGACACGAAGCCACGACTGTCGACGCCAGGCACCGCGAGGACCGCCGCCGACCAGGCGGTCAAGGAGACGCTGGAGGACTACACACTCCGTTTCGCGCCCCGCAGTTACCGCCGCTGGACCCCCATGGTCGTGGCCACCACCGCCCTCGGCGGCATCGCCTACATGGCCGACTTCTCCATCGGCGCGGGCATCGGCCTGACCCACGGCACCGGCAACGCCCTGGTGGCGATCGCGGTGGCCGCCGTGGTCATCTTCGTCACCGGCATCCCGCTGGCGTACTACGGCGCCCGCTACAACCTGGATCTGGACCTGATCACCCGCGGCTCCGGCTTCGGGTACTACGGTTCGGTGCTGACCAGCGTCATCTTCGCCAGCTTCACCTTCATCTTCTTCGCCCTGGAGGGCTCGATCATGGCGCAGGGCCTGAAACTCGGCCTGCATCTGCCGCTGTGGATCGGCTACTTGGTCTCCACCTTCATGGTGATCCCGCTGGTGGTCTACGGCATGAAGGCGCTCAGCCGGCTCCAGGTGTGGACCACGCCCGTCTGGCTCGTGCTGATGATCGCCCCGCTGGTGTACCTGATCGCCGAGGACCCCGGCAGCGTGGACCGCTTCCTCGCCTACGCGGGCACGGACGGCGACGGGATCAGCGCGGCCTCGGTGCTGCTCGGCGCGGGTGTGTGCCTGTCGCTGATCGCGCAGATCGGGGAGCAGATCGACTATCTGCGCTTCATGCCGCCGAGGACCGACGCGAACAGGCGCACCTGGTGGACCGCCGTGCTGATGGCGGGGCCCGGCTGGGTGGTGCTCGGCGCGCTGAAGCAGGCCATCGGCGTCTTCCTCGCCGTCTACATCCTGGCGGAGGTCGGCCCGGCCGCCGCGACCGAGCCGATCCAGCAGTTCCGCGGCGCGTTCGACGCGATGATGCCGTCCTGGCTGGTCGTCCCGCTCGCCGTGGTGCTGGTGGTGATCAGCCAGATCAAGATCAACGTGACGAACGCCTACTCCGGTTCGCTGGCCTGGACGAACTCCTTCACCCGCGTCACCGGGCACTACCCCGGCCGTATGGTCTTCGTGCTGGTCAACCTGGGCTTCGCGCTGGCCCTGATGGAAGCCGACATGTTCAGCTTCCTCAACGACATCCTCGGCTTCTACTCGAACTGCGCGATCGCCTGGGTCGTCACCGTCGCCACCGACATCGGCGTCAACAAGTACCTGCTCAAACTCTCCCCGCTCCAGCCGGAGTTCCGGCGCGGCATGCTGTACGCCGTCAACCCGGTCGGCGTCGTCTCCTTCGTGGCCGCCTCGGGTCTGTCGATCGCCACGTACTTCCACGCCTTCGGCGACACGCTCCAGCCGTACTCCCCCGTCGCCGCCGCCGTCCTCGCCTTCGTGCTCACGCCGCTGATGGCGGTCGTCACCAAGGGCAGGTACTACCTGCGGCGCGCCGACGACGGCATCGCGGAGCCGCTGCTCGACGCCGACGGCAATCCGAGCGCGGTCGTCCTCGACTGCCACGTGTGTCTCCAGCCGTACGAGCGCCCCGACCTGACGGCCTGCCGGACCCACGACGCCGTGGTCTGCTCCCTCTGCCTGAGCACCGACAAGATCGGCGACCACGTGCTGCCGGCGCAGTCGCCGGCGGCCTGAGGCCCGACGGCCAGCGGTGACCGGGGGCACGCCCCGGCGCGCCCGGCGGAAGGTGGTGAACCGGCCCTCGGCACAGGCCGGCCGCCGCGTCCCTCAGTTCTCCGGGTTCTCCGGCGCCCACGGGCGCAGCTTCTCCGGGTTGCGGATCACCCAGATCCGGGTGACGACGTCGTCGCGGACGTCGAAGGCGGCCACGGTGGCGACGGCGCCGTCCCGCAGGGCGACCAGGCCCGGCGTGCCGTTGACCGTGCGCTCCAGGAGTTCGAGTCCCGGCGCCCGGTCGGCGATGGCGGCCATGTACTGGGCGATGCGGGGGCCGCCCTCGACCGGGCGCAGGACGGTGCCGACCAGGCCGCCGCCGTCGGCGGTCATCACGGCGGCCGGGTCGAGGAGGCCGACGAGGGCCGCGATGTCCCGGGTCTGCCACGCCTCCTTGACGTGCCTCACCACGTCGGCCCGGCCTGCCTCCGGCGCCGGGGCGGGGCCGGGTGCGGCGGTCACCCGCCGCCGGGCCGAGGAGGCGAGCTGCTTGCAGGCGGCGGGCGTCCGGTCGAGGACGCCGGCGATCTCGGCGAACGGGTAGCGGAAGACGTCGTGCAGGACGAACGCCACGCGCTCGGCGGGCGTCATCGAGTCCAGGACGACGAGGAAGGCCATGGACACCGACTCGTCCAGGACGATCTGGTCGGCGGGGTCGCCGGGAGCGGCCGCGCCCGCGTGGTTCCACTCGGTGCGGTCGGGCAGCGGCTCGGGCAGCCAGGCTCCGACGTAGCGTTCCCGGCGGGCGCGCGCCGAGCCGAGCAGGTCCAGGCAGATGCGGCCGGTGACCGTGGTCAGCCAGGCGCCGGGGGACACGATCTCCTCGCGCCGGGCGTGCGACAGCCCGTACCAGCGCGCGTAGGCGTCCTGCACGGCGTCCTCGGCCTCGGTCACCGAACCGAGCAACCGGTAGGCGACGTTGATCAGTTGGCGTCGCTCGCCGTCGACCCCGTCCACGCCGGTCCCGACAGTCCCCATGTGTACGGCCGCCCCCCCGCCTTACCTTTCGCGGGCCCGTTTCGTCGGACCGGTGAGACCTTATCGACACTGCCCGAGGGCGGAAAAGGGGACTGTGACATGGCCACTCAGGTGACGGCGGACACCCGGCTCGCGAACACGCGACGCCGCTTGTCGTTCCTGCGGATCGCGATCGCCCTGCAGACCCTGACCATCTTCTTCCAGGCGGTCTCCGCGGGGCTGCTGCTGACCGCGTCGTACGGGGAGACGCTGCACAGTGTCGGGGCCCGGGTGATGTACGGGGCGTCGATGCTGTACGTGCTCGCGGCGGTGCTGGCGTGGAAGCCGGGCGGCGGCCCGTCCCGGCCCGTGTGGCACGCGTCGGGGTTCCTCGTCCTCGCCTCGGTCCAGGTCGTGCTGGGCATCGCGCACGTGCCGTCGGTCCATGTCCCGCTGGGCGTCCTGATGTTCGGCCTGAGCGTGCTGGCGCTGGCCCGGCGCTGAGCTGCGGTACGGGGCTCAGCGCCGCCGGCCGGCCGGGCGGCGCGCACCGGCGGCGCGGGCCGCCGTACCGCGCCGGTCAGCCGTCGGTGTCGGGGTAGGTGCTGATCTCCACGAGGTTGCCGTCGGGGTCGCGCAGATAGGTGCTCAGGAAGGGGCCCCGGGCGCCGGTGCGCGGCACCGGGCCCTCCTCCGGGGTGATGCCGCAGGCCGCGAGGTGGGCCAGGACCTGTGTCTGCGGGGTGTCGGTGACCAGGCACAGGTCGGCGCTGCCGGGGGTGGGGCGGGCTGCGTGCGGGAGGAGTTCGCGGCCGGCGGCGTGCAGGTTGATCTTGCTGGGGCCGAACGCCAGGGCGCGGCGGCCGTCGCCGAACGTCACCGGTTCCATGCCGAGGACGCGCCGGTAGAAGTCGACGGTCCGCTCGATGTCCGCGACGGTCAGCACCAGATGGTCGATGCCCGTGACCCGCAGCCCCGGCGCGGCCTCCGCCCCGGCGTACGGTCCGAGCTGCCGGGTGCAGGCGGCCCACGCGTCGGCGGAGAGCAGGTCGCGGGAGCGGGCGAAGAGGCCGTACAGGGCGGCGCCGTGGCGCGCGGCCAGGTCCTCGTTGTGCGCGAGGACGTCCAGTTCGTTGGCGGCGGTGATCTCCACGAAGGCGCGCAGCTCGGCGTCGGAGGGGGTGTGCTCGCCGGCGGTGAGGCGGTCGCGGAAGACCACCGGCCGGTCCCCGCCGAGCAGCGGGTACACGGCGTCCCGGTCGCAGCTCCCGTAGAGGTGGACCAGTGCCTCGGCGCGCTCGCCGATGAGGGCGGCCAGCGTGGCGCGTTCGGTCGTCGCGAGCAGGGACTCGTCGAACCCGTCGGTGCCGTAGGCGGCGTGGCACAGTCCGGCCGCCTGGACGTCGGGGTCGGCGCCCCACTCGGCCAACTGCCGTGCCACGCGGGAGAGATGGGCCAGCAGGGTGCCGCCGGGGTGGGGCATGCGGTCGGCGCCGCGGTCGCGCAGGAAGTCCTCGACGTGGGTCCAGGGGGACACGGGTTCGCTCGGGCTCGTCGTCACGTCACGAAGTCATAGCCGTGACGTGACGACCGGAGCAACCCATTTCCGGTGACGCCCCCGCCCTGCTCCCCTTGAGGGAAGGCGAGTTGAGCAGGGTCAGGGGGCGTCGGTCCCGACCGCCCGGAAGCGCTGGGCGACGACGAGGGTGTCGTCGCCGACGTCCGGCGTGCGCCCCAGGAACTCGCTCACGCCCGCGCTCCGGAAGAACTCCTCGTGGGCCGCCTGCCACGCCGCGGCGTCGCGGTAGCCGCGTCCCTCGGCGCGGGCGAAGTCGTCGTCGATGTCCTTCATGGGGACGACCCGTACGTCGACGAGTTCGATCGTGACGGCCGGGCTCCCCTCGGAATCGAGCACCGCGAACCGCTGTCCGGCCGTCGGCACGGCCTCCCCGGCGTGCTCGTAGATCTCCAACAGCCCGGTGAGCGCGGTCTTCTGGCCGTTCTGGATCGCCGCGACACCGCGGTCGCGTTCCGGACCGGGAAAGGCGAGTTCGAGCGTCGGCAGATCGTCGTGTCCCATCGGGCGAGCCTACGAAGCCGGAGCGCGCCGATCAAGGGATGCCCGGCGACGAGATCCACGGTGAACTGCCGTCGGCAGGCGGCCGGTTGCGGGTGCGGGTAGGGCCGTCGGCGTCCAACCACCGTCGGGCTGGCGCGTATGGTCGGGCGATGGAGAAGATCGCTGTACGGCTGGAGGCGGGGGCCACGGCGTCCGCGCCCGCTCTCGTCCTGCGTCCCTGGCGGCCGGCGGACGCCGCCGGGCTGGTCGAGCTGTACCGGGACGACGCGCTGCGCCGATGGACGAGTGCGGCCGTGGACGACGAGGCGGGCGCGGCCCGGTGGGTGCGGGACCAGCAGCGCGGCTGGGAGGCGGGAGACCGTTACGCGTTCGCCGTGATCGAGTCCCAAGGCGCGGGCGGTGCGGGCAGGTTGGCGGGGCACGTGGTCCTCAGGTACGTCGCGCCGGGCGCCGGCTCCGCCGAGGTCGGCTACTGGACGGCGGCGCACGCGCGCGGCCGGGGAGTGGCGCCCCGGGCCCTGGGGGCCCTCACCGACTGGGCCTTCACCGCCTTCCCCTCCGGAGAACTGACGCGCCTCGAACTCGTGCATCAGGTGGACAACACGGCGTCGTGCCGCGTCGCGGAGAAGTGCCGGTACGCCCTGACCACGCTCCTGCCCGCCGCGCCGCCCGACCACCCCCTCGCCGGGCACGTCCACGTACGGGAGCGCGGCGGGGGCCGTACCGGTCCGGTCCGTTGACGCACTAAGGGGACTTCGGCTTCCGGGCGGGCGACGTGCCGTCGGTCGGCTGCCCGTTCGCCGCGGGCGGGGGCGTGCCGTCGCCGTCTTGGACTCGGGCCCCGTCGGCGCGTACGGTCCCGTCATGAACAGGCGACTGCAGAAGACCGTGGGGTTCGTCGGCGCCGGTGTCGTCACCGCCGCGCTGGTGAAGGAGTTGCGCAAGCCGTCCGGGGACCGCACCTGGACGGGAACCGTCCTGGGGCTCCCGTACGACTTCCGGCCGCCCACTCCGGGGAAGATCCTCCGCGAGTTCTGGGATCCGGACAACGACGCCCTCCTCACACCGCACGCGTTCGGGGTCGGCTACGGCGTGAATCTGGCGCGGGTGGTGCGCGGGCTGCGCCGTACTCCCTGACCGGGGACCGGGCGGACTCCCCGCCCGTGGAACACGGGTGGGCCGGGACGGTCCCGGAGGTCCGTCCCGGCCGGGGCCGGCGGGGTCGGTCAGCGCAGCCAGGTGTGGTCGCGGACGACGGGCAGGCGTGCCCACCAGCGGCCCAGGCCCCAGGTGGCGCCCGCGCCGACCGCCGCCACCGCGACCAGCGCCACCGCGTAGATCACGTGGTAGTCGGCGAACGGGTTGGACGACATGCTCGGCGAACCGTCCGCGAGATGCTTGGCCGGCGGCCACTCCGCCAGCCACATCAACGCCATCATCGCCGTCCCCGCCACCGCAGCCGGCCGCAGCGCCACACCCGCCGTCACCGCCGCACCGATCCCGGCCAGACCGAGCATGAACAGCCAGTCCGCCCACGCGGCGCCGGCCCACGCGTGGAACGTCGACTGAAGCGGCCCCGCCGCCACCGAGCTGAGGAACCCCTTCGTCGGCGACCCGCCGTCGATCCAGCCCTTCCCCGACGCCGTCGCATACCCGAGACCGAACACCTTGTCCAGGAACGCCCACAGGAAGACGAACCCGGTCAGAATCCGCAGGACCGCCAAGACACGGGCCGAGACGGTGTGCGCGTCCAGTTCCGAGGCGGCGGCGGTGGTCGCGGGGCCGGTCCCGTCGGCGCGGAACGAGAAGCGGAGGATCGGGCTGCGCTGGGAGTGCTCGTGCACGGCCATGGCCATGGTCCCTTCTGGCATGTCCAGGATCGTTTCCTCGACACCCTCACTCTCCCGCCCCGCACCGCCCGGCGCCGGATGCCGAAGGGCACTGCCGAGGGGGCCCAACGTCCCTGTCTCGAGGGCCGGTTCGCGGGACCGGCGGTGCGGTCGGTGACGCTCGGCTCCGGACCGCCTGTCGGCTCTCCGGCCGGGCCGAGGACGATGCGTGGTCGTCGGGCGGCGTCTCCTTCACCCCGGCCGGCCGGGACGGGCTGTCCCCGGGGCAGGTCCGCTACGACAGCGTCTCGCAGGACGGCGGCGCATCCGCCGTCACCGTGTCCATGGCGGGGTTCGGGACCGGGGCCTGTCACGGCGTGTGACACCAGGGCACCGACTTCTTGCACGTTGCACGTTCAATAATGCAGCTGATGCAGCACCGAAAAGGGCCCCTCTCCGACACGGTGCTTTCCGGCGCCTCCCCCGCCCGCGCCGTTTGCGGACTCGGCGGCCGCGCTGTGCGATGGTGACCGTCACCGGTGTGAGCCAGGTGGTGTGGCAATCGATCAGGGCACTCGCGCCGGTGAGGTCGGCGGGCGGAAGGAACGAGTGCGATGAGCCGAGAAGAGCGGCGCTTCGAGTGGCCGGACCGTCCGGAGGACGGCGCGGCGGACCCGAGCGGGCTGCTGGATCTGCTGGGCGTCGCCGCGGTGCTGGTGGAGGCCGACGGCCGCATCGACATGTGGAGCCCGCAGGCCGAGGAACTGTTCGGCTACACCCGCGCCGAGGCCGTCGGCCGGTACGCCGCGCCGCTGCTCCTGCACCCCGAGCACCGGGAGGCCGCGATCAGGCTGTTCTCCGAGGTCATGGCGACCGGCCGCTGCTGGGCCGGGGCGTTCCCCGTCCGGCACAAGGACGGCGGCACCCGGCTGGTGGAGTTCCGCAACATGCGGCTGACCGACAACCTCGGCGACCACTACGCCCTGGGCCTGGCCACCGACCGGTCCACGGTCCAGGAGGTGGAGCGGCAGGTGGCCCTGTCCACCCGGCTGGTCGCGCAGGCGCCGATGGGGCTGTCCGTGCTGGACACCGGTCTGCGCTACCTCGCCGTCAACCCGGCCCTGGCCGCGATGCACGGCGTCGCCGAGGCCGACCACATCGGCCGGCGCTTCGGCGACATCCTGCCGGGCCCGTCGTTCAAGGATCTGGAGCGGGCCATGCGGCAGGTCCTGGCCTCCGGCGCGCCGATCGTGGACCAGGAGGTGGTGGGCCGTACCGCCGCGGACCCCGAGCACGAGCACGCGTGGGCGGTGTCGTTCTACCGGCTGGAGGACCATCACGGCCATGTGCTGGGCATCGCCAACGTGGTGGTGGACGTCACCGACCGGTACCGGGCGGCCAAGGAGGCCGACCGGGCGCAGCGCCGTCTGCGGCTGATGGCCACCGGCTCGGCCGGCATCGGAACCACCCTGGACGTGGAGCGCACCGCGCGGGAACTGGCCGACGTCGTCGTGCCCGACCTGGCCGACATGGTCGCGGTGGACCTGCTGGACTCGGTCCTGCAGACCGGCCGCACGGACGTGGGCGAGGAACCGGCGCTGTTCCGCGCCCTGGCGGTGAAGACCGCCTACGCCACCGACGCCGAACAGGCGCTCGTCCCGCCGGGCCGCCTCACCGCGTACCACGCCGACCATCCGGCGGCCCACTGCGTACGCACCCGGCGGCCGGTGCTGATCACCCGCCTGGACAGGGGGGACGTCGAGCGCATCGCCGCCGACTCCGAGGCGGCGCGGCTGCTCGCCGAGGCCGGGGTGCACACCGACATGGCGGTGCCCCTCATCGCCCGCGGGCACATCATCGGCGTGATGGGCCTGGCCCGCGCCCGCAACCCGCAGCCCTTCGACGAGGACGACCTCACCCTCGCCTGCGAGCTGGCCTCGTGCGCCGCGCTGAGCATCGACAACGCCGTCCTGCACCAGCACATCCGCAGCGCCGCCGAGACCCTCCAGCGCAGTCTGCTGCCGCATCCGTCGCCCCGCCATCCTGGCCTGGAGGTCGCCGCCCGCTACCGGCCCGCCCAGGCCTTCAGCGAGGTCGGCGGCGACTGGTACGACGTGATCCCGCTGGACGGGGACCGGACCGCCCTGGCGGTGGGCGACGTCATGGGCAGCGGCATCCCGGCGGCGACCACGATGGGCCGGCTGCGCACCGCCACCTCCACCCTCGCCGACCTCGATCTCGGCCCGGCCCGCATCCTCACCCACCTGGACAAGATCACGCTGGGTCTCGACCCGTACATCGCCACCTGCGTGTACGCGGTCTACGACCCCCACCACGCCCAGCTGCGGGTGGCCTCCGCCGGTCATCTGCCGCCGGTGCTCGCCCGGGCCGGGCAGGCGCCCGAACTCCTCGATCTGCCGAGCGGCATCCCGCTGGGGGTCGGCGGCGCCCCGTTCCAGGCCGTCACGCTTCCGCTGCGCCCGGGTGACCAGCTGGTCCTGTACACCGACGGGCTGGTCGAGACCCGCCATGACCCCATCGACAAGCGTCTGGAGGAACTGCTGCGGCTGCTGTCGGAGCCGTACGCCTCCGCGGAGGAGACCTGCGACCAGCTCCTCCAGCGGCTGCGGCACCCGGCCGGGCACGACGACGTCGCCCTCCTCATCGCCCGCGCACACCCGCTGACGACGGACGGCGCGCCCGGCCCGGGCCGCGCCTGATCACACCTGGCGCCACACCCCTCGCAGGCCCGCCCGCGCCTCCGCCTCCGTCGCCGCCGAGTGCGACTGCTCAGCCGACCCCGGCGTCGCGCGGTCCGGCGTCGCGCGGTGCGCCGCCGTGCGGTGCGCCGCCGTGCGCCAGGGCCTCGGCGGCCCGGCTCCGGAAGGATCGGAACCGGCGCAGGTACGACCGTGCCATGGGGCCCGGCGGGACGCCGCGGGCGAAGGCCCGCATGTTGCGCTCGCCGGTGTTGTAGCCGAGGGCGAGGAGTTCGTCGCGGGTGTAGCGGCGCACGTGCCGCCGCGGCAGGCTCCGGTCGAGGTCGCTCAGGTGCAGGGCCGCCGCGTGGACGGCGAAGGCCGGGTCGTCGCGCAGGTCCTGCCACGGCCGCGTCAGACCGTGGGCGCGCCGCACCCGCTCGAACGTCGCCCGGTGCATGTTGGCGACCCCGAAGGACGCCCCGGGCTTCCACCACTGCCACAGGCGTTCCAGCAGCGGGTGGTGGGGTTTGTACGCCTCGTTGTGGAGCACGGTCATCACGAGCAGGGGCGACACCCCGGCCGCTTCCGCGCCGCGCACCACGTGTGCGGCGTAGGCGGCCGGGTCGTAGCCGCCGGGCCGCAGCGGCGGCGTCCTGGCCGCGCCGCCGTCGCCGTCCACCGGCCGGTGCCGCCGCTCCGGCGCCGCCGTGGTCCGCTCGCTCATCCCCGCCCGCCTCTCCCCTGCCGTCCGCCCTCGCCGGGCCGGCAGGCCGTCCGCTGTCCTGAGACCCGCATGCCCCGGCGCCCCGGCCTCAACCGCCGCCACGAACCCGTTCAGCACTCCGGTTGCGGATGGCCGTCATGGCGACGCCGCCGCCCTGTGGTCGGCCTTCGACGCCCAGATCCCACGGCACGCGCCCGAGCGGGCCGTCGACGTCATCGTCAACAACGCCGGCATAGGACGCAGCGCGGACCTGGCGTCACTGACCGAGGACGGGTTCGACGAGGTCTTCGCCGTGAACGTCCGCGCACCCTTCTTCGTCGTGCGGGAGGGGCTGAAGCGGCTGCGCGACGCCGGCCGGATCATCAACATCTCCAGCGGCGCGGCCCACTTCGCCATGCCCGAGGCCATCGCCTACGGCGCCACCAAGAGCGCCCTGGACAACTTCACCCTCAACCTCGCCAAGGAACTGGGCGCCCGCGGCATCACGGCCAACTCGGTCGCGCCCGGGATCATCGACACGGACGTCAACGCGGGGTGGCTGCGCGGCAACCCGGAGGCCGAGGCCCACGCCGCCTCCCTGGCCGCGCTGGGCCGCGTCGGCCGGCCGGAGGACGTGGCCGACATCGTGGCCTTCCTCGCCTCGGACGACGCACGCTGGGTCACCGGCAAGGTGATCGACGCCACCGGCGGCTCCGGCCTGTGAGCCCGCGCACCGGGGCGGGAGCGACCGGTTCAGCCGGCCGGTTCTGCGAGCACCTCGGAGACGGCGCGGCGCCCCAGCTCGGCCATGGCGGGGTTGGTGTGGCGGTAGTAATCGATCCCGCTGACGAAGGTGAGTGCCCAGCCTCGACCGCGTGCCCAGGCAGCGTCGTCGAATTCTCCTGCCACGCGGTAGGTTTCCCGCGTCCGCGCACTGAGCAGCGTCCAGGCGGCCATGGCATCGCAGGCGGGGTCGCCCACGCCCGCGGTGCCGAAGTCGATCACCGCACGGAGCCGTCCGTCGTCGACGAGGATGTTGCCGGGGATGAGATCGCCGTGTGTCCACCTCGGCGGTCCGTCCCACTCCGGCTGGTCGAGGGCCTGTTCCCAGGCGGACAGGAGAGCGGGGGCGTCGATGTCGTCCGCCGCCTCGGCGGTCCACTTCCGTACGGAGGCGTCACGGGTGCGCAGCGGCACGCTCCGGTAGCCCGGGCGGGCTCCAGCGGTCTCGGCCTTGCGTAGCGCTGTGACGAACTCACCGAGATCCCTGGCGAGTTGGTGGCCGTCGGAAGCATCGTCCGGATTGGTGGCGGGATGCGAGCCGTCGATCCAGCGGCTGATCGCCCACGGGAAGGGGTACCCGTGTCCCGGTCGCCCCACCGCGATCGGTTCCGGCACGGCAGTGGGCAGGGCAGGGGCCAGCCGTGGCAACCAGTCCTGCTCGAACTCCACTTGCCCGACGGCGCCCTCCATCCGGGGCAACCGGACGGCGAGTTCGTCGCCCAGCCGGTAGATCGCGTTCTCGGTGCCCGCGGAGTCCACCGAGCTGATGGGCAGGTCCGCCCACTGCGGGAATTGGTGCGTGATGAGCTGCCGCACCAGCGCGGCGTCGGTCGGAATCTCGTTCTCGTGCATCATCGGTCCGAGACCCTAACGAGGCGGCCGGCGGGGGGACATCGATTTTCTGCAGCACCGCGCGGAGACAGGACAGCCCGTCGGCTCTCGCGCTCCCGTCGGCCCGCGCCGGCCGGTTCGCACGGGTCTCGTACGGCTCTCGTACGAGTCTCGTACGGCTATGGGCGCCGGGGCGGAGAGGGGCGCTGCTCGGACCGGTGGGCGTCGAGGTCGGCGCGGCCGCCGGCGCCGAGGACTCCGGTGTCGGCGACCAGACGCGTCGAGGACTGGCGGCGCAGTTCCCGCCGGGCGAGACGGGTGACGAGGGGCGGGAAGGCGGGGCGCAGGGGCTGGCACCAGCGCAGCCAGGGGGGTGCGTAGATCTGGTGGGCCCGGTGGGTGATCCCGGCGGTCAGCCAGTCGGCGACCTGCGCGGTGCTGTGCACGGCGCGGGTGAAGCGGGGCTGGTTGTGCCTGAGGGCCCGCAGGACGGGGTGGTCGTCGATGCCGGTGACCATGTCGGTGTCGGTCCAGTGCAGATAGGCGATGCCGACGGCGATCCCGTCGGGTTCGACCTCGCCCCGCAGGGCCTGGGCGAAGGACTCGACGCCGGCCTTGGAGGCGCAGTAGGCGCTCATCATCGGGGCGGAGCCGAACGCGGCGGTCGAGGCGATCTGGAGGAAGTAGCCCCGAGTGCGGGCGAGTTGGGGCAGGAAGGCGCGGGCGGTGTTGGCGGAGCCGGTGAGGTTGACGTCGACGACCCGCTGCCACAGGTCCGCCGGGGTGTGCGCGAAGGGGCCGGCGGCGGCGATGCCGGCGTTGGCGACGACCACGCTCGCCTGTCCCAGCTCGGCGGCGATGCGGCGGGCGGCGTGTGCGAGTGCGGCGGGGTCGGTGACGTCGGCCTCGACGCAGACGGTCGGGCCGGGCAGGGACTCGGCCGCGCGGCACAGGGTCTCCTCCTCGCGCCCGACCAGCGCGACGAGCATCCCGGCCTCGGACAGCCGCCGGGCGAGGGCCTCGCCGACGCCGCGCGCGGCGCCGGTCACGACCGCGACCCGGCCCCGCAACGGCGGGACGGGGCTGCGACGCCGGCCGGTTCCGGGGATGACGCGCATAGGCTCTCGTTCCTTCGCGGCCGTCTGCCCCACCGACAGCGGCACCCCTATCGGCATACCCGGTAGGCGCCGCCCGCTCCGGCACTGCCACCCGATCGGCGCACCCCCGGACCGCCCCCGGCGTACGCCACAGGTCCGGCGGTACGAGCCCCGCGCACGGCACGGACCCCGCGTACGACACGGACCCCGCGTACGACACGAAAAACCTCCGGCCGTCCCGCGTGCGGCGGGGCGGCCGGAGGCCTCGAGTCGTCGGCGAGGAGAGCGAAGGGGCTGGAATCAGAGAAAGATGGAGAAGGAAGCCCCTTCATGGCCTCGCCACGGTCACGCTAGCACTCAGGCGGGGATCAGGTCGCGCAGATTTTCGGGGGTGATGATCCGCGAGGCCGGGTGCAGCCCGTCGGGCCGCTCCAGGCCGATGTAGGTGACGGGGCCCGCCGGGAGCGTCCGGCCGTCCCACACGGTGACGATCGTCGCGCCGCCGGTCATCAGCTCGGTCAGATGGCGGACGGTGAGCTGCTCGCGCTCCACGATGCCGCGCAGCAGCGTGGCGACCGTCACCCGGTTGTCCTCGACCCGGTTGGCCGCCGGGGCGCCCTTCAGGTACAGGTGCAGCCACTTGGCGCGCCAGCGGCCGTCGGACCCGCGCAGGAACGCCAGCGGGAGCGCCACCCGGCCGGGGCCGCGCAGCTCCGACTTCATGCGCACGGTGCGCGGCTCGAACGGCCGTCCCCGCTGCCCGGCCTCGCGCAGCATGAACCCGAAGAACGACTCCTCGGTCTCCTCGAAGCCCTCCCCGGCGTAGATGTCGACCTGCGGGACGATGCAGGCGCTGCGTACGGCGCCCAGCCGCAGGTCGATGAACTCCGAGGCCCCGTCGGGCGCGTCCGTGATGTCACCGGAGTGCTCGCCCTCCACCTCGCGGAGGTTGGTGTAGGACAGCCAGGAGTCGGTGGCGTAGTCGGCGTCCAGCAGCAGCGCCGACAGGTCGTAGTCGGTGGTGCGTTCGGTCTGCTTCCAGTGGACGAAGAACCGCAGCAGTTCGCCGTCGACCGGGGACACCGAGCCGCGCGGCAGCACGCCGAGCCCGGCCGCGGTCGCCTTTCCGCTGAGCGGCAGCGCCACGTCCAGGACGTCCGGGTCGATCAGCAGGTGGTCCGTGGCGGGCAGCCGGCGGCGCAGCTCCGCGTCCAGGGCGCCGATCAGCCGGTCGCGTGCGGGTGCGGGAACCGGCGGGCGGGTGTCGTCGGTGACCCACGCGCGGCCGAGCCGGTTGACGAACACCCGTCGTTCCCCGGTCTCCCGCGCCCGGTTGTGCAGGTGTTCGCGCACCGAGAGCACGACCCGGCCGGACACGTCGGGCACGGTCTGCTCGGCGGCGGCCACGACCGCCTCGCGCTCCTCCTGTGTGCGGGCGGCGCGCAGCAGCCGGTCCAGGGAGCGGAACAGCTTGCCGGGCGCGGACTTCAGCAGGGCGACCGCGCCGGTGAGGTCGCCCGCGGCGAGCAGTTCCTCCACCCGGCCGTCCAGGGAGCGGGCGGCCTTCTCGCCGCGGGCGACGGCGAACACGTCGGCCGCGTGCGGCCACCGCGGGTACTCGTGCGGGTGCAGCCGCTCGCCGAGCCGCTTCCACATCTCGCGGTGCGCGTGGACGTCGGCGAGCTTGGCGGGCGCCGCGGCGACGACCGCGTCCAGGCCCGCGAGCAGCGTACGGCGCACCGGGCGAGGCAGCGCCCGCAGTCGCGTCGGCGCCCGCAGCGTCACATCGCCGCCCGCGAACGCGCAGGCCAGTCGCAGCACATCGGTGACGGTGTCCAGCAACGGTCCCGAACCGGCCATGACACGGGCCAGGTTGAGCACGGCCCGGTTCTCGCGCACCGGGATCTCCGCGGGCTGCGGCCCGTCGGCGCAGTGCCCGGCCAGCTCCCGCAGATCGGCCAGCCCCTCCTCGCCCAGGGGCGTGGGGCTGCCCGCCAACGCCAGGTAGAGCGAGGTCAGTTCGTCCTCGGAGGAGCCGCCCCGGTGCAGGACCGTCAGCCGGTCGCCCGCCGCGGCGATCAGTTCGTCGTGGTGGGCGAGCATCCGCGCGTACGTGTGCTGGTAGGCGCCGTAGGCCGGGAGGGTGAGCAGGTCCACCACGCCGGTGCTCAGCTGCCGGAGTGTGTTCGCGCGCGTGGTGTCGTCGGCCAGCGCCTCGGTGACGCACCGCATCCAGAAGTCGAAGGTGTCCGGCACGCCGGCCGGGAAGTCGATGAAGTAGACGTTGTGCCGGACGTGGTCGCCGACCAGCTCACGGACGGTGCGCAGGGTGCGTGCGGCGATGCCGACGACCGTGTCCCGGGCCAGTCCCGACAGATGCTCCAGCAGCTCCCCCGAGAGCTTGAAGCCCACGGACATCAGCGCGGCGTCGAACTGCCGTGCCGCGACGGCGCCTTCCCCTGCCGGTCCGTCGGGTACGGGGACGCGGTGGGTGTGCCGGATGACCAGGGGGTCGAGACGGTGAACCATCCCGGCATGCTCCCAAGCCGGGCGGCTCACCCGCACCCGGTTTTCCGCACCCGGCCTTCCACCTACGCCTTCCGCACCCGGTCTTCCACCTCCGGCCTTCCGCAACCGGCCCTCCGCACCCGGCCTTCCACCTCCGGCCCTCCGCAACCGGCCCTCCGCACCCGGCCTTCCACCTCCGGCCCTCCGCAACCGGCCCTCCGCATCCGGCCGCCGCTCGGGCGGCGGACGCCGACGTCCCGCCCGGGCGTGCGACGCCGATCCCGGGGAGCGCGAGCGGCGGTCAACTCCTCGGCGCGTCCAGCAGGTTGTCCGCGAGGGCGTCCACCAGGGCGGGTGAGACGGGCGCACCGGTCAGGGCGCGGTAGACGAGCGGGCCGGTGATCGCGTCGAGCGTGGTGTCGGGGTCGAGATCGAGTGCGATCTCGCCGGCGGTGATCGCTCGCCTGAGCATGTCGCGTTCCTGGGCGCGGCGCGGACCGAGATAGCGCTCGTGGAAGCGCTCGGCCGTGCCGGGATCGTGCTGCGCCTCGGCGAGCAGGGCGAGCAGCACCTTCCCGGCGGGGTCGTCCGTGAGGAAGCGCGCGAAGTCGCGGAGGTAGCCGCGGATGGTCTCGGCGGTGGGCTGCCCCGTCGGCACGGGCAGGCGTTTGCCGCTGTCCTCGATGAGCGTGTCGAGCAGGATCTCGACCTTCGAGGGCCACCAGCGGTAGATCGTCTGCTTGGCGACACCGGCCCGGCGGGCGATCGCCTCGACGGTCAGCGCGCCGAAGCCGTGCTCGGCGAGCAGGTCGTCCGCCGCGTGCAGCACGGCGAGACGCGCGGCCTCGTCGCGCCTGTTGCCGGAGCGCGGCCTGCGGGGCTGGGGGCTGGCTGCGGACATGCGGCACACCCTACCGGGCGGTCTGCTCCACCTGTTGTCTAGACGCAACGCCGCGTCTAGTCTGAGGTCTCGACCACCGAGGAGTGAACATGTCCGTCATGCCCGACCACCCGACCCCCCTCTCCGGCCGTCACGCCCTCCTCATCGGGGCCTCCCGCGGGTTAGGGCTCGTCCTCGCCGGCGAACTCGCCGGGCGCGGCTGGCAGGTCGTCGCCACCACGCGCCGGCCGGGCGGCGAGCTGCAGGCGCGCGCCGACGCCTCGAACGGACATCTGACCGTCGAAACCCTGGAGATGACCAGCTTCGCACAACTCGTCGCTCTGCGTGAGCGACTGAAGGGCCGTCAGCTCGATCTGATTTTCGTGAACGCCGCCATCGACCGGGGCGACCTGCCGATCCACGAGGTCCCGACGGCCATGTTCACCGAGGTGATGATCACCAACGCGCTCAGTCCGCTGCGCGTCCTCGAAGCCCTCCACGACCTCGTCGCGCCCGGCGGAACCGTCGCGGTCATGTCCTCCGAGCAGGGCAGCATCTCGCTCAACACCGAGGGCGGCTACGAGCTGTACAAGGCGAGCAAGGCCGCGCTGAACCAGCTGATGCGCAGTTACGCCACCCGCCATGCCGGCGACGGGCACACCAAGCTGCTCATCGACCCCGGCCACAACCGGACCAGGCTCGGCGGACCCGACGCACCCCTGGTCCCCGAGGAGAGCATCCCGGCCGTCGCCGACGTCCTGGAGGCGGCGCACAAGGGCGGGTCCGGCGACCTGCGCTTCCTGGACCGCCACGGGGCGACCGTCCCCTGGTAGGCACAGGTTGCCCGTCCCCCGGTGAGGCGCAGGGACCGTCCCCTGGGGAGGCGCAGGGCGACCATCCCTTGGTGAGGCGCAGGGCGCGCTCAGGCGTCCGGCAGGGACGGTTCCGCCGGGGCGCTCGGCAGGGCCGGCGCGGGGCCCTCGCCGCTGAGGGCGGCGTCGACGCGGGCCCGGACGTGAGCCCCGGTGACGGGGCAGCTCAGCGGGTGGTCCGACGGGCAGTCCAGCATGTGCCGCAGCACGTCGGCGGCCCGGGTGAGCCGGTCGATGCGCTCCCGCATCGCGGCGTGCTCGGCCTCGATCAGGCCATGGCGCTCGGCGGCGTCCTCGCTGGTCAGCACGGCGGCGGTGTCGGCGAGCGTCATCATGCCGTCGTCGTGCCACAGCTGCGCGTAGGCGAGCCGTTCCAGGGCCGCGCGGTCGTACTGGCGCACCCGGCCGCGCCGCGCGGTGGGCCGGATCAGCCCGCACTCCTCGTAGTAGCGCAGCGTCGGCACCGAGACCCCGAAGGCGCGGGCGACCTCGCTGATCGAGTACAGCCGCTCGGCCATCGGTCCTCCGTCGGGCTCGGTCTTGCGCTCAAGTGGACTTGAGCGTGCACGGTGGGGCCAAGCCTACCCACCGCGCCCGCACCGGAGGTCCGCCATGCCCGCGTCCCCGCCGCCCACCGCTCCCGCCGCCGTCCCCCGCACCGGCGCCGCGCCGCACACCGCCGTCGGGGGCGCGCTGCTCGTCGTGGGGTTCGTGCTGCTGAGCCTGAACACGCGGGTCGCCTTCGGGCAGATCGGGCCGCTCGCGCCGGTCGCGGGCTTCAGCCCCGCCACGGTCTCCCTGCTCGGGCTGCTGCCGCCGCTGTGCATGGGCGCCTTCGCTCCGCTCGCGGCCGTGGTGCGGCGGCGGCTCGGCGAGGAGCGCGGGCTGTGGTGGGCGAGCCTGGTCCTGGTGGCGGGGGCGGTGCTGCGCATGGCCGGGCTGCCCGGCCTGTTCGCGGGGACGGTCGTGGTCAGCGCGGCCACCGCCGTCGTCAACGTGCTGATCCCGGTCCTGGTGCGGGGACGGTTCCCGCGCGAGCGGACCGGCACGATGATGGGCGTCTACGCGCTGGCGATGGGCGCCGGATCGGCGCTGGTCGCCGCCCTGGTCGTCCCCGTGGCGCAGGCCGCGGGAAGCTGGCGGCCGGCCGTCGGACTGGCCGTGATCCCCGCCGTGCTCGCCGCCGGGACGGCCCCGCAGGTGCGCCACCGGCACCGGCGGCCCGTCGCGGCGCCCGGCGCCGGGCGGTCCGGGCGGTCCGGGCGTCCGCATGTGGCGCGCACCGCGCTCGCCTGGAGCCTGACCGCCTTCTTCGGCGTCCAGACCCTGGCCTTCTACACCACGCTCGCCTGGTTGCCGTCGGTCCTCGTCCAGACCGCCGGTCTGGGCCGGGCCGCCGCCGGCACCGGGCAGGCCCTGCTGATCTGCGGCGTCGCGGTCGGCGGCTTCGCCGCTCCCGTGCTCGCCGCCCGCCGCGCCGACCAGCGCCCGCACATCCTGGGCGCCGCCCTGGTCTGCGCCGCCGGCCTCACCGGGCTGCTGCTCGCCCCGGCGGGCACGGCGCTCGCGTGGGTCGCCGTCCTCGGCGTCGGGCTCGGCGCGGGACAGGCCCTGCCCGGGGTGCTCTACGCCCACCGGGGGACCGACCACGACCATGTGGCCGCCCTGTCCACCATGGCGCAGACCTGCGGCTTCCTGCTCGCCGCCACCGGCCCCGTCCTCGCCGCCGCCCTGCACACCGCCACCGGCGCCTGGACCGCGCCGCTGGCCGCGCTGGTCGCCGCGCTGCTGGTCTGCGCCGTGGCCGGCCTGCGCGCCGGCCACGACCCGGAGTGACGGCCACGACCGCGAGTGACCGCCACGCCCCCGAGCCACGACCACGGCCCCGGGCCACGGACACGACCGCGGGCGACGATCACGACCGCGAGCGACGCCCACGACGCCGAGGTACGGCCGCGGCCCCCGGTGGCGGCCGCGGCCTGCGCTCCGGCCGCCGCGCCCGGGTCACCGGGCCGGATGCCGACCGGCCCCGGTGATCCGGGCGTCGGCGCTCAGCTCGACGGCACCGTGTCCTCGAAAGCGGTGCCGGACGAGCGGTACGCCGCGATCTTGGCGCTGACCTGCGCCGGGGTGAGCACCTGGTCCTTGACGTGCAGGAAGTAGTCGACCTGTTCCTGGTAGGCGCGGGGCGTGGTGGACGTCTGGCCGTTCAGGTCGATCAGCCACTGGTTGAAGTTGACCGACATCGGCCGCTCGGGCAGGTACGCGGCATCGTGGGTGCCGAACAGCTGCCCGTCGACGTAGTACTTGATGGTGCTGTCGTCGATGGTCAGCAGCAGGTCGTGCCAGCCGTCGTAGCTCTGGCGGCCCTCGGTGTGCTGGTTGACCGCCTGCCACGGGTCGGGGTTGTAGGTCTCCCAGGAGGTCGTGTAGAGGATGTTCGAGGGCTCGCCCCAGCCGCCGTTGGGCAGGTACTCGAAGTCGTACTCCGAGTAGTCGTCGGCCATCGGCGCCTTGAGGTCGTTGATGGTGAAGAACGTCTGCACCAGGTGGTCGCCGTCGGGACCGGAGACGGGCGCGTCGTCGAACTTCACCCGGGCCGCGTAGGTGCCGTTCTTGAACTTGGTGGCCTTGGTGAGCACTTCGGTCTGCTCGGTGCCCGAGGCCGTGCCGTTCGTGGAGGTCTCCAGCGTCATCACGGTGTTGCCCGCGCTGCTGCTGAAGGTGACGTTGGACGGGTCCCAGGTGGCGCCGGGGACGCCGGGGCCACCGGAGTTGGAGCGGACCGACCAGCCGTTGGCGGAGACCTTCGGGTCGGTGTACGAGCTGTAGCTGAAATCGTCCCAGAGGGTGCCGGAGCCGCCGGGCGGCGGGGAGGTGGGGGGCGGGGTGGTCGGCGGGTCGGTGGGGGTGTTGCCGTCGGGGGCGGCGCCCCACACCAGGGCGCCGGCGCGGGTCGCGGTGACCTTGCTCCAGTCGCCGTAGGCGGTCTGGTTCGCGCTGAAGGAGTAGTCGTCGCTCTGCCTCAGGGTCTGCCAGTTCGCCTGGTAGAAGCGCAACTGCAGGTCCCCGGTGTCGGCGCCCGGGGCGAGGGAGCCCGCCCCGGAGGTGAAGCCGATCTCCAGGTAACGGTCGGCGGTGGCCGTGGGGTTGGCGAGGGCGCCGAAGGTGCCGGTGATGTTGGCGCAGCCCTTGACCGCCCAGGAGCAGGCGAAGCGGTAAGTGGCCGCGGCCGAGTCGGACTTGAAGTAGTAGCGGAGCTTGACCTCGCTCAGCGGCAGGGAACCGCTGCCGGTGTTGCGCACCTTGAACCAGGGCTCGCTCTGGTCGGCGGTGGCGCCGGTGGCGCTGGTGCGGTACTGCACCGCCAGGGTGCCGGCGGCGCTGGCGCTGCCGGGGAGGGCGGCCAGGGCGGTGGCGCCGAGGGCGGTGACGACGGCCGCCGCGGCGGCGGTGCGCAGTCGGCGGCGGTGTCCCGCCGGTCGGTTCGCGTTGCTCGTCTCGCTGGTCACGGTGCGGTCCTCTCCGTGCTGGGATCGGGTGGGGGTCATGCGGAGGGCGCTGTACCGGCCGGCGCCGCATCGGTCCGCGGCGCGCTGGGTGTGGGGTGGCGGCGGACGCCGAGGGCGTCCAGCCGGGGGGTGTGCGCGGTGAGCCGGCCGGAGAAGTCCGGCCAGGTGGTGGGTCCGGTCCAGGCCCGGTCGGCCAGGGCGCACAGCCGGGGGTAGGCGAGGCGGTCGAGGTCGGCGGCGGTGGGGGCGAACTCGGTCCAGATCTGCGCCTGGGTGCCGAGGACCCGTGCGCCGTCCGCGCCGCGGGTGTGCGGTTCGGGGTCGCCGCCGTGCACGGCGCGCAGATCGACGACGGGGCCGGGCTGCGCGGTCGGCCCGCACCGGTCGTGGTCCTGCGCGTAGTCGAGATACGTGGTGCGGTGGTGGGTGAGGACGACGTCGTGGCCGCGGCGCAACGCTTCGGCGGCGTGGGCGGGTTCGCGCCAGCTCATCACCGTGAACCCGGGCGGCAGCCGGCTGCCGTTCTCGGCCCAGCCGACCGGGCGCCGGCCGTGGTCGGCGAGGTAGGCGCCGGCCTTGCCGAGGAGCCAGCCGTGCAGGGCGGCGGGGGCGGGCAGCCCTTCCGCGGCGGCCCGGGCGCGGGCGACGGGGCTGCGCTCCCACTCGGTGGTGGGGCACTCGTCCCCGCCGAGATGGACGTACGGGGCCGGGAAGACCTCCATCACCTCGGCGAGGACGGCGCGGCAGAAATCGAGGACCTCGTCGTGGACGCCGAGGACGGTGTCGCAGACGCCCCAGCGCGTCCACACGTCGAGGGTGCGGTCCGGCCGGTTGCCGAGGTGGGGGTAGGCGGCGAGGGCGGCGCGGACATGGCCGGGCATCCCGATCTCCGGTACGACGCTCACCCCGCGCCGGGCCGCGTACTCCACGAGCCCGGTGAGTTCGGCGCGGGTGTACGCGCCGCCGTGGGGGCGGCCGTCGAAGCGGGTGGAGCCGTCGGGGCCGACCATCGACTCGGCCCGGTGCGCGCCGACCGTGGTGAGCCGGGGGTAGGCGGCGACGGGCATCCGCCAGCCCTGGTCGTCGGTGAGGTGGAGGTGCAGGACGTTGAGCTTGTGCAGGGCGAGCAGGTCGATCTGGCGGCGCAGGGTGGCGGCGTCGTGGAAGTGGCGGACGACGTCGATCATCAGGCCGCGCCAGTCGTGGCGGGGCACGTCGGTGATCTCGGTGCACGGCAGTTCCCAGCGCTCGGGGCGGGCGGCGGCGGGCCGCTCGGCGAGCGCCTCGGGCGGCAGCAACTGGCGCAGGGTCTGGACGCCGCGGAGCAGTCCGGTGGGGGTGGCGGCGCGCAGCAGGACGGAGTGCGGCGAGACGGTGAGCCCGTAGCCCTCCTGCCCGAGGCCGAGGAGTCCCGGGTCCACGGCGAGGGTGACGGCGCCGGCCGTCGAGGGGGCCAGGGGCAGGCCGGTGGCCGGGGTGAGGAGGGTGCGCAGCAGGTCGGCGGCGCCTTCGGCCTCGGGGGCGGCGCGTACGGTGGTGGCGGCGTCGAGCGTGAAGTGTCCGGAGCGGGGCGCGAACCGGGTGGGCCGGGGCAGGAGGGTCTGTTCACGGCGGGGTGAGGGCACGGGCGGCGGCCTTCCGGGTGGGGGCGCGGGCGGGTGCGGTGCGTGGGGGTGTTTCTCGGGTCCCCGGGCGCGGGGGTGTTTCTCGGGTCCCCGGGCGCGGGGTCCGGCTGGGCGTCTTCGGGGGTGGTGCGGGCGGTCACCCCTTGACGGCGCCGGCGGCGAGGCCCGAGGTGACGTGGCGCTGGAGGAGCAGGAAGACGGCCAGGGCGGGCAGCGCGAAGAGGGTGGAGGCGGCCATGGTGGCGCCCCAGTCGGTGCCGAAGGTGTTCTTGAAGGAGGAGAGCCACACCGGCAGGGTCCGGTTGTCCTGGCTCTTGATGATGAGGAAGTTGGCGTAGGCGAACTCGTTCCAGGCGGTGATGAAGCCGAACAGCGAGGTGGCCATCAGGCCGGGTGCGAGCAGCGGCAGGGCGATCCGCCGGAACGCCCCGAACCGGGTGCAGCCGTCCACCCGCGCCGCCTCCTCCAGTTCCGGCGGGATGGTGGCGATGAAGCCGCGCAGCACGATGGTGGTGAACGGCAGCGTGACCATGAAGTAGACCAGGGTGAGGGTGAGGAGCCGGTCGAGCATGTCGGTGTCGCGGGCGATGATGTAGATCGGGATGATCAGCGACTCCCAGGGCGCCATCTGGGCGACGAAGACGGCGAGGACGAACTGCCGCCGCCCCCGCCACCGCATCCGGGCCACGGCGAACGCCGCGCCGAGGGCGACGACGAGGGAGAGCAGGACCGCGCCGCCGGTGACCAGCAGGCTGTTGCACCAGAAGCGGGCGAAGCCGGCCGTGTGCACGGCGGTGCGGAAGTGTTCCAGGGTCCAGGTGTGCGGCACGAACTGCGGGGTGGCGGACTGGATGTCGCGGGAGGGTTTGAAGGCGGTGGCGGCCATCCAGTAGACGGGGAACAGGCAGACCAGCACGGTGAGGGCGGCGCCCGCGTGCAGCGGGAGGCGGCGCAGCCGGCGTACCGAACTCGGTCGCCCTGCCGTGCGGTTCAAGGCGGTGACGCTCACAGCTCGTCCTCCTGTCGGAACATCTGGCGGAAGTAGAGGACCAGCACGCCCGACATCAGGACCACGGTGACCATCGAGGCCGCCGAGCCGAGGTCGTAACGCTGGCCGGCGAGCGCGGTCTGCACGGCGTAGACCGGCAGGATGGTGGTGGCGTCGCCGGGGCCGCCCTGGGTCATCAGCCAGATCTGGGTGAACGCCTTGAACGTCCAGATCACTTCAAGGCACAGCACGAGCATCACGATCGGCCGGATCATCGGGAAGGTGACCGAGCCGAGGATGCGCAGGGCGCCGGCGCCGTCGATGCGGGCGGACTCGTGGAGTTCGGCGGGGACCGTGGTGAGCGCGGAGTAGAGGGTGATGGCGGCGAACGGCACCGACTGCCACACCACCAGCAGCACGAGGATCGCGAAGGCGGCGGTGCCGTGGGCGAACCACGGGTAGCGCTCGAAGGAGTCGAACCCGAGGGACGTCAGCGCCCAGTTGACGACGCCGAACTCGGAGTGGAACAGCCACTGGAAGACGGTGGTGGCCGCGACCACCGGCATCGCCCAGGCCAGGACGAGGGAGCTGAGGACGGCGGTGCGCCAGATCCGGCCGAGCCGCTGGGTCATCAGCGCCACCAGCAGGGCGATCACCATGATGAGGACGACGTTGACCGCCATGAAGACGAACGTGCGGCGCACCACCGTCCAGAACCGTGGATCGGTCAGGAGCGTGCGGTAGTTGGCGAATCCGACGAACCTCGCGTCCCCGGCGATGAGTTGGCGCAGCCGGAAGTCCTGGCAGGAGATCAGGACGGCACGGGCCAGCGGGTAGACCAGCAGATAGAGCATGCCGAGGACGGCGGGCGCCACCAGCAGGTAGGGCCAGGGGCCGCCGCGGTCGCCGGAGGCGCGGCCGGTGGCCGACGACGGGGAGGTGCGGCCGGGCCGGCGGCCGGCGGGGCGGGGGACGGCGCGTTCTCGGATGGCCGACACGGCTCCTCCATTCCTACGGGACGGGCCTGCGGGACGGGTCTACGGGGGCGGGCCTGCGGGACGGGTCTCCGGGGCGGGGCCGGCCTGCGGGGCGGGGCGGCCCGCCGGGGCGTTGCGGGCCTGCGGGGCGGGGCGGTGGACCGGCGTCGCCGGCTCAGGACGCGCTGTTCATCGCCCGGGTGATCGCCTCGGAGGTCTTCGCCGCCTCCCGCTTCAGGTCGCCGCCGGTGAGGACGGCCGTCATGTAGTCCTTGATCGGGTTCTCCGCCTCCACGGCGGCCCAGCCGGGGGTGTTCGGCGTGGCGTGGCCCTGCGCCGCGCCGACGGCCATGGCGGCGGCGCCGGGGTCGGAGGCCACCGCGGAGGTGAGGGAGGTCTTGTTCGGCACGTAACTCATGGCGAGGGCGAGTTTCTTCTGCCAGGTGTCGCCGGTGAGTTCCTTGACGAAGGTGTAGGCGGCGTCCTGGTGCCCGGAGGCGGCCGGGATCACCAGGTCGGAGCCGCCGGTGAAGACCGCGCCGGGTTTGTCGGCGGTCTTGCCGGGGATGGGGAAGAAGCCGAGCTTGCCCTTGAGGGCGGGGTTCTGCTCGGTGACGACGTTGGCGCCGCCGGGGACGGCGATGATCTGCGCCACCTTGCCCTTGGCCATCACCTCGGCCTGGGGCGGGTTGGCCTCGTCGGCGTCCTTCGGTCCCTTGCCCAGCGCCTGGAGTTCCTTGTAGAACTCCATCCCGGCCAGCGCCTCGGGCGTGTCGAGGGCGCCCTTCCACTTGCCGTTCTGCTCGACGGCGAGGTCGCCGCCCTCGTCCCAGACGAACCCGGCCAGCGCGTACCAGGTCTGGCCGGTGAGGTAGATGCCCTGCTGGTCGCCCTTGTTCAGTTTCCGGGTCGCGGCGATCCACTGGTCCCGGGTCCTGAGTGCGGCCGGGTCGATGCCGGCCCGCTGGAAGAGGTCCTTGCGGTAGATCACGACGCGGTTGGCGGCGTAGTACGGGATGCCGTACTGCTTGCCCTCCCAGGCGCCGGGTTCGGCCAGCCCCCTGAGCCAGGCCCCGCCGCCGAGGTCGGCCTTCTTGTCGCTGAGGTCGAGCAGGCCGCCGCTCTGCGCGTACTGGGCCACCTGGGTGTTGCCGACCTCGATGACGTCGGGCGCGTCGTTGCTGGCGAGGGCGGCGGTGACCTTCTGGCCGATGCCGTCCCACTCCTGGATCTGGATCTTGAGGTGGATGTCGGGGTGGGCGGCGGCGAAGGCGGCGGTGAACTCCTTCTGGAAGGCGGCGGAGACGCTGTCCCGCATCAGCCAGACGGTCAGCTCGGACGAGCCGCCGCCCCCGCCGTCGGCCGCGTCGCCGGAGCCGCTGGAACAGCCGCTCAGGATCAGGGCGGCGGTGAGGACGGACGCACCGGTGAGCATGCGGAACTTCACGGGTCACCTCGGGGAAGCTCAGGAAGGGCGCGGAGCAGAAGGGGCGCGGAGCGAGACGAGCGCGGAGCAGGCAGGGCGCGGAGCAGGCAGGACCGACCGGTGACCTGACCAGTTGGCGAGTGGACAGGTGACCTGCTGGTGGTGGACGAAACTGGCATGGACCAATGAGTCCGTCAACCCCCCACCGCACAAAGGATTTCCGGCCGCGAGGAGGAAGTGGCGCTCCGCACTCCCCCGACCGGAAGACACGAACTGGTCCTGACCAGTACGGTGTTGGTCACGCAAAGGTGGCAACTGGTCACCTGTGCGGGCCTGTACGGACCGAGAGGGGACGACGCGGATGGGTGACAGGGAGCCGGGCACGGCCGGACCGGGCGGCGTCCTCAAACGGGAGCGGGTGCGCGACGCCGTGCTGGAGATGGCCGAGGAGCGCCGGCCGGGGGACGCGATCCCCTCCGAGCGGACGCTGTGCGCGCAACTCGGCGTGTCCCGGCCGACGTTGCGGGCCGCCGTGGACGAACTGGTCACCGCCGGGGTTCTCGTGCGCGAACACGGCCGCGGGGTCTTCGTCGCCCCGGAGAAGATCACCCAGGAGCTGGTGCAGGGCAGCCACTCGCTGAGCGTGCCGCGGGCCGCGGGCACCTGGGCGAGCCGGCTGCTGGAGTTCACCACCGTGCCGGCGGGCGCGCGGGTGGGCCGCAGGCTGCGCCTCTCCCCCGCCGCGCAGATCGTCTACGTCGCCCGGCTGCGGCTGGTGGACGCCGCCCCCATGGCCATCGAGCATCTGCACATCCCGGCCGACCTGGTGCCCGGCCTCACTGCCCGCGAACTCGAACAGGGCGATCTGTACGAGCACTTGGGCACCCGGCACGGCATTCACGTGAGCGAAGCCACCCAGGCGATCGAGCCCACCGTGGTGACCCGCGCCGAGGCGGAGCTGCTGGATGTGCCGGAGCTGTCCCCGGCCCTGCTGTTCGAGCGGCTGACCACCGACATGGGCGGGCGCCCGGTGGAGTACGTCCACTCGCTCTACCGCGGCGACCGGTACCGCATCGTCTCCCGGCTGACGCTCGGCGCCGACGGCGCGCCCGCCCCACCGCCGGACGGGCACCACCCGGGCATCCCGCCGGGCGACTTCCCGCACGGCGACCCGGTCACCGCCTCGACGCTGGGCGACGTCCAGAACCAGCGCTGAGCGGCGGAGGCGGGGGCGGCGTTCGCTTCGAGCGCTCGTTCTCACTGGCGGGTCGCTCTCGGCGGCCGGCGTTCGCCGACGGCCCACGTTCGCCGTCGGCCGGTGGCGTTCCCCGTCGGCGGCTAGCGTTCCCCGTCGGCCGCCCGGGCGGCCACCCGGTCGGCCGCCCGCGCGTCCGTACGGGCGGCCGTACGGGCGGCCGTCTGCGCGTCCGTACGGGCGGCCGACCGCGCCGCCAGGTCCAGCAGTTCGTCCACCGGCCACTGGTCGTAGGCGTGTTCGCCGTACCGGACGGCCAGGACGCGGCCGTCGGGGGCGACGAGGAAGTCGGCGGGCAGGCCGAGCCGGCCGCCGTGCGGGCTGCGGGAGGGCAGGCGCTCGCGCCCGCGCGCCACCTGCCACGCGCCGCTGAGGACCGCCCACGCGATCGGCCCCCACACCCGCGGGCTGAGCAGGGCGCGGGGCGACCGCTCCACGCCGAATTCCGCGTACAGCCGCTTGGCCGGATCGGCGACGACCGCGAACGGGAGGTCCGCGGTGTGCGGCGCCAGCTCCTCGGCGGGCGAGTGGAAGACCACCACCTCCCGCACCCCGGCGGCCTCGATCTCCCCGTGCCGCCGTACCACCGAGCGCAGATGCAGATTGCACACCGGGCACCCGGCGAAACGGCGGAACTGGAGGTGGACCAGCCGCTCGGGGTCGGGCACGGCGACCCGTTCGCCCAAGACGCTGGTGAGCGAGCGGGTCTCGACGGTGGAGCCGGGTTCCAGCCGACCGCGGGAGGTGCTCATGGGCATCCCTTCGTAGGCGTATGCCGTACGCCTACTAGCGTAGGCGTATGCCGTACGCTGTCAACCGTCATGCCACGCCCGCGTTCCCTCACCCCCGAACAGCTCGCCTCGGCCGCGCTCGCCGTCATCGACCGCGACGGCCTCGCCGGGCTCTCGATGCGCGCCGTCGCCAAGGAGCTGGGCATGAGCACCATGGGGCTCTACCGGTACGTGGCGGACCGCGACGAGCTCGAACGGCTGGTCGTGGAACGCGTGCTGGGCGCCGTGGACACCGAGCCGCCGGAGCCGGGCGCGCCCTGGCGCGAGCGGGTCACGGTCCTGGCGGGGCGGCTGCGCGCCACCGTGGGCGCCCATCCGGAGGTCGTCCCCCTCACCGTCACCCACCGGCACCACTCCCTCGGGGTGCTGCGCTGGTCGGAGACCGTGCTCGCGGTTCTCACCGAGGCCGGCGTCGAGGGCGAGCGGCGGGTCGTCGTCCTGCGCGCCCTGCTCGGCTACGTCATCGGGGCGATCCAGCTGGAGCACCTGGGCCCCCTGTCCGGTCCCGGGACGACCGCCCTCGCCGCCCTGCCCGCCGCCGAGTTCCCGCTGATGGCCGCCACCGCCCGGGACGCCCGCACCGTGGACGCCGACCGGGAGTTCCTGGGCGGCCTCGCCCTGCTGCTCGACGGCATCACCGTCTGAACCCGCTCGACGGCACCGCCACGTGAACCCGCCCGCTCGACGGCACCGCCGCCCCAACTCAGCGGCTCCGGCGGCCCTTTGGAACCCGTCCGACCGGCACCGAAGCCGCAGCTCAGGACATGACGGACCGCTGACGTACCAACAAGTCCAAAGGTGTGGTCAGCGGGCCGCGGGGTGGGGAGGATGGGCCCCATGACGGATCACGGTTCCTCCATCAACCCCAACAAGCCGAGTATCGCCCGCGTTTACGACTATCTGCTCGGCGGCAAGGACAACTACGCCGTGGACCGGGAGATCGGCGATGTGTTCAAGCGCGACCTCCCCGGTTCCGTGGCGATCGCCTTCGCCAACCGCTCGGCTCTGACCCGGGCGATCGGGGAGATCGTGACGACCACCGGGATACGGCAGTTCATCGACCTGGGCAGCGGTCTGCCGACCGCCGACAACGTCCACCAGGTCGCCCAGCGGCACGACCCGGAGTCCCGGGTGGTGTACGTCGACATCGATCCCCAGGTGCTGGTGCACGGGCGGGCGTTGCTGGAGGAGAACGAGCGGACCCGGGTCGTCCCGGTCGACGTCCGCGACCCGGAGGGCGTGTTCACCCACCCGGACACCCTGGAGCTGATCGACTTCGAGCAGCCCGTCGCCGTCGTCTTCAGCGCGATCCTCCACCACGTCAACGACGAGGAGGACCCCGCCGCGATCGTCCGCTACTGGCGCGAGCGCGTGCCCTCGGGCAGCCACTTCTTCGTCAGCCACTTCCGGTCCGGCAACAACCCGGAGACGGAGGAGGCGGAGCGGGTCCTCCAGCAGACCTTCGGCCGGGGGCGGTGGCGCACCGACGCGGAGATCGAGGCGCTGCTGGACGGCCTGGAGATCCTGGAGCCCGGGATCGTCCCCGCGTCCCTGTGGCGGCCCGAGGTGGTGGACAGCCCGCGGATCGGCGACGGGGAACGGGAACTCACCGTCTGGGAGCGTCTGATCGCCGCCGGCCTCGCCCGCAAGCCGTAGGCCCTGCCCGCCCGGGCTCTACCCGCCCGGGCTCTGCTCGCCGGGCGGCCCGTCACGACGTGCCGGGAGGTCGGCGAGGTCCTACGGTGTCGGTATGACTGCGGAGCGTTCGGCGCGGCCGTCGTACCGGCGGCCGGCCCGGGTCCACGCGCCGCTGCCGTGCGGCGTCCCGGCGTGCGCGCCGGCGGTGCGCGCGGCGACGAGCGGTCCGGCCCGGGCACACCCCGCTCCGGCCCCGCCCGCCTCGACCCCTCCCGCCTCGACCGGTCCCGCCTCGACCGCTCCCGCCTCCCGCGGAGGCACCGTGCGCCGTGGCCGCCGGCACCAGAGGTGCTGCGTGTTCCGTGGCCGCCGGTTCCGGCGTACCACCGTGCGCCGTGGCCGCCGGTTCCGCTTCTGATGCGGTGGCGACGGGGACCGGTCGGCCCGGGAGGGGCGCCGCGAGGCGACGTGCGCCCGCGCTTCCGCCTCCTTCCCGGACTGGTCGCCGCGCTGCTCCTGGTCGGCGGGGTGGTGGCCGATCTGTTCGGGTCCCAGCCGTACATGGGGCTGCCCCTGCTCACCGCGGCCCCGCTGGTCGCCGGCGCGCTGATGTCCTTCCGCGCCAGCCTGTCCTTCGCGGTGGCGGCGTGCGTGATCTCGGTCCTGCTGGACCTGCATCTGGAGCGTCCCACGACGGCGCTGGTCGTGGACCTGGCCGATGTGCTGACCACCGGCCTCCTGGCGCTCGGGGTCAACCGCATCCTGGCCCTCCAGGGGCGCCGGCTGGCGCAGGTGCGCGACGTGGCCGAGATCGCGCAGCGGGCGGTGCTCCCGGACCCGCCGCGCCGCGCGGGGCCGGTGGCGGTGGCCGCCCGGTACGTGGCCGCGGAGACCGAGGCGCGGATCGGGGGCGATCTGTACGCGGTACAGTCGACCCCGTTCGGGGTGCGGGCGATCATCGGGGACGTGCGGGGCAAGGGGCTGGGGGCCGTGTCGACGGTCTCGGTGCTGATCGGGGCGTTCCGGGTGGAGGCCGACCACGTGCCCACCCTCGGCGAGCTGGCGGACCGGCTGGACGACGTCCTCGCCCGGGGCGGCGCGGGCGGGGAGTCCGAGGACTTCACCACCGCCGTACTGCTCCAGATTCCCCCGGACGGGCGTACGGCGCAGGTGTGCAACCGCGGGCATCCGCCGCCGTACCTGGTCGACGGGCGGGCCGTCTCGCCGCTGGAGCCGAGCACCCACGAGCTGCCGCTGGGGATGCGGCTGTGGCCCGGAGCGGGGGCGGACGGCGGGGCGAGCACGGACGTCTTCCCGCTGAGCCCCGGCGCCTCGCTGCTGCTGGTCACCGACGGGGTGACCGAGGCGCGCGACGGGCAGGGAGCGTTCTACGACCCGAGCGACCGTCTCGATCCCGGCGTGTACCCGAACCCCCGGCGGCTCGTGGACGCCCTGGTGCGTGACGTGGCGCGCTGGACGGGGGGCCGGAACCAGGACGACATGGCCGTCCTCGCCCTGACCCGTACCGCGGGGAGGGGGCGCGGGCCGGACGACGCGTCGCCTCCGCTGCCGTGAGGGGCGCCGTCGTGCGGCGTGGCCCCGCCCGTCAGGGAGCGGCCGTGTCCGCACCGCGAGCGAGGATGTCCCGGGCCGCCGCGACGAGCGGGGCGTTGCCCTCGGCGGGGGAGCCGTCCGGGAGGCGGAGGGTGTCCTCCAGACCGATCCGGGTGTCCAGGCCCAGCCGGGCGGCGGTCCTGAGGACGGGCCAGGCCGTGTCGTCCTCGCCGTGCAGCAGGACGGGCGCCCCGGCCGTGCCCGCCAGACGGCGGACCAGGCCGAGGGCGGCTTCCTCCGCCTGGGCCGGCGGGGGCGCCGCTGATCTCGGCCAGCACCCTGAGGACCCGGCCGGAGAACGGGGAGGCGAGGTGGGCGCGCGGGCCGTCGGTGCCGGAGAAGAGACCGGCCTCGATGCCGATGCCGCGGTCGGCGAGGGTCCGGGCGATCAGATCGGCGCCGTCCTCGTGCCAGTTGACCGAGGCGTGGTCGGGCAGGACCGTCCAGGACTCGACGAGCCGGGCGCGACGGCGGGCGTCGGGCTCGGTCCACTCCCCCGTCGTCACACCGACGGCGACCGCGGGGCCGACGGCTTCCCGGACGGCCTGGAGCATGTCCCGGACCACCGCCGCGTCCAGGCTGTCGTGTCCCCGGTGGTCCTTGGGGTGCAGATGGACGTCCTGCGCCCCCGCGCGGACCGCCCGGCGCGCCTCGGCCGCCGCCTCCTCGGCGGAGACGGGAATCCAGGGGCTCTCGTCGGTCCGGCGCACTCCGTTGAGACACACTTGCAGCATGTACGGCACTCTGCCATGCCCGGGGCGGCGGCGAAGAGGCCCGCGCCGAGGAGGAGTTCGGCACCTGACCGGTGGAGCACCGCCGTGCACACGAGCGGAGCACCGCCGTACGGCGACCCCGTGGAGTCCGGCCAGACCGCAACCGGCCGGAGGTTGGCGCGTTCCGGGCGGGTGATTCACACGTGGCTCACAGACGGCGTTCCTACTGTCGTGCACATGCCCAGTGACGCTCATGAAGAGCCCGACAACGCCCTCGTCTCCCGGCTCCTGTCCCGCCGCCGCATGCTCGCCCTCGGCGGGGCGGCCGGCGCCGTGGCCCTCACCGGGGCGGGCGCCGCCGCACACGCCGCCGACCGGAACCCCGCCACCGGCGCCCGCGCCCTCGACGCCGTCAAGGCCGCCGCCGCGGCATCCACCACCTGCATGCGGCTGACCACCGAACAGATCGAAGGCCCCTACTACATCGACTACGAACTCTTCCGCAAGAACGTGGTCGAGGACCGCACCGGCATCCCCCTGGTCCTCGTGCTGCGCGCGGTGGACGCCGCGACCTGCGAGCCCCTGCGCGACTCGGCCATCGAGATCTGGCACTGCGACGCCTCCGGCGTCTACTCCGGCTACACCCGGACCGGCAACGGAGGCGGCGGGGGCGGTACGCCGCCCGGTCCGCCGCCGTCCGGCACACCCAGCGGACCGCCGCCGGGCGGGGGCGGGGGCGGTCACCAGACCCCGACGGACGACCTCACCTGGCTGCGCGGCATCCAGATGACCGACCACCAGGGCTTCGTCACCTTCCGGACGGTCTTCCCGGGCTGGTACACCGGGCGCGCCGTGCACGTCCACACCAAGGTGCACACCGGCGGCTCCCGCACCTCCGACGGCTACACCGGCGGACGCACCTGCCACACCGGGCAGTTCTACTTCGCCGAGAGCGCCGTACAGGCCACCACGGGCATCGCCCCGTACGCGGCGAACACCGTCACCCGGGTCACCCTCGACCAGGACTCGATCTACCCGGGCACCGGCACCCAGGGCGGCCTGCTCCAACTCGCCTACGACCACCGGCACATCGCGCGCGGGGTCGTCGGCCACATCACGATGGCCGTGGACCCGGCCGCCACGAACGACGGCGACGGAGCCCCCGGCGGCGGCCCTGCGCCCACGGCCTCCCCGTCTCCCAGCGCCTGACCTCGCACACCTCCGGCCCGCGGACGGCCCGCCGGAGGCCTACTTCTCCCGCGCTTCGTCGCGGGCCTGGTGGAAGGCCTCGGAGATGGTCTCCGCGGCGCCGGACAGGACCCCCTTGGCCGCCCCGTGCGCCCCCGACTCCTTCATCCGGCCCGGAAGCTCGGTCAGCCCGGCCGGCTTGCGCGGCCCCGCCTCCAGATCGAGCCGGTTGCACGCCTCGGCGAAGCGCAGATACGTGTCGACGCTCGCCACCACGATACGTATGTCGATCTTCAGGATCTCGATGCCGACGAGGGAGACCCGGATGAACGCGTCGATCACCAGCCCCCGGTCGAGAATCAGTTCCAGCACGTCGTAGAGGCCGCTGGAGCCTCCTCCGCCACCGCGCTGCTGTGTCGCCACGGTCATCAGCCGCCAGCCCCTTCCACCGTCGCCCGCTCCCCTCTCGGATAGCCCCGGCCGCCGTTCTCAAACGGCGGCCGGGGCCTCGGTACGGACGAAAGGACGGCGCTCCCTACGACAGCCACGCCTTGCGCAGCAGCCGGGGAGCCCTGCGGACCAGCCAGGCGCAGGCCAGGCCGATGACGGCGCCCGCGGCCACGTCGCTGGGGTAGTGGGCGCCGCTCTGCACGCGTTCGACGGCGACCATGCCGGCCGGAACCGCGCACAGGGCGCCCGCCAGCGGCGCGGCGGGCGCGACGGCGGCGGTGAAGGCGACCGCCGCCGCCGTGTGGCCGGACGGGAAGGACGACGAGTCGGGACGGTCCTCGACCTCGTCGTGCGGTATCCACTCCTTGGGCGGGCGGGGCCGGTCCGCGAGCCGTTTGCACAGGGCGTTGGACACCAGTTGCGCCACGGCGAGCGCCGTCAGACCGGTCACGGCGGCCCGGCGGCCGCGCCACCCGCCGGACACGGCCATGAGCGCGGCCGCGCCGCACCACAGTTTCGAGCTCTCCGCGCACTCCTCCACGGCCGACAACACCTTGGCGGCCCCGGGCGGGACCCGGGACGCCGTCTGCCGGGTCAGCCGTCGGTCCACCTCGAAGAACGCTGTCACTGCTTCCATGATCTGCAGGTATCCCCGTCCGGCGCGGCCGACACCCCCGGCCCGGGACGTCGCCCACGGCTGCCGCCCCTCCCGGCCGTCGCCGTCGCCCCCGGCCGTCGCCGTCGGCCCGGGTCGTGGAGAGCGGTCGCCGGCTCCCTGCCGGGCATCAGGGCCGAAGGGCCCTGGCGGCCCACCGGCGCCCGTGCTGTGCTGGAGGTGGCGGGAAGAACCGAAGAGGACGCGGAGCAGCGGCGACCACCGCGCACCGTGCGATCAGGATCCGCGAGAAGTGGATGGTTCTTTCCCGCCCGGCCATGAGCGGGCCCCGTCCGTTCCGCGGGCGCGTGCGGCGGAGCCGTTCGCAGCGCGGCATGAGAGTGCGAGGGCGATGTCGGACGTCACCACCACCGACCTGTACGAGGTGACCATGGCCCTGTCCTACCTGCGGGAGGGCATGGCGGGGCCGGCCACCTTCAGTCTCTTCGTCCGGGATCTGCCGCCCGGGCGCGGTTTCCTGGTGAGCGCCGGGCTGGAGCCCGCGCTGGACTTCCTCGCCGGTTTCCACGTCACCGCGGCGGACGTCCGAGACTTCGCGACCGCCCTCGGCCGGCCGCCGGACGCCCTCGACGCGCTGCGGGACCTGCGGTTCTCGGGAGAGGTGCGCGCCGTCCCCGAGGGGCGCGTGGTGTTCGCGGGCGAGCCGCTACTGGAGGTCACCGCGCCGATCGCGCAGGCGCAACTGGTGGAGACGTTCCTGCTCAACCAGGTCAGCCATCAGACGGGCGTCGCTTCGAAGGCGGCCCGGTGCGTGCTGGCCGCCGCGGGGCGGCCGGTGATCGACTTCTCGCTGCGCCGCGACCACGGGGTCTCGGCGGGGCTCCAGGCCGCCCGGGTGGGGGCCGTCGCGGGGTTCGCCGGGACCAGCGACGTCGCCGCCGCGGTGCGGTGGGGGCTGCGCGCCTCCGGGACGATGGCGCACTCGTACATCGAGGCGTTCCCCGACGAGGAGAACGCCTTCCGCGCCTTCGCCCGCGCCCACCCCGGTCCCGTCACCTTCCTCGTGGACACCTACGACACCGTCCGGGGCGTGGAGACGGCGGCGCGCGTCCTACGGGACCTCGGCCTCGGACCGGGGTGCGCCGTACGCCTGGACAGCGGGGACCTCGGGGCGCTGTCCCGGCGCGCGCGTCGGGTGCTGGACGAGGCGGAGCTGCCGGAGGTGGACATCGTCGCCAGCGGCGGTCTCGACGAGTACGGCGTGGACGACCTGGTGCGGTCCGGTGCGCCCGTCGACGTCTACGCGGTCGGCACACGCGTGGGCACCTCGGCGGACGCCCCGTACCTCGACTCCGCGTACAAGCTGGTGGAGTACGACGGGCGTCCGGTCATGAAGCTGTCCTCGGCCAAGGTCACCGCCCCCGGGCGCAAGCAGGTCCACCGCCGGCCCGGCCGGGCGGACCTCATCGCCCTTGAGGACGAGCCGGGTCCGCCCGGTGCGGAGCCGCTGCTGCGCACCGTGATGCGGGACGGCCGCCGCACGGGGCCGCGCGACACCCTCGGCCGGGCGCACGCGCGACTGGTGGCCGACCTCGCCGTGCTGCCCTCGGCCGCCCGCCGCATCCGGGCCCCGGAACCGCCGGCGCCCGAGATGTCCGCGCTCCTGACGCGCACGACCGCCGACCTGCGAGACCGCCTCACCGCACGGTACGGCGCGCGGACTCCGGCACCCGGCCCCGGCCGCTGAACTCCCCTCGGCGGGGCGGCAGTCGGGGTGCCGGGGCCGCACGGGGTCAGTCGTGGGCGACGACCGCGACGGGGGCCGTGGCGTGGTGCAGTACGGCGTGGGTGACGTGGCCGATATGGGCGCCGAAGGGGTTGCGGCGCACGCGCCGGCCCACGACGACCAGGGAGGCCTCGCGGGCGGCCTCGACGATCAGTTCGGCGGGACTGCCCGCGCCGCACCGCTCCTCGACCGCGACGTCCGGGTACTTCTGCCGCCAGGGGCGCAGCGCCTCGGTCAGATCAGCGGCTTCGCCCTCCGCGACCGCCGAGTACAGCTCCGCGTCGGCGGGCATGGCGTAGCCGTAGTACGGGGGCGGGTACCAGCCGTGCACGACGCGCAGCGAGGTGCCGCGCCGCAGGGCGGCCTCGAAGGCGAACTCGATCAGGGCGTCGTCCAGGTGGCGGGTGTCCAGCCCCAGTACGACGGGCCGGAAGGGGGCCGTCGCGGACGGTGCGCCCGCGGCGCCCGCCTCGTGCTCCTGGGTGGCCTGGCCCCCGGAGCGGACGAGGACGACCGGCTGCCGGGCGTGCGCCACGACGGACAGGCTGACGGAGCCGACCATGAAGCCGCCGAGCCCGCCCAGGGCGCGCGAGCCGAGGACCAGCAACTGCGCGGCCTCGGCGGTCTCGGCGAGCACCTGAGCGGGGACGCCGGACAACTGCTCGGTGGTGATGTCGAGGTCCGGGTGGCGCTGCCGCAGTTCCGCGGCGGCCTCGCGGGGCACCCGCTCCGTCCAGTGCCGGTGCGCCCGCTCGCTCACCACGGGCGCCAGGGCGACGGGCTCGGGCACCGGCTCCCACACGTGCACGAGCCGGACGGGCAGCCGCAGCAACTCCGCCTCCCGCGCGGCCCATTCGGCGGCGGCCCGGCTTTCCGGCGAACCGTCGAGACCGACGGTGACTGTGCGGGACATGGTCTCCACCTCCGTGCGACGACTGATCCACCACGAGCATGCGGCGGCGGCCCCGGGCGGCGACAGGGGCCGCAGGTCCCGACCGGGGGCCGACCGGCCCACGCGGCGCCCGGCCCACAGGGCGGGGCGGCGTACGGGCGGTCCGACGTACGGGGACGGCCGGCCGCGGGGGTGCCCGGGCCGGGCCGGCTCCGCCGGAGGGGACCGGGCGCCCGCCGGCGAAAGGCCCCCGAGTGTCAGCTCTTCGGCATGAGGACCGTGTCGACGATGTAGACCGTCGCGTTGGCGGTGCGGACGTTGCCGCAGACGACCTTCGCGCTGCCGTCGACCGTGTACGTCTCGCCCGAACCGGCGGTCGTCAGCCGGGACTTCTCCAGGGTTTCGTAGGAGCCCTTCGTCAGGTCCTTCGGCGCGAGGCGCTTGCCGACGACGTGGTAGGTGAGGATCTTCGTCAACTCGGCCTTGTCGCCCAGGACCTTGTCCAGGGTGGCCTTCGGGATCTTGGCGAAGGCGTCGTCGGTGGGCGCGAACACGGTGATGTTCTGCGCGTTGTTGAGCGTGTCGACCAGGCCGGCCTTCTTCACCGCGGTCACCAGCGTGGAGAGCACGGGGTTGTGCGAGGCGGCGGTGGCGACGGGGTCCTGCGCCATGCCGTCGAAGGACCCGGCGCCGTTCTTCGGCACCGCCGAGCAGGCCGCGCCGAACGGCTGGTCCATGGCGCTCGCGCTGCTGCCGGAACCGCCCATGTCGTCGCTGCCCGACGAGGCGGACGCCTTGGCGGAGGTGTCCGACGCGCCCGAGTCGCCGCTGTCGTCGGAGCAGGCGGTCAGGGCGAGGGGCAGCACCGCTGCGGCGGCGAGGGCGACGGCGAGGCGGCGGGTACGGGTGGTCATCGTGGTTCTCCCGGTGAGGGTGGGGCGTGCTGTCGAAGGCGGAGGCGACGAAGGGGGCGACTCGGCCGCGCGTGGCCCGGCCGGGTCCTCCTCTTCGTCCCTCACGCGGGGAATCCGGGGCCGTGGCCTGGCCGGATGGGTGGCAACCCTCGATCGGGTGAAAGATCGCCCGGCGGCAATCCGCTCCACGCGCGGCGACGGATGATCTGGCGGCCCTGTGACGGATTCCTCACGGAACCCCTGGGGGAAGGGGTCGCTCCGGCCCCTCGTCAGGGGTGATCGTGGGCGGTATGAACGATCACCGTACGGCGCCCGCCGACCCGGCCCCGGCTCGGAGCGAGGAGGCGGACGAGGTCCGTCGTTTCTGGGCCGGGCTCGGTCTTCCGGGACTGATCGACGTCCACACGCACTTCATGCCCGAGCGGGTCCTGCGCAAGGTGTGGGACTACTTCGACGCCAACGGGCCGCTGATCGGCGGGCTGGAGTGGCCGATCACGTACCGCGCGGAGGAGGCGGAACGCACGGCGCTGCTCCGGGAGTTCGGGGTGCTGGCCTTCACCTCCATGCTCTACCCGCACAAGCCCGGCATGGCCCGGTGGCTGAACGGCTGGGCCGCCGAGTTCGCCCGCCGCACCCCCGACTGCCTGCACACCGCCACGCTGTACCCCGAGCCGGGCGTGGAGGCGTACGTCCGCGAGGCCGTCGAGGCGGGGGCGCGGGTGTTCAAGTCCCATGTGCAGGTGGGGGCCTACGATCCGGCCGACGAGCGGTTGGAACAGGCGTGGGGCCTGCTCGCCGAGGCCCGTGTCCCCGTGGTGATGCACTGCGGCTCCGGTCCCGCGCCCGGCAGGCACACCGGCCCCGAACCCGTCGCCCGGCTGCTGGCGCGCCACCCGCGACTGCGGCTGATCGTCGCGCACATGGGCATGCCCGAGTACGAGGAGTTCCTCGGCCTCGCCGAACGGTACGACGAGGTGCGGCTGGACACGACGATGGTGTTCACCGATTTCTCCGAGGGTTTCATGCCGTTCCCGGTCCGGGCCCTGCCGAGGCTCGCGGCGCTCGGCGACCGTGTCCTGCTCGGCACCGACTTCCCCAACATCCCCTATCCGTACCTGCATCAGCTCCAGGCCCTGGAGCGGCTGGGTCTGGGCGAGGACTGGCTGCGGGCCGTGTGCCACGACAACGCGGCGAAGCTGTTCTCGGTGGCGTGAGCGGGCGGCTCAGCCGGCGGGCCAGGTGCCGAGCGCGCGGGCCAGCCGGCCGCTCTGCTCACGGGTGATGCCCTGGGCGAGACGGACCCCGCACCGCGGGCTCATCACCCCGTCGCAGTACAGGATCCCGGAAAAGGGCTCCCGGCCGCCCGAGAGCGGGGACGCCCCGGGGAACGCCCATGCGGCGGGCTCCCACAGCGGATGGTCGGTGAGGAGCGCCGCCGCGAGATGCGGAGCCAGCGCGCCGGGCACGCCGACCCGCGCCAGCGCGTCACCGACGGTGTCCGCCGCGTCCCCGGGCAGTTCCTCGTCGCCGAGCGCGGGCAGCAGCAGGAGCAGCCGTTCGTGCTCGGCGTGGACTCCGGGCGCGGCGCGGTCGGCGGTCCGGGCGATGTGGACGAGTTCGCGCCAGGCGAGCCCGGGTCCGGCCTGGTGGCCGTTCACAAGGGCCAGGCTGCCGTGCCGCCCCCACTCGGGGTGGGTGACGAGATACTCCGTCGCCGGGTCCTCGGGCACGTTGGACCCGAGGACCACGGCGGTGTGGCCGCCCCCGAAGGGAACGCGGAAGACGGGCCACCGGTCCTCGTCCGTCAGCGCGTCGCACGCGGCGTCGGCGTCCGCCCCGTCCACCCCGAACCAGGCCGGGACGGGGTCGTACTCCTCCGTCCGGCTCAGCCACATCAGATACGCGGCCCAGAAGCCCGGCAACGCGAGCAGTTCCTCCCCGGCGACCAGGGGAGCCTCTTCGAATCCATCGACCAGCAGCACCACACCAGCCTGCCAGCCGCCTGTGACATCGCGGGAAAAGGGGTGACGACCACGATCACGGCGCGGGACGTGCTCGGCGGGCGCGGCATGCTGGGGGCCGCCCGCAGCGGCGCGAGCGGCTGACGGACCGGTCGGGGACGGCGCGGTCGGCCGACGGGCGGCCGGGCGACGCGGTCGGCCGACGGGCGGCCGAGGCCACGCGAGCAGCCGACAGGCGGCCGAGGCCACGCGAGCAGCCAACGGGCCCACCGATCGGCGGAAGCCGTCGGCTGTCCGCAGCGGCCCTCAGCGCCCCGTCCCGGTCAGTCGCGCAGCCAGATCCGCAGGGGGCCGATCGGCTCGAAGCCGTGGCGGAGCGCCGCGTCCAGGTCCTCCCCGTGCTCGTAACCGACCACGGGGAGGCCGGGGAACAGCCGCTCCACGGTGTGCAGCACGCCCGGCCAGGCCGCGGCGGCGCCGCCCGCCGACGCGAACACGTTGGAGATCCCGGCCACCCGTTCGCTGCGGCTCGCCACCGCTCCGGCCACCACCCGCCCCTCGGCGGACCGGCCGGCGAGGACGAAAGTGGCCGGGTCGTCCAGCAGCTCGGGCCGGAACAGTGCGGCGTCGTCCGCAGCGCCGGCCCGGGCGAGCTGCCAGGCGCGCAGTGCCTGCGGAGTGCGGACCACGTCCCAGGCCGGCTCCGGCACGGTGACCGGGGCGCTCGCCGGGCGGTGGATCCAGTGGGCGTCGAACAGCACCCGGAAGCCGGCCCTCGTCAGGTCCAGGTCGGCGAAGCTGTCCTTGACGCTCGCGCCGCGCGCCTCGGTGTCGATCCGGTCCAGCAACTCGGCCGCGTCGGCGCCCGGGGCCAGCGTCACGGCGTCGGGGTAATACAGCGGCGTACGGGCCGGAGCGGTCCACGCCTGTCGGCCGAACTCGCCGCGCACACCGTGCGATCGGCTCATCACGGCGCACCACTCGGCGTTGTTGCGGGCCGCCGCCCCGACCAGGAACCGCTTCGTCGTCGTCACGAGAGCGGATCATGGCCCGCCGGGGCCCGCGCGGTCGAGCGGTTTTGCCGGGACACGACGTCACGGCGGCCGCCGTGAGGTGTGCACCCGGACGGCGGGCCCGGCGGCGGCCCCGGTGGGTGTGGCGGGCTTGCCCTTGACGTGCGGGTCAGGGATTAGCGTCTGCGGGTCCGGTGCCGCCCCGGCAGGCGACGGCCGTGGCCGCCCGGCGCACCGCGACACCCAGCCGCGTCCGTTCCCGCGTCGAGAGGCCGCCCATGACCACAGCCCTGCCCCGGACCGTCCGTGAAGTACGGCTCGCCACTCCGCCCCGGGGGCTGCCCACGCCCTCGGACTTCGCCGTCGTCGAGGCTCCGCTGCCCGCCCCGGGGCCGGATCAAGTCCTCGTCCGCAACCGCCAGTTCCTGGTCTTCGGCGGTCTGCGCACCCTGATCGGCGGCGAGGCCCGCAACACCCCCGTACCGGGACTCGCGCGCGGGGACGCGTTGTACGGGCCGGCTCTCGGCGAGGTGGTGCTCGCGCCGCCCGGCAGCCCGCTGCGCCCCGGCGACCTGGTGACCCACCTGCTCGGCTGGCGCGAGTACGCCCTCGTCCCCGAGGCGCAGTGCACCCCCGTGGACCCGGCGCTGCCCGACCCCGTCGCCCAGCTCTCCTCCGGCTCGGCCGCGTACGGGGCGCTGACCCGGCTCACCGGGGTGCGCGAGGGGGACGTCGTGCTGGTCACCGGCGCCGCCGGGGGCGTGGGGTCCCTGGCGGGGCAGATCGCCCGGCTGCTGGGGGCCGCGCGGGTGATCGGCACGACCGGTTCGCCGCGGAAGGCGGAACGGCTGGTCTCCGAGCTGGGGTACGACGCGGTCCTGACCGCCGGGTCCTGGCGCGGGGCGCACGACGCGGCGGACTCCCGGGCGGCGTACCGGGCGTTCGCCGCGCAGCTCGCCGAGGCCGCGCCGGACGGCATCGACGTCCTGCTCGACACGGTGGGCGGCACGCAGCTGACGGCGGCGGTGGACGCCGCCCGGCAGGGGGCGCGGTTCGCGCTGGTGGGGGCGCTGTCCGGGCAGCTGGCGGCGGAGGGTTCCGGGGCGACGGCCCCGGTGGAGATCGACGCGTTCCGGCTCATCGTCAAGGGGGTGTCGCTCAGGGGGTACATCGGCGTCGACCATCCCGAGGTGGAAGCGGAGTGGCTGGGGCGGTTCGCGGCGTGGCTGCGCTCCGGCGAGATCCGCTTCCCGCTCACCCGGATCACGGGCATCGACCGCGCTCCGTGGGCGTTGCGGGAGCTGACCGAGGGGAGCCAGTTCGGTACGGTCGTCGTGGAGTTGCCGGACCACGGCTGACACAGCACGGCTGACACGACACGGCCCGCGCGACACGGCTGGTACGACACGACGGGTACAGCGGCTGACGGACCACGACCGACGGATCACGACCGGCGGCCGCCGGCGGCAGCGGGCAGGAGGCACGGGGCATGCGGATCGGCGACGCCGCGGCGGCCGTGGGCGCGACGCCCCGGGCGCTGCGCTTCTACGAACAGCGCGGCCTCCTGGCGGCGCCGCGCCGTACGCGATCAGGGCAGCGGGACTACGGCCCCGGGGAACTCGCCGTCCTGCGCGTCATCCGTCAACTCCTCGCCCTGGGGCTCACGGTGGAGGATCTGCGCGGCATCGCCGACCGCCTCCCCCTGCTCGCGGCGGACCCCCGACCGTGCCGCGGGTCCGCCGCGGCGGACGCGCCCGAGGAGGGGGTGGTCGGCGCGGCGGTGGTGGAGCGGCGTATCGCGGCGCTCGACGCGGACATCGAACGGCTCACCCGCCTGCGCGACGCGCTGAAGGCCGGTCTGGCCGACCGCCGCGGCGCCGCCCGCCCCGCGTGCTCGCCGGCCGACTGAGGAGCACGGGCACGGAGGCGCCGTAAGGGGCGGGCGGGCGCGGGGTGTTACGGGACGCGGGCGACGGCGGCGTAGATGCCGCTGTCCTCCTCCTGCGGGGCCGGCGTCTCCTTGACCCACTCGGTGGCCGTGACCAGGCCGGGTTCGACGAGTTCGAGGCCGGCGAAGAAGCGGGCGACCTCCGTCCGGGTGCGGAAGCCGAGCTGGATGCCGCCCTTGGCGTACTCGGCGGTGACCTGCTGCGCCAGTTCCGGGAAGATGTCGGAGGCGGCGTGCGACAGCACGAGGTAGCTGCCCGACGGGAGCGCGTCGACCAGGCCGCGCACGATGCCGTGGGCGTCCTGCTCGTCGGGGATGAAGTGCATCAGCGCGATGAGCGACAGCACCACCGGGCGCTCGAAGTCGAGGATCTTGCGCGCGTGTTCCAGGATCTCGTCCGGCCGGCGCACATCGGCCTGGATGTAGTCGGTGGTTCCCTCGGGGCTGCTGATCAGCAGCGCCTCGGCGTGCCGCAGCACGATCGGGTCGTTGTCCGTGTAGACGACCTTGGCGGCGGGCACGGCGCGCTGGACGATCTGGTGCAGATTCGGCTCGGTGGGGATGCCGGTGCCGATGTCCAGGAACTGGTCCAGGCCCTGGGCGGCGAGCCAGGCCGCGGCGCGGTTCATGAACGCGCGGTTCTGCCGGGCGGCGTCGTGCGCCTCCGGGGGCAGGGCCCGGCCGACCGCCTCGTCCACGGGGTAGTTGTCCTTGCCGCCGAGCAGCCAGTCGTACACCCGGGCCGGGTGCGCCTTGCTGGTGTCTATCCGGGGGAACGGGAGGTCGGGGGTGCCGGTCGCCATGGCGGACTCCGTCGTGCGAGTGGATCAGGCAGGGGGTCGATCACCGCAGTTTCGCACACGATACGCCGTGTCAGTAGGCGCAGTTGGGGGCCGGACGCGGCCGACTGCGGGTCGGGGCGGGCGTTTCGGGGCGGACCGGGGCGGACGGCCCGCCGGATTCCGGGAGGCCTCCTCCGTCGCCGTACGCAGGTTCCGGGCGGCGGGTGTGGGGCGCGGTGATCTGACGGGTGACGGGGGGCGGGGGCGGGTCGTATCGGGATATCGTGGTGTGTCGGAGTGTTCCGGGTTTGGAGTGTTCGGTGAGAGGGGTGGCGCATGGCCGGAGCGGCGGGATCGGATCCGGGTGAGCTGATCGAGGTGTTCAAGGCCCTCGGCAACCCTGCCCGGCTGCAGATCATGCAGTGGCTGAAGGACCCCGACCTGCACTTCGGCGAGTACGAGGCGATCGCGGACCGGCGGACGGTGGGTGTGTGCGTCACGCACATCCAGGCGAAGTCGGGGCTCGCGCAGTCGACCGTCTCCAGTTACATGAGCACGCTCGAGCGGGCGGGCCTCGTGCGCCCGACCCGGGTGGGCAAGTGGACCCACTACCGGCGTGACGAGGAGCGGCTGGCGCAGGTGGCGCGGACGATCGGCACGGTCCTCTGACGCCCACAACCCATTGACACATCGCAATACGTCGATATGATTTTCTCATGTCGACCTTCACTGCCACACCCACCGCGCTGATCGTCCACGCCCACCCCGAGCCCCACTCCTTCAGCACCGCCCAGATGACCGCCGCGGCGCGGACCCTGAGCGAAGCCGGCTACCGCGTCGAGATCGTCGACCTCTACGCCGAGGGGTGGGCGCCCGTCCTCGGCCGCGACGAGTTCGCCCCCGTGGACGGCCCCTTCAAGCCGCAGGCCGAGCATCTGCGCGCGGTCACGGACGGGACGCTCGACGCGACCGTACGCGCACACCTGGACCGGCTGCTCGCCGCCGATCTGCTCGTGCTGTCGTTCCCGCTGTGGTGGTTCTCGCTGCCCGCCGTCCTCAAGGGCTGGATCGACCGGGTCTTCGTGATGGGCGGGGTCTTCGGCGGGCAGCACGGACTGTTCGAGGAAGCGGCGCTCGCGGGCAGGCGCGCGATGCTGCTGGTGACGACGGGCGGCTCCCGTGAGTCCTTCCAGCCGGGCGGCATGCTCGGCGCGATGGACGACTTCCTGTTCCACATCCACCGCGGCATGCTCGAATTCGTCGGCTACCGGGTGCTCGCGCCGGTGATCACCTACGGGCCGGCCCATCTGACCGAGCAGGAGCGGGCGGCGGCGCTGGACGCGGTCCGCGAGTCCGTCGCCCTCGTCGCCGCGGACCCCCGGGCCGTACCCGCCGTCTGAGGACCGGCCGAGAATGACTGAGACCTGCCGAGACCGGCTGGTGCCGGCCGAGACCGGCGGCGCCTGCTGAGACCGGCTGCTACCCGCGACGCCGGGCGATCGCGGTAATTCCCTCGCGCGGCGGGCGGAACGGGGTGAGACTCGGGGCCATGACGGACATGGGGGCGTTTCGGGACGCGGTCACCGTGTGGGCGGCGGGTGGGTCCGGCGGCCCGGCACAGGAGCTGGCCGCGCGGCTGCCGGTCCGGGTGGCCGTGCTGCTCGAAGGGCCGAGCGACGTCGCCGCGGTCGAGGCGCTGGCCGAGCGCCGTGGCCGCGACCTGGCGGCCGAGGGGGTCTGCGTCCTGCCGATCGGCGGTGCGATGAGCGTCGGGCGCTACGCCCCGCTGCTCGGCGCCCCCGGCCTCGGGCTCCGCCTCACGGGACTGTGCGACGAGGCGGAACGCCCTTACTACGCACGGGGTTTCGCTCGGGCCGGTGCGCCGCCGCACGGTTTCTTCGTCTGCGCGGCGGACCTGGAGGACGAGCTGATCCGCGCGCTGGGCGTCCCGCGGGTGACGGAACTGGTCCGCGCGGAGGGCGAGTTGCGCGCACTGGAGACCTTCCTGCGCCAGCCCGCACAGCAAGGCCGCCCTCCGCAACGGCAGTTCAGGCGGTTCCTCGGGACGAAGAAGGGCCGCAAGATCCACTACGGCCGCGTGCTGGTCGAGGCCCTCGACCCCGACCGCGTCCCGCCCCCGCTCGCCGACCTGTTCTCGGCTCTGTGACGGCGTCCGTACCGGGGAGTCGTCCGAGCCTGCCTACGTCGCGTCGCCCGTCCGTCCCGTCTCCTGTGCCGACGTAGCCCTTCCCGGCACCAGGACGGCGAGGGTGCTGCGCGCTTCGCGCCGTAGCGTACGGCGGCGGGCGAAGGTCGCGGTGAGGGCGAGCACGGAGACCGTTCCGCCGTAGAAGGCGGCGGCGATCGTGGAGAGGAGCCCGACCGTCATCGGGCACGCACCTTTCTTCCCCCGCTCGGCCCGCCCGGGCCGACGGCTCCGAGGCGGGCGTTGATGCGTTTCCCCACCACTGTAGCCCCGGTCAAGGCGTGCGGGGAGCCCTTCACCGTCAACGCCCGCCCGCGCATATCCACTTCCCCCGCACATCCGCATGCCCCGCATATCCGCATGCCCTCATCCGTATATCGATGGCCCATTCGGCGCGAAAAACCGATTCACCTACATACCACCCTCTTTGGCCGATTTCGTACTGCCGTCGCGGTCCGGGTCCCTGAATGCTGGGTGCCTCACCGTTGTTCACGGCCCCGGCCGCCTCACCGGCCTCGCCGACCCCACTCGACAGGAGCCGCCCGTGCGCACGACCGTCAGGACCGGACTCGTCGCCGTTGCCGCCACCGCCCTGGCATGCGCGACGACGGCCACGGCCACAGCCGCCCCGCGGGCTCCGCAGGCGTACGTCCAGCGCTGCACCGACCTCGGCAACGGCGATCTCTGCATCGACGTCACCGGCAGAGTCGGCCAGACGGGCCGCATCGGCGTCGGCTACTGGAAGCGGGCCGGCGACGCCGTGCACGTCCGGCTCGGCTGGCAGAACACGACGGGCGGCGGGGCGAACTTCAGCCGGACCGTCCACGGCCCCCTCACCCCCGGCATGAACACCGGTACGGAGACGTGGACCACCTACCTCGCCGCCGGCTGCGTCTACCCGCTCATCGAGGTCGTGGGCCAGGGGACGCTGAAGGGCAAGGAGGTCTGCGTGCCCGCGTAGCGGCACGGAGCGGCCCGTCACGCGCGACGGCCGACGCGGGCCGCACCCGTTCCACACCCGTCTCCGCGCCGGCCGACTCGCTACGGCGTCGCCAGGGCCGTGCGCTCGGCCTTCTCCAGCCAGTCGGTGTACCAGCGGGCGAACGTCACCGGCCTGCCGTCGCCGTCGAGCAGCGGGGCGAGGTCCATGTCGTCCACGCGGCAGTCGGACCAGATCGTGCCGCGGTGGGCGCCGGTGACGATCAGCCATTCCCTCTGGGCGCAGCCCAGGTGGGAGATCACGAGGGCGCCTGCGGTGCGCTCCGGGGCGAACATGACGTCCGCCCATCGCTCGTCCCACGCCTCGAAGGCGTCGTCGAAGTCCTCGATGTCGCCGAAGTCCTCTTCCTCGGGGCGCCGGGCGAGCAGGTCGTCGATCAGCTCGGCGTCCGGGCCCCGCTCGGGGAACGGCTCGGCGAGCCGGGACAGGTCGGCCAGGTCCGCGCCGTCGCCTTCCCAGCGCCACCGGCCTCCCACACGGCGCACCGGGAACAGGCCGTACGCGGGGCCGGCGCCGCCCGCGCCGACGTGGCGGAGGAAGGACCGGTACTCCTCCGGCAGCCGCACGCCCACCTGGGCTTCGAGTTCGGCCAGTTCGTCCCGGGTGAGCGGGTCCTCCACGATCCAGCCGTGCCCCGCCGCCCCGAACACCTCGCTGCCGCACGGCCCCGCGCCAGCCGCCTCGACCCGCTCACGCACGCCCACCCACAACTGATCGCTCATGCGCAGACCGTACGCGCGGCCACCGACATCCGGGGCGCGGAGGCCGCTGTCGCGGTCCCGGCGACCCGACGCCCCGGCGACCGGCACCGGCGGTCGTCGTTCCCCGGCCCGGCCGGGCCGCCGTTCGGCCGGATGCCGGGGGTGGGCGTCGCACCGGCCGGGTGACGGACCCGGGCGTGCTCAGCGGGTCCGGGTGAGTAGGCTGCTGTGCCGTTGTGCCGGTTCCCCCATCTCCTCCCGGAAGGCCCCCTGTTGAGCACGCCACCGCCCCCGCACCCCGCCCATCCGCAGGCACCGGGACAGTACCCGCAGGGGCCGTACCCGCAGGGACCGTACGCCCAGGCGCCGGGGCCGTACCAGCAGGCGCCGGGCGGCTACGGCCAGGCGCCCGGCGCGGCCCCGTACCCGCCCGCTCCGGCCCCCTATCCGCAGGCCCCGGGGCCGTATCCCTATGGAGCGCCCGCCCCGCAGGGGTACGGCGGTGCGGCGCCGGCGGGCGGGCCGGTCGTGGGGTGCCAGGTGTGCGGGGCCGCGCCCGCCGCGCAGGTGACCGTCCGCGGGCACCAGGGCATGGTGGTGATCATGCGGTTCCTGCGCCGCCAGGGGACCCTGTGCCGTACCTGCGCGCTGGCCACCTTCCGCGACATGCAGGCCGCCACCCTGGTCCAGGGCTGGTGGGGGCCGCTGTCGGTGGTCATCACCCCCATCACCCTGCTGATCAACCTCGGCGCCCTGTCCACGATCCGCCGCCTCCCGGAGCCGGTCGCACCCGGTCCGCGACCGCCGCTGAACCCGGGCAAGCCGGTCTTCAAGCGCCCGGAGGGCATCCTGGCGCTTGTCCCGCTGGGGCTGTTCGCCCTGGCGGTGCTCGCCGTGCCGGTGCTCCTCGTCATCGGCCTGCTGGCCGGCCCGAGCGACGGCGACGGCGACGGCGACAACGCGACGACACCGCTGACGGCCGGCTCGTGCGCCCGCAACGACGCCGACTGGCCCGACCAGAAGCTGAGGCCCGTGGACTGCGGCTCCCCCGACGCCGGCCTGCGCGTCCTCGCCCCGCAGAACGGCACATGTGCGCCCGGCGACTACATCGCCTACCCGGAGTACAGCGCGGACGGCGCCACCTCGCTGTGCCTGCACCCCGTGAAGAACCAGTAAGCGCCAAAGAACCCGCAGCGCCCCGCCCCCCGGCCCCGGAGCCCCAGATGACGGTACCGTCCCGACTCGCCCCGCTGCTCGCGCAGTTCGACTTCGCGCGCAAGCGCCTCACCGACCGTCTCACGGGACCGGTCATGGACAGCGGCGACGGGACCGCCACCCGGATCGACGGTCCCCTCACCGATGAGGAACACTTCTGGGAACCCGTGCCCGGCTGCTGGTCGGTGCGGCGGCGGGCGGACGGGCCGGGACCGCGCGCGACCTCCCTGGCGGGCGCCGGCGACTGGGGCCGCGACGCCGCCGCCTACCCGCACCCCTGGCCGCCGCCCGTCACCACCCTCGCCTGGCGGCTGAGCCACCTCACCGAGATGCTGACCCTGCGCGCCGACCACACCGCCGGCGGTCACACCCTGACCCGGGACGACCATCCGGTCAGCGGGGACACGGCCACCGCGGTCGCCGCCTTCGACGCCGGCGCCGCCGCCTGGCGCGAGGCGCTGCTGAGCGTCGACGACGCCGCGCTCGACACCGTGGGGTACTGCACCTACCCGCACGGCAGCGACCCGGAGGAGCCGTTCCTCGACATCGTGTGGTGGGTCAACCAGGAACTCCTGCACCACGGCGCGGAGATCGCCCTGCTGCGCGACCTCTACCGCGCCGCGCGGGCGCGGTGACTTTCCTCGGACGCGGAGCCGTAGGGGTGGTGCAGGACGCGGGGGGCGTAGGAGCCGCGGGGGCTACGTCCCGCGTGCCGTGCGGCGGAAGGCCGTCGGGGTGGTGCCCGTCCGCTGCCGGAAGAACTTGGTGAAGTCGCTGGAGTCGGCGAAGCCGAGCCGGGCGGCGACGGCGCCCGCGCTCGACGTCCCGTGGGCCAGCTCCCGCTTGGCCTCCAGCACCACCCGTGCGTCGATGTAGCGCTTCGCCGACATTCCGGCGGCCGCCTGGGCGGCGCGGGTGAGGGTGCGGCGGCTGTAGCCGAGGGCCGCCGCGTAGTCCTCCACCCGGCGGGTGACCGTGAAGTCCCGTTCGACGGCGGCGTGGAAGCGGCGGAACGCCTCGTTCGGGACGGGTCTGCCGGGCTCGGCGCGGTAGGCGTTCGCCAGCCGGACCGTCAGCACCGCCACCAGGTGCCGCAGCACCCGCACATGGGCCTCCAGGGGCAGTTCGGCCAGCGCGTCGTACTCGAAGCGCAGATGGTCCAGCGCCCGGCGCAGCCCCTCGGCGTCCCGGGGGCCGGGGGTGAGGACCGCCTCCGCGAACGGTGTCTCGGCGACCGGTCCGACGGCGGGCCGGGCGCCGGTGAAACCCGGCGGGAAGGCGATCACCAGGCCGTCGGCTTCCGGCAGGTCACGGCCCCAGCGCTGCACCTGTCCGGGGCGGATCCACAGCCAGTCGCCGCCCGTCAGTTCGTGGTGGGTGAAGTCCACCGAGACCGACAGCCGGCCGCCGGCGTGCAGGGTGACGATCTGGTGGAAGGCGGGGCGCAGCGAGGCGTACGGGTCGTTGCCGTTGAGGCGGGCGCGGTCGGCCAGCCGGGACAGGTCCAGCAGTTCCAGGCCCGGCGGGGAGCCGGCCGTGGGCCGCAGGGTCAGCTCCCGGATGGCCGACCGCCGCGCAGGCTGTCCGTTTTTCCCCATGACGAGTCCCGAGTGTACCGCCGCGGACCGCGACACGGCTCCTAGCGTGGAACCGTAGGCGCAGGTCAGCGCGGTGTGCGCGGGAAGGAACCCTCCGGATGAGACTGGTCGTGGGGATGACGGGAGCCACCGGCGCCGTCCTCGGTGTCCGCTTCCTCCAGACGCTGGCGCGGCTGCCGGACGTCGAGACCCATCTGGTCCTCAGCCGGTGGGCGCGGACGACGATCGAGCTGGAGACGGGCCTGTCCGTGGACGAGGTCGCCGCCCTGGCCCACACGGTGCACCGGCCCGAGGACCAGGGCGCCACCATCGCGTCGGGTTCCTTCCGCACCGACGGCATGGTGATCCTGCCCTGCTCGATGAAGACCCTCGCCGGAATCCGCGCCGGTTACGCCGACGGCCTGGTCGGGCGGGCCGCGGACGTGATCCTCAAGGAGCGCCGCCCGCTGGTCCTGGTGCCGCGCGAGACACCGCTGAGCGAGATCCACCTGGAGAACATGCTGGCGCTGTCCCGGCTGGGGGTGCGGATCGTGCCGCCGATGCCCGCCTTCTACAACCATCCGCGGTCGGTGGACGACATCGTGGACCACATCGTGGCCCGCGTCCTCGACCAGTTCGACCTGCCCGCGCCCGCGGCGAAGCGGTGGGAGGGCATGCGCGCGGCCCGCGCGCTGCGACCGGCCTCCTGACGGCCGCGGTACGCCGCCGAGACGTCGAGACGTCGAGACGTCGAGACGTCGGGGCCCGCCCTTCGGCGCTCGCCGACCCGCCCTCCTGACTCGCACCGCCGGGGCACCGGGCGGGCTGCCGTCCCCTGCCAACTCGCGTTCCTCTCTTGTCCCTTGTCCTTCCAGTTCCACGGAGTACCCATGCCCTACGACGACTTGCGCGGTTTCCTCGACACGCTGGAGAAGGAGGGGCAACTGCTGCGCGTCACCGAGGAAGTCCTGCCCGAACCCGATCTCGCGGCGGCGGCCAACGCGGCCGGCCGGATCGGCGAGGGCGCCCCGGCGCTGTGGTTCGACAACGTCAAGGGCTTCACCGACGCCCGGATCGCCCTGAACGTGCACGGCTCCTGGGCCAACCACGCGCTGGCCCTCGGGCTGCCCAGGCACACCCCGGTCAAGGAGCAGGTGGCGGAGTTCGCCCGGCGCTGGGACGCCTTCCCCATCGCCCCCGAGCGGCGCGAGGACGCCCCGTGGCGCGAGAACACCCAGGAGGGCGAGGACGTCGACCTGTTCTCGGTGCTGCCCCTGTTCCGCCTCAACGACGGCGACGGCGGCTTCTACCTCGACAAGGCGGCCGTGGTCTCCCGCGATCCGGAGGACCCGGGCCACTTCGGCAAGCAGAACGTCGGCACCTACCGCCTCCAGGTCATCGGCCGGAACCGGCTGGCGATGCAGCCCGTCCCGGTGCACGACGTCGCCCTCCATCTGCGCAAGGCGGAGGAGCGGGGCGAGGACCTGCCCATCGCCGTCACCCTCGGCAACGACCCGGTGATGGCGATCGTGGCCGGCATGCCCATGGGCTACGACCAGAGCGAGTACGAGATGGCGGGCGCCCTGCGCGGCGCGCCCGCTCCGATCGCCACCGCCCCCTTCACCGGCTTCGACGTGCCGTGGGGTTCGGAGGTCGTCATCGAGGGCGTCATCGAGAGCCGCAAGCGGCAGATCGAGGGCCCGTTCGGGGAGTTCACCGGGCACTACTCGGGCGGCCGGCGGATGCCGGTCATCCGCGTCGAGCGCGTCTCGCACCGTACGAACCCCGTCTTCGAGTCGCTCTACCTGGGCATGCCGTGGACGGAGTGCGACTACCTCGTCGGGCCGAACACGTGTGTCCCGCTGCTGAAGCAGTTGCGCGCCGAGTTCCCCGAGGTCCAGGCCGTCAACGCCATGTACACCCATGGGCTGTTGGCGGTGATCTCCACCAAGAAGCGCTACGGCGGCTTCGCCAAGGCGGTGGCGATGCGGGCGATGACGACGCCGCACGGGCTCGGGTACATCACCACGGTGATCGTGGTGGACGAGGACGTGGACCCGTTCGACCTGCCACAGGTCATGTGGGCGATGTCCTCGAAGGTCAACCCGGCCGCCGACGTGGTGGTGCTGCCCAACCTGTCCGTGGTGGAACTGGCGCCCGCGGCCCAGCCGGCCGGCATCACCAGCAAGATGATCATCGACGCCACCACGCCGGTGCACCCCGACGAGCGGGGCAACTTCTCCACGCCCACCAAGGACCTGCCGGAGACGAAGGAGTGGACGGCCCGGCTGCAGCGGCTGATCGCCGAGAGCCGCCGCTGACCGCCGTCCGCCCCGAGCGACCGAAGAGGAGACCCACCCCATGACCGACTCCGACTCTCTCCACGACCACGTGACCGAGCCCATGGCCGGCCCTCTGGCCGCCCCCATGGCCGACTGCTGCCCCCGCTGCGCCTTCGAGGCCGTCGACACCCTGCACACCTCGCCCGTGCCCGGGGTCTGGGACGTCCTGCAGTGCCGCCGGTGCCTGTACACCTGGCGCACCTCCGAGCCCGCCCGCCGCACCCGGCGCGAGGCGTACCCGGAGCAGTTCCGGATGACTCCGCAGGACATCGAGAACGCCCCCGAGGTCCCGGCGCTCCCGCCGCTGCGCACCTCGGCCTGAGCCGCCGCAGCCCCCGGCCGTCCGTCCGGCCGGGGGCTGCCGCGCGCCCGGAGCCCGGGTGCCGGACACACCCTCGGCGCATGACGCCGGACACACCCGCCACAGGTGTTTACCTTCGCAATGCTTGCCTTTGCCAAGGTTTTGCGCCGAGTGACCTGCTTTGGGCGCCCGAGGCAATCAACTGCCTTTATGGTTGCTACAAGCAACGATTACGGAGGTGTGATGGCCGAGCGCGCGCACTACGAAGAACTGGCGCGTCAGCTCAGCGCCGTCGGCGCCGTCAACCGCGACATGGGGCGGATCCTGCCGCCCGACTGCCCGGCCGGCTCCGCCGCCGTCCTGACCCTGCTCGGCCGCCACGGCGACATGCGCATGAGCAAGCTCGCCGAACTGCTCGCCGTGGACATCTCGGTGACCAGCCGGCATGTCGCCCACGTCGCCGCACGCGGCTGGATCGACCGGCTGCCGGACCCGGCGGACAAGCGCTCGCGCATCCTGCGCCTCACCCCCACCGGGCTCGACCAGCTCGCCGAGCTGTCCCGCCGCACCACACACCTGCTGACGGAGCGGCTGAGCGACTGGACCGACGACGAGGTCGGCCAGCTCATCCGGCTGATGGGCCGGCTGCGCGACAGCTTCGGCGACTGCCGGTCCACCCCGGTCCGGCTGCCCGCGCCCGCGGCGGAGCCGCCGATGGCCGGACAGCCCTGCGCGAGGACGCCGTAGCCGAACAGGCCGCCGTAGTCGCCGCAGACCACCCGTACACCCGCAAGACGTAAGCAAAGGAAGCCCATGGCAACGACCACACCAGCCGGTGTGCGGGCCCACGCCAGGCGAGGGGGCGACCACCACGCCCCCGACGACGCCCCGATGACGCATCGTCAGATCATGGAGGCGCTGTCCGGGCTGCTGCTCGGGCTGTTCGCCGCCATCCTGTCCTCGACCATCGTCACCAACGCCCTGCCGACGATCATCAAGGACCTCGGCGGCGGCCAGTCGGCGTACACCTGGGTCGTCACCGCGGCGCTGCTCGCCATGACGGCCTCGGTGCCCCTGTGGGGCAAGCTCTCCGACCTGCTCAGCAAGAAGGCGCTCGTCCAGATAGCCCTGGTGATCTACGTCGCCGGCTCGGTGATAGCCGGTCTGGCGCAGAACCCCGCCATGCTGATCACCGCGCGCGTCGTCCAGGGCCTGGGCGCGGGCGGTCTGTCCGCGCTGGTGCAGGTCATCATGGCCGCGATGATCGCGCCCCGCGAGCGCGGCCGCTACTCCGGCTACACCGGCGCCACGTTCGCCGTCGCCACCGTCGGCGGCCCGCTGCTCGGCGGCGTCATCACCGACACCTCCTGGCTCGGCTGGCGCTACTGCCTGTTCGTCGGCATCCCCTTCGCCCTGATCGCCCTGCTGGTGCTCCAGAAGACGCTGCACCTGCCGGTCGCCAAGCGCCAGGTCAAGGTCGACTGGGGCGGCGCCTTCCTCATCACCGCCGCCGCGTCCCTGCTGCTGATCTGGGTCACCTTCGCGAACGACAAGTACGACTGGGTGTCGTGGCAGACGTTCACGATGGTCGGCGGCGTGATCGTGCTGGCCCTGCTGTTCGTCCTCGTGGAGACCAGGGCGAGCGCGCCGATCATCCCGCTGCGCCTGTTCCGCAACCGCACCATCGCGCTGGCGTCCCTCGCCTCGCTCTTCGTCGGCGTCGGCATGTACTCCGGCACGGTGTTCTTCTCGCAGTACTTCCAGCTGGCCCGCGACAAGTCCCCGACGATGTCGGGTGTCATGACGATCCCGATGATCGGCGGCCTGTTCGTCGCCTCCATGGTCTCCGGCCAGATCATCACCCGCACCGGCCGCTGGAAGGCCTGGCTGGTGGCCGGCGGCGCCTGCCTGACCGCGGGCCTCGGGCTGCTCGGCACGATGCGCTACGACACGCCGTACTGGCACCTGTCGCTGTCCATGGCGCTGCTCGGCGTCGGCGTCGGCATGACGATGCAGAACCTGGTGCTGTCCACCCAGAACCAGGTCGCCCCGCAGGACCTCGGCGCGGCGTCCTCCACCGTCAGCTTCTTCCGCACCCTCGGCGGCGCGGTCGGCGTCGGCGTCCTCGGCTCGGTGATGTCCACCCGGATCAGCCACCACGCCAAGGACACCGTCATGTCCCTGGGCCCGCACGCCCGGGCCGCCGCCGCCAAGGCGATGAGCGCCGGCGGCGAGCTGCCCGACATGGACGCGCTGCCCCGCGCGGTGCGCACCTGGCTGGAGGGCGCCTACGGGCACGGCATCGCCGACGCCTTCCTCTACGCCGCGCCCTGCGCCTTCGTCGCCTTCGTCGTCGTGCTGTTCATCAAGGAGGTCCCGTTGCGTACCACCGGTGCTCTGGCCCAGGCCGCCCAGCAGCAGAGTCCCGCGGCGGCTCCGGCCGTCGCACAGCCCGCCGCCGCGGCCGTCGAGGCCGCCGTGTCGGACACGTTCACTCCCGCGGGTGAGCGGGTGCCGAGCTGGGCCGGTGCGGACTCCGGCGCCGAGGCGGGCCCGCAGGGCGCGCAGCGTCTGGCCGCGGTCGCGACCGTCGCCCCCGAGGGTGCGGGTGCGGGTTCGGGTGGTGGGATTCCGGTGCGCGGGTTCGTGCGG
>NZ_JAIOAB010000070.1 GCF_019890635.1 Streptomyces sennicomposti
GGCGCGAGCCGTGCCCCCGCCCCGCGCCGCCTCCCGCCCGCTCCTGCGGCTCCGCCGCCGCCGGGACGCCGTCCCCGCCGAGGACACCCCCCTCGTCGCCGAGGTGCGCGGGCTCGGCGTCCGGCGGGACGGCGTGCAGGCGCTGCGGGGCGTGGAGCTGACCGTCGCCCCGGGCGAGACCATCGCGCTGATGGGACGCAACGGCGCCGGCAAGTCCACCCTGCTCGGTTCGCTGGTCGGGCTGGTGCAGCCCACGGCGGGGCAGGTGCGCGTCGGCGGGGCGACCCCGCACCGGACCTCGCCCCGCGAGCTGGTGCGCCGCGTCGGCCTGGTCCCGCAGGAGCCGCGCGACCTCCTCTACGCCGACACCGTCGCCGCCGAGTGCGCGGCGGCCGACCAGGACGCGCAGGCCGCGCCCGGCGCCTGCCGCGCCCTGGTCTCCGAGCTGCTGCCGGGCGTCTCGGACGCCACCCACCCGCGCGATCTGTCCGAGGGCCAGCGGCTGGCGCTCGCGCTGGCCGTCGTCCTCACCGCCCGCCCGCCGCTGCTCCTGCTGGACGAGCCGACCCGCGGCCTCGACTACGGCGCGAAGGCCCGCCTGGTCGCCGAGCTGCGCGCGCTCGCCGCCGCCGGGCACGCGATCGTGCTCGCCACGCACGACGTGGAGCTGGCCGCGGAACTCGTCCACCGGGTGGTGCTGCTCGCGGAGGGCGAGGTGATCGCCGACGGTCCCACCGCCGAGGTGGTGGTGTCCTCCCCGTCCTACGCCCCCCAGGTCACCAAGATCCTCGCCCCGCAGCGCTGGCTCACCGTCGCCCAGGTCCGCGAGGCCCTGGCATGACCGCACGGACCGACGCCCAGGCCCGCGCGGTGCGCCTGGGCCCCCGCTCCCTCGCCGCGCTGCTGCTGGTCAGCGCGGTGGGGGCGGCCGGGTTCCTGTGGCCGTTCCTCGCGCCGCCCACCTCGGCGCTCAGCGCGCACGCGCAGGACGCGCCGTGGCTCTTCGCGGGCCTGCTGGTGCTGCTCGTGGCGGTGGTCGCGGCGACGATCGCCGAGTCCGGGCTCGGCCCGAAGGCGGTGGCGATGCTCGGCGTGCTCGCCGCGACGGGGGCCGCGCTGCGCCCGATCGGCGCGGGGACGGCGGGCCTGGAGCCGATGTTCTTCCTGATGGTGCTGAGCGGCCGGGTCCTCGGTCCCGGCTTCGGCTATGTGCTCGGCTCGGTGACGATGTTCGCCTCCGCGCTGCTGACGGGCGGGGTCGGGCCGTGGCTGCCGTTCCAGATGCTGGCGATGGGCTGGTTCACGATGGGCGCGGGCCTGCTGCCCGGCCCGGACCGCCTGCGCGGCCGGGCCGAACTGCTCCTGCTCGCCCTCTACGGCTTCCTCGCCGCCTTCGCCTACGGCACGATCATGAACCTGGCCGGCTGGCCCTTCATGGGCGCCCTCGCCTCCTCCATCGCCTTCGACCCGCACGCGGCCGTCCCGGCGAACCTGGCCCGGTTCGTCGCCTACTGCCTGGCCACCTCCCTCGGCTGGGACCTCGGGCGGGCGATCGTCACCGTCGTGCTGACCCTGGTCGTCGGCCCGGCGGTCCTGCGGGCGCTGCGGCGGGCCACCCGGCGGGCCGCCTTCGAGACGCCGGTCACCTTCGACACGCCCGAACGCTGACCCCACGGTCACCGTTCACTCGCCGAGCGTGACGCCCCCGGTGAAGCACCCCACATGACCCAGGTCACCTACGACCCGGGGCCGTAGATCCAACCGGGTGACATGTACGCACCTTTACCCGCGCCGACCTGCGCTTTGAGACACCGCTCACACGATCGGCCGACGTCCGGGATGCGACGACAACTAGTAAAAGGGGTGTTTGCGTCCGGTTTTCCCGGCTGCTTCTCTGGAGCACGTCGCAAGGAGCCGACGGTCCTCACGGGTCGCGGCGCCAGGCAGTCCCTCCCCCGCCGACGCGGGCTCCGGCTGTTCGCGATTCCCCGTCCCCGACGCAAGAGGTATTCCGTGTCCGTCTCCTTCATCCGCCGCATCGCCACCCCGAAGAAGGCTCTCTCCACCGCCGCCGTGGCCGCCGCCACCGTCGGCATGGCGCTCTCCTCGGCCCCCGCCCACGCGGCCACCTCCACGGGCTCGGCCGCCGACGCGAAGACGATCGCGCGCCAGATGATCCCGGACGCCGCGCAGTTCAACGCCTTCAGCCACATCGTCGAGCACGAGAGCGGCTGGAACATCCACGCCACCAACGCCTCCTCCGGCGCCTACGGCCTGGTCCAGGCGCTGCCGGCCTCGAAGATGTCCTCGGCCGGCGCCGACTGGAAGACCAACCCCAAGACCCAGATCAAGTGGGGTCTGGACTACATGAACTCCCGCTACGGCAGCCCCGCCAAGGCCTGGAACTTCTGGCAGGCCAACGGCTGGTACTGAGTCACCCCTCAGTCATCGAGCCACCCTCTTCGGAGCATGGCGCCGGCGACCCCGGTTTGAGCCACCTCACGGCACTCGTGGAGGCGGCGGCCCACGATCCCCGGGCCGCCGCCTTCGCCGCGTCCGCCCCCGGTTCTCCGCCAGACCCCTCCTCCGCGCTCTCCCGCCGCGTCCGCCCGTCGCCCGCTCTCCCGCCGCGTCCGCCCGTCGCCCGGTCACCCGTCGTGTCCGGCCGCCGGGCCGGGCGCGGTTCTGCTTCCCTGGTGCCCAGGAGAGCGGAGGTGCCATGACAGCGGACGCGCAGCCGGACGACGCCCGGCCCGGCGGCGGCCGGGCGACCGACCCCGAGTCCCGCGGTCTGCGCCTGGTGGCGGTGCTGCTGGGGCTGACCGTGGTCAGCGGGATGATCGACGCGGTGAGCTACCTCGGCCTCGGCCATGTCTTCACCGCCAACATGACCGGCAACGTGGTCGTCCTCGGCTTCGCCGCCGTGGGCGCGCCCGGCTTCTCCATCCCGCACACCGTCACCTCGCTGGCCTGCTTCCTGGTCGGCGCGCTGGCCGGGGGCCGCGTCGCCGCCCGCTACGGCGGTGTGTCGCGCCGCGCCTGGGCGCGGGTGACGCTGGCCGCCGAGGCGGTGCTGGTCGGCGCGTCGGCGGTGATCGCCTACGCCGCGCCGGGCGCCGCCGCGACGGCGTACGCGCTGATCGCCCTCACCGCCTTCGCGATGGGCCTGCGCAACGCCACGGTCCGCAAACTCGGCGTCGCCGACCTGACCACCACCGTCCTGACGATGACCCTCACCGGCCTCGCCTCCGACTCCCGCGCGGCGGGCGGCCCCGGACACCGCTCCGGGCGCCGCGTCGCGGCGGTCCTCGCGATGCTCCTCGGGGCGGTGCTCGGCGCGTGGCTGGTCCTGCACCGCGACCTCGGCACACCGCTGCTGATCTCGGCGGTGGCCGCCGGGGTGCTGGCGGCGGTGACGTCGGGCCGGGAGTGACCGGCCCGAGAGCGACCTCGGGCCGCGAGCGATCAGGCCGGGAACGGCCTCACCGATCCGTGCCTCACCGATCCGCGCCTCACCGGTCCGCGCCGCCGCCGAAGTCCACGTCCTTGGCCGCGACGGTCCCGGCCGTGCGGCCCGGCGCCTGCTGGTGGCTCCAGTACAGGTTGGTGTGGGCTATGACCTGCCCCGGGGGCGGGGAGCCCCAGGCCGAGGTGTCCGTGGTGGTGTGCGCGTCGGAGACCAGCAGCGTGTCGTAGCCCCGCACGTGCGCGCCGTGCAGCGTGGAGCGGATGCACACGTCGGTGGACGCGCCGGTCACGAGGAGCCGGCCGACCCCGAGCCCCGACAGCACGGTCTCCAGCGTGGTGTCCTCGAAGGAGTCGCCGTAGTTCTTGTGGATCAGCGGCTCGCCATCGTCCGGCGACAGCTCGGAGACGATCCGCCAGCCGTCGCTGCCCTTCGGCATGTCCTCGTCGGCGTGCTGGACCCAGACGACGGGGATCTCCTCCCGCCGGGCCCGCTCCACCAGAGCGGCGATGTTCGCGACGACCGCGTCACGGTCGTGCGCCTTCTCGACCACGTCCTGCTGGACGTCGACGACGAGGAGGGCCGTACGAGGCCGGTCCTGGAGTGTGGTCATGGTTCCCCCAAACGCATACCGATACCGTCTGGCTTCACCCTAGACCGCCCCACTGACAACGGCCTCAGCCGACGGAAGAAGCCCAGCTCACGAAGGTGCTGAAGGCCCCGGGCCGGACGTTGAGAACCGGCCCGGAGGGCACCTTCGAGTCCCGCAGGGCGACGGTGGCGCAGGGCGCTTCCGCGACTTCCAGGCAGTCGCCGCCCTGGTCGCCGCTGTACGAGGACTTGCGCCACTCCAGCGGCCCGAGCGGCGCGCACTCGACGCACTCGCCGCCCTGGTCACCGCTGTAGCTGGACTTACGCCACTGGATCCCCGTCGGCTTCGCCTTGTTCTCCATAGCGTTCCTCCATTACGCGCCGGATCAAGTCCGCCGATTCCTTGAGGGGCAGGGCGGCGGCCTGGAGGTGATCGTAACGGAGCGAACAGTCCTTGACGGTTTCCGGGTTGGCGGTCGGATGCCCGCTGCCGTACCCCTCGGTGTAGAGGATCGTGGGATCGCTGGCGAAGCGGTAGACGTTGAACGCGCCTTGCAGTCCCGCGTGCGCACCGGCGGAATAGGGCAGGATCTGGACGTTGATCCGAGGGTTTCCCTCGAACGACAAGAGGTGCGCGAGTTGCTCCCTCATCACCTCACGGCCACCGATCTCCTGATGGAGTGCGGCCTCGCTGAGGATCATCCAGAAGATCGGCGGCTCTTCCTTCTCGAAGATGCGCTGTCGGGCCAGGCGTACCGCGGTCCGGTCATCGAGGTTTTCCTGGTCCAGCGCTCCGAGCACGGCCCGCGCGTACGGCCCCGTCTGAAGAAGGCCGTGGATCACGTGCGTCTGGAAGGTGGAGATCTCCACCGCCCGCGCTTCTAGCTCCGCCACCTGCTGGAACCAGGCGGGGAGTTGACTGCGCATCACGAGGATGACGAGGCGGGAGAGCACGCCGCCCGTGTTCAGGGCGGCGTCCACCCGCTGGCTGAACTCCGGCGTCGGCAGCTTTCGCGCTGTCTCGATCTGTCCCACCAGCGAGGCGGTGTAGTTGACGATGTCACCCAGTTGTCGTTGGGTGAGACCGGCGGCTTCGCGCAGGCGGCGCAGTTCGAAGCCGTAGTAGTCGAGTGGTGAGGCCCCCGGGTCGAGGACGTTGATATTGGTCACGCACGGTCCCCTTTTCACGTGACGGCCCACCTGCGGACCGGTTGTGTTCAGGCAATAGCCCACCGTAGTGACAGCAGGTCAGGCTTGTCCTGTGAACGAATACTTTCCCTCCGTCCTCGCGGGACCCCGCCCCGCGCAGTACCGCATGAGTCTCACGGTGAGCGAGCACTCGGCGCGGCACATCCGTCGTATCGTGCGCTCGTACCTGGCCGAGTGGGGCATGGCGGAACTGACGGACACGGTGGAACTGGCCGTGACCGAGCTGGTGGCGAACGTCGTGCGGCACGTGCCGGACCGCCGGTGCACGGTGCTGCTGCTGAGCCGGGCGGCCGGGGTCCGGGTGGAGGTGACGGACTCGTCGCCGCAACTGCCCGCGACGCCGCAGGACTTGTCGCCGGACGCGGAGGGCGGCCGGGGTCTGCTGCTGCTCGACGCGGTGGTGGACAAGTGGGGCGTGCAGTCGCACGGCGGGGACGGCAAGACGGTGTGGTTCGAGTGTGCGGAGCACGGGAGGGTGCCATGAGCTGGAGTCCGGCGGTCTACAAGTTCGTGGCCGGCGACGAGGAACCCGTAGCGCCGGACATGGCGTTGGTACGGGCGGTTCTGGAGCCGTACGACGTGACGGACCCGCGGCGGAGGGCGGACGCGGACGGCGGCCTGGGGCTCCTGGTCCGGGCGCCGGACGGCAGCGAGGCGGAGATGTACGCGGACGAGCACGGCGTCTCGGTGGTGCGCCCCCAGGGCGGCGGCGTGTTCGACATCATGGCGGAACTGGCGTGCCGCCTCGGCGCGGTCGTCATCGCCCCCGGCGACCCCATGGTCGTATGCCGTCCGGAGGAGCACCCCCACCTCCCGCCCTCCCTGCGCGAGGCCGCGCACGTCATAGAAATGACGGGCGCTGACCTGGAGTTCGCCCTCACCGGCAACCGCCGCCCTTGAACCTCGCCGGGTCCGCTCGCCCTTAGTCTCGTAGTTCCGGTCCATCGGCGAACGGGAACCGTCCAGTGCAACAACCCACCGCTGTGCCCGCCGAGTTGGGCGCCGCGCCCGCGCAGTCCCCCGTCCCCGAGCGAGCGCGGGACGTGGCGCGGCGGTACCGGGTTCCGCTCCTCGCCACCGCTCTCGCCGTGCCGTTGTACGTCGGGTGGGGTGTGTGGCTGGCGACCGGCGGCGGGGATCTGGCGGCGCAGGTGGCGTGGGCCGAGTTCGTCGGGGCGTACCCCCGGGCGCCGTACAGCCTGTCCTGGTACGGCGGGGTGCACGTCGGCAACTACAGCCTGCTGGCACCGCAGTTGATGGCCCTCGGCGGGGTGCGGACGGTGACGGCCGTCGCCGGGGTCGTCTCGTCGTGGCTCGCCGCGGACCTGTTCGTACGGTGCGGGGTGCGCAGACCGCTGCCGCCCGCGCTGCTCGCCGTGCTGACGCTGTGGTGCGATGTGGCCTCGGGGCGGTCCACTTTCGCGGTGGGCGTGGCGCTCGGCCTGGTGGCGTGTCTCGTACTGGCGGGAACTGGTCAACGGCTCGTCGTCGCCGGGGTGTTCGCCGTGCTGGCGACGCTGGCCAGTCCGGTGGCCGGGCTGTTCCTCGCGGTCGCGGGCGCCGGGTGGCTGCTCGCCCGGCGGGTCGGGAAGGCGGCCGTGCTGTGCGTGCCGCCCGCCCTGGTCGTCGCGGTCACCACGCTGCTGTTCCCGTTCAGCGGCACGATGCCGATGTCGGACGGCGATGTGTGGCGGCCGGTGCTCTTCGGGGTGCTCCTCGCGCTGCTCGCACCGCGCGAGTGGCGGGCGCTGCGCTGCGCGGCGGCCGTTTACGCGGCCGGCGTGGTCCTCACCGCGCTGGTCTCCTCGCCGGTCGGCTCCAACGTCGTACGCCTCGCCGAACTGTTCGCCCCGCCGGTGCTGCTGGCCGCGCTGCTGGAGCGGGAGGCGTGGACGGCAGGGCGGGACACCCGCGCCGCACGGCGGAAGACACGGACCGCACGGCGGAGGACGCGGACCGTACGGCGGAGGACTTGGACCGTACGGCAGGCGCTCCGGGCCGCACAGCGCGAGGCCCCGGCCCCGGCCGCACGGCGGGCGGAGGGAACCACGCGGCAGGCGCCCCAGGCCGCACGGCAGGCCCCCCAGGCCGCACGGCGGGCGGAGGGAACCGCGCGGCAGGCGCCCCAGGCCGCACGGCAGGCGCCTCAGGCCGCGTGGCGGGCGGCCCGAGTCCTGCGCGAGGTGGCCCTCGGGCTGACCCTCACGCTGTCCGTGACGTGGGTGGCGCAGCACGCCGCCCACGTGCTGCGGATGTCCACGCCGGTCCCGGCGTGGGCGGCCGAGGCGGACGGGGTGCGGGCCGCGCTCGCCCGGCTCGGGGCCGGCCGGACCCGCGTCGAGGTGGTGCCCGCCGTCGATCACCGCGAGACGACCGTCCTCGGCCCGGATCTGCTCCTCGCGCGCGGCTGGAACCGCCAGCTCGACGTGGCCCGCGGCCCCCTCTTCTACGACGGCTCCTTCTCCCCGGCCGCCTACCGCGCCTGGCTCGACCGCTGGGCCGTCGGTTACGTCGTCCTGCCCGACGGCGAGCCGGACTGGGCGGCGCGGGACGAGGCGGCGCTGGTGCGCGCCGAGCCGGGATGGCTGAAACCTGTGTGGCGGGACGCGCATTGGCGGGTCTACCGGGTCGAGGACGCCGTCCCCCTCGTATCGGGCGCGGGGGCGACCGTGGTCAGCGCGGACGCCGCCCACCTCGTCGTACGCACCACCCGCCCCGGCACGGTCACGGTCCGCGTCGCCCCCTCCCCCTGGCTGCGCACCGACGCGGGCTGCCTGTCCCCCACCGACACCTGGCCCCACCTGACCGCCCCCACCGCGGGCGAGTACCGCATCACCACCACCTACCGCCCCGGCGGCCGGACGAGCTGCTGAGCGTCCCCGTCCTCACCGCGCGCCGCCGCCTCCAACACCGGTTCCTCCACCCCCCGCGCCGCCCCCGCCGCTCGCGGTCCCTGCAGCAGGTACGTCAGCGCGAAGCCCAGTCCCACCACCGTCGCTCCGCCCACCGCGTCCAGGACCCAGTGGTTGGCGGTGCCGATGATCGCGGTGACCGTGAACAGGGGGTGGAGCATGCCGAGTGTCTTCATCCACGGCTTGGGGGCGACGACGGCGATGACGATGCCGCAGAACAGGGCCCACCCGAAGTGCAGCGAGGGCATCGCGGCGTACTGGTTGGTGACGGCGGTCATCGCGCCGTAGTCGGGGCGGGCGAAGTCCTGGACGCCGTGCACGGTGTCGATGAAGCCGAGGCCGGGCATCAGGCGGGGCGGGGCCAGCGGGTAGAGCCAGAAGCCGAGCAGGCCGATGAGGGTGGCGAAGCCGAGGGCGGTGCGCGCCCAGCGGTAGTCGACCGGGCGGCGGACGTAGAGGACGCCGAGGACGGCCAGCGGGACGATGAAGTGGAACGTCTCGTAGTAGAAGCTCAGGAAGTGGTTCAGCCAGGGGGTGCCGGCCACCGCGTGGTTGGTCCAGTGCTCGATGTCGAGGTGCAGGGCGCGTTCGACGGAGTGGATCTGGTGGCCGTGCCGTTCGGCGGTGGCGCGGTCGCCCGCCGCGACCAGGCGGACCTGGGAGTAGGCGGCGTAGGTGACGCGGATGAGGAGGAGTTCGAGGAGGAGGGAGGGGCGGGTGAGGGCCCTGCGCAGGGCCGGGATCAGGGGGACGCGCTTCCAGCGGGCCGGGGCCGGGTCGGCGTACCGGGTGGGGATCGGGTGCCGGTAGTGCTCGTCGGTGCGGGACAGGAAGGGCACGCAGGTGGCGGCGGCGAGCGCGGCGAGCAGGACGACGTTGTCGCGCAGCGGGTGCAGGGCCGGTGTGTTGGGCAGCAGCATCTTCGCCGGGAGGGTCATCACGGCGACCACGGCGACCGGCCACAGCAGGCGGTCGGCGGCGCGGCGGCCGACCCGGCCGACGACCGCGATCAGCACCCACAGCAGCTGGTGCTGCCAGGCGGTGGGCGAGACGACGATGGCCGCGCAGCCGGTGATCGCGACGGCCAGCAGGAGCTGTCCGTCGCGGGCGTAGGCGACGGCGCGGCGCAGGGCGAGGGCGGCGACGGCGGCGCCGAGCGCGAGGTAGAGGGTGATCTCCAGCGGGCCGGTCAGGCCGGACCGCAGCAGCGCGCCGTGCAGGGACTGGTTGCCGAGGGCGTCGGCGCGGCCGCCGAGGCCGACGCCCGCCATGTGGTGGACCCAGTAGGTGTGGGAGTCGTGCGGGAGGGCGGCCCAGGCGAGCGCGGTGCAGGCGGCGAAGGTCACGGCCGTGGCGGCGGCGGCGCGTCCGCGCCGGGTGCACCACAGCAGGGGCGCGAACAGCAGCATCGTGGGCTGGAGGGCGGCGGCGAGGCCGACGAGCGCGCCGCCGGTGCGCTCGCCGCGGACGACGAAGCAGCCGAGCAGGACGAGCAGGACCGGCAGGATGCTGGTCTGGCCGAGCCAGAACGCGTTGCGCACCGGCAGCGACAGCATCAGCAGGCTGATCGCGACGGGCGCGGCGAGCAGGGCGGTGCGTCTGCCGACCGGCTGGGGCAGGGCGCGGGCCGCGATCAGGCCGAGGGCGGCCACCAGCAGCAGGGTGCCGAAGATCCAGCCCCAGCCGAGGGCGTCCTCGGCGGCCTTGGTGAGCGGTTTGAGGACGAGGCCGCTGAACGGGGTGCCCGTGAACCGGGTGGAGTCGTACAGCGAGCCCTTGACGTGCAGGACGCCGTCCGGGCCGACCCAGGTCTCCAGGGCGGTGAGCCGGTCGGCGCGCGGGGTGGTGAGGACGGCGGCGACCTGGCGTATCGCGAGGACGCCGGCGATCAGCCACAGGCCCAGGCGGGCCGCGTGCAGGCCGGGTCTCGGCGAGGCGGTGACCGTCGCCCCTCCGAACGCTCCCGTCGGTCCCGAGCTGCGCTCCGCGTCCGCCACGCCCCGTCGGCCTCCCGCCCAGTACGTCCCGCGCGCGGGACTGTTCCGCCCTTGTGAAGCTCGCCGTCCCCCGGGAAGACGCGGGAACCCCCGGCTCCACCTGTCTCGTCTGCCCGGTCTGCGGCCGGGCGGCACGCCACCGCGCCCCCAGGGGAGGCGGTGCCCGCGTCCGGCCGGGCGGCAAGTCACCTTTTGTCCGGACGACCATAGACCGTCGGCTGTCCGGTTCCCGCCGCGGGGGGCGACAAGGATCACAGCCGGGGCCGGTGCGGAGCGGCCGGTTCCGGGCAGACGTCCCTGCGTATCCAGCATTTAGGTGCGCTACGCACCGACCTGCGTACGGTACGTTACGGGGCCAACCGGTCGTATGGTCGATTTTCGGCCTGCCCCGTGCGGGCCGTTCTGGTCCGCCGACAGCGTCGCCGCGTGGGCCGTGTCCCTGTCCCCGTCGAAAGGCAGGCGAGCGAAGCCTTGTCGGTTGCCACCGTCACCGCACCCCGGTCCGTGTCCCTCACCAAGAACCGCCCCGCCCCCACCGTCACCGACCCGGCGCTCGTCAGGCGCGCCGTGAAGGCCGCCGCGCTGGGCAACGCGATGGAGTGGTTCGACTTCGGTGTCTACAGCTACATCGCGGTGACCCTGGGCAAGGTCTTCTTCCCCTCCGGCAACCCGACGGCGCAGCTCCTGTCGACCTTCGGGGCCTTCGCCGCGGCCTTCCTGGTGCGCCCACTGGGCGGCCTGGTCTTCGGCCCGCTCGGCGACCGGGTGGGCCGGCAGAAGGTGCTGGCCGTCACGATGATCATGATGGCCGCGGGCACCTTCGCGATCGGCCTGATCCCGTCGTACGGCACGATCGGCGTCGGCGCGCCGATCCTGCTGCTGGCCGCGCGGCTGGTGCAGGGCTTCTCCACCGGCGGCGAGTACGCGGGCGCGTCCACCTTCATCGCCGAGTACGCGCCCGACAAGCGGCGCGGCTTCCTCGGCAGCTGGCTGGAGTTCGGCACGCTCGCCGGCTACATCGGCGGCGCGGGCCTGGTGACGCTGATGACGGCGCTGCTGTCCTCGGACGACCTGACCTCCTGGGGCTGGCGCATCCCGTTCCTGGTCGCCGGTCCGATGGGCATCATCGGCCTGTATCTGCGGATGCGGCTGGAGGAGACCCCGGCGTTCGCGGCCGAGGTGGAGAAGGCGGAGGCCGGGCGGACCAAGGTGCCGCTGCGCGAGATGGTCGCGGGCCAGTGGAAGGCGCTGCTGCTCTGCGTCGGCCTGGTGCTGGTCTTCAACGTCACCGACTACATGCTGCTGTCCTACATGCCGAGCTATCTGACCAGCGAGCTGAAGTACGACGAGACGCACGGGCTGCTGGTCGTCCTCGGCGTGATGGCCCTGATGATGATCGTCCAGCCGTTCGCGGGCGCGCTGACCGACCGGGTGGGCCGCCGTCCGGTGATCGCGGCCGGCTGCGCGGGCTTCCTGTTCCTGTCCATCCCGGCGCTGCTGCTGATCCGCCAGGGCAGCCTGGCCGCGGTGGGCCTCGGCATGGGCGCGCTGGGGCTGCTGCTGGTGTGCTTCACGGCGGCGATGCCGGCCGCCCTGCCGGCCCTGTTCCCGACCCGGGTGCGCTACGGCTCCCTGTCGATCGGCTTCAACGTGTCCGTCTCGCTGTTCGGCGGCACCACCCCGCTGGTGGTCACGGCGCTGATCGGCGCGACCGGCAACATGATGATGCCCGCCTACTACATGATGGCCGCCTCCCTGATCGGCGGCGCGGCGGTGTGGTTCATGAGCGAGTCGGCGGGCCGCCCGCTGCCGGGCTCGGCGCCCTCCGTGGAGCGGTAGCACCCGCTGAGCGCACGCGCGCCCCGGCCGTCCCGGTGACGGTCGGGGCGCGCTGTCGTGCGGGGGGCCGGTGGCGGGAATCCACTCCCCGTGCTCGCGCGTCGGGCTAGTATTCGTTAGCGCAGCTAGTTAGCACCTCTAACTAGATATACGAAAGGCTTGATGCATGAGCGACCCGCAGCTCTGGAACGACGTCGACGCCTACTTCTCCGCCCTGCTGTCCCCGGAGGACGAGGCCCTTCAGGCCGCCCGCCGCGACAGCGACGCGGAGGGCCTCCCGCCCATCAGCGTCACCGCCGCCCAGGGCAAGCTGCTCCAGCTCCTCGCCCGCCTCCAGGGCGCCCGCGCCATCCTGGAGATCGGCACCCTCGGCGGCTACAGCACCATCTGGCTGGCCCGCGCCCTGCCCGAGGACGGCCGCCTGATCACCCTCGAGTACGACGCGCACCACGCCGACGTGGCCCGCCGCAACCTCGCGCACGCCGGACTCGACCGGACCGTCCAGGTGCGGGTCGGCCCCGCCCTGGAGACGCTGCCGAAGCTCGCCGACGAGAACCCGCCGCCCTTCGACCTGGTCTTCATCGACGCCGACAAGGTCAACAACCCGCACTACGTCGAATGGGCGCTGCGCCTGACCCGCACCGGCAGCCTGATCGTCCTGGACAACGTCGTACGCGGCGGCAAGGTCACCGACCCGGCCAGCACCGACCCCAGCGTGCGCGGCACCCGGGCGGCGCTGGAGCTGATCGCCGAGCACCCCCGGCTGGACGGCACCGCCCTGCAGACCGTGGACAGCAAGGGCTACGACGGCTTCGCGCTGGCCCGCGTGCTGGACTGAGACCCCGCAGGGGTTTCAGACCTCGTGGTAGAAGCCCACGTTCACGCTGCGCGGGCTGGTGCGGTCCTGGACGACGATCTCGCCCGCGCCGCCCCTCGGCAGGGGCGCCGCGCCGCCGTAGGGCAGCGCCCGGCCGGGCTCGCCGGGCAGCACCAGCCGGACCTCGGAGGACGGGTCCGGCTGGGAGCCGCGCACCCAGGTCACCTGCCACGTCCCGGCCGGCCCGCACCGGAACTCCAGGTGCACCCGGGAGACGAACAGCCAGTCCTCGGGCGTCGCCAGCCGGCACACGGACCGGTCCCGGCCCACCCGCAGCACGGCGCCCGCCTCGCTGGGCGCGTCGGCCATCAGCATGCCGGCCGTCGCGCCCGCCTCCGTCCCGGAGACGGAGGCCATCGTGAGTTCGAGCACGTGCGCTCCTCGTGTGTCGGGGCGCGCCCGGACCGCCGCCGCCCGTGCCCGGCCGTCCGGCCGCGTCAACGCCGCCTGCGGCGCGCCTGATTGGCGCACCGCGCGGCATGATAAATCGCCCGGCCGCGGCCTGTCCGGCACAATGGGCTCATGACCGAGCGAAAGCCACCCGGTGTTCCGTTCGAGTCCTGGGTCGAGAAGGAGATCCGCGACGCACAGGGACGGGGCGACTTCGACCGGTTGCCGGGGGCGGGAAAGCCACTGCCGGACGACACGACGTACGACGAACTGTGGTGGGTCAAGCGGAAGATGGCCCGCGAGGGCCTGTCCGTCCTGCTGCCGCCGGCCCTCGCCCTGCGCAAGGAGGCCGAGGACGCCCTCGCGGCGGCCTACGCGGCCCCCTCGGAGCCGGTGGTGCGCCGGATCATCGCGGAGATCAACACCAAGATCCTCGACATGATGCTCAAACCGCCGCCCGGCCCCCCGCTCGGCCTCAAGCGGTACGACGTCGAGGAGGTCGTCCGCGAGTGGCGCGCTCGGCGGGAGGGCCGGACGGCGGCGGAGTAGCGCTGCGTCCCGCTGTCCGTGGCTGACAGGTCAGCCGCTGTCCGTGGCTGACGGGTCAGCCGCTGTCCGTGGCTGACGGGTCAGTGGTCGGTGCGGGTGCGGCCGTCGTCCGCGTGGGCGGCGGCGTCGGCGCGCGTGGGGGCGGCGCCGATCGCGGCGCGCTGCCGGTTCTTGTCGCCGTGCCCGGCGCCCAGCAGCTCGTCGAACAGCTCGCGGGCCTCCAGCAGGGCGGCGCGCAGCTCCTCGGTGCCGCCGCCGGTCCCGTCCTGGCCGGCGGTGTGCGCGGCGTGGTGGATACGCCGGTAGCCGTGGACGTGGTGGCCGTGGTGCACGGAGAGCGCGGCCAGCTGCTCCTCGTACTGGCCGCCGTCCGGGAAGCCGAGCGCCCCGGCGATGTCGGCCACCAGCGCGTCGGCCTCGGTCACCGCCTCGCGCGGCGAGTCGACGAAGTGCTCCTGCACGGCCGCCCAGCGCGCCTCGAACCGCTCCCGCTCGGCCGGCTCCAGGGGCCGTACGCGCAGGTCGCCGTGGCGCTCCACCCGGGCGGCGAGTTCGCGTTCGGCGGCCTTGGCGTCGCCGTCGTGCCGGGCCACGGTCCGGTCGTACTCGGGACCGAAACGCCGCTTCAGGTTCTGCCCGCCGGGCCGGTTGCGGGCCCGTGCGGCGAGGACGGCCGCCACCACGACGACGACCGCGACGATCACGATCAGAGCAATGATCAGGCCTGTGGACATGGCTGCCTTCCGGATGTGTCGGCCCAACTGGCCGGTTCCTCCTTCGGGTTGCCCGCGAAACGGCCGACAAACGGGCTCCCCCGGGCCGCTTATTCGGTTGCGGGCCCCGCCACCCCGCCGCCGACAATGCGCGCATGCCCTCCCGCACCGCGCCCTGGACCGTAGCCCCGGAGCCGTACGACTCGCCCGTCGCCCGCGCCCTGTGGCGGGCGTACTACACCGAGGTCAGCGACCGCTGGTACCTGCTGCACGAGGGCCGCCGCACCGACCCCGCCGAGCTGGAGCGGGAGATCGCCGCCGCCAGCGGGGCCGAACTCACCCCGCCCAAGGGCCAGTTGCTGGTCGGCCGGTACGAGGGCACTCCGGCCGGCACGGCGGGCGTACGGCTGCTGGACGCGGCCACCGCCGAGCTGACCCGGGTCTTCGTGGCCGAGCGGGCGCGCGGCAGGGGCGGCGCGGCGCTGCTGGTCGGCGCGGCCGAGGACACCGCCCGCGCGCTCGGCGCCCGCCGCATCGTCCTGGACACCCGCAGCGACCTGGTCGAGGCCCGCGCCCTGTACGCCCGGCTCGGCTACACGGAGACCGCGCCGCACAACGACAGCCGGTACGCCGAGCACTGGTTCGCCAAGTCCCTGACGTGACCGCCCCGTCCGGCGGCGCCGCTCAGGGCAGCCGGGTCACCGACCGCTCGTCGTGCGGGTGTTCCGCGGCCGAGCCGCACAGCTCCCCGGTCAGCTCGTGCACCAGCCGTACGAGATCGGTGGTGCCCTCGCGGCCCCACCAGTCGCCGAGCAGTTCGGCGAGCGACTCCTCGCGGGCCCGCGCCAGCCGCCGGGCGACCTCGCGGCCCTGGTCGGTGAGGATCAGATCGAGCCCGTGCCGCTCGGCCAGCCGCCGTTCCTCGACCTGGCGGGCGGCCTCCAGGATGACGTGGAGCGGGACGGGCACCCGCTCGGCCAGCAGAGCGGGCTCCACCCAGCCGTACTTGTTGATCCGCAGCACCAGCCAGCTCGCCGCGGGCAGCAGGTCGTAGCCCGCCCGGGCGGTGATCCGCCGGTAGACCTCGCGCCGCCCCTCGCGGGTGCCCAGCAGCGACAGGGCGCGGGCGACCTCCTCGTGCGAGGACCGCTCGACGGGGTTGGTGACGTAGGTCTCCGTCACGTCGGGCGCGGTGACCGAGCCGCGCAGCCGGTCCTCCTTCAGGAACCAGGACAACAGGAAGGCGAGCAGGGCGACCGGGGCGGCGTAGAGGAAGACGTCGGTGATCGCGGAGGCGTACGCATGCAGGGCGGCCGGGCGCAGCGCCGCCGGCAGGGCGCCGATGCCGCGCGGATCGGACTTCAGGGCGTCGGCGGAGACGCCCGGCGGCAGCGCGGCGCCCTTGAAGGCGGCGGCGAGCTTGTCGGCGAGGCGGCTGGCGAAGACCGTGCCGAAGATCGCCACACCGAAGGAGGCGCCGATGGACCGGAAGAAGGTCGCGCCCGAGGTGGCCACGCCCAGGTCCTCGTAGCTGACGGCGTTCTGCACGATGAGGACCAGCACCTGCATGACCAGGCCGAGACCGAGGCCGAAGACGAAGAAGTAGCCGCTCATCTCGGCGGTGGAGCTGTGCTCGTCGAGCCGGTGCAGCAGGAGCAGCCCGATCGTGGTGACGGCGGTGCCGGCGACCGGGAACACCTTCCAGCGGCCGGTGCGGCTGACGATCTGCCCGGAGCCGGTGGAGGCCAGCAGCATGCCGACCACCATCGGCAGCATGTGCACGCCGGACAGGGTCGGCGAGATGCCGTGGACGACCTGGAGGAAGGTCGGCAGATACGTCATCGCGCCGAACATCGCGAACCCGACGATGAAGCTGATGACCGCGGACAGCGAGAAGGTGCGGATGCGGAACAGCTTGAGCGGCAGCACCGGTTCGGCCGCCCGGCGCTCCACCGCCACGAACGCCACGGCGAGCACCACGCCCAGCACCGCGAGCCCGATGATCTGCGGCGAGCCCCAGCCCCAGGTGGTGCCGCCGAGCGAGGCGACCAGCACCAGGCAGGTCGCGACGGAGGCGATCAGCAGGGTGCCGAGGTAGTCGATGACGTGGTGCTGCGCCTTGCGCGGGATGTGCAGGGCGGCGGCGATCACGGCGAGCGCGATCACGCCGACGGGCAGGTTGACGTAGAAGACCCAGCGCCAGCTGAGGTGCTCGGTGAACAGGCCGCCGAGCAGCGGGCCGAGGACGCTGGTCGCGCCGAACACCGCGCCGAACAGGCCCTGGTAGCGGCCGCGTTCGCGGGGCGAGACGACATCGCCGACGATCGCCATCGACAGCACCATCAGACCGCCGCCGCCCAGGCCCTGGAGCGCCCGGAACGCAATCAGCTGGGGCATGTTCTGCGCCATCCCGCACAGCGCCGAGCCGATCAGGAAGATCACGATCGCGGTCTGGAAGAGCTTCTTGCGGCCGTACTGGTCGCCGAGCTTGCCCCACAGCGGGGTCGCGGCGGTGGACGCCAGGAGATAGGCGGTGACCACCCAGGACAGGTGCTCCAGGCCACCGAGGTCGCTGACGATGGTGGGCAGCGCGGTGGAGACGATCGTCTGGTCCAGGGCGGCCAGCAGCATGCCGAGGAGCAGGGCGCCGATGGAGACGAGCACATTGCCGGACACGTGCTCGGACTCCGGGGCGCCGGGGCCGTACGGGGAGCCGGGCACGGGCGAGTCCCCGCCGGCGCCGGGCGCGCCGTCGCCCTCCGGGGGACCTGTCGGATCGCCGGGCCCGTCCCCGAACGGCTCGCCCGTCGTTCCCGTCCTGCCGGTCCTGCCGTCCTCATCCCCGGCCATGGAGACCTCCCGACGCTTCTCGTGACGACTTCCATCGTCATCGGTGTGTCCCGTTATGGCCTGTCGAGTCCTCCCGGAAGCCGCCATTCCGGGGGCTTCGGGGAGACGGTGTGGAGAGAATCTGCATAATCCTTGGAGTTCGGACGGGAGGGGACGGACGCGTGGAAGAGCCGAACGGGCACGTCTGCCCGCAGTGCGGTGCGCCCCGGGCCCCGGACAACTCCCCCTCCTGCGCCTGCACCCGCCGCGCGGCCGACGCCCTCCGCGACGCCCGCACCGCCGAGGCGGCGGCAGCGGAGGACTTCGACCCCCTGCGGATACGCCCGTACGTGGACTTCGAGGGGGGCGGGGCGGCTCCCGGGGGTTCGGCCGGGACGGCCGACGCCGACGGCCCGGGGCGGGCGCCGGACGCCGGGGGCGCGGAGCGGACGCCAGGCACGGCCGACACAGGTGGCGCGGACCTGCGGGGAGACGCCCCCGCAGCGCCCGACGGCGGCGACGGAGCACCAGGGGCCGCGCCCGCCCCGGACACCGCCGAGACGCGGCCCGTGCCCGCCGTCGAGGCGACGATGCCGCTGCGGGCGGTCTTGCCGCCGCCCGGGGGCGCCGCCGCCCCGCGGGCGGGGGAACCGAGGCCCGCCGACCTCAGCCTCTTCGACTCCACGCACGACGGCCCGCCCACCACGGCGATGCCCTGGCCCGCCGACGGCGGCCCGCAGGACGCGCCGCGCCGACGGCGACGGCCCGCCGCCCTGCTCGCCGTCTCGGCGGCCGCGGTCGTGGTCGTCGCGGCGGCCGGATACGCGAGCGGGCTGTTCTCCTACGAGTCCCCGGCACGGGACGACGCCTCGGCGCACGAGGTCCGGGAGAGCATCCCGGAGGTCCCGCCGTCCACGGCGTCCTCCTCCGCCCCGGCGGCCCCCGCCACGCCGTCCGCGCCGCAGGCGTCCCCCTCGGCGAGTCCGTCGCCGTCCGCCAGCCCGAGCCCGTCCCGGTCCGCCTCGCCCTCGGCTACGACCTCCCCGTCACCGTCCGCGTCGAAGAGCCCCACGGGCGCGCAGCCCACCGCGCCCACCCCGAGCGCGACGACCGGCAAGCCCTCCGCCCCGGCGCGACTCGGTCCGGTCCTCCAGCGCGGCGACCACGGCCCGGAGGTCGCCGAACTCCAGTCGCGCCTGGCGGAGCTGTACCTGTACACGGGCCCCGTGAACGGCGACTACGACCGCCGGGTCGAGGACTCCGTACGCGTCTACCAGTGGTCCCGGGGCACCACCTCGGACGGCCTCGGCGTCTACGGCCCGGCCACCCGGGCGAGCCTGGAATCGGAGACCTGAGGGCCGGCGCCCCCGCCGGGCGCTCCAGGGCACCCGTCGCGGTCAGCCCACGTGCAGCCGGACCGTGCCGTCCGCGACCGGCTCGACCCGTACCCGGGTCAGGTCGGGGACCACCGCGTCGGGGCGGTGGTACGCGGCGCGCGGCCCGATGCCGACGACCCGCATCCCCGCGGCGCGCCCCGCCGCGATCCCCGCGCCGGAGTCCTCGAAGACCACGCAGTCGGCGGGGGCGACGCCGAGTTCGGCGGCGCCCTTGAGGAACCCCTCGGGGTCGGGCTTGCTCGCGCCGACGGACTCGGCGGTGACCCGCACGTCCGGCAGCGGCAGCCCCGCCGCGGCCATCCGCGCCGTGGACAGGCCCACGTCCGCCGAGGTCACGAGCGCGTGCGGCACACCGCGCAGCGCGGCCAGGAACTCCGGCGCGCCGGGCACCGGCACCACGCCGTCCATGTCGGCGGTCTCCTCGGCGAGCATGCGCGCGTTCTCGGCGTGGTTCTGCTCGGCCGGCCGGTGCGGCAGCAGCAGCGCCATCGAGGCGTGGCCCTGGCGGCCGTGGACGACCTTCATCACCTCGTCGCCGTCGAGGCCGTGCCGGTCGGCCCAGCGCCGCCAGATCCGCTCGACGACGGCGTTCGAATCGACGAGGGTGCCGTCCATGTCCAGCAGAAGGGCGCGGGCGGTGAGCACGGCGGTGGCCGTCATCGGCAGACTCCAGGACGGGCGGACGAGCGGACGGGCGCACGGGTGCGCCCCGTGGGGACAAGGTGGCTCCGCCCGCCGGTCAGGGGAAACGGGCGGAGACCACTTTGTTCCTCCACGGTACAAAACAAGTCGGGCATCCCGCCACCGCCCCCGCCCACACTTCACCGACTGTTCAGCTCCGGCCGGCGGGAACGAATGGTGATTCCGGGCCACGCCGGACCGCGCCCGGCCCCGCTCACACCGCGAAACCGCAGGTCGGCAGGGCGCCGACCCGGCGCTGTGGCCACGATCCACCATTCATCCCCACGCGACCCCAGCCCACCCCGGCCCGGCCCGCCCGCCTCAGGCCACCGCCTCCCAGAGGCTCCAGACGCCGAGCGCCAGCATCAGGGCGGCGGCGATCTTGGTGATCAGCCCCAGCGGCACCTTCCGCATCAGCGCCTTGCCGCCGACGATGCCCAGTCCCGCGACCGCCCACAGGGCCAGCACCGCGCCGACGCCGACGGAGATCGGGTCGTCGTAGCGGGCGGCGAGGTTGGCGGTCATGATCTGGGTGAGGTCGCCGAACTCGGCGACCAGGATGAGCATGAACCCGGTCCCGGCGACCTTCCAGAACGACTGGTCTTCCGGCCGCCGGATCTCCTCCTCGCCGTCGTCCTTCTTGAACAGCAGCACCGCCGCCCCGCCGAGGAACAGCACGCCGGTCAGGGCGTGCACGATCCGCTGCGGCAGCAGGGTGAGCGCGCTGCCCGCCGCCACGGCCAGCACCACGTGCAGCAGGAAGGCGGCGGCGACGCCGGCGAAGACGTACGAGGCGCGGTAGCGGGTGCCGAGGACGAGCCCGGCCAGGGCCGTCTTGTCCGGCAGCTCGGCGAGGAAGACGACGCCGAAGACGAGCGCCAGGACGCTGAGACTGATCACTGTTCCTCAATCGGTCGGGCTGCCCCACCGAGAGTGCTGCGGCTCTGCGCGAAGACGCCTCGGCGAGGCAGCACACGGTCAGTCCCGTGCCGTACGCACGGGCGTGCACTGCTTGCCGAAGGTCTCGCCGGCCGACCCGGTCAGTGATCCGGGCCTGCCTCCGGGCGCCGGCTCAGGCGAGCTGAGCAGTATGTCGACGGTCCGGCGAGGGGCTACTCCCCTTCTGCGCGACCCATCCTACGGGACGGAAAGTTCAGTCGTACACCTTGTCCTGTCATGCACGCGTCACTAACTTCTCACCGAGCGCACACCGCCCCGCAACACGGTGCCGCGAGCATTCCCCCTGCCCGCGCCCGATATCCCGACCCCACAAGGGAGTTCACATGTTCCGCAGGCCCGGATTCTACGCGCGTCGACGACTAGGCACGCTCGCCGCCCTCCTCGGACTGACCGCCTCCATAGCCCTGCTCCAGTCCCCCACCGCCTCCGCCGCCCTGCCCACCCCGGTCAGCGCCGCCACCGCCCGGACCTACCTGGCCTCGCTCACCGTGGCCACCGAGAACCGCACCGGCTACAGCCGCGACCTCTTCCCGCACTGGATCACCATCAGCGGCAGCTGCAACACCCGCGAGACGGTCCTCAAGCGGGACGGCTCCAACGTCACCACCGACTCCTCCTGTGCGGCCACGAGCGGCAGCTGGTACTCCCCCTACGACGGCGCGACCTGGACCGCCGCCTCCGACCTGGACATCGACCACCTCGTGCCGCTGGCCGAGGCCTGGGACTCCGGGGCGAGCAAGTGGACCACCGTGCAGCGCCAGGCCTTCGCCAACGACCTGACCCGCCCGCAGCTCATCGCCGTCACCGACAACGTCAACCAGGCCAAGGGCGACCAGGACCCGGCGACCTGGATGCCGTCCCGGACGGCGTACCGGTGCACGTACGTCCGCGCCTGGGTGCAGGTGAAGTACTACTACAACCTCTCGGTCGACTCCGCCGAGAAGAGCGCGCTCCAGAACTACCTCGCGAGCTGCTGACCGCCCCTCGCACCCCCTCCCTGCCCGTCGGCCGCCCCGTGCGGCCGGCGGGCAGGCCGCGTTGAGCCACCGGCCGCCGGGCCCGGCAGGGGGGCCACTGGTCCATGGACCGGTGCACCGCACACCCACCGCGGGGCCGGCCGGCCTGGCCGTGCCGCACGGCGGTCCGGGCGCAGGCGGCGCGGGGTGCCGGAGGCGGCCGATGCCGTAGCGGAAGCGGGGTCCGGGCGGCGGCGGGGCGGCCGGTGGTACTGCCCGGTTTCCGGCCGTTCGTCCAGGTCATGAGGGCTCCGGGCACTTCCGCTCAAACGCGTCGTACCGCCGCATACGGACCCACAAGCGGAACCTTCGGCATGGCCAGATGTTGAACTTGCAAGCACAACTTAGGGTCACCTATCCTCGGTCCTCCATTCGGATCCGTCCCCCACGCCGGCCACCCCTGTCCCCCTTCTCCCCTTGGGCCGGCCTGACCGAAGGAGCACCCTGATGACCGGCCTGACCGGACGTCTCCACTCCACCCAGCCCTATGCCCTCGGCCTGTACCGCATCGTCGTCGGACTGCTGTTCGCCTGCCATGGCGCGGCCTCGCTGTTCGGCGTGCTCGGCGGCGCCGCCGGAACCGACGGCGGCACCGTCTCGGCCGGCGCCTGGCCCGGCTGGTACGCGGCCCTCATCCAGCTGGTCGGCGGCGCCCTGGTGCTGCTCGGCCTGGGCACCCGGGGCGCGGCGCTGATCGCCTCGGGCTCCATGGCGTACGCCTATTTCTCCGTGCACCAGAAGGCGGCGCTGTGGCCGATCGAGAACGGCGGCGAGCCGTCGGCGCTGTACTGCTGGGCGTTCCTGCTGCTGGTGTTCACCGGCTCGGGCGCGTTCGGTCTGGACACGCTGTTCGCGCGGCGCTCGGCGCAGCGGGAGGGGTCGGCCGCCGAACAGACGCCGGTGGCCGCCTGAGTCGCGTCCGTCGGGCGGCCGTGGCCGCCTGACCCCGTCCGTCGGGCGGCCGGACCCACCCGGCCGCCCGGCGGTGGTCGTGCCCCGTGTCCGGTCGCCGGGTGCGGGGCGCGACCGCGTCCGGCGGTACGGAACCGCAACCGCACCCGGTGCATCTCCTGTCACACCGGCGGCGTACGCTGTATGGCTGTTCACAGGCCGCCCCTGCCGCTCCCCCGCGACGTCGCGGCACGATCCGGTCCACGGGGGAGTCGACAGGGAGTTTCGGTGCTGGAGAGTGTGGCGAGGGTGGGGGCGCTCACCGGCACTCCATGGATCTATGCCGTGGTGGCCCTGTCGGTGCTGCTCGACGTCTTCCTGCCCGTGCTGCCGAGCGGAGTGCTGATCGTCACGGCGGCCACGGCCGCCGCGGCCGGTTCCGGCGCCGCCACGGGCCACGTCCCGCGCGATGTGCCCGACATCCTGGCGCTGACGCTGTGCGCCGCCACCGCCTCGGTGCTCGGCGACCTCGTCGCCTACCGGGTGGGCCGGCGCGGCGGGGAGCGGCTGGACCGCGCGATCGCCCGCTCCCGCCGCCTCAGCACCGCGCAGGAACGACTCGGCGTGGCCCTCGCCCGGGGCGGCGGCGCGCTGGTGGTCATCGCCCGGTTCGCGCCGGCCGGCCGCTCGGTCGTCTCCTTCAGCGCCGGGGCCGCCCGCCGCCGGGTGCGCGAGTTCCTCCCCTGGTCCGCGTTGGCCGGTCTGTCCTGGGCCGCCTACAGCGTCGCCCTCGGCTACTTCGGCACCCGCTGGCTGGGCGCGGCGTGGCTGGCGACGGGCGTGTCGGTGGCGGCGCTGTTCGCGGCGGGCGCGGGGGCGGCGTATCTGATGCGACGCGCACCGGAGCGCTCCGAGGCGTCGTGACGGCGCGGGCGCGGGCGCGGACGCCGTCTCGTTGACGCTGCGGGCGCGTTGCGCCTGCGCGGCTTCGCGCGGTCACGGCGACCGAGCGGTTCCGTGACCCGCCCGCCCCTATCCCGCGCCGCGCGCCGCCTGACCCCGTACCTCCAGGTCCGCGAGCAGGTCCCGCGTCGCCGCCGTGATCGCCTCGACCGCGCGGTCGAAGACCTCGCGGTTGTGCGCGGCGGGGGCCCGGAAGCCCGAGACCTTGCGGACGTACTGCAGCGCGGCGGCCCTGATCTCGTCCTCGGTCGCCTCCTCGGGCAACGCGGGCGGGCGCAGTGTCTTGATGCTCCGGCACATGCCCCAAGTGTCCCCACCGGAGCCCCACCGGACCAGCCCCGCCGGAGTCCCACGGGACCAGCCCCGCCGGAGCCCCACCGGACCAGCCCCGCCGCGTCCCGTCGCCCCGCCCGGCCCGTCGTCCCGCTCAGCCGCCGGCCCGGCCGAGGGCGAGCGTCGCGACGAACAGCAGCGCGAGCAGGCCGAGGCCGATCGCTCCGGCCCGGGCGCCGCCGCGCGGCAGGAACAGCCCGGCCAGCGTGCCCACGGTGACCAGCGGCACCCCGACGCGGTCCACGGCGAGCAGCACGTCGAGCAGGGGCAGCGGGTCGCGCACCCCGTCCTGGCAGGTGTCGCAGGCGATGGCGAGCAGCGGCCCGAGCGCGCCCACGAGGAACCCGGCGAACAGCACGGCCAGGGCGAGCACGGTGAGTCCGACGTAGTCGGCGGTGGTGCGCTGCCGATGCGGGTTCGGCGGCGGGGTCGGTCCGGTGGCGGTGGGCGCGGTGTTCTCCATGCCGACGACGTTATGGATCACGGCCGTGGCCGGGCATCCGCGCCGGTACTCATGGCGGTCCGCCCGCTACTCAGACGCGTGCCCGGCCGCGTCAGGCGGTACTCGGACGGTCCTCGGGCGGCCGGCCGCCCGGATCTCGAACACACGAACCCATCGCATCGACTCGCGACCCAAAATCGAACAGGCGTAGCATTGCGGCGTGGCTACGCCCTATGACTTCCCGAGTGACCTCCTGGCCGGCCAGGAGGAGCTGCATCAGGTCCGGGCCGAGCTGTCGGCCCTGCTCAAACGTCTGCCCTGGTCGGTGGAGCCGCTGGACGGCTTCAGCGACGACGGCGGCTGGCGCAAGGTGGAGCGCCCGGCCTCCCCCGGCTGGACCGCCGACGAGCAGGCCGAGGTGGAGAAGCTCCGCCGCCGCGAGCACGAACTCGCGGTGTTCGTCACCACCCACCGGTACTGGGCACAGTTCACCGGCCCTGACCGCGTCGAGGCCCGCAGCCGGCTCAAGCACGCCTGCGACCAGGCCCCCGCGAGCCCCGCGGGAGAGGACGCGGACACATGATCTACCACGTGGTGCCGTCGGCCGAGTGGCAGGCTGGATACGACCGACCGTACGCGCCCGCCTCCCTCGCCGAGGAGGGTTTCGTGCACTGTTCACCCGACGAGGCGACCACGCTCGCCGTCGTGAACGCCTTCTACCGCGGCGCGCCCCGGCCGCTGCTGGCGCTGGTGATCGACGAGGCCCGGCTCACCGCCCGGCTGGAGTGGGAGGCGGCGCATCCGGCCCCACCGCCGGGCGCGCCCGCGGACGCGCTGTTCCCGCACGTCCACGGGCCGATCGACCGGTCCGCCGTCGTCCAGGTCAAGGAGGTCGCCTTCGACGCGGAGGGGCGGGCGACGGGTTTGCGGGACACTCCCCCCGGCAAGGTAGGCTGTCCACTCGTCCCGGGTGCGTAGCTCAGGGGTAGAGCGCCTGCCTTACAAGCAGGATGTCGGCGGTTCGAAACCGTCCGCGCCCACCGGTTCGCGGCTCACGCGTCGCGACGCACGATCAGGTCCAGGTCACCGGCACCGCCCGGAGACCTGGGCCTTCGTCGTCTTGGGCGCCCTTCCCGGCCGCCGCCAACTCCGCGCCGCGCGGGACCTGGTGGGCGCCCGCACCGCGGTCGCGTCCCGCGCGGGCGTACGGCGAACTGATCGGCCCGTGTGTTCGTCCTGTACAGGTGGGAGAATGAACACCACGCAGGGCGGATCACGGGAGAGTGATGTGAGGGCCACACCGGCGGCACGGGCGACACCGGCGACACCTCGGCGGCCGCACGCGCCGGACCGGCGGCCCCGGCCGGCCGCGGACCCCGGACGGCCCCGCACCGCCCCCGCGTTGCCCGCCGCCGCGCGGGACGTCCTCACCCTGGTGGCGCTGCCGCTGCTGGCCGCGCTCGCGCTGCCCGCCGCCTTCGCCGGGGGCGGCACCCGCCGCTGGTTCGGCGGGCGGGCCGAGAGCCAGCGGGCCGAGGCGCAGGCGGCGAAGGACGCGGCCGCCGCCGCGTTCTACGAACTGGACACCGCCCAGCGCGATCTGCGGATCTCGATGGAGACCATCACCGCCGTGGACGACTCGCCCGCCGCCCGGCGCGCGGTCGCCGACTTCGAGGCGCTGGGCCGGCGGGTGGACGAGGCGAGCGGGCGGTACATCACGGCCGTGGACGCGCAGGACCTGGACCGGGACGACCTGGAGGCGGCCGCCGCCGTCCGGGCGCGCACCGACCTGGTCGCCGCCAAGGACGAACTGCTGAACGTCAAACGGGAGCTGGATCGTTTCGCCGCCGGGCTCGGGCCGCTGCTCGGCAAGGCGGAGACCCAGCTGGCCCGGCTCGCGCCGGCCGTGGAGCGGGCCCGCCAGGCCCTGCTGGCCGCGAGCAACGCCCTGGACGCCGTACGCGCCTCGGGCCTGAGGGCCGACGATCTGGCCGCCCGGCTCGCCGCGCTCTCCCCGGAGCTGACGAAGCTGAACCAGGGCGCGGGGCGGCACGGTGTGCAGCCGACGCTGGAGCGGGCCGAGCGGGTGGCGCGGGAGGCGTCGGCGATCGCGGCCGAGGCCGGGCGGCTGCCGGAGCGGGCCGCCGAGATCGACCGCCGGCTGGTGTCGCTGCGCACCCGGGCGCAGGCGCTGACCACGCGGGCCGGGCAGGTGGAGCCGGTGCTCAGCGAGTTGCGCCGCCGCTTCACGGCCGCCTGCTGGCAGGACCTCCAGCCGGTGCCGCGGCAGGCCGAGGAGAACGTGCGCCAGGCCGAGCTGAAGCTGAAGGACGCGCAGGCGGCGCGCGACGCGCAGCGCTGGCCGGACGCGACGGCGCTGCTGGCGACCGTGCGGGCGCTGCTGAACGCCACCGACGAGGCGGTGTCGGCCGCCGGGGACCGGCTGGCCCGGCTGAACGCGGTGCAGAAGGATCCGCAGGGGGAGATCGAGAAGACCCGGTTCGCGATCCGGGACGCGCAGCGGCTGGCCATGACGGGCCGGACGACGCCGGACCCGCGGCACGCCCGCCCGCTGGACGAGGCGGTGGCCCGGCTGGAGCGGGCCGTGGAGTCGCTCACGGGCCGCCACCCGGACTACTGGCACTTCCTGACGGAGACCGAGGCGGTCCGTTCGGCCGTGGCCCGGGTGGTGGCGCAGATCCGCGAGGAGCGGGGAGCCGGTCACTGAGGCCCGGCCCCCGCCCCGAGGGGACGCCCGATCAGGTGCGGTAGGCGTAGTAGTACGCGGTCGGGTACGACGCGATGAGGCTCGCCACCGACCGGTTGTAGGTGTTGGTGGAGTGGTACGACACGTACGGCACGCCCTGCGGGCTGCGGTAGGTGACGATCATCGAGTGGTCCTTGGACCCGTCCCGGTTGAAGTCCATCTGCAGCACGTCGCCGACGTCCAGCTGGTAGACGTAGGGCAGGCTGGTGACGCGCTTGGAGGACAGCGCGAACCAGGAGAACTCGTTGACGCCGACGAACGAGTCCGACTGGATGTCCGCGGTGCCGAACCACTTGTGGAAGTCGTACGTGTAGCCCGGGACGTGCTTCCAGCCGCCCGCCTTCAGCGCCTGGCTGACGAAGTTGGTGCAGTCGCCGCCGGCTCCCTGACCGTTGTAGTCGGGGTAGTCGGGGTTGTACTTGCTCCAGTACTTCTGCGCGTACGCGGCCATGGCCTTGTAGTCGTACGTGCCGGACGTGAGGTTCTTCTTGTTGGCCGGCGCGTTCTTCGCGGTGGACGCGCGCGGCGCGTCCGGCGGGGTGTCGTCGTCGGCGGTGGCCTTGACGGCCGGGGCCGGCGTGGCGACCTGGTTGACGGCGACGCCGTCGTCCGTGTCGCGGATGCCGGTGAGCTGCCAGTTGCCGTGCTTGTCGGCCTGGAACGTCAGCTCGTGGTGGGCCTGGAAGCCGGTGGTCTTCGGCTCGGTGCCCTTGACCTTCTCGTAGGTCAGCGTCGTGTTCTCGGTGACGGCGACCTTGGCGTTGCGGCCCTTGACCTGGGTGGCGTCCAGCGTGACGCTCGTGGCGCCGGCGCTGTACTTCTCGCCCAGCTGCTCCAGGCGGTCCTTGCGGCCGCGCAGCTGGGTCAGCGCGGAGTCCTCGTAGCGGGACTGCGTGCCGGAGACGCGGACCTTGCCGGAGAAGCGGGAGGACAGCTTCTGCTGCCCCTTCTTCCCCTGCTTGCCGCTCTTGTCGTCCACCAGGGCCTGGGTGCGGTCGGTGAAGACCGCGTCGGCCAGCTTCTGGAAGGTGGCCTTGGTGGCCGCGTCCACCGTCGGGTCGTCGGTGACCGCCGCGCCCGCGCTCCAGTTGGGCACCAGGGCCACGCCGGCGACCACCGAGGCTGCGGCGGCCGTGACTATGGCGGTGCGCCGCCGCTTACGGCTCAGTTTTCTCGACTTCAATGATGTTCCCCTCTACGCCGGTACTGCTACCGGGAAGTCGCATCTTCGCATGACTGCGGAGGCGGTTGTGAAGAGGGTGTGCACAAGTGGAACCAAGGGGTTACAAGGGTCACTTGACCACCGAGGACCAGTCCGGGGACTGCGCCGGGTCCAGTCCCCGCAAGGCCTGCAGCGTCTCCGGCTTCTGCACGTCCATCCAGTCCGCCAGCTCCTTGAACGACACGCACTTGACGCCCTTCTTGGTGCAGACGTTCTTGATGACCTGGTCGATGGCCTTCATGTAGATGCCGCCGTTCCAGTCCTCGAAGTGGTTGCCGATGAACAGCGGGGCGCGGCTGCCGTAGTAGGCGCGGTTGAAGCCGGCCATGTAGGAGTCGACGGTCTGCTGCTGCCACAGCGGGTACTTGGCGGGGTCGCCCTTGGTCTCGCCGTCGGACTGGTTGTAGAGGAAGTTGAAGTCCATGGACAGGCCCTGGTACTTGCCGTTCTCGTACGGCAGCATCTCCAGCGGGAAGTCCCAGATGCCGTTCTTCTTGGTGGGCCAGATCTGGAAGTCGCCGGGCGAGGAGGCGTCGTAGCGCCAGCCGTAGCTCTTGATGGCCTTCAGCAGGTTGGGCTGGCCCTCCAGGCAGGGCGCGCGGCCGCCGGTGACCTCCTTCTTGAAGTCGAAGGGCAGCGGCGCGATGTCCTTGAAGCCGGTGTTGGTCTTCCAGTTCTCCACGAACGAGAAGAACTGGTCGATCTCGCTCTTCCACTCCTCGACGCTCCAGTCGCCGCCGCCCTTGGCGCCGCAGAAGTGGCCGTTGAAGTGGGTGCCGATCTCGTTGCCCTGGTCGTAGGCGAGACGGAGCTGTTCGAGGGTGTCGCGGATGTGCTCGTCGGTGGCGTAGTCGATGGCCGCGTCGCCCGGGTTGTGCATCGGCGGGTGGTACTGGGTCTTCTTGTCCTTGGGCAGCAGGTAGATGCCCGTGAGGAAGAAGGTCATATGGGCGTTGTACTCCTTGGCCAGCTCCCGGTAGTGCGAGAACAGGTGGTCGCTGCCCTCCAGGGCGCCGTCCCAGGAGAACACCACGAACTGCGGCGGCTTCTCGCCCGGCTTGAGCGGCACCGGCTTCAACTCGCCCTTCTGCGGGCCGGTGTAGGAGGTGGAGCCGTCGCCGAGCACCTTGGTCTTGCCGTCCCAGGCCGGTTCCTTCGTCGCCGTGGGCGAGGGGGCCGCGTCGCCGCCCTTGTTGCCGGCGGAGGCGGTCGGCGTGGCGGAGTCGGGCCGGGTCAGCGCCAGGAAGCCCGCCACCACGGAGGCCACGACCAGCAGGGCCGCCAGGGTCAGGAACTGCGGGCGGGTGGGGCGGCGGCGCGCGGGCGCCTTGCGGCGGCGGCCGGGTGAGGACTTCATGGGCGGCTCGTTTCACGAAGGGTCTGCTGGCGGGTGCGGTGCGGGCGGGCCGCCGGGGTCAGCCGAGCGGGGCCATGGCACCGGCCCATATGGAGTACGGAACACCGTCTGCCGATGTTCCGGCGAGCCCCTTCAACGGCAGGGGTTCAAGACTCTTGGCCAGATCCATGCGGTAGACGACGACCGCCGTGGAGACCGACTTGGCGGTGCCGACGTACCAGGCGGCGGTGTCCTTCTCGGTGGTCCCGGCCTTGCCCGTCACCTGGGCGCCGGCGGGCGCGGCGGCGGGGTGGGCGGTGCGGAAGGCGTCGCCGAGGGCGTCGTTCACCTGCTGGGCGACGGTGGCGCTGACCGCGCGCCGGCCGGCCGGCCGGTCCAGCGGCACGGCGGCGCCGTTGCGGGTGATCCGGACGACCGAGTACGGCTCGGTGCTCATTCCGCCGTCGGCGAAGGTGGCGTAGCCGCCCGCCATGCGGATCGCGCTCGGCGTGGAGCTGCCGAGGGACAGGTCGGGCACCTGCGGGCCCATGCTGGAGGGCAGCAGTCCGGCCGCCACGGCGGTCTGCTTGACCTTGTCCAGGCCGGTGTCCATGCCGAGCTGCATGAACGGGGTGTTGACGGACTGGGCGAGCGCCTGGCGCAGGGTGATGCGTCCGTAGGACTTGCCGCCGTCGTTGTGGGCGGCGACCTTGCGTCCGCTGCGGTCCCAGTACGGCCCCTCGGGGGTGGTCACGGGCACGGCGTCGTCGCCGTCGTAGACGCTGTCCGGGGTGACCGCCTCGCGCGGCGCGTCGCGCTGTTTGACGGCGCCGTTCTGCAGTCCGGCCGCGTACACGAACGGCTGGAAGGCCGAACCGGCCGGGACGGTGGAGGAGTTGGACTCGTTGTAGCCCTGAGTGCGGTGGTCGGGGCCGCCGTAGACGGCGACGATCCGGCCGTCGGTGGCCACCGAGGCGGCGCCGTAGTGGGCGGTCTTCGCCGCGGCCGGGTCCTTCTCCTTGGCCTCCTTGCGGGCCTTGGTGACGACGTCGGTGAGCGTGGCCTCCCGCTTGCGGTCGAAGGTCGTGTAGATCTGGTAGCCGCCGAGGTCGAAGTCCTTGTCGGAGATGTGCGCGGCCTTCTTGGCGTACTGGGTGGCCAGTTCGACCAGGTAGTCGCTCTGCTGGCCGGTGTCGGCGAGCGGGTTGCTCTTGAGCGGCTCGGGGAAGGTCGTGTACTTGGCGCGCTCGTCCGGCGACAGTTTGCCGATCTTGACCATGCGGTCCAGGATCCAGTTCCAGCGCTCCACGGCGCGGGCGTGGTTCTTCGGGTTCAGCGTCGGGTCGTACAGGCCGGCGCCCTTGAGGAGGGAGGCGAGGAAGGCGGCCTCGCTGACGTTGAGCCGGCTGACGTCCTTGCCGTAGTAGGCCTGCGCGGCGCGCTGGATGCCGTAGGTGCCGCGGCCGAACCAGCTGGTGTTCAGATAGCCCTCGAGGATCTTGTCCTTGCTCATCCTGTTGTCGAGCTTGAGGGCGATCATCGCCTCGGTGAACTTGCGGCTGACGGTCTGGTTCTGGGTGAGGTAGACGTTCTTGACGTACTGCTGGGTGATGGTCGAGCCGCCCTCGGTGTCGCCCTCGCCGACGGTGCGCCACAGGGCGCGGGTGATGCCCTTGAAGGAGATGCCGGGGTCGCTGTAGAAGCTCTCGTTCTCGGCGGCGAGGACCGCCCAGCGGACGTCCTCGGGTATGTCCTTGAGCGGCATCGCCTGGCGCTGCACCCAGCCGGTGCGGGCCATCGGGGTGCCGTCGGACCAGAAGTAGACGTTGTCCTGCTGGGTGGCGTAGCTGTTGAGGTTGTCCGGTATGTCGGTGGCGGCGTAGGCGACGACGAGCAGCAGGCTGGTCAGGCCGAGGCTCGCGAAGACCGCGCCGACCCACTGCCGCCAGGACGGCATCCAGCGGCGCCAGCCGGTGCGGCCGGGGCGCGGGTAGACCGGTTTCAGCCTGCGCGCGTACGGCGCGAGCACGGCGAGCAGGGGCGCCAGACGGCGGGTGAGCGGGGCGAGGCGGCGGCCGGCCGCGGCGGTGAGGGCGGCGAGCGCGGGGGGCAGGGTCCGGCGCTGCCGCTTCTTCTGCGCCTTGCGGCGGTCGGCGCGCTGGCCCTGCGGGCGGTCGGCAGCCCTCGGGCGGAAGACGCGCAGTTGCATGGTCTCGTGCGGCTGCGGACGCTTGTCGCCCGGCTGCTCCCCGTCCGGCCGTGTTCTGCCCGGCTGCTCCGCGTCCAGCCGCTTTCCGTCCGGTTGTTCCCCGTCCGGCCGTATTCCGCCCGGCTGTTCCGGAATCGGCCGCTTCGCGTCCGGCCTTCCCGTTTCCGGTTGTTCGCCGTCCGGGCGGGACGGGGTACGGCGCTGCTGCTCGCGCAGGGCGTCGACCTTCAGCTGCATGGTCTCGTCCGGGCGGGGCGGGGCGGGGTCGGGGCGCGGGACGCCCGATCCGTCCCGCTTGCGCAGGGCGTCCACGTTCAGTTGCATCGTCTCGTCGGCGCGCGGCGGACGCGCGCTCGGCGAACGCCTCGGCGCGGCGCGGCGCTCACGGGGCCGGCGACCTTCCTCCGGAAGGTCCTCCCCCTGCCCTGCCTCGGTCACGACTGCGTCTCCCTCCGCACTCCGTGTTGCTCGCGCGGGTCGACACAGCCGCGTATGCGGCCGCCTGCCCCCTCACTCCCAGCCGTCTCACGGCTCTCGCGGCCATACAAAATTATCAGCCGTCTTTTCAATTTCTCCGCATGAGAACGGGACAGAAACGAACACACAAGAAACGCAGAGCTCCATCGGTCTGGGGCAGGCCCGTTAATCTGGGCGTATGCCTCGCTACGAGTACCGCTGCCGGAGCTGCGGCGACACCTTCGAACTGAACCGTCCGATGGCGCAGTCCGCCGCCCCGGCGACCTGCCCCGCAGGCCACGACGACACGGTCAAACTGCTCTCCACGGTCGCGGTCGGCGGCACGGCCTCCGCCCCCGCGGCCCGGCCCGCCTCCGGCGGTGGAGGCGGCTGCTGCGGAGGCGGCTGCTGCGGCTGACCGCCCGGCGGGCCGTGGCCTGCCGGCCCGTCCGCTCCACCGCCACCCACGTTCGACCCATTGAGCCCCCCCCCCCCCCCCCCCCCCGGCCCCCCCCCCCCCCCCCCGGCCCCCCCCCCCCCCCCCCCCCGGCCCCCCCCCCCGCCCCCCCCCCCACCCCCCCCCCCCCCCCCCCCC
>NZ_JAIOAB010000071.1 GCF_019890635.1 Streptomyces sennicomposti
CGTCGGCCGCAGGCCGCAGGCTCGGCACGACACCGACGGAGTACCGTCGCCGCTTCCGGCCGGCCGCGGGCTGACGCGGCGGGCCGGGGCCGAAAGGGCGGGTGCGGGCTGACACGGCGGGTGCGGGCGGGTGCGGGCGAACGCGCCGGGTGCGGGCTGGCACGGCAGGCGCGGGCTGACACGGCGGGCGCGGGCGGGTGCGGGCGAACGCGCCGGGTGCGGGCTCACACGGCAGGCGCGGGCGAGCGCGCCGGGTGCGGGCGGGTGCGGCGGCACGCCCGGGCGGCGGACGGCCGCCGCTCGTGCCGTGCGCCGTACCCGGCCGGGCGCTCAGGTGGAGGCCTGGTCGCTGTCCTTCAGCGCGCCCCAGCCGTGCCAGCGCTCGACCTCGATCCAGGCGCTGACCCGGGCCCGGACGCGGTCGGGGTAGGGGTTGCCGGTGTAGTGGGCGGAGATCCGGTCGATGTCGGCCAGGCCCTCGTCCTCGCGCAGCTCGGCGGCACGGCCGATGAGGGTGACGTGGGTGTACCAGTCGTCCCCGGCCAGGACGGTGAGGCTCACCCGCGGGTCGCGGCGCAGATGGCGCAGGCGGACGCGGCCCTCGTCCAGGCTGATCAGGACCCGGCCGTCCTGCCACAGGTACCAGGTGGGCGTGGAGACCGGCGCGCCGTCGGAGCGCAGGGTGGCCATCACACAGGGGTTGGGGCGGCGCAGCAGTTCCACGGCCTCGGGCGGCAGCGGCGGCTTGGACATCTCGGTTCCTCCGGCTCTCGGGGTTCTCGGGGTTCTCCCGATCCTGCCGGACGCGGCCCCTCGACGGCGTCCGGCCACGCCTGAACGCGTGGCCGCGCCCGCCCCCGGCGGTACGGGGCCCAGCGGTTCAGAGGCTGAGCGTGATCGCGGAGCCCACACCCCCCAGCCCGAGTGCCAGGGCGCCCTCGGGCCAGCCGCCCGAGCCCCAGCGGAAGAACCGGTCGACGGCGAACCGGCCGGGGCCGATCAGCGCGACGGCGAGGGCCACCACGGTGATGCAGACGCTGTACTCGACACCCCCGTCCGCGTCCCACAGACCGTGCGCCCCGGTCACGGTCGCCATGGCGTTGATCATCACGCCGATCAGGGCGGCGGCGGCCAGCGGCGTGAGGAACCCGAGCGCCAGGCCGAGGCCGCCCAGCAGCTCCGACAGTCCGCCGATCACGGCGAAGAGCTTGCCGGGGCGGTAACCCAGGGCCGCGAACCCCCGGCCGGTCTCCGTCAGTCCGCCGCCCCCGAAGAGGCCGAACAGTTTCTGCGCGCCGTGCCCGGCCATCAGCACTCCGAAGGTGAGCCGGACGAGGAGAAGTCCCCAGTCGGACGCCGACGATCTGGTCAGGGACGCGTCACGCGCCCTCGGTTCCGTCGTGGTGGACGGCCGGTACAAGCTGTGCTTCGTAACCATGGAAAGCTCCGGAAAGGTGAGCGCCGGAACGGGAAGCCCCCCAGCTCGGCGAGGACGCCGAGGCACCGGTCGGCGACGGGGCGCCGCACCGCGTCGTACGACGCGCCTGCCGCCCACGGCCCACGCTTGCGCAGCGACGCCGCCCGCGCATCCCGAGCGCCCACCGCCCACCGCCCGAACCCACCGCTCACCGCCGGCCCGCGCCCGGGCCGGCCCGCCCCCACCGCGCGGCCACCGCGGAGACGTCCGCGGCCCCTCTAGCGGGCCCGGGCCGCCGACGGCCGCTCACCGACGGGTGCGGCCGCCGTCCGGGGCGGCCGCGCGGTGGGGAACAGACGGTAGGAGCCGGCCAGGTCCCGTACCTCGGCCGAGCAGGTCGTCCCGCCCGCGCCGGCCGCCGGCAGGTGGGCGACGAGCAGGGTCAGGATGCGCTCGGACAGCCGCGCCTTCAGCGCCTCGGAGCGCCCGGGCATGAGGCCGACCTCCACGTGCACGAAGCCGCCCGCGCCGTCGCCGACGTACGTCTCGGCCCGGCGGAAGACCGTCTTGCACACCCCTGTCGAGCCGGAGTCCGCCAGGACCAGCCGGTGCAGTTCCCTCAGCAGGGCCGGCCGGTCGACGGCGTCGGCCAGCTGTTCGGAACAGTCGATGGTGAGGTGCGGCATGGAGAACCCTTCGCGCTTCCTGGTTTCATATGGCAACCATTTTCCCTCGCGCCACGTCTCCTTCGGACGGGCCCCGCCCCCACGGCGCCCCGGCACCGTCCGTAACCAGCGAAACCCGCCCACACCGTGGCGTTAGCATGTTCGAACTCACGACGATCTCCCCGATCGCCACTCTTCACCGGGAAACCATGCCAAACAACATAAAAATCGACCTGTTCTCCCCATACCGAGCGAACGAGCCGAACAATTGAAAACCAATCCGACACGAATAACGACGCGAATACCAGCGCAAAGAGACGGTTCCGCCGACGCCCTCCCCGCGGCCCGGCGCCGTCCGCAGGCGGTGCTGTGGACCGTGGCGGGCCTGGCCACGCTCGGGTTCATCGTCGCGCTGGAATTCGCCGCCCACCATTACGGCATGGCGGGCCCGGTCAGCAATCTGGCCCGTGAGGTGATATTCGCCCCGCGTTCGGGACCGCTGCTGTACGCCGGTCTCGCGCTGACGATGGTGGTGCTCACCTGGCGGCAGCGGGCCATCGCGCTGGTCGCGGCGGTCGGCATCGACCTCGTCTTCCTTCTGGTGCGGTGGATCGCCGACGCCCCCCTGATCTTCGGCAACGGCGCACTGTGGGTGATCCTCGGCTGCGCGGCGATCGCGGTGACGCGCCGCGGCGGCCGGGAGCGGGCGCTGCTGCTGAAGGGCGTCGGGCTGGGACTGCTGCTGGTGGCCGGCCACAAGATCGGCGACACCTGGCTGGTCATCACGTCCAAGACCCGCCCCATGGTGCTCGACCAGTATGTGGCGACCGCCGATCACGCGCTGGGCAATCCCTCCTGGCTCGTCGGGCAGTTCGTGGACGCCACCGGAGCGTTCGGCTACTACTCCCTGCACCTGGTCTACGGACAGCTTCCGCTGGCGGCGGCGATCGTCGGGCTGTACCAGCTGCGGAACGTGGCGGTCGAGCGGCGCTTCCCGCAGCACCATCTGGTGCGCACGTTCCTGGTGATCGGCCTGATCGGGCCGGCCGTCTACATGATCTTCCCGGTCGTCGGCCCGATCTTCGCCTACGGCGCCGACGGCGGGCACTGGGCGACGGCCGACCTGTGGCCCGGCACGCCGTCGCCGGTCGGCACCCCGCACGCCATGCCGTTCGACGGCGTCACCCCGCGCAACTGCATGCCGAGCCTGCACACCGCGTGGGCCACCTCGCTGTTCATCCACACCCGGCAGGGCTCGCGGCTGATGCGCTTCGCGGGCGCGTTCTGGCTGGTCGCCACCCTCACCGCGACCCTGGGCTTCGGCTACCACTACGGCGCCGACCTGGTCGCCGGCGTGGTGTTCGCGGTCACCATCGAGGCGGCGATGCGCGCGTTCGCGCGGGGCTGGGACCGCTCCAGCGTCCAACTGGTCGTCCACGGCACGGTGGTGTTCACGGCGCTGCTGCTGGCGTACCGCTGGCTGCCGACGGAACTGGCCGCCCGCCCCTGGCTGTACGGCCCGCTCCTCATCCTGGCGATGGCCTCGGTGGTGCACAACTACGCGCGGACCACGAAGCTGTGGGACACGGCCCCGCAGGCGGCCGTACCGGCGGCGGCGCAGCCCGAGCCGCAGCCCGAACTCGCCTGACCCCGGGGGCGATCGGGGACCGCACCGCCTCTTCGGACGGCGCCGGAACGCTCTTCGCGGACCGGCGCCGCGGCGGATGTCCTCACAGGCGCGCGCCCACCGGCCTCGCACGCGCGCGCCCACCGGCCTCGCACGCGCGCGCCCACCGGCACGGCGCTCAGTCGGGGCGCCGTCCCGAGTCCCGTCCGCCGGCGCGCACCGCGCGGGCCAGGAAGTGGTGGCGGGCGTCCTCGTAGCGGAGCGGGTCCCAGCCCGCCGCCCGCAGCGCGGGACGCAGGTTCTCCTCGGCCAGCGGGTCGGCGGGGTCGAGGGGGCCGTGGCGGGCGGCGCGTTCGGCGCGGCCCGAGGGGTGGAACAGGAGCAGGACGCCGCCGGGCGCGGTCACCCTCGCCCATTCCCGCAGGGCCGCCGCCGGATCCGGGACGTGGTCGAGCAGGCCCGCGCTGAAGACGCCGTGCACCGCGCCGGAGGGCAGCGGCAGCCGGCAGGCGTCGGCCGCCAGCAGTCCCCCGTCCCGGTCGCGGCCTTCGCGGACGGCGGCCGTGAGCATGGCGGGGGTGAGATCGACACCGGCGACGACGCCCCCGGCGCCGACCTCGGCGCGCAGCGCGGGCAGCGCCCGGCCGGTGCCGCAGCCGAGGTCGAGGACGCGCTGCCCGGGGCGCAGCCCCATCCGCCGGACCGCCGCCGCGTACCGGGGGTTGTCGTCGGCGAACCGCTCCTCCCAGGCGGCCGCCCGCCGGGTGAAGAAGGCCCTCGTCGCCGTCCGCTCGGCCCGGCCGGCGACGAAGGCGGCGAAGCGTTCGAACACGTCGTCGCGGTGGCGGGCGAGCGCGGCCAGTTCCGCGGGCGCCGACTCCAGCAGGCCGGGCGCGGTGGCCGCCTCCTCCGGAAAGGCCCCGGCGAACGCCTCGACCGCCGTCCCGTCCACCTCCAGATGGAACTGGACGCCCCAGGCCGAGCCGCCGATCCGGAACGCCTGCACGGGGTAGCGGTCGCAGGAGGCGAGCAGCGTGGCGCCGGGCGGCAGGTCCATCGTGTCACCGTGCCAGTGCAGCACCCGCAGCCGGTCGGGTACGGCGGCGAACAGCGGGTCGTCACGGGCGGCCTCGGTCATCGCGACCTCGCCCCAGCCGATCTGGGGGCCGCTGCCGGGCCGGGCGACGCCGCCCGCCGCGACCGCCAGCAGCTGCGCGCCCAGACACACGCCCAGCACCGGCACCTCGGCCTCCAACGCGGCCCGCAGCAGAGCCAGTTCGTCGGCACGGCTCGGGAAGTGGCCAGGGCCGGGTGACAGGCCGTGGGCGGGCGGCTCCCCCGGGGCGGACGGCTCTCCTCGGGCGGGCGGCTCCGCGTAGGCGGACATCGGGCCGCCCATCACCACCAGCGCCACCATGCCGTCCGTCGTCCGCGGCACCGCGTCGCCCGCCCAGACCCGGCAGACCCGGACCGGCAGACCGGCCGCCGCCAGCTCCGCGCCGATGGCGTACGGCCTCTCCTGCGGTACGTGCTCCACCACCTGGATCACGGCCCACCACCTCCCGCACGACCGTACCCGGACCGGGGCCGCACGGACAGGCAGATGCCAGTCGAAAAACCCGTTCGGGGCATGATCTGCCAGGCACAAGGGCCTCTGGGCGCCGCAGATGCGGTAGGCAGGAGCGGCCCGGGTCCGGGCGGTGGCGGCGGGGGGCGGGGCGCCGCGCCCTCACAGGACCGTGCCCGGAGGTGTGCGTGAGGCGTAATGGCGGGTGTTCCCGGCGTGTGACGGCGCGGAAACGCCGTCTTCCTACGGTGCTGGTCATGGGGCCGCCCCCGGCCGGGAGCGGTGGCGGCGGCCCGGGACGACACAGCCGTACGGAGGGAGGTCCGGTGACAGCCGGCTCGGAGAAGGAGAGCGTCCGCACGGTCTGCTCGTACTGCGGGGTCGGCTGCGGGATCGTGCTGGACGTGGTGCGGGACCCGGCCGACGGCCGGCGCCGGGTGGCGAAGGCCGTCGGGGACAAGGCCCATCCCACCAACCGCGGCCGGCTGTGCACGAAGGGCGCGACCAGCGCGGACATGATGGCCGCGCCCGGACGCCTCGACCGGGCGCTGGTCCGCGCCGAGCGCGGCGCCCAGCCCACGCCGGCCGACGTGGCCGAGGCCGTCGCGACCGTCGCCGCCCGGCTGCGGGCGATCCTGGACGAGCACGGGCCGGACGCGCTGGCCTTCTACGTGTCCGGGCAGATGTCCCTGGAGGCCCAGTACCTGGCGAACAAGCTGGCCAAGGGCTTCGTGCGGACCCGGCAGATCGAGTCCAACTCCCGGCTGTGCATGGCGTCGGCGGGCTCGGGCTACAAACTGTCGCTCGGCGCGGACGGGCCGCCCGGCTCCTACCAGGACTTCGACCACGCGGACGTGTTCCTCGTCATCGGCTCCAACATGGCCGACTGCCACCCCATCCTGTTCCTGCGCATGATGGACCGGGTGAAGTCGGCGGGCGCCAGACTGATCGTCGTCGACCCGCGGCGCACCGCCACCGCCGACAAGGCCGACCTCTTCCTGCCGGTCCGGCCCGGCACCGACCTCGCCCTGCTCAACGGGCTGCTGCACCTGCTGGTGGAGAACGGCCACACCGACGAGGAGTTCATCGCCGAGTTCACCGAGGGCTGGGAGGAGATGCCCGCCTTCCTCGCGGACTACCCGCCCGCGAAGGTCGCGGAGATCACCGGCGTCCCGGAGGCCGACCTCCGGCGGGCCGCGCGGTGGATCGGCGAGGCCGGCGCGTGGATGAGCTGCTGGACCATGGGCCTGAACCAGTCCACCCACGGCACCTGGAACACCAACGCCCTCATCGATCTGCACCTGGCCACCGGCGCCATCTGCCGCCCCGGCGCCGGCCCGTTCTCGCTGACCGGCCAGCCCAACGCGATGGGCGGCCGGGAGATGGGCTACATGGGTCCGGGCCTGCCCGGCCAGCGCTCCGTGCTGGTGGACGCCGAGCGCGCCTTCGTCGAGGATCTGTGGGGCATCCCGCAGGGTTCGCTGCGCACCGGGGCCGGACGGGGCACCGTCGAGATGTTCGAGCGGATGGCCGCCGGCGACATCAAGGCGTGCTGGATCATCTGCACCAATCCGGTCGCCTCGGTGGCCAACCGCCGGACCGTCATCGCCGGTCTGGAGGCGGCCGAACTCGTCGTCACCCAGGACGTGTTCGCCGAGACGGAGACCAACGCCTACGCGGACGTGGTGCTGCCCGCGACGCTGTGGGCGGAGTCCGACGGCGTCATGGTCAACTCCGAGCGCAACCTCACCCTCGTCCCGGGCGTCGCCGATCCGCCCGGACAAGCCCTGCCCGACTGGAAGCTGATCGCCGAGGTGGCCTGCGCCATGGGCTTCGCCGACGGTTTCTCCTACACGTGTGCCGAGGAGGTGTTCGAGGAGCTGAAGCAGGCGTGGAACCCGGCGACCGGCTGGGACCTGCGCGGCGTCGACTACGCGCGGCTGCGGACCACGCCCGTGCAGTGGCCCGCACCGGCCGCCGACGGCCCGGACCGCAACCCGATCCGCTACCTCAACGACGGCGTCAGCCAGACCCTGCTGGTGCGCGAGGACGGCAGCCGCCCCCGGCTGGCCTTCCCCACCCCGAGCGGACGCGCCCGGTTCTACGCCCGCCCGCATCTGCCGCCCGCCGAACTCCCCGACGACGACTACCCGTTCGTCCTCAGCACCGGCCGGCTCCCGCACCAGTGGCACACGCTGACCAAGACCGGCAAGGTCGCCAAGCTGAACCGGCTCGACCCGGGCCCCTTCGTGGAGGTCCACCCGGAGGACGCCCAGGCCCTCGGGGTCGCGGAGGGCGACCACCTGGAGGTCGCCTCCCGGCGCGGGCGCGCCGTCCTGCCCGCCGTGATCACCGAGCGGGTCCGGCCCGGCGTCTGCTTCGCCCCGTTCCACTGGAACGACCTGTTCGGGGAATACCTCAGCATCAACGCCGTCACCCACGACGCCGTCGACCCGGTCTCCTTCCAGCCCGAGTTCAAGGTGTGCGCCGTCGCCCTCACCAAAGCGGCCGCCCCCGCCCCGGCGTCCCGCCCGACCCCCCAGCCGGAGACCGCGCCCGTGCCCCCTGACTCCGCGCCCGCACCGGCCGCCGAGACGGCCACCGCTCCCGACGGCTCCCCCGTGCGGGCCCTCGCCGCCCTGTTCGGCGTGACCGACCTCGCCCCCGCCCCGCTCGCCGAGCCGGAACGCCGCTACCTCGCCGGCTACCTCTCCGGCCTCGCCCTGACCCCGCCCGACGGAAGCGTCCCGGTCCTGCCGCCGGACGCGCCCATCGAGCACGGCCGCGCCCTGTGGGTCGAGGGGGTCCTCGCCGGCATGTTCGCGCGCACGCCCGCCGCCGTGCCCGCGGGAACACGGACGGAAGCGCGGACCACTTTGCCGAAGGCCGCACCCGCCCGCCCTCTGCTCGTCCTGTGGGCCTCCCAGACCGGCACCGCCGAGGAGTTCGCCATCGGCGCCGCCGCACACCTCGGCCGGACCGGCCGTACCCCCGAGGTGCTGTCGATGGCCGACGCGACCCCGGACCGCCTCACCGCCGGCACCGACGTGCTCCTGGTCACCAGTACCTTCGGCGACGGCGACGCCCCCGACAGCGGCGCCGGATTCTGGCAGGCCCTGGCCGCCCCGGACGCCCCGCGGCTCGCCGGGGTCCGGTACGCGGTCCTCGCCTTCGGCGACTCCGGCTACGCCGACTTCTGCGGCCACGGCCGCCGGCTCGACGAACGCCTCGCCGCCCTCGGCGCCACCCGCCTCGTGCCCCGCGCCGACTGCGAGCCCGACTACGAGGAGACGGCCGGACGGTGGCTCGACCAGGTGACCGCCGCCCTGACGACGGCCGCCGGGGAGCCGCCCGCCGGCCGGGAGACGGACGACCCGGCCGCACCCGCCCGCACCGCCGCCGTACCGGCCTCCCCCGCCACCGCCCCCGCACCGCCCGTCTACACCAAGGCGTCCCCCTTCCCCACCCTGCTCATCGGCAACAGGCTGCTCAGCCTGCCCGGTTCGCAGAAGGAGGTACGGCAGTTCACCTTCGACACCCGCGACGGCGAACTCGCCTACGAGGCCGGTGACGCCCTCGGCGTCTGGCCGGTCAACGGCAACGGGCTGGTCGCCGAATGGCTCGCCCTGACCGGACTCGACCCCGACGAACCGGTCGACCTCGCCGACGGCCCGCCGCTGCCCCTGGAGGAGGCGCTGCGCACCCGGCTGGACATCTCCCGCGTCACCACGGACCTGCTCAGGTTCGTGACCGAGCGCACCGGCGACCACGGCCTGAAACGGCTGCTGCGCCCGGACAACAAGGACGCGCTCGCGCAGTGGAGCTGGGGCCGGCAGGCCGCCGACGTGGTCGCCGAGTTCCCCGTCCGCGCCTCGGCCGCGGAGTGGGCGGGCGTCCTCAAGCGCCTCCAGCCCCGGCTGTACTCCATCTCCTCCAGCCCCCTCGCGCGGCCCGGCGAGGTCCGGCTCACCGTCTCCGTCGTCCGCTACGCGGGCCGGCTCGGCCGGGACCGCAAGGGCGTCTGCTCGACCTATCTCGCCGACTGCGCGGACGACGGTCCCGTGCAGGTGTTCGTGCAGCGCTCACCGCACTTCCGGCCGCCGGCCGACCCCGCCACGCCCATGATCATGGTGGGGCCGGGGACGGGTGTGGCGCCGTTCATCGGCTTCCTGGAGGACCGGCTGGCCCGCGGTCACACCGGCCCCAACTGGCTCTTCTTCGGCGAGCAGCGCCGGGCCACCGACTTCTACCACCGCGAGGAGCTGGAGGCGTACCGCGCCTGCGGCCACCTCGACCGTCTCGACCTGGCCTTCTCCCGCGACCAGCGCAACAAGGTCTACGTCCAGGACCGGATGCGCGAGCACGGGGCCCGGCTGTGGGAGTGGCTCCAGGACGGCGCCCACTTCTACGTCTGCGGCGACGCCGGGCGCATGGCCAAGGACGTGGACCGGGCGCTGCGGGACATCGCCGCCACCCACGGCGGCATGGACCCCGAGGCGGCCGCCGCCTGCGTACGGCGCCTGTCCGCGGACCGGCGCTACGTCCGCGACGTGTACTGACGCCGTCACTGGGACGCGGACACGCCTTCCGCCTCCGCCGGCCGCACGCTCTCCTGCTGCTCCGCCTTGGGCGCGGGGCGGGTCAGGCGGCGGACGAGGGGCTCGGTCCAGCGGGCGGTGAGCGGGCCCATGACGACGAGGATGAGGACGTAGGCGGTGGCCAGGGGGCCGATGCGGGGCTCGGTGCCGACGGCGAGCCCGGCGATGACGATGGAGAACTCGCCGCGGGCGACGAGCGCGCCGCCCGCCCGCCAGCGGCCGGCCCGTCTGATGCCGGCCCGCCGCGCCGCGTACCAGCCCGTGGCGATCTTGGTGCCGGCCGTGACCAGGGCGAGGAGGAAGGCGGGCAGCAGGACGGGCGGCATGTCCGCGGGGTTGGTCGAGAGGCCGAAGAACACGAAGAAGACGGCGGCGAACAGGTCCCGCAGCGGGGTGAGCAGGCTGCTGGCGCCCTCGGCGACCTCGCCGGACAGGGCGATGCCCACGAGGAAGGCGCCGACGGCGGCGGAGACCTGGAGCTGCTGGGCGACGCCGGCGACCAGGAGGGTCAGGCCGAGGACGACGAGGAGCAGCAGTTCGGCGTTGTCGGAGGAGACCGCGCGGCTGATGTGGTGGCCGTAGCGCAGGGCGACGAAGAGGACGGCGGCGACCGTGCCGAGGGAGATGAGGAGGGTGAGGCTGCTGCCGGCGAGGCTGAACCCGGCCAGCAGGGCGGTGAGGATCGGCAGGTAGACGGCCATGGCGAGGTCTTCCATGACCAGCACCCCGAGCAGGACGGGGGTCTCGCGGTTGCCGAGGCGTCCCAGGTCGCCCAGGACCTTGGCGATGACGCCGGAGGAGGAGATCCAGGTGACTCCGGCGAGGGCGACGGCGGCGATCGGGCCCCAGCCGAGCAGCAGGGCGGCGACCGCCCCGGGTACGGCGTTGAGGGCGAAGTCCACGGCGCCGGACGGGTACTGCGTCTTCAGGCTGGTGACGAGTTCGGAGGCGCTGTACTCCAGGCCGAGCAGGAGCAGCAGCAGGATGACGCCGATCTCGGCGCCGGTGGCGACGAACGACTCGCTGGCGCGCAGCGGGATGACGCCGCCCTGACCGAAGGCGAGGCCGGCCAGGAGATAGAGCGGGATGGGCGAGAACCCGACGCGGCCGGCCAGACGGCCCAGCAGGCCCAGGCCGAGGATGATGGCGCCCAGTTCTATGAGCAAGGCGGTCATGTCGTGCATGGACGGTCTACCCCCCAGTGATCAGTTCGGCGACGCCGTCGACGCCTTCGCGGGTGCCGACGACGACGAGCACGTCACCGGCGGCGAAGCGGAAGTCGGGCGTGGGCGAGGGAACGGCGTCGGTGCGGCGGAGCACGGCCACGATCGACGCCCCGGTCCGGGTGCGCGCCTGGGTGGCGCCCAGGGTGCGGCCGGCGTACGGCGAGCGTTTGGTGACCTCGATGTGCTCGGTGACCAGGTCGAGTTCGAGCTGATGGCGCAATCGGACGGGGTCGGGCGTCAGCAGTTTCGCGAGCGTGGCCGCCTCGGTGGTGGTCAGCGCGGCGGCGTCGCTGCAGTTGTCCTCGTCCTCCGGGTCGTGCAGGGCGAGGACGCGCTGTCCGTCCGTGCGGACGACGATCGACAGCCGGCGTCCGGCCTCGGTGTCCAGCTCGTACTTCGTCCCCAGGCCGGGCAGCCGGGTCTGTCGGGTGCGGGCGTAGGACTGCATCACATCTCCAGCGGCGAGAGCAGCGTGTCGGGGCAACGGCGGTGCCAGGGCCGTCCCCTGGTCCCGACCGACAGCGCGGTCGCGGGCGTGCGCGCCGTCTCGCCACACGCACGGACCGCCTGCCCGGTCACGAGCCACCCTAATTCACCTGGTCCGAAGGCCCGGTGGCAGCCCTCGGCCGCCCGTCGCGGGCTCTCCCGCGTCGCCGACAGCACCGCGCCCCGCCGGGCCAGTGGGCCGGCGGGGCGCGGTGGACGGGGCGCGGTCCGCGGGTTCTCAGCAGGTGTTGCCGACGGCGTCCATCTTCCCGCCGAATCCGCGCAGGTAGAAGTCGCCGTAGTCGCCCTTGCGCACCGGGTGGCAGACCTTGCCGGTGGCCCAGTCGATGAAGGCGCCGGTCCGGTTGGCCCGGAAGGAGCCGACGTGGTCGGTGAAGCCGGCCGGCAGGTCGTGGTAGCCGCCCGTCCACACATAGCGGGCGCCCGTGTGGTACTGGCCGCGCCACAGGCAGATCGCGTTGCCCGGGCACAGGAGCCCGGCCTGCGCCTGCGCCTGCGCGTCGGCGGAGGCGCCGAGCGTCGTCGCCGCCAGGGCCGCGCCGACGAGTGCGAGACTCGCCGCTCGTTTCCCCATTCCGTCTCCTTCGGTCCGAAGAGCCTTCCCCTCATTGTCCGTTCCGAGGGGAAAAGCCGGAATAGGGGTCACGCGTGCGGGAGTTCACCCACCGGCCGTCAACGCCCGTCCGGTTCCGCCGCGGTGGTGGCCGGTACCGCCGCCGGGGCGTCGGCGCCGCGCGCCTTCGCCCCCGCCACCGGGCCGGACTTGGCGGCGGCGCCGGGCAGTCCGGTGCGGCGGCGGGCCACGGCGGCGAGGGCCAGCAGGACCAGGCCGCTCACGGCGCCCAGAAGCAGGAACGGCAGGCGGTGGTTCACCGCGTAGAGGGCGACGCCGAGCAGCGGGCCGAGGACGTTGCCGAGGTCGGAGACCAGGCCGAACAGGCCGAACGCCTTGCCGTCGTCGGACGTGGCCGCCTTCAGTTCGACGATCCCGCGCCGGGCGGTGAGGAAGAGCGTCGCGTAGCCGAACATGTAGACCATGAAGCTCAGGCCGACGGCCACGAAGTGGGCGGTGGCGGCCATGGCGCACAGGCCGACGGCCGTGAAGCCCAGTCCGGTCGCCGCGAGCGTGCGCAGCGGCAGGGTGAACCGGCCCAGCAGCCACATCGCCAGGCCCGAGACGGCCAGTCCGGCGACGAAGACGGCCGAGATCACCGTGCGGGCCGAGGAGTCGGCCCCACTGCTCAGGTATTCCGGCAGGAGGGGTTCGAGCGCGGAGTAGACGAGGAAGGTGAACATGTCGAGCCCGCCGAGCAGGAGGGCCCACACCCACCACCGGGTCGGCGCGGGCCCGGCCGCGGGCGCGTCCGCCGCGGGCGCGGGTTCCGTCTCCTCCTCGGGCTGCGGGGCCTGCTGCCCGGGGATGGCCAGGACGAGCCCGACCGCCGTGGCCGCGGTGATCACGGCGCCCGCGAGGAACAGCCCCGTCAGGCCGACGGGCACGGCCGCTCCGGCGATCAGCGGTCCGAGGAGGAATCCGGCCACCGCGGCCGACCCGAAGTTGCCCATCATCCGGCTGGTGGGGATCTCGTGCTGCCGGCACAGCGCGGTCATCCCGGCGTAGAGGGCCGGGGAGACCAGTCCCTCGCCGATCCCCCAGACCACCCGGGCGGTCAGCAGGGTGGCGCTGTCCCGGGCCAGCGCGGTGAGGGCGATGCCGGCCGCGGCGGTGAGCATGGACAGCATCGCGACGCGGTCCGCGCGCCACCGGTCGACCCACCAGCCGCCGACCGGCTGCGCCAGCGCCTTGGCGCCCGCGAACAGGGCGAAGGTCAGCGCGACGACGACCGGCCCGGCCCCCGCCCGGTCCTCCAGGTCCGGCACGAACGGGATCATCACCGTGTACGACGCGTTGACGCTGATGACGGCTGCCAGGAGCAGCGCGATCCGGCGCCGTCCGGGTTTCATGTCAGTCTCCTCTGATGTACGCGGACAGCACCCGGTCCATGTGGGCCAGCGCCGGTTCGAGGTCCGGGCGGGGCTCGGGGGCGTAGACCAGGGCCCACAGGTCGGTCCCGGTCAGGGCGTGCCGCTCCTTGAAGCGGTAGTTGTCGCGCCCCCACTCCAGGCGCCGCATGCCCTGCTCGTAGGCCCACTCGGTGCTGCGGTACATGAGCGCCACGTAGGTGCTCAGGTCGTGCAGCGTGGCGTAGGCCACGCCGCCGCACATGAAGGTCACCTCCGACCCGCGCCGGAAGGCGAAGAAGGCCCCGACGAGCCGGCCGTCCACCTCGGCGGCGACCATCATCGCGCCGGGCACCCGCAGCATGCCGTGCAGCGCGTCCTCGTCGAACAGCGCGGGCCAGTCGTTCTTGTCGCTGGTGTCGACGGTCAGCGGGTACGCGGCGGGCACCAGCGCGTGCGCCTCGGGCCCCTCGACCATGCGGATCGTCAGGCCGCGCTCGTCGGCCCGGCGCAGCCGTCGCTGCACGTCCCGCCGGATCTTGTTGGTGACCCGGAACATGTGCTGGTCGAAGCCGGCGTCGAGGTCGAGGTCGCAGCTGTAGGTGCGCTCCAGCAGGATGCGGCCGACCGGCGGCCCGGCGGTCTCCAGCCAGTCGGCGACGCCCTCCTCGGTGAGGTTGGGCACGACGAGCAGTTCGGCGGGGCCCGAGGCGATCCACTCCATGGCGGTGGCGTGGGCGCCCCGGACCAGCGCGGCGGGCACGTGTCCGCGCTTGCCGTACATGGAGTACGGGGAGCCGGCGAAGATCACCGGGTTGCCGAACCGGCCCACCAGGTCGACCTGCCGCTCGTAGCCGTCCCAGAACGGGCACTCGTGCACGGCGTAGAGCGGGAGGACGGAGGCCCCGTCGGGGTGCTCCGGGTCGGTGTGCACGTACGCGTGTCTGGAGCGCTTCTCGATGCCTATGTCCTCCCAGGCGCGCAACCAGCCCGCGGAGTCGTACAGGCAGCTGGCGGCCACCCGCTCCGGCACCTCGTCGGACAGCCGCCAGTCGGCCGCCGTCACCGTGCTCCGGCCGGTTCCTGTGGTGTCCACCCCGCGCACACCTCCTGCTTGGGCCATCGGTCCAGACGGGGGACACGGTAGGCACGGTTTCTCTCACGTCGCTCTCACGGCGGTATCACGGCGCACGGGGCCGGTCCGCCGGCCGGGCGGGGCCCGCTCGACGGGCCGGGCGGGGTCCGCTCGGCGGACCGGGCGGGGTGCGCTCGACGGGCCGGCGGGGTCCGCTCCGCGACGGCGCCGGAGCCGGTCCGGTCGCTTCCGCCGCGGTCCGCGACGGCCGGCCGCGGGCCCGCGCACCGGCCCTCACCGGGGGAAGTGACCGGGCGGATAGCGCCGTGAGAACACGGCAAGAGCAGCCCGCCGTAGCGTCCACGGCGGGGTCGGCCCCACGGCGACGTGGGCGGCTCCGCACTGATTCGGGTTCATGCATTTCCGGCGACACGGACCGGGCGAGACCTGGTCCGCTCACAAGGGGAGAGACATGAAGGCGCAGCTGGCGATGTTCGGCAGCAAGCCCGTGGTTCGTCCGGAGCATCGGCGGCTGGAGTGGCCGGTGGTGACGCAGGCGGACAAGGACGCCGTGCTGCGGGCCCTGGACAGCCGCAAGTTCACGGTGGGCGCGAAGAACGAGCAGGAGATCAGCGGCCTGGAGCGGGAGTGGGCCGAGTTCTGCGACACCCGTTACGCGGTGGCCGTCAACAGCGGCACGGTGGCGCTGGAGCTGGCGCTGACCGCCCTCGGCCTCCAGCCCGGCGACGAGGTGATCGTCCCGGCCCTCAGCTATGTGGCCACCGCGATGGCGCCGCTGTACCAGCTGGCGATCCCGGTGTTCGTGGACATCGACCCGGTCACGTTCAACATCGACGTGACCCAGATCGAGGCGAAGATCACCTCCCGCACGCGGGCGATCGTCCCGGTGCACCTCGGCGGTCTGCCCGCCGACATGGACGAGATCCGGGCGCTGGCCCGCAAGTACGACCTGCTGGTGGTCGAGGACGCCGTGCAGGCGCAGGGCGGCAAGTACCGCGGTGAGACCGCCGGTTCCATGGGCGCCGCCTCGGTGTTCAGCCTCAACGTGGAGAAGAGCGTCCCGACCTGCGGCGAGGGCGGCCTGATCGTCACGGACGACGAGAACGTCGCCGAGCGCTGCCGCAGCCTGCGCATCCTCGGCGAGGACCTCAGCACCGAGGAGCGGCTGTACGTGTCCGCCACGCGCGGCTCGAACCTCAAGCTCAGCTCCGTGCTGGCCGCCTTCACGCGGTCGCAGCTGGCGCGGTTCTGGGAGTACCAGGACCGCCGCGACAAGAACATCCCGATCTTCCTGTCGCGGCTGGCGGCGCTGCCGGGCATCGTCGTCCCGCCGGTGCCCGAGGACCGCACCCACATGTGGCACATGCTGCGCTTCCGCTTCGACCCGCAGGCGGCGGGCCTGGACGGGGTGACGCCGGGCCGGTTCCGCCAGGCGCTGCGCCGGGCGCTGCTCGCCGAGGGCGTGCCGCTGACGCACTACCAGATCATCCCGCTGCCCGGTCAGCCGGTGTTCCAGGAGCAGAACGCCTACGGCAACGGCTACCCGTGGTCGCTGCCGGGGACCAACCCGCAGCGCTACGACCTGGCCGACTACCCGGTGACCTGCCAGGTCATCGAGGACTCCCTGTGCCTGCGGCGCATGCACCTGAACCCCGACGCCGGCCCCGCGCTCGACGAGTACGCGGCCGCCTTCGAGCGGGTCTGGGAGAACCTCGACGTCATCGCCCGCTTCGCCCGCGCCCTCGACTACGCGCCGCCGTGGGCCGCCGTCAAGGGCTACGAGCAGAAGGCCGGTGTACCGGCGTGAGCGTCCAGACCGCCGAGCCCGTAACGGGCGAGGACGCGCTCGGGGACGAACTGCGCGGCCGGGCGCTCGCGGTCCGGGAGCATGTGCTCAGGATCGGGGCCGGGGCGAACGGCGCGCATGTGGGCGGCTCCCTGTCGGCGGCCGACATCCTCGTGGCCCTCTACTTCGCGGTCCTGCGGGTGCGCCCGCAGGAGCCGGACTGGGCCGGGCGCGACCACTTCGTGCTGAGCAAGGGGCACGCCGGCGCGGCGCTGTACGCGACGCTCGCCGAGCGGGGCTTCCTGCCCGTGCCGGAGCTGGACACCTACGGGTCCCCCGCCGGGCGGCTGATGGCGCACCCCACCCCGGCGGTGCCGGGTGTGGAGTTCGCGACCGGGTCGCTGGGCCACGGGCTGTCGCTGGCCACCGGGCTGGCCCTGGCCGCCCGCCGGGCCGGTCGGCCCAACCGGGTGTTCACGCTGATGGGCGACGGCGAGCTGCAGGAGGGTTCGGTGTGGGAGGCGGCCATGGCGGCCGCGCACCTGAAGCTGGACAACCTCACCGCGGTGGTGGACCGCAACCGCCTCCAGATCAGCGGTCCGACCGAGGGCCGGATGGGGCTGGAGCCGCTGGCCGACAAGTGGCGGGCGTTCGGCTGGGAGGTGGCCGAGGTCGACGGGCACGACTTCGACGAACTGGTCCCGGCCCTGCGGGCCGCGCCGGCTTCGGGGCGTCCGACCGTGCTGATCGCCGAGACCGTCAAGGGACGCGGCGTGCGCCATCTGGAGCACCGCAAGCAGAGCCACTTCGCCAAGCTCGGCGAGGCGGCCTACGAGCGGGCGCTGGCCGCCCTGCGGGCCTCGGCATGAGCGGCGCGCCGAGCGTGGGGAGCCCGCCGCGGCCGGCCGCGGGCGACCGGCAGGACGGCTCCGACCGGGCCGCCTACCGCGCCACGCTGGTCGAACTGGCGCAGGCCGACCCGCGGATCTGGTGCCTGGACTCGGACATGGGCGGGCTGGAGAAGCAGTTCGAGGCCGTCCTGCCGGAACAGTACGTGGACCTCGGGATCGCCGAGGCCAACCTGATGTCCGTCGGCGCGGCCCTGGCCAGTACCGGCATCCTGCCCTTCGTCAACACGATGGCCGCGTTCGCGTCGGCCCGGGCGCTGGAACAAGTCAAGATCGACATCGCCTACCACCGGCTGCCGGTGCGTATCGTCGCCACCCATTCCGGCCTGTCCGCGGGCCAGTTGGGGCCGACCCACCACGCCCAGCAGGATCTCGCGGCGATGCGGACGCTGCCCCACATGACGGTGATGACGCCCGCGGACGCCGCCGAGACGGTGCGGATGGTCAAGGCGGCGGCGTATCTGCCCGGTCCGGTGTACATCCGGCTCGGGCGCGGCCCGACCGACCCGGTCTACGACGGCGACGCCGGCTTCACCGTCGGCGAGGCGGTTCAGCTGCGCACCGGGGGCGATGTCACGATCGTCGCGGCCGGCTCCCACCCCGTCCTCTTCGCGCTGGAGGCGGCCGACCGGCTCGCCGCCCGGGGCGTCGCGGCGACCGTCCTCAACATGCACACCATCAAACCCCTCGATGTCGCCGCGGTGGTGCGGGCCGCCGAGCGCACCGCCGGCATCGTGACCGTCGAGGACCACTCGCTGCTCGGCGGACTGGGCGGCGCGGTCGCCGAGGCCGTCGCCGAGCACCGGCCGACGCGGGTGCTGCGGGTCGGGGTGAGCGACGCGTTCGCCTCCCGGCCGGGCGGCCACCGCGACCAGCTCACCGCCGGCGGCGTCAGCCCGGACCGCGTGGTCGCCGCCGCCGAGGCCGTCCTGAGCGGCCGTCCCCTTCTCCCGGCCGACCGGGCCGGCGAGCACGACCGGACCGTCCACAGTCACACCGTTCACCACAGCCAGACCGTGAAGGAGAGTGCGTCATGACCACCGCCACGACGAGCACCTGCCCGGAGTGCGAGGAGATCGTCCCGACGGCGCCGGACGCGCGCGTGACGTCGATCGTCGTGTGCCCGGCCTGCCAGGTCGAGCTGGAGATCATCGGTCTCGACCCGGCCGAGTTCGCGCTCGCCCCGGAGATCGAGGAAGACTTCGGGGAGTGACGGGTGACCACCAGTGTGTCGCAGGACGGCCTCCTGGCCGTCCTGACCACCCGCGTCCGTCTCGAGGAGCGGCTGATCTTCGCCGCCCTCGAGCGGCGCGGGGTCCCGTACGCGGCCGTCGACGACCGTACGCTGATCAGTGACCTCCAGGCGCCGCCGCCGGTGCGCTACCGCGGGGTGCTGAACCGGATCATGTCGCACACCCGGAGCGTCTACGCGACGCGTCTGTTCGAGTCGACGGGGCACCGGGTCTTCAACCCGAGCGGCGTCATCGAGGTGTGCGGCGACAAGATCCTCACCTCGCTGGCGCTGGTGGCCGCCGGGCTGCCGACCCCGCGCACCGTCGTGGCGGTCACCCCGGACGCGGCGCTGGGGGCCATCGAGGAGATCGGCTATCCGGCGGTGGTCAAGCCCGCCGTCGGGTCGTGGGGCCGGCTGATGTCGAAGGTCAACGACCGGGACGCGGCCGAGACCCTCGTCGAGCACAAGCAGGCGCTGCGCTCGCCGTCGCACTCGGTGTTCTACGTCCAGGAACTCATCGACAAGCCGGGTCGCGACATCCGGGCCATCGTGCTCGGGGACCAGGTCGTCGCGGCCGTCTACCGCAGATCCGAGCACTGGATCACCAACACGGCGCGCGGCGCCACCACGGAACCGTGCGAGATCACGCCGGAGCTGGCCAAGCTCGCGCTGCGGGCCGCGGAGGCGGTCGGCGGCGGCATGCTCGCGGTGGACCTGATCGAACGCTCCGACGGCGAGGTGCTGGTCACCGAGGTCAACCACACCATGGAGTTCCACGGTCTGGCCGCCGCCACCGGGCTGGACATCGCCGACCTCCTCGTCAGCCACGTCCTGGAGGCGATGGAACCGTGAGAGCAACGGTGATCGGCGCCGGCGGCTACATCGGCGGCGAACTCGTCAGGCTCCTGCTCCAGCACCCGCATCTGGAGCTGGCCCAGGCCACCTCGACCCGCCTGCGGGGCCGTCCGCTGACCGCCGCGCATCCCAACCTGCGCGGCCAGAGCGATCTGTCCTTCGTGGCCGAGGAGGACCTGAAGGAGTCCGACGTCGTCTTCCTGGCGGTGCCGCACGGGGCGTCGGCGAAGAACATCGCCGCCTGGTCGGCGCTCGCGCCGATGGTGGTGGACCTGAGCGCCGACTTCCGGCTCCACGACCCCGTCCGGCGCGAGCGCCACTACCCGGGCGCCGCGCCGGACGAGGTCTGGCTCTCGCGCTTCCGGCCCGGCATCCCCGAACTGCACCGCGAGGAGCTGCGCGGGGCGAGCCACATCTCGGTGCCCGGCTGCATGGCCAACGCCGCCATCCTCGCCCTGCACCCGCTCGCCGCGGCGGGGCTGGTCGAGGGACCGGCGCTGATCGACGCCCGGACCGGCTCCAGCGGCGGGGGCCGGACACCCGACGAGGGCAGCCACCACCCCGAGCGCAGCGGCGCCCTGCGCATGGCCAAGCCGCACGGTCACCGGCACACCGCGGAGATCGAGCAGGCCTGCGAGGTGCCCGTGCACATGACGGTGACCGGCATCGAGGCGGTGCGCGGCATCCAGGTGGCCTGTCACATCACCCCGTCGCGGGCCGTCACCGAGCGCGAGGTGTGGGCGCTGTACCGCGCGGCCTACCGCGACGAGCCGTTCGTGCGGCTGGTCAGGGAGCGCTCCGCGCTGCGCCGGATCCCGGACCCGAAGATCCTCAGCGGCACCAACTACTGCGACATCGGCCTGTCGCTCAACGCCGAGGGCGACCACCTGATCGTGGTGTCGGCCATCGACAACCTGGTGAAAGGAGGCGCCGGCAATGCCGTCCAGTGTTTCAACATCGCCGTCGGCCACGACGAGACCGCAGGACTCGCCTTCGCCGGGCTCCACCCGGCCTGAGCGGTTCGTGATCAAGGTCGGCGGTTCGCTCGGCGCGGAGATGAGCCGTGCCTGCGCCGACGTCGCCGACCTCGTCCGGCAGGGCGCCGAGGTGGTCGTCGTGCACGGCGGCGGCGCCGAGGCCGACCGGCTCGCCGCCGAACTCGGCCGTCCCGTGCGCAGGTTGACCGCGCCCGACGGCCGGCACAGCCGCTACACCGACGCTCCCGCGCTGGACGCGCTCGTCATGGCGATGCTCGGCCGGGTGAAACCGGCGCTGGTCACCGAGCTGACCGGGGCCGGGGTCCGCGCGGTCGGCCTGTCCGGCAACGACGGCTCGCTGGTCACCGCGCGCCGGACGCCGCCGGTCAGGGCCGTGGTCGACGGGGTGGAGCGGGTCGTCCGGGACGACTTCTCCGGCCGGATCAAGGACGTCGATCCGGCTCTCCTGCTGACCCTGCTGGGCGGCGGCTATGTCCCGGTGGTGTCGCCGCCGGCCCGGGACGCGGCCGGCGGCCTGCTCAACGTCGACGCCGACCGGTTCGCCGCCCGGCTCGCGGTGGCCCTCGCGGCCGACTGGCTGATCATCCTGTCCAATGTGCCCGGGCTGCTGCGCGACCCCGCCGACCCGGACAGCCTCGTCGCCGAGGTGCCCGGCGAGGAGCTGGACACGTATCTCGACGGCACCGGCGGGCGGATGAAGGTGAAGCTGCGCAGCGCGGGCGAGGCCTTCCTGGCCGGGGTCGCGCACGTCGTCCTCGCCGACGGCCGCCTGGACTCCCCGGTGCTCGCCGCCCGCAAGGGCGTCGGCACGACGTTCGTCCGCGGCGCCACCTGACCCTCCCCGCCGGCCCTCCTCCCCGCTGTGACCGGCGGGGAGGCCCTTTCCTCGCGCTCTTCGCGCGGGACCCGAGCCCCACGCAAGGAGTTTCGATGAGCACACGTGCCGAGTCGCTGCTGCGACGCATGGTCGACATACCCTCGCCGTCGGGCGAGGAGGCGGAGCTGGCCGCCTTCCTGGCCGCGGAGCTGCGGGACTGGGGCTTCGAGACACACCTGGACGAGGTCGGCAACGTCATCGCCGGGCGCGGCCCGGCCGACGGACCGACGATCATGCTGATCGGCCACATGGACACCGTGCCGAGCCTGCTGGAGGTGCGGCAGGAGGGCAGCCTCCTGCACGGACGGGGCACGGTGGACGCCAAGGGGCCGCTGGCCGCCATGATCTGCGCGGCCGCGGCCGCCGAGACCGGCCCGGTGCGCCTGGTGGTCGCGGGGGTGGTCGAGGAGGAGACCTTCGGACGGGGTGCGACACACCTCCTGGAAGGGCACCGGCCCGACGCCGCCTTCGTCGGGGAGCCCAACGGGTGGTCCGGCGTCGGCATCGGCTACAAGGGGCGGGTCGTGGTGCGCTACGAGGTGCGCCGTCCGGCCGTGCACACGGCCAGCCCCGAGGAGAAGGCGAGCGAGGCGGCCGTCGCCTTCTGGAACGAGGTGGCCGGCTACTGCGCGAAGCACTCGGAGGGGACCCGGGCCTTCGACCGGCCCATCCCGACGCTGACCGAGATGAGCGCCACCATCGAGGAGGCGCGGATGACCATCGCCTGCCGCACTCCCCCGGGCTTCGACCTGCCGGCGTTCGAACGCTTCCTGGCCGAGGCCGCCGGCGACGCCGTGCTGCGGATCGACGACCGGACCCCGGCCGTGCGCCTGGACACCCGCGGCGCGGTGGTGCGCGCCCTGTGCTCCGCGATCCGGGCCCAGGGCGCGCGTCCGACGCTGAAGCTCAAGACGGGCACGGCCGACCTCAACATCGTCGAGCCGCACTGGAACGTGCCGATGGCCGTCTACGGCCCGGGTGACTCCAGTCTCGACCACACCGACCGGGAGCACATCGACCTCACCGAGTTCGCGCAGGCCGTCGACGTGCTGCGGCAGGCGCTGGAGACGCTCGCCGCCGAGCTGGTGGGGGCGCGGGGGACGGCGGCGCCGGCCGGGGCGGCGGCCGGTGCGCGCTGACGCGTGTCGCACGGGCGGCGGGCTTCCCTGTCCGCCGCCGCGTGCCGCCCACCGCGTCCGCCGTTTCCCGGGCGCGCCGCCGTCGGCCGGTCGTTCAGGACACGCCCCGCAGGACGGGGCTCTGGTACGCCCCCGGGAACGGGACGGCGTCGGCGGGCAGGACCGGGTCGCCCGCGATGATCCGCTGGTGCAGTTCCTGGAGGCGGGCGCAGGGGTCGAGGCCGACATGGCTGATGAGCGCGGCGCGGCCCGCGTGGTAGACCGCGAGGGCGTCGGCGCGCCGGTCGGACAGGTACAGCGCGGTCATCAGATGCCAGCGCAGCTGTTCGCGCAGCGGGTGCTCCTCCACCAACAGGCTCAGTTCGCCGACGAGTTCGCGGTGGTGGCCGAGGGCGAGCTCCACGTCGAAGCACTCCTCCAGCAAGGTGAGCCGGCGTTCCGCCCAGTAGGCCGCGACGGGTTCGAGCGTCCGGCTGGCGAGTCCGGCCAGCGGCTCTCCCCGGAACAGCGCGAGGGCGGCGCGGTAGTCGTCGACCGCGCCCCTCGGGTCGCCGGCCCGGGCCCGGAAGCGGCCGCGCTCCCTGAGCTGCTCGAAGAGCTGGGTGTCCACGGACCCGTCGGGCAGGCGCAGCAGGTAGCCGCCGCGGACGGTCTCGATGAGGTCGGCCCGGGACCCGGCCTGGACCAGCGCCTTGCGCACTCGCCACACACACGTCTGTATCTGTTTGTCGGCGGTGACCGGCGGGGTGTCGCCCCACACCGCGTCGATGAGTCTGCCGACCGGTACGGCCTTGTTGACCTCGGTCAGCAGGACGGCCAGCACGGTGAGTTGGCGGCTCTCGGGGAGGGAGACCTCCCGCTTCCCGAAACACACCCGCAACGGCCCCAGAACGCGGAAGAAGACCTTGTGGGCACTGTCGGACGACGATTCGACATACATGGGAATCCTCGGTTCGGGGTTGTCGGTGGCGGGACGGGGTGCCGTCCACGGCGTACCAGCTCCACGGACCTGTCTTGGTGCCTGCGTCCCGGCCGCGGCCCGTCGCGGCCGGGACGTCGATGCCGCTGAGGCGCGGTGTCAGCCCTTCTCCGCGCCGTTCTCGGTCTTGAAGATCGACACGTACTTGAGGGGCGTCTCGGCGACGAAGTGGGTGTGCCGGGAGCCCGCGGCGGCGGCGAACACGTCGCCGGCGGTCATGGTGCGGCCCTGGTTGCTGAGGGTGCCCTCGATGACGTAGAGGAACTCGGGGTGCTCGTGCACATGCGGGTCGGTCCGGTAGCCGGGCTCGGCCTCGACGATGGCGACGTGGTAGCCGTCCGCGCGGGCGGCGATCCTGGCCCGCGCCTTGCCCTGGGCGCCCCAGGGGATCCAGGGGAGCTGGTCGTCGCCGTCCACGCGGGCGATGTCCCAGCCTTCGAGTGAGGGTGAGGGTGAGGGTTCCATTGCGTTCTCCTGGCAGGGTGGCGCGGGTGCCCGCGGGGGATTCGGGCACCCGCGCCGGTCGAGGGGGGTGGGAACGTCAGGCGGTGGCCGCCGTGGCGCGGTCCTCGTCGGAGGCGGCCGCCGTGGGCTCGGCTTCCGGGGCGTCGTCGGGCCGCGGCCGGCGCGGGATGCCGAGGGCGCACACCGCGCCGGCGAGCACGACGCCGACGCCCACCCACACGGCCGGGTGCATGCCGTCGACGAAGTCCGAGGGCGAGGTGGTGCTGCCGTGGTTGGCGAAGACGGTGCTGAGCACGGCGATGCCGAGCGCGCCGCCCACCTCGCGGACGGTGGTGTTGGCGCCGGAGGCCTTGCCCGCGTGCTCCTGGCTGACCGAGCCGAGCACCACGGCGGCGGTGGGCGCGAAGACGAAGCCCATGCCGATGCCGGCGACGACCATCGGCCCGACCAGGGACCCGTAGGCGGTGTCGGTGTCGGCGACCAGGTTGATCCAGGCCAGGCCGATCCCCTGGAGGAAGAGGCCGAAGGCCATCAGCCGGCCGCCGCCGAGCTTGTTGGTCAGCACACCCGCGACGGGGGCGACGAACATCGGCATCAGGGTCCAGGCGAGGGTGCGCACGCCCGCCTCGAAGGGGGTGCGCGGCGGGGCGATCTGGAGGTACTGGGCGAGCAGGAAGAGCGAGCCGAACACGCCGAAGTACATGCTGGCGGAGACGACGTTGGTGAGGGTGAAGGCGCGCACCCGGTAGAAGGACAGCGGCAGCATCGGCTGTGCGGCGCGGCGCTCCCAGAGCAGGAAGAGGACGAGCAGGACGACTCCGGCGGCGAACGCGCCGAGCACGGTGCCGGAGGTCCAGCCGTCGTCGGAGGCGTGCACGATGCCCCAGACCACGGCGAACAGGGCGGCGGCGGCGAGCAGCATGCCCGGCAGGTCCAGGCCCACGCCCTCCAGCCGGCTCTCGCGCAGGACGAAGCGGATCAGCGGGACGGCCACGATGCCCACCGGCACGTTGACCCAGAAGATCCACTTCCAGTCGAGGCCGTCCACCACGGCTCCGCCGACGACCGGGCCCATGGCCACGGCCAGGCCGCTGATGCCGGACCACAGGCCGAGGGCCAGGCCGCGCTTGGTGGCCGGGACGGCCTGGGAGAGCAGAGTCAGGGAGAGCGGCATCACGGCCGCGCCGCCGACGCCCTGGACGGCCCGGGCGGCGATCAGCTCGCCGCTGGTGGTGGCCAGGCCGCAGAAGACGGAGGCGACGGTGAACAGGGTGATGCCGAGGACGAAGACCCGGCGCCGGCCGAAGCGGTCACCGAGCGCGGCGGCGGTGAGCAGCAGGCAGGCGAAGCTGAGCACGTACGCGTTGACGAACCACTGCAGGTCCTGGGTGGAGGCGTCGAGCTCTTCGGACAGGGTGTGCAGTGCGGTCGAGACGACCAGGTTGTCCAGCGCGACCATGAACATCGGGACGCTGGAGGCCACGATCGACAGCCACAGCGGCGCCGACCGGATATCGGGCTTGGGCATGGGGGGTCTCCTCGGCGGTTCGCCAGGGGGCGAACGGGAACGGATTCGGGCGGTGGTGCGGGTGCTCAGGAATGGGCCTCTGTGGCCTGCTGCTCGGCGATGCGGCGCTTGGCGTCCGTCCAGGTGATCGGCAGCTCGCCGACCGGGACCTCCCAGAAGGTGAAGACGGACTGGCGCATGGTGGACCGCAGGCCCTTCACGATCGTGTGGTGCGGCTCGGCCTTGGCGTAGGCGTAGAGCTGCTCCCGGGTCTCCCAGGCGGACAGGGTCCAGAAGGTGCGGGCCAGCGGGTCGGCGATCAGCGAGGCGCCGAGCGCGCCCGGCGCGGTGCGCACCTGCTTCCAGGCCGCGAGCGACCGGAGGAAGAATTTCGGTACGTCCTTGAGCGAACGCACCTCCAGTCGCGAGGCCATCACCAGTGCGGTGGTGACACCGGGCTCCGGCTTGTTCGGGGTGATCCAGCGGAGTGTGGGCATGACTGTGCCCTTCCTGAGAGGGGCCTTCCTGCGGAAGTCGCCTGCGGTCATAATGGATAGTGCCACTATGGATACTGCCGCTATCCACTATAGACAGTAGAGCTATCGAATGAACAGGAGGAGACGCAGCCGATGCGAATCTCCGAACTCAGCCGGAAGAGCGGCGTGTCCGTGACGACGATCAAGTTCTACATCCGGGAGGAGCTGCTGCCCCCGGGCCGGCACACCTCGCCCACCCAGGCCGAGTACGACGAGCACCATCTGCGCCGGCTGCGGCTGATCCGGGCGCTGATCGGGGTGCGCGGCCTGTCCGTGGAGGCCACCCGGCAGGTGCTGGGGGCCCTCTCGGAGGAGCAGTCCCACCCCCATCTCGTCCTCGGTCTGGCCCTCGGCGCGATCCGGCTCTCCGAGGAGCCGCCGGAGGAGTCCGAGCAGCCGGCCGCGGTGGAGGCCCTCGTCAAGGAGCTGGGGTGGCAGGTCCACCAGGACGCGCCCGCCCGCGATCTGCTGGCCGAGACGCTGGCCAGCCTCCAGCAGTTCGGGGTGGCCCTGGACTGGCGCGTCCTGCTCCCCTACGCCCGGCTGGCCGAGGAGACCGCCCGGCTCGACCTCGACCAGCTGGAGGGGGTGACGGACCCGCTGGAGCTGGCCGAGCGGGCCGTCGTCCTCACCACCTTGCTGGAGCCGGCCCTGATGGCGCTGCGCAGGCTCGCCCAGGAGCACGAGTCGGCGCAGCGCCACAAGGGGTGAGCCGGCCGGGACGCCGCGGCCGTCCGGCTCAGGCGTCCCGGCCGTCGAGCTCGTCCAGCAGCCGGCGGGCGGCCTCGGCGCCGGAGGAGAAGCCGGCCTCGTGGGAGCCGATCTGGTCCCAGCCGAGCTTGCGGGAGTGGAAGTAGGACCCGCAGAGCTTGACCCGGGTGCCCTCGTTGACGTCGTAGATGTCCTTCTGCAGCTCGCGGACCTGGTTGTCGATGATCGGGTGGGTGTACGGGAAGCGGGCGATCACCGTCTCGGGGCGGATCTCGCGCGGGTAGTCCAGGGTGACGAAGTAGTCCTGCTCGGCGGTGAAGCCGTGCAGCTTGTTCATGTAGTACGCGACGTAGGTGCGGGACCTGCCGTCCGCCGAGACCTTGCCGTAGTTCCACGCCTCCCAGCGCTCGCGGGTGGCGGGCATCACCGAGTCGTCGGTGTGCAGCACCACGTCGGAGGAGTTGTAGCGCACCGTGCCGAGGACGGTCCGCTGCCGCTCGGTGGGGTTGTCCAGCATGGCGAGTGCCTCGTCCGCGTGGGCGCCGATGACGGCGTAGTCGAAGCGCTCGCTGCCGGCGGCGGTGGTCACGACGACCCCGTCCGCCTCCTGGCGCACGCCGGTGACCGGCTCGCCGGTGCGGATGTCGGGGCCGATGGCGGCGATCGCCTTGCGGACGTAGGAGATGGAGCCGCCGCCCACCGTGCGCCAGTCCACCCGGCGCCCGCCGAGGCCCCCCTCGTCGTGGCCCATGTAGAAGGCGATCACGGTGGAGGCGGGGATCTCCCAGATCAGCTCGGCGGGCACCGACCACACCGCGGAGCAGAGCAGGATGACGTAGGAGTGCCGGAACTCCTGGCTGTAGCCGCCGCGGTCCAGGTACTCGCCGAGCGGGATGTCGGTGCGGCGGCGCAGGAAGTCGCGGCGGCCCTCGGTGTGGAAGCGGCGGGCCTCGCGCCAGATGGTGAGGAACTCCGGGGAGCCGGCGTAGCGGGCCGTCACCTCCTCCTCGGCGAGGTCGAGTTCCTCGGTGCCGTACTCCAGGCCGGAGTCCAGGTCGAAGAAGTTGAAGCCGCCGAGGTGCTCCACCGCGTCCACGCCCAGCTCGTCGAAGAAGCCGTAGAGGTTGGGGTAGGCGGGCCGGTTGAAGACGACGAAGGCGGTGTCGATGCCGAGGACGCGGCCGTCGTCCTCGATCTCGACGGTGTTCGCGTGCCCGCCGAGCCGGTCCTCCCGCTCGAAGAGGGTGATCCGGGCGCGGTCGCGCAGGTGGTAGGCGGCGGAGATGCCGGAGACGCCCGCTCCGATGACGGCGACGCGGGGAGTGTGCTCGGGTGCCATGGTGGTCCTCACTTGTGAAACGGACGAATGGTCAGGCGGCGGACGCCTCGCCGGGGTCGGCGAGGTCGGCCAGGTCGATGCGGTGCAGGTGGGCCGGGCGGCCGTGCTCGGCGGCGACGGCGAGCACGTATCCCGGGGCGGGGCGCAGCAGCCGGAACCACCAGGCGTCGGCCGCCCCGGACGGCCGGCGGGGATCGCGGACGGCGATCGGCCCGGTGGGCGGGGTGGTGAAGGAGAAGCCGGACAGCTCCCGGGTGACCCCGGTGCCGAGCGCCTTGAGGTACGCCTCCTTGAGCACCCACAGTTCGCTGAACCGGTCGGCGCGGGCGGCGGGCGGCAGCGCGGCCAGTTCGGCGCGCTCCGGCTCGGCCAGGCGCGGCACGAGGTGGGTGAGCGCGTCCGGCGAGGCCGGGGCGCGCTCGACGTCCACCCCGCAGGCACGCCCCCGGGTGACCAGGCAGGCGATCAGCCCCTCGGTGTGCGAGAGGTTGAACCGCAGCCCCTCGCAGGGCGGTTCGGGCTCGGGCCGGCCCCAGGGGCCGGGCCGGAAGCGCCAGGCGTGCACCGGCCGCCCGCTGCGCGCGCTGAGCGCGTAGCGGGCCAGCGTCCGGGCGCCCAGGAAGCGGCGGCGCGCTCCTTGGCCGCGCAGGCGCCGCAGCCGGGCGCGTTCCTCCTCGGTGAGCAGCCGCGTCCCGCCGAGCGCGCCGGCGAAGGTGTCCACCGCCCGCTCGGGCAGCAGCCAGAGGTCGGCCGGGTCGGGGTTCATCGCCGGCGCCCTCCGGTCCCTCGCGGGCGGCGGACGGGACGGCGGACGGCTCGCCCGGCCCCGCACAAGGCCGGGCGAGCCGGTGTCCGCCGGTGGTACGGGCCGCGGGTGCACACCCGGAGCGGCCCGTCGAGGCGCCCGCGCCGGACGCCCGGGCCGCACCCCGGCAAGTGCGTCCAGGTCGCGGGCCCGGCGGCGCGGCGGGCGAGGGCCTGCGGTTCGCGGCTCACGCCGGTGTCCTCCTCCGGGTCGGTGGTGCGGTCAGGAGCGGACCGCGTCCTGGTCCAGGACGCGCTCGGCGAGCGGGAACTGCCAGTGCGAGAACAGCCGCTCCTCGTGGTGGAAGTGGCGCAGCACCCGCATCACCTCGTCCACGACGGCCTGGTCGGTGACGGCCTCGTGGGGCCGCAGGTGCCGGCGCAGCCGCTCCAGCTGGAGCAGCAGCACGGCCGCGTTGGGCAGCGGCTCCTCCAGGGCCTCGTGGGAGTGGACGAAGGTGAGCACGCACGCGGCGGCGGCGTGCACCAGGCAGTACTCCTTGGCCAGGTCGAACAGTTCGGCGGACTGGCCGTAGGCCCGGCCGAGTTCGGCGCGCAGCTTCTCGCAGCGCCCGGCGAGCGGGGCGGCGGCGCCGATCAGCTCCTCGGCGGTGTCGGCGGCGCGCACCAGCCAGTCGCGCTGGTCGTCCTCCTTGGCCTCCTCGGCGAGGGCGCGCAGCCGGGCGATGCCGTCCGGGGCGGCCAGCACGGTGTCGTCGCGGCCGCGGCTGAACAGCTCCTGCCGCCAGGGCTCGTAGGGCGGCATGGACCGCTCGATGCCGTACAGCACGGCGGCGTTCTCCACCGCCTCGGCGCGCAGCTTGTCGTCGGCGCTCTGCGCGGTGGCGAGCAGGGGCTGCAGCTGGTGGCCGAGGTTGCGCAGGTTGACGACCGTGTTGCCGTCGGCGAAGTTCGCCACCAGCAGGTCGCGGAGCATCTTCTGGAAGACGCCGTAGTGCGGGTGGGCGCGCAGGAAGAAGCGGGCGCCGAGCACCACGGCCAGCTGGGACATGGTGCGCTCCAGCAGGGTGGGGACGAAGTACTTCACCACCGAGGAGGAGACGCTGACCTGCTGCGGCGTCACCTGGAGGCCGCGCACCGCGCCGAGGCTGACCGCGTCGGCCACCAGCAGGTCGGCGAAGACCTCGGTGAGCTGCCGGCGGCTGTAGGGGATGTCGCTGACGGCCTGGCCGAGGATGATCCGGCCCTCGGTGAAGTCGAGGGTGAGGCGCAGGCCGGTGTCCACCGCGGACAGCGCGATGGAGCTGATCTGCGCCCGGGCGGTCTGGGTGGCCTTCAGGGCGGTCTCCAGGCCCTGGCCCTCCAGGCCGAGCCGGGCCTCCTCGGGCACGAAGACGCCCTCCACCTTGAGGCCGCTGATGTCCATGGCGCGCAGGCCGTGCAGCCGCTCGCCGGGCAGTTCCTGGACGCTGCCGACCGGGGCGGTGCGCTTGTCCAGCACGAAGATCGAGAAGCCGCCGGTGCCGCCGCGCTCGCTGGTGCGGGCGAAGACCACCATGCCGTCCGACCAGGTGGCGTTGCCGATCAGCCACTTCTCTCCGGTGAGGAGGTAGCCGCCGTCCACCTTGGTGGCGGTCATGGCGTTGGCCAGCAGGTCGCTGCCGTAGGCGCGTTCGGACAGGCCCCAGGAGAGCCGGTGGCCGTGCTTGACGGCCTCGACGATGCGGCGCTTCTGCTCGTCGGTGCCGGCGATCCACACCGGCATGAAGGCGAGGTTGGTGATGATCAGCGCGGTGGCGGTGGCCGGGTCGCGCCGGGCGACCAGCCGGACCAGGTTGAACTCGGCCTCCACGTCGCCCGCGCGGCCGCCCTGCTCGCCGGGCAGCGCGTACTCGGGCACGCCCCAGCCGCGCAGCATCTGGACGAACTCGTACGGGTAGGACTCCCGCTCGTCCAGCTCCATGATCCGGGTGTAGGCCATCCGGCCGGCCGCGTCGTGCGGGCAGCCGAGGAACTCCTCCAGCCGGACGGCGAGTTCGGTCAGATCGGACTTGGGCATCAGCGGCCTCCTGGAGCGTCGCCGAGGCGGACGGGGGTGGCGGACGGTTCGAGGGACAGCGCGGACTCCGGCATGCCCCAGCCGCGCAGGACCCGCACGAGGTCGTAGGCGGGGGTCTCCCGCCCGTCCGCCCCGGTGACGCGGGCGTACGGCGCCGCGCCCGCGGGCTCGGGCGGGCAGCCGAGGAACTCCTCGAACCGGGTGACCAGGGCGGTCAGGTCAGGCTTGCGCATCAGCGGCCTCCGGGAGCGTCGCGGCGAGGCGGACGGGGGTGGCGGTGAAGAGCGACTGCCGCTCGTGCAGCGCGGCGAGGACGTCGAGCGCGGGCAGCAGGTGCGGGCCGTACCGTCGCGGGTCGGCGCCCTCGGCGCGGGCCAGCAGATAGGCGAGCGCGGCGCGCAGCCAGCCGGTGGCGCCGGCCTCGGCGCCGTACAGCGGGCGGTCGCGGTTGGGCGGGCAGTCCGCCCTCCAGCAGGGCGAGGATGCCGCCGGGGGCGACTGGCCACCTCGCTGATCAGCGTCGACCAGGCCAAGGACAACCTGGCGCAGGAGATCCCC
>NZ_JAIOAB010000072.1 GCF_019890635.1 Streptomyces sennicomposti
TGGTGCGCAAGCTCGCCGCCGAGAACGGCGTCGACCTGTCCACCGTCAAGGGCACCGGCGTCGGCGGCCGGATCCGCAAGCAGGACGTGCTCAGCGCCGCCGAGGCCGCCAAGGCCGCCGCCCCGGCTCCGGCCGCCGCCGCCGCGCCCGCCGCGAAGAAGGCCCCCGTCCTGGAGGCCTCCCCGCTGCGCGGCCAGACCGTGAAGATGCCCCGCATCCGCAAGGTCATCGGCGACAACATGGTCAAGGCGCTGCACGAGCAGGCGCAGCTGTCCTCGGTGGTCGAGGTCGACGTGACCCGGCTGATGCGGCTGCGCGCCCAGGCGAAGGACTCCTTCGCGGCGCGCGAGGGCGTCAAGCTCTCCCCGATGCCGTTCTTCGTCAAGGCCGCCGCGCAGGCGCTGAAGGCCCACCCGGTCATCAACGCCAAGATCAACGAGGCCGAGGGCACGATCACCTACTTCGACACCGAGAACGTCGGTATCGCGGTGGACTCCGAGAAGGGCCTGATGACCCCGGTCATCAAGCACGCCGGCGATCTGAACATCGCGGGCATCGCCAAGGCCACGGCGGAGCTGGCCGGCAAGGTCCGCGCCGGCAAGATCACTCCGGACGAGCTGTCCGGCGCGACCTTCACCATCTCCAACACCGGTTCGCGCGGCGCGCTGTTCGACACGATCATCGTGCCGCCGGGCCAGGTCGCGATCCTCGGCATCGGCGCCACCGTCAAGCGCCCGGCCGTGATCGAGACCGAGGAGGGCACGGTCATCGGCGTCCGCGACATGACGTACCTGACCCTCTCCTACGACCACCGTCTGGTGGACGGCGCCGACGCGGCCCGTTACCTGACGGCGGTCAAGGCGATCCTGGAGGCGGGCGAGTTCGAGGTCGAACTGGGCCTCTGAGCCCCGACCGCACCAGCACCACGGCGCCCCGCCCGGACCCCTCCGGGCGGGGCGCCGCCTTGTGCGCCGCCAGGCACGGGGGGCGCGCTCGCAGCGGGGGCGCACGCAGCTCCCCGGGGGCGCGTGGGCGCGCCCTCGCGGCGATACGGCCCCGAGCCGCCCAGGGGCGCGGGGCCGTATCGGCATGCGGCTCCGCCGCGTTGGCGCGACCAGCCACAAACGACCCGCACCCGCCCGACAACGGACGGAACCGAGCCATAACGCGCCACCCCTCACCCCCACCGTGTAAGTCTCGTCTCACCTGCGCAAAAGCGCCCCCACGCACGCTCCCCCCACCCCGCACCCGCCGTATTGTCTAAGCGTCAGCCCCCGGGAGGAGCCCTCATGACCGCGCCCGTCGTCCACTCGCTGCGCGAACAGATCCGCGAGCACATCGTGGAGGGGATCGTCAGCGGTCGCTGGAAGCCGGGCGAGCGGATCGTGGAGCGCCGGATCGCCACCGAGCTGGAGGTCAGCCAGACCCCGGTACGGGAGGCGCTGCGCGAGCTGGAGTCGCTGCGGCTGATCGAGTCCGCGCCGAACAAGGGCGTACGCGTCCGCAACCTCACCGCCGCGGACCTGGAGGAGAGCTATCCGGTCCGGGCCGGCCTGGAGGCCATCGCGGCCGAGCTGGCGGCCGACCGGCTGGCCGGGGACTGCTCGGCCCTGGAGCCGCACGTCAGCGCGCTCTACGAGGCCGACCGCCGGGCCGACGGCACCGCGCAGGTGCGGCACACGGTGGGCTTCCACCGGGAGATGGTGCGGGCGGCCGGCAACTCGGTGCTGCTGCACACCTGGGAGGGGCTGGGCATCGAGGTGTTCACCGCGCTGTCGATCCGGTGGCTGGGGACCGTGCAGCAGTCGTACGCGGAGGAGCACGAGGAACTGGTCGCCGCGTTCCGCCGCCGCGACCCGCGCATCGCGGAACTGGTCAAGGCCCACGTCCTGGGCTGCGCGCCGCGCGCCTGAGGGTTCTCGCCCCCGCCGCCCCTACCCTTCCCGTCCTGGGGCTCCGCCCCCAGACCCCCTTTCGCGCAGTTCCCCGCGCCCCTCGAAGGGGTGCGGGGCCGTATCGACCTGCGGCTCCGCCGCGTGGGCGGGGCGCGCCCGAGCCGACCCCCGCTCACCTGCACAAACACCCTCACCCCAAGGTCACCCGGTGCCACCGCCGGAGGCACCCCGTGCCGACTTTCTCGGAATCGAGAGGTTTTGCCCCTCAACCCTTTGATCGATCATCGATCACGGAGTTAGAGTCCTCGACGGGCTCTCACCGGAGCCCCGCGCCCTGTCCTGCCAAAGACCAAGGGCACCCCCGAACCCTTACGCAGATGAGGGAACCCCCTTCGACTGAGGAAGGCGGCGACATGACCGACCCCAACGCCATCCAGCCGAGCGAGCTCGACCAGCTCCCGGACCGCGACCCCGAGGAGACCGCCGAATGGCAGGCCTCCCTGGACGCCGTTGCCAAGGCGGCCGGGCCGCACCGTGCCGCGTACCTGATGCGCCGCACGCTGGAGCGCGCGGAGGGCACCGGCGTCGCGCTGCCCAAGCTGCTGGAGACGGACTACGTCAACTCCATCCCGACCGGCGCCGAGCCCGCCGTTCCCGGTGACGAGGCCCTGGAGGCCCGGATCACCGCGTGGAACCGCTGGAACGCCGCGGCGATGGTCACCCGCGGCAGCAAGTACGGCGTCGGCGGCCACATCGCCACCTTCGCCTCCGCCGCCTGGCTGTACGAGACCGGCTTCAACCACTTCTTCCGCGGCAAGGAGGGCGACGGCTCGGGCGACCAGCTCTACATCCAGGGCCACGCCTCCCCCGGCATCTACGCCCGCGCCTTCCTGGACGGCCGCCTCTCCGAGCAGCAGCTCGACAACTTCCGCCAGGAGGCCGGCGGCAACGGCCTGCCGTCCTACCCGCACCCGCGGCGCCTGCCCTGGCTGTGGGAGTTCCCGACCGTCTCCATGGGCCTCGGCCCGCTGTCGGCGATCTACCAGGCCCGGTTCAACCGCTACCTGACCAACCGCGGCATCAAGGACGTCTCGAACTCCCACGTGTGGGCGTTCCTCGGCGACGGCGAGATGGACGAGCCGGAGTCCACGGCCGCCCTCGCGCTCGCCTCCCGCGAGCAGCTGGACAACCTGACCTTCGTCATCAACTGCAACCTGCAGCGCCTGGACGGCCCGGTCCGCGCCAACTTCAAGATCGTGCAGGAGCTGGAGGCCCAGTTCCGCGGCGCCGGCTGGAACGTCGTCAAGACGCTGTGGGGCTCGGCCTGGGACGAGCTGTTCCGGCTCGACACCACGGGCGCGCTGGTCCGCCGGCTGCGCGAGGTGCCGGACGCGCAGGTGCAGACGTACCAGACGCGCGACGCCGCCTACATCCGCCAGGACTTCTTCGGCGCCGACCCGGCGCTGGCGGAGATGGCGAAGCTGATCGGCGACGACAAGATCATCGAGTGCTTCCACTTCTCCCGCGGCGGCCACGAGTCCCGCAAGGTCTACGCCGCCTACAAGGCCGCCCTGGAGCACAAGGGCGCCCCGACGGTGATCCTGGCCCAGACGGTCAAGGGCCACACCCTCGGTGAGGGCTTCGCCTCCAAGAACGCCAACCACCAGATGAAGAAGCTGACGGTGGACGAGTTCAAGGCGATGCGCGACCGCCTCGACCTGCCGATCAAGGACAGCGACTTCGTCGACGGCCAGGTCCCCTACGGCCACCCCGGCGCCGACGCGCCCGAGGTGCGCTACCTCCAGGAGCGCCGCGCGGCCCTCGGCGGCCCCGCCCCGGCCCGCCGCGTCCACCCGGTCCCGGCGCTGCCCGCCCCCGCCGACAAGGCGTTCGCCGCCTTCGACAAGGGCTCCGGCGCGCAGAACGTGGCGACCACCATGGCCTTCGTCCGCCTGGTCAAGGACCTGGTCCGCGACAAGGAGACCGGCAGGCGCTGGGTGCCGATCGTCCCCGACGAGGCGCGCACCTTCGGCATGGAGTCGCTGTTCCCGTCGCTCGGCATCTACTCGCCCAAGGGCCAGACGTACGAGCCGGTCGACCGCGACCAGCTGATGTACTACAAGGAGGCCAAGAACGGCCAGATCCTCAACGAGGGGATCACCGAGGCCGGTTCGATGGCCGACTTCATCGCCGCGTCCACCGCGTACGCGACGCACGGCGAGGCGATGATCCCGTTCTACATCTTCTACTCGATGTTCGGCTGGCAGCGCACCGCCGACCAGATGTGGCAGCTCGGCGACCAGCTCGGCCGCGGCTTCCTCGTCGGCGCGACGGCCGGCCGCACCACCCTGACGGGCGAGGGCCTCCAGCACGCCGACGGCCACTCCCCGGTCATCGCCGCGACCAACCCGGCCGCGCTGACCTACGACCCGGCGTTCGCGTACGAGGTCGCGGCCATCGTCAAGGAGGGCCTGCGCCGGATGTACGGCGAGGCGGCCGAGGGCGAGGACCAGAACGTCTTCTACTACCTCACCGTCTACAACGAGCCGCTGCCGCAGCCGGCCAAGCCGTCGGCCGCCGGGGTGGACGAGGGCATCGTCAAGGGCCTGTACCGCTTCAACACAGCGGAGTCGGCCGGTCTGACCGTCCCGGCGAACGCCCCGCGCATCCAGCTGCTGGGTTCGGGCACGGCGATCCACTGGGCGCTGACGGCGCAGCGCATGCTCGCCGAGGAGTGGGGCGTGGCCGCCGACGTGTGGTCCGCGACCTCCTGGACCGAGCTGCGCCGCGACGCGCTGGAGGCCGACGCGGCCCTGCTGCGCGGCGAGGAGCGGGTGCCGTACGTACGCCGCGCGCTCCAGGGCGCCGAGGGTCCGGTGCTGGCCGTCTCCGACTACATGCGCCAGGTCCCGGACCAGATCGCGCAGTGGGTCGAGCAGGACTGGTCCTCGCTGGGCGCCGACGGCTTCGGTCTGTCGGACACCCGTGACGCCGCCCGCCGCCACTTCGGCGTCGACGCCCCGTCGATCGTCGCCGCCGCCCTGGCGCAGCTCGCCCGGCGCGGCGAGGTGAAGGCCACGGCGGTCAAGGAGGCCCGGGAGAAGTACGGCCTGTAGGCAGCGCCGGTGAGCCGGTGAGAGGGGAAGGGGTACGGTCGCGCGCCGTGCCCCTTCCCCTCTTTTCCGCCTTTTCCGCGCACGCCCCCGCCGCCTTCGCCGTGGGGGCGTGCGGGGCGCGTATAACGATCCGCCGCACTCCGCGTGCGCCCCTTGGCCAGAGGGCCGATGCTTGAACGCGTGATGGACGAGACGGAGTTCTGGGACCTGATCGACACCTCGCGCGAGGCCGCCGAGGGCGACCCGGAGGAGCAGGCCGATCTGCTCGTGGAGCGGTTGCTCGACTGCGATCCCGAGGTGGTCCTCGACTTCGCGCGCCACTTCGAGTCCCGGTACAACCGGGCCTACCGCTGGGACCTGTGGGGCGCCGCCTGGGTGCTGCTCGACGGAGCCAGCGACGACGCGTTCGACTTCTTCCGGTGCTGGCTGATCGGCCAGGGCCGGGAGGTGTTCGAGGGCGCCCTGCACGACCCGGACTCGCTCGCCGATCTGCTGGACGACTTCGACGAGGAGATCGACGGCGACGGCGAGGAGCTGGGCTACGCGGCCGACGAGGCGTACGAGCAGCTCACCGGCACCGTCGCCCCCGATCTCGGCATCCCGCCCGCCCCGGCCGAGCCGGAGGGCACGCCGGTGGCGTTCGAGGACGACCGCGCGCTCGCCCTGCGCTATCCGCGGCTGTGGGACCGGTTCCGCGAGTAGCCGCCCGGCGGCTCGGGGTCCGGCGGGGTCAGCTCCGGCCCTGGAGGCGGGCCGCCGCGTCCCGGATGGCCGGCAGGCGGACGGTGAGGGCCGCGCCCGGGCAGTTGGTCGGGAAGCCGTCGGTGTGCCCGGCGACGGCCGGGAGCAGAGCCGTGGTGCCCGGCTTGTAGCGGCTGAGCCCGTTGCTGGAGACCAGCGGGACGGCGGCGCGCGGATCGACGCCGGCCAGGCCGAGTTTCCAGGCGGCCAGCGCGGCGATCGCGTCCGTCATGGCCTGCGGCACGGGCGTCCCGGCGGTGAACGTGCCGATCGCGGCGATGCCCGCGGTGCGGTGGTTGAAGCCCTGGGTGTGGGCGCCGGTGACGGCCCGCTCGACGCCGCCGGCCCGGCCCTCGTAGATGGTGCCGCAGCGGTCCACGAGGAAGTTGTAGCCGATGTCGTCCCACTGGCGTGCACCCGTCTGGCCCGCGTACAGATGGCGGATGATGCGCGGGGCGTCGGCGCAGGCGTAGACGTTGGGCGAGTCGGTGTGGTGGACGAAGACGGCGACGACCTTGTCGTCGTAGCGCGGCGGCGGCTGGACGTGCCGGGTGGTGGCGTCCAGCCACACCGAGCGGGGCAGGATGCGCGGCCGGGGCGCGCCGTGCGCCGTGCCGGCGCTGCGGGGCGCGACCGCGCCCGCGGGCACCGGGGCGGGCGCCTGGGCGTGCGTCGGCGCGGTGAGCGTACGGTCCACGTCCTCGGCGCCGAACAGCAGCGCGCCGACGGTGGCGGCCGCGGGCAGGCCGCACAGCAGCGCCATGACGGCGCCGCGCGGACGCCGGGGGCGTGCGCCGGAGCACGGACGCCCGGCGAGCGTGCCGTACGGGCGTCCGGGGCGCGGGCGCCGGTCCCGGGCGCGCCAGGTCTTCCCCACACCATGCATGAGCCCACTGTCACCCCCATCCGGTCCGTCCGCGATGTGTGGTGTGCCACCTGGTGGAACCATCGTCCTGGTCCGGGCGTTTTCGCGGGTACACGTACACGTGGCCGGTTCCCGGATCCATGTGCGTGTGCTGATCGCCGGGTCCGTCCCGCGCGTATTCAGGGTCCGGGAGAAAGGCGGCCGGTGTGGACCTGCTCGACCTCGTGCTGGTGCTGGTGGTCCTCGTGTACGCGGTGTCGGGCTACCGGCGCGGCCTGGTGGCCGGCTGTGTGTCGCTGGCCGGGTTCGTCGGCGGCGCGGTCGTCGGCGTGTGGGCGCTGCCGTGGGTGATGGGCCTCGTCACGCGCGGGACGACGACGGCGACGGTGACCGCCGTGCTCACGGTGCTGGTGCCCGCGGTGGTGGGCCACGAGCTGGCCGGGCGGCTCGCGCTGCGGCTGCGCGGCGAGCTGGACCGCGGGCCGCTGCGGGTGGCCGACGGGGTCGGCGGGGCCGCGGCGAACGCGGTGGCGGTGCTGATCGTGGCCTGGGTGGCCGCGAGCGTCCTGGGCGCCTCCTCGTCCCCGGCGGTGACCACCGCGATACGCGACTCCAAGCTGCTGGGGGCGGTGCAGGAGGCGATGCCGGACACCACGCCGGCCTGGTTCTCGCGGGCCACCTCCGCGCTCACGGAGGCGGGGTTCCCGCAGGTATTCAACCCGTTCGAGACCGAGCCGGCGGCGGGCGTCGCCGAGCCGTCGGGCGACAGCGTCACCGCGAGCGCGACGAACGCGGCCCGGCTCAGCACGGTGAAGATCGAGGGCTCCTCGGGCAACCAGGGCCGCGAGGGCAGCGGTTTCGTCTTCGCCCGCCGGCACGTGATGACCAACGCGCACGTGGTGGCGGGCATCGACACGCCGTTCGTGCGGGTCGGGGGCGTCGGGCGGTCGTACGAGGCGCGGGTGGTGCTGTTCGACCCGGACCGGGACGTGGCCGTGCTGTACGTGCCGGGGCTGAGCGCGCCCGTCCTGCGGTTCGACGGCGTGGCCGCGCGGGGCGTCCCGGCGGTCGTCGCGGGCTATCCGCAGGACGGCGGCCTGAACCTCCAGGCGGCGACGGTGGCCAGCCGCATCCGGGCCACCGGCCAGAACATCTACAACGACGCCACGGTCACGCGGGAGATCTACGCGATCCGCTCCACCGTCCGGCCGGGCAACTCCGGCGGCCCGCTGCTGACCACCGACGGCCGCGTCTACGGCATGGTCTTCGCCCGTTCCACCTCCGACAGCGGCACGGGCTATGTGCTGACGGCGGCGGAGATCGCCGCCGACGCCCGGCGGGGGGCGGCCGCGACGGCCCCGGTGGACACGGGCCGGCTGGTCACGTCCTGAGGCCGCCCGAGCGCGGGCGCGATCACCGCCTGAGCGCGGGCGGGGTCAGACGAGGCGGCCCATCAGCACGTCGTCGACGTAGGCGCCCTCGAGCAGGAACTCCCCCGGCAGGACGCCCTCCACGGCGTAGCCCTCGGACTCGTAGAGCCGGCGGGCCGGGGTGTTGTGCCCGAGCACCCGCAGGGTGATGCGGCGCGCCCCCTGCCGCCGGGCCTCCTCGCGGGCGGCCCGCAGCAGCGCCCGGCCGACCCCCGCGCCGCGCGCCTTGTCGGCGACGGCGAGGCCGCGGATCTGGCGGACGTGCGCGTTGCACTCCAGCGGGGTGGCGAGGCCGAGGCGGAGGTAGCCGACGACGACGCCGTCCAGCTCGGCCACGAGGATCTCCGGGGGCCCCGAGCGCTCGGTGAAGAACGGTTCGTACGGCGGCTGCGGGCGCGGCTGCACGGCGTGCAGCGGGGACCAGGTGTCCCGGTCGAGCGCGGCCAGGGGCTCCTCGTCGGCGAACGTGGCGGGGCGTATGTGCGGATCGGGCATGGCGGTCACCCTACTGCGCGGCCGGTCCGCGCCCGGCGGGATTTCCGCGCGCCGGCGGGCAGGATGGGGGGCATGGAACGTTCGCGAATCGCGGTGGCCGGGGCGTCCGGCCTGATCGGCAGCGCCCTGGTGCGGTCCCTGGCGGCGGACGGGCACGAGGTGGTGCGTCTGGTGCGCCGCCCGGCCCGCGCGGCGGACGAGGTCCGCTGGGACCCCGAGGAGCAGTACGTGGACTCGGCGGGGCTGGCCGGCTGCGACGCCGTGGTCAATCTGGCGGGCGCGGGGGTGGGCGACCACCGCTGGACGGACGCGTACAAGAAGACGATCCGGGACAGCCGGGTGCTGGGCACGGCGGCGCTCGCCGAGGCCGTCGCCGCTCTCGACGTGCCGCCGCGGGTCTTCGTCGCCGGCAGCGCGATCGGCTTCTACGGCGACACCGGCGACCGGGCCGTGGACGAGGACGCGCCGCCGGGGGACGGTTTCCTGCCGCGGGTGTGCGTGGAGTGGGAGGAGGCCGCCGCGCCCGCCGAGGAGGCCGGCATCCGCACGGTGTACGCCCGCACCGGGCTGGTCGTCGCGCGCGGGGGCGGGGCCTGGGGGCGGCTGTTCCCGCTGTTCAAGGCGGGGCTGGGCGGGCGCATGGGCGACGGGCGGCAGTACTGGTCGTTCATCGCGCTGCACGACGAGGTGGCGGCGCTGCGGCATCTGATCGACACCGAGTCGCTGTGGGGGCCGGTCAACCTGACCTCGCCGCAGCCGCTGACCAACCGTGAGATCACCGCGGCGATGGGGCGGGTGCTGCACCGGCCGGCGCTGCTGCCGGTGCCGGCGGCCGCGCTGAGGGCGGCGCTCGGGGAGATGGCGGGGGACGTGCTGGGCAGTGCGCGGGTGCTGCCGGCGCGGCTGCTGGAGTCGGGGTTCTCGTTCGCGTTCCCGGGGATCGAGGACGCGGTGCGGGCGGCGCTGTGAGGAGCGCGCGGGCGGTGCCGTGAGGGGCGCGCGGACAGCGCTGTGAGGGGCGCGCGGACGGTGCCGCGAGGGGCGCGGGAGTGGGGCTGTGCCGGGTGCGCGGGCGGGGCCGTGAGCGGTTCACGGGTGGCGCTGTGACGGTTTGACGTACGGCGGCGAAACGTTGCGGCCGTATGCGACCGCCGTGCGACCGTGCCCCTGTCGGTGCGCGACTGTCCCCGGCCGGTCCGCGACCTACCCTCGTGCCGAACTCGGGTATCCCTCAAGCCGGTTGGGGGCATCACCGCTCCACCGGTCGCGCAACCTCGAGGAGGGGCACGTGCTTGAGCCCGCGTACCAGGTCGATGTCGTCGTCGTGGGAGCCGGGGTCGCCGGGCTCTCGGCGGCGCACCGGCTGACCAGTGCAGGAGTAACGACCGCGGTCCTGGAAGCCGCCCCCTTCGTGGGGGGCCGGATGTCGACGGAGAAGGTCGACGGGTTCCGGCTGGACAGGATCGGACAGCTGCTGTTCACGTCCTACCCCCAACTGGGCCACAGCCCGGGGCTGGACGCGCTCGTGCTGCGGCCCTTCGCACCCGGGGTGCTGCTGCACAGCGACGGACGGCACCACCGCGCGGGCGGACCGGCGGGCGGAGGGGGCGCACGGAGCGCACTCCACGCGGTGCGCGCCTTCGCGAGCGCCCCCCGGCCGCCGGCCGCGCTGCCGAAGGTGCGGGCCCGGGTCCGCGCGCTGCGGCCCGTACCGCCCGCCGCCGCGTACGGGGCGCCGGGCGCCCTCGCGCCCGAGGAGCGGTTCGCGGCGGAGCCGCCCTTCGACGCCGGGCCGCCGCCGGAGCGGGCCGTGCCGGGCGACCGGGCGCAGCCGTTCGGGATCGGCACGCCGCTGCGGCTGCGCGCCGCGCTCTCCCGGATCGCCACGACCCCGGTGGAACGCCTGCTGGCCCGGCCCGAGCTGCCCGCCGGGCAGGCGCTGGCGGCCCGCGGGCTGCCCGCCCGCACCGTCGACGGCTTCCTGCGGCCGCTGCTGGCCGCGCTGCTGTGCGATCCGGACCTCACCACCTCCAGCCGCTGCGCGGACCTGGCGCTGCGGGCCTTCGCGAGCGGGCGGCTGTGTCTGCCGGAGGGCGGTGCGGACGTGCTGCCGGAGCTGCTCGCCGCCTCGCTGCCGGCGGGCACCGTGCACACCGGCGTCCGGGTCACCTCGGTCGCCACCAACGCGGTGACGACCGCCGAGCACGGCGTGATCCGCTGCCGGGCGGTGCTCGTCGCCACGGGCGCGCGGTCGGCGGCGGAGCTGCTGCCCGGGCTGCGGGTGCCGGACTTCCACCCGGTGACGGTCGTCCACCACACGACCGACGAGCCGCCGGCGACGGGCGGTCATCTGCTGCTCGACTCGGAGCGGGGCGGGCCGGTGGCGCACACGGCGGTGATCAGCGCGGTCGATCCGTCGCGGGCGCCGGCGGGACGGGCGCTGGTGTCCTCGACGGTCCTCGGACCGGACCGGGCCGACGTGGACGACGCCGTGCGCCGCCATCTGGCGCGGCTGTACGGCGTCTCCACCGCGCGGTGGGAGACGCTGGCCGTGCACCACACCGCGGAGGCGGTCCCCGCGATGCGGCCGCCGCACGATCTGCGGCGGCCGGTGCGGTTGCTGGCGGGGCTGTACGTGTGCGGCGACCACCGGGACACGAGCACGCTCCAGGGCGCGCTGCACTCGGCCCGGCGGGCGGCGGCGGCGATCCTGGGCGACCTGGGCACCGGCCGCCCGATGCACACCTCCGACCCGGTCCCGACCACGTCGCGGGCGGCGGCGGCCTGAGGGGCGGCGAGGCCGGCCGCCGGGCCGGCCCGGGACGCCGCCCCGGCGGCCGGGGTCAGCCCAGGGCCGCGACCTTGTCGCGGTAGGTGCGGACCGGGGAGGCGTCCTTGTACGGCTCCAGGCGGCGTTCGAAGTCGCGGACGTACTCGTTGGCGCGGACCGAGCGCATGTCCGCGGCCTGGCTCGCCGCCTCCGCGCCGAGGCGGCAGGCCTGGTCGAGATCGCCGAGGCCCAGGCGGGCGGTGGCGAGGACGACCCGGCAGAACAGGCGGCTGCGCGCGTACACCGGCGCGCGCAGCTGGAGCGAGCGCTCGGCGTACTGCGCGGCCGGGCGGTACTGCTGCAGGTCCCGGTGGCAGTGCCCGAACTCGTCGGCGAGCTGCGCCTCGTCGAAGAACCGCGCCCAGTACGGCACCTCGTCGCCGGGCCGGGCCGCCTCCAGCGCGCGTTCGGCCCGCATCAGCGAGGTCGTGCACGCCCGCGCCTCCCCCAGCACCGCGTGCCCGCGCGCCTCGGCGGAGTGCAGCAGCGCCTGCACGACCGGCGGGACGGAGGCCCCGACGCCCTGCTGCGCCACCCGCGCCAGCTGGACCGCCTCCCGCCCGTGGGCGAGGTAGACGGCCTGCCGGCTCATGGTGACCAGGACGTAGGCGCCGTAGGCGCGGTCCCCGGCGGCCTGCGCGAGCCGCAGCGCCTGCACGAAGTAGCGCTGGGCGAGCCCGTGCGCGGCGATGTCGTACGACGTCCAGCCGAGCAGCCGGGTCAGGTCGGCGGTCGCCGCGAACAGGCGGCGGCCCGTCTGCTCGCCGTAGGTGCCGCGCAGCATCGGCTCGCACTCGTGCTCCAGGTAGCGCACGAGGGCCTGCCGGGCGTGCCCGCCGCCGTACATGTCGTCGAGCGTGCGGAACAGCTCGCCGACCGAGCGCAGCGCGGCGATGTCCCCGGCGGTGACCCGCTGGCCGACCTCGCGCTCGGCGCGGTTGCGGACACGGTTGCGGTCGGCCCGGCCGCGCTGCTGGGGCACCGGGGGCACGCCCGGCGCCTCGGCCGCGCCGGGCGGCGCCGCGGCGCCCGGGGAGCCGCCCTGCGCGCCCTCTCCGGTGCGCGCGCCCTCGCCGCTCCGGGCGGACGGCAGGACGACCGGCGCATCCGTACGGGCCACGCGGTCGTCGGCCCGGCCGATCAGCCAGTCCCGGCTCGGCACCACGAGACCGGCCGGGGTGAAGGCGATCTTGCGCAGCTCGGCGTGGCTGCCGGAGTCCTTGCGCCACAGCCCGCTGACGATGTCGACGGCCTCCTCCGGCGCGGCGGCGAACTCCAGCCCGGCGTAGACCGGGGCGCAGGCGTCCAGGCCGAGGTCCTGTGCGGTGAGCCGGCGGCCCAGCCGCCGGGTGAAGACCTCCGCGATCAGCGCGGGCGTGGTCCCGCGCGGCTGCTGTCCGCGCAGCCAGCGGGTGACGGAGGTCTTGTCGTATCTCAGGTCCAGCCCGTGTTCGAGACCGAGCTGGTCCACGCGCCGGGCCAGTCCCGCGTTGGAGAACCCCGCTTCTGCGATGAGCGCGGCGAGCTGGCGGTTGGGAGTGCGCTGCGCGGGTCGTTCCGTCATCTGCGGTGCGGTCTCCTGCCTTTCGGGCGTCCGCGCGGCCGCGTGGACGCCCGGATTGCCTGTGAGCAGCCCTTATGGCCATGTGAACGGCGTGAATGTAGCGGAGAGTGAGCAGCTGACTGCGGAGTTTCGACGGCATTCATCCGATCGTGTGAGGATTCCGTACAGGGCTGACGCCCGCCCGCCGGGCGTGCACCCGACGGGCGGCCGGACACGCATACGACGGCCGGACGTACAGTGGCGTGGGCACCCGACGTGCCTGACGACTCTCAGGGAGGCGCTTGCCGTGAGTGAGCTGCGGTTCGTCCGCATGGGATTCGGCGCCGAGGCCGTGGACTACCAGGAGGCCTGGGACGAGCAGCGCCGGGTGCACGCCGCCCGGTTCGCCGACGAGGTCCCCGACACCGTGCTCCTCCTGGAGCATCCGCCGGTGTACACCGCCGGCCGGCGCACGGCGGACAGCGAGCGGCCCCTGGACGGCACCCCCGTGATCGACGTCGACCGCGGCGGCAAGATCACCTGGCACGGCCCCGGCCAGCTGGTCGGCTACCCGATCCAGAAGCTGCCCCGCCCGGTGGACGTGGTCGCGCACGTGCGCCGCCTGGAGGAGGCCCTGATCCGCACCTGCGCGGAGTTGGGCCTGGAGACCACCCGGGTCGAGGGCCGCAGCGGGGTGTGGGTGCTCGGCGACCCGGTGGAGCGGCGGCCCTCGCTCGGCGGCCTCTCCCTCGACTTCGACCCGCGCCTGACCGACGAGGAGTTCGACCCGCGGCTCAACGGCCCCGAGTACGCCCCCTCCAACGCCGGCCAGCGCCGCGAGGACCGCAAGATCGCCGCCATCGGCATCCGGGTGGCCAAGGGCGTCACGATGCACGGCTTCGCGCTGAACGTGAACCCGGACAACAAGTGGTTCGACCGCATCATCCCGTGCGGCATCCGGGACGCTGGCGTCGCCTCGCTGGCGGCCGAGCTGGGCCGCGACGTCACGATCGAGGAGGTGCTGCCGGTCGTCGAGCGCCATCTGCGCGACGTGCTGGAGAACGCCGACCTCAAGCCGCGGGAGATCGAGAAGGCGACCGCCTGACCGGTCCCCGCCGAAGCGGCCGTACGGGGGGAATGATCCCCGCACCTCTGAGGTTGGCCTCAGCGACTGGGCGCAACAAACACGGGCGTACCCTGGTGTGCGCCGAAGAATCGAAGCTACAGGGAGCCGACGTGTCCGCAGTCGCACCCGACGGACGCAAGATGCTGCGCCTGGAGGTCCGCAACAGCCAGACCCCCATCGAGCGCAAGCCCGAGTGGATCAAGACCCGGGCGAAAATGGGTCCCGAGTACACGAAGATGCAGAACCTCGTGAAGAGCGAGGGCCTGCACACGGTCTGCCAGGAAGCCGGCTGCCCGAACATCTACGAGTGCTGGGAGGACCGCGAGGCGACCTTCCTCATCGGCGGCGACCAGTGCACCCGGCGCTGCGACTTCTGCCAGATCGACACCGGCAAGCCCGAGGCGCTCGACCGCGACGAGCCGCGCCGGGTGGGCGAGTCCGTGGTCACCATGGACCTGAACTACGCCACCATCACCGGCGTCGCCCGCGACGACCTGGAGGACGGCGGCGCCTGGCTGTACGCCGAGACCGTGCGCCAGATCCACGCCCAGACCGCCGGACGCGAGGGCGGCCGCACCAAGGTCGAGCTGCTCGCCCCCGACTTCAACGCGGTCCCCGAGCAGCTGGCCGAGGTCTTCGCCTCCCGCCCCGAGGTCTTCGCGCACAACGTCGAGACGGTCCCGCGGATCTTCAAGCGCATCCGCCCCGGCTTCCGCTACGAGCGCTCCCTGAAGGTGATCACCGAGGCCCGCGACTACGGCCTGGTCACCAAGTCGAACCTGATCCTCGGCATGGGCGAGACCCGCGAGGAGGTCAGCGAGGCGCTGAAGCAGCTGCACGAGGCGGGCTGCGAGCTGGTGACCATCACCCAGTACCTGCGCCCGAGCGTGCGCCACCACCCGGTGGAGCGCTGGGTCAAGCCGCAGGAGTTCGTGGAGCTGAAGGAGGAGGCCGAGCAGATCGGCTTCTCGGGCGTGATGTCCGGGCCGCTGGTACGGTCCTCCTACCGCGCCGGGCGCCTGTACCAGATGGCCGTCGAGAAGCGCGGCGCCTTCGTCGCCTCCCAGGCGGTCTGACGCCCTCCCCGGCGGCCTGACGCTCCGTCACCCGCCGCGCCCCGCAAGGGGACCGGCGCGCGTGTGAATTCGCGCACAAGAACCTACCGCCGAGTAGTGGCCGATACGACGCGGCCCGGACCGTCGCCGCAGATGAGGGCGGCGCTCCGGGCCGCGTCGCCCTTTTGGCCTGCGATGTCAGGGCTTCACCGGTGTTTGACCGGTCGGTCACGCCCTGGTAACACCGAAGCGTGAGCCTGGACTCACACCCCGTACACCGGAGCCCGTCACGAGGGGGGACCTCCACCATGCAGGCCGCGCCCGTTCACGCCACCGCCATCCCGACCGTCAAGGACGCGCTCCGCGCGGTCGAGTCACTGCTCATGGGCGGCGGGCAGCGCACCGCCCGCCGCAACGCCTGGAACTCCGTCCTGGAGGACCGCCGCCGCGCCAAGGACCGCGTCGAGGCCCAGCGCGTCCTGGAGCAGTTCCCCGCCGTCCGCCCCTGACCGGGCCGCCGGGAGATCCACGGGCACTGCCGTCGTCGGCGGCCCCGCGGGCCACGTAGACTTCGTGGCATGGCGAGGAAGGAAACCGCAGCCGAGGCTGCCAACCCGGGGCGACTGAAGCAGATCGCCCTGACGTACAAGATGACCCGCAAGGCCGATCCGAAGATCGGGCTCGTACTCGCGGCTGTCGGCATCGTCGTTCTCGGTGTCCTCCTCGGGATCGGCTTCCTGATCGGTCACCCGGTCTACCTCGGCATCCTGGGCCTGCTGCTCGCCGTCCTGGCGATGGCGATCGTGTTCGGGCGCCGGGCCGAGCGGGCCGCCTTCGGGCAGATGGAGGGCCAGCCGGGCGCGGCGGCCGCGGTGCTGGACAACATCGGCCGCGGCTGGACGACCACTCCGGCGGTCGCGATGAACCGGAACCAGGACGTGGTGCACCGCGCGGTCGGCAAGGCCGGCATCGTGCTGGTCGCCGAGGGCAACCCGAACCGGGTGAAGTCCCTGCTCGCCGCCGAGAAGAAGAAGATGAACCGCATCGTCGCCGACGTCCCGGTGCACGACGTGATCGTCGGCACCGGCGAGGGCCAGGTCGAGCTGAAGAAGCTGCGCACCACGATGCTGAAGTACCCGCGCGTGCTGACCGGCCCCCAGGTCACCGCCACCAACGACCGGCTGCGCGCCCTCGGCGACCTGATGAGCAACATGCCGCTGCCCAAGGGCCCGATGCCCAAGGGCATGCGGATGCCCCGGGGCGGCCCGAGGACCCGCTGACCCGCCGACTGCCCGCACCTGCCGAAGGGGCGCCCGGATCACTCCGGGCGCCCCTTCGCCGTACGTACGCTCTGCCGGGTCCGGGCGTTCGCCGTATGCGCGCGCCTTCCCGCCTTCCGGGCCCGGACGGCGGAGTCCGGCCCGCGGACCGGACCGTCCCGCCAGCCCCCCGGCTCCGACCCGGCGCGTCAGGTCCCCCGGCGCGGACTGGTCGGATCCGGACCTCGACCCGGAACTGGACCTCGATCCGGATCCGGGCCTCGGCTCAGGTCCGGACCTCGACCGTGCCCGCCAGCCGGTCGTGCAGGCCGCGGCCGTCGCGGTCCCAGATCAGCGCCGGGATCGCGACGCACAGCAGGACCGTGCGCAGCAGGGCGCGCAGCGGCTGCACGCCGCCGGTGCGCAGCGCGACCACGCGCAGGCCGAACAGCCGCTTGCCGGGCGTGCAGCCGACGGTGCCGACGGTCAGGACGCCGAGCACGAAGAAGATGAGCAGCGCCCAGTTGCCGGTGGCCTGGTCGTAGCCATGGGTGATCAGGCCGTATGCGATCAGCATGCACAGGGCCCAGTCGACGGCGACCGCGCCCAGCCGCCGGCCCGGGCGGGCGATCGAGCCCGGCCCCTGCTCCGGCAGTCCCAGTTGTTCACCCCGGTAACCGAGGTCGGCTCCGGCGTCCTCCATGGCGGCGCGCGGCCCGGACAGCCACGATCCCACTGCTTGCCTGTTGTCCACCCGACCACGGTACTGCGAGGCTGGACGCAGACGGGCCGCCGGGGTGTCCGCCGACGTGACGCGACCCCGGCCGGTTAACTTCTGCGAAACAAATGGGTCACGCCCGAGAAATCACCCGTCCCTAGGGTCGAGGCAGCGTGTGCCACCGCACTGGCCGCACGAACGATCTACCACCCCGGCGGGACGGTCGGGAGTAGGAGGAGCTGGATGTTCCAGAACGCCGACGAGGCCAAGAAGTACATCGCGGACGAGGACGTCAAGTTCATCGACGTCCGCTTCTGCGACCTGCCGGGCGTCATGCAGCACTTCACGTTGCCCGCCGAGGCGTTCGACCCCGACGAGGAGCAGGCGTTCGACGGGTCCTCGATCCGCGGCTTCCAGGCCATTCACGAGTCCGACATGTCCCTGCGCGCCGACCTGTCCACCGCGCGCGTGGACCCGTTCCGCCGGGACAAGACGCTCAACATCAACTTCTTCATCCACGACCCGATCACGGGCGAGCAGTACTCCCGTGACCCGCGCAACGTGGCGAAGAAGGCCGAGGCGTACCTGGCGTCCACGGGTATCGCCGACACCGCGTACTTCGGTCCCGAGGCCGAGTTCTACGTCTTCGACAACGTCCGGTTCCGCACCGCGGAGAACGAGTCGTTCTACCACATCGACTCCGAGGCCGGCGCCTGGAACACGGGTGCGCTGGAGGACAACCGCGGCTACAAGGTCCGCTACAAGGGCGGCTACTTCCCGGTCCCGCCGGTCGACCACTTCGCCGACCTGCGCGCCGAGATCTCCCTGGAGCTGGCCAAGGCCGGTCTGAAGGTGGAGCGCCAGCACCACGAGGTGGGCACCGCCGGCCAGGCCGAGATCAACTACAAGTTCAACACGCTGCTGGCCGCCGCGGACGACCTCCAGCTGTTCAAGTACATCGTGAAGAACGTCGCCTGGCGCAACGGCAAGACGGCGACCTTCATGCCGAAGCCGATCTTCGGCGACAACGGCTCGGGCATGCACGTGCACCAGTCGCTGTGGAGCAACGGCGACCCGCTGTTCTACGACGAGGCCGGTTACGCGGGCCTGTCGGACACCGCCCGCTACTACATCGGCGGCATCCTCAAGCACGCCCCGTCGCTGCTGGCCTTCACCAACCCGACGGTGAACTCCTACCACCGCCTGGTGCCGGGCTTCGAGGCGCCGATCAACCTGGTGTACTCGCAGCGCAACCGCTCCGCGGCCATGCGTATCCCGATCACGGGTTCGAACCCGAAGGCCAAGCGCGTCGAGTTCCGCGCGCCCGACTCCTCCGGCAACCCGTACCTCGCCTTCTCGGCGCTGCTCCTCGCGGGCCTGGACGGCATCAAGAACAAGATCGAGCCGGCCGAGCCGATCGACAAGGACCTCTACGAGCTGGCTCCCGAGGAGCACGCCAACGTGGCCCAGGTCCCGACCTCCCTCGGCGCGGTCCTCGACCGCCTGGAGGCCGACCACGAGTTCCTCCTCCAGGGCGACGTGTTCACGCCGGACCTGATCGAGACGTGGATCGACTACAAGCGCACGAACGAGATCGCCCCGCTGCAGCTGCGCCCGCACCCGCACGAGTTCGAGCTGTACTTCGACGTGTGATGTCGCCTCGGGGCCGGAGCGGGTGTCCGCCGCTCCGGCCCGGGCCGTCTGTGGGCCGTCGGCCGTGTCCTTCCTCCGCGGAGGGACACGGCCGACGGCCTTTTCCGCGCCCGGCACCGCGGACGGATCGGCTGGCCGCCGGGAGCGCGCCGGAGGCGCGTCGGAAGCACGACGGACACGCGTCGGACACGCGTCGGAAGCGCACGTAAGCGCACCGGAAGCACGACGGATGCGCCCGGCTCTGCCCGGCGGGCGGCTCGTCAGGGCCTCGGGCCGAGCCGCGGCTCCAGAAGGTCCAGAGCCTCCTCCCACCGGAAGCGGTCCGCGCCACCGCCCGCCTTGGGCCGGTGGGGTTCGTAGGCGCCGATCAGGACATCCATCTCCCGCAGCGCCGCCAGGCTCCGCCGGTAGGCGGGGTGGGCCGCCTGGGCGGCGTTCAGATAGGGGAGGACGGCGACGGGGACGCCCATGCCGTACGCCTCGCACAGGATGCCGAGCGCGAGGGTGTCGGACAGGCCCGCCGCCCATTTGTTGATCGTGTTGAAGGTCGCCGGGGCGACGGCGATGGCGTCGGCAGGGGGCAGGGGACGCGCTTCACCGGGTGCGCGCCAGGCGGAGCGGATCGGGTGACCGGTCTGCGCCTGGACGGCCTGGACGTCGAGAAAGGTCAGCCCTTGCGGAGTGGCGATGACCCCGACGTCCCAGTTCCGCCCCTGCGCGGCCGCGATCAGCCTGCCGACATCGGCGGCGACACCGCACGCGCAGACGACGACGTAGAGGAAGGGCTTCCCGCCCACGGCTGTCGACTCGCTCACGCGGGGACCTCCAGGCGCGGTCGGTGTCGCCCAGGGCCACCAAGTGCGCTCACTGATCTGGGGCGTCAGGGTCGACTTCGGGGTACGTGAATCGTACGGGCTTGCCCAGCGACCGGGCGTAGGCGATCTCGGCTCGGGTGCTGTCTCCGATGTAGTCGCCGACCACGAGCACCTCGTCAGCGAGCCGGATCTTCGCCCGGTGCAGATCGTCGAGTCGCGCCTTCAGCGCCTCGGCCTCGACGGGATCGGCCCAGAGTTCGTGCGGCGACTTCAGGTCGCAGCCCGGTTTGACGACGATCCTTCCGGCTTCGGTCTCCCGCAGATCGGCCTCGTTCATCTCGGTCATGAAGCGGGTGGAGCCGCAGATCGCGATGATACGCGGGAGGTTCGACAGCTTCTTCGCGTCGGCGAGCTTCTCCTCGGGGGTGAACAACTGCGGGTGTGACACTGGTGCCTCCTGGTGGTGTGGTCGAAGCTCGCCATGACGCAAGCCATACTCGGCTACACCTCCGAGGCCACCCCATGAGCATCCGGCACGGCCAAGGGCCGCCGCCCCGGTGGGGACGGCGGCCCTCGTTCGTCGTGGGCGGGGTCAGACGATGATCACGACGGTGCTGCCACCGCCGTAGCCATAGCCGTAGCCGAAGCCCGGGCCGTAGTAGGAACCGCCTCGGCCGCCCCAGCCGCCGCAGTTGTTCCACCAGCCGCCGCAGCGGTTGTTCGTGGTGGTCGGGGCCTTGTCCGGGGTGGCGGCGGAGGCCGTGCCGGCCGCCGCGCCGCCCGCCAGCAGTACGCCGGCGACGGTTGCCGCGAAGAGACGCCTCACGCGTGGTGCTTTCATGGAATTCCTTCCTTCCACCCACTCGTGCCACTTCTCGGGGAACGTGACGGAGAAGGCCGCGGCCGCGGCGCGATCACTCCTCATCGAGGCTAGCCGTCCCCCGTCCGCGCGGCATCTTGAGCCGAACGAGCTACCGCGTACACCCGGATGCACCCCCGTACGGAGGGCTGCGGAAGGTTTCGGTATGAAGGGCGTATGAGGGCCGTCCGGCCCGTTCGCGGCGGGGGCGGCAGGTGCACACTGGAGTCGGGACGAGTGCCTGACTGCGGGGTGATGGAAGATGCAGAGCCGCTTCCGGAGCGACAGGCGGCTGACCGTGCGCATGGGGGTCACGCTTTTCCTGCTCGGGTTGCTGTACGTGGCGTTCGTGGCCGCGTTGATCGTGCTGCTGAAGTCCTGGGTACTGGTCGTGGTGGTCGCCGCCGCCGCGCTGATCGCCCAGTACTGGTTCTCCGACCGGATCGCCCTGTTCGCCATGCACGGGCGGGTGGTCGAGCGGGAGGAGTATCCCGAGCTGCACGCGGTGATCGACCGGCTGTGCGCGATGGCCGACATGCCCAGACCGGTGGTCGCCGTGTCCAACGTGGACATGCCCAACGCGTTCGCCACCGGGCGCAACCCCGACAACGCCGTGGTGTGCGTGACCACGGGGCTGCTGCGCCGGCTGGAACCGGCGGAGCTGGAGGGCGTGCTCGCGCACGAGCTGTCGCACGTCGCGCACAAGGACGTCGCCGTGATCACGGTCGCGTCCTTCCTCGGCGTGATCGCGGGGCTGGTGGTGCGGTTCGCGTTCTACTCGGAGCTGTTCGGCGGCCGGGGCCGCAAGGACCAGAACACGATGGCCGTGTTCGCCATGGTCATGGGCGTCTCGGCGGCCGTCTACGCCATCAGCTTCCTGCTGATCCGGGCGCTGTCCCGGTACCGGGAGCTGGCCGCCGACCGGGCCGCCGCCCTGCTGACCGGCCGCCCCTCGGCGCTGGCCTCCGCGCTCACCAAGGTCACCGGCGACATCGCCCGCATCCCCTCCGAGGACCTGCGCACCGCACAGGCCTTCAACGCCTTCTACTTCACCCCGGCCCTGGGCTCCGACCCCGGTATCGCCCGGCTCTTCTCCACCCACCCGAGCCTGGAGCAGCGGCTCGCGCAGCTCGGCCGGATCTCCGCCGAGCTGGGCGAGGCCGCGACGCCGGGGAAGGCGGGCTGAGGATGGGACTGCTGGACATCCTGCTCGGCCGTACCAGACCCGCCCCGCCCGATCTCGACCAGCTGTTCGGGCTGCCGTCGGCGGCGGTGACGCTGGAGGCGGCGGCCGGTTTCACCTCGACCGGGCAGGGCGCGGTCTGCTTCGCCACGGTCGAGGGCGCCGCCTTCGAGCAGGCCCACCGCGAGGTCCAGGCGCTCCTGGACGCCGACACCGGCCGCACCGGGCCGCCCGTCGAGCGCGTCCAGGACGCCTACGGCTACTCCTGGCTGGTCTCCCGCCGCGCCCCCGACCAGCTGCCCGAGCTGGTCAACGACCTGCACGCCGTGAACAGCGCCCTGGAGGCGAACGGCTTTGGCCCACAGCTGCTGTGCTCCCTGGCCGGCTTCCACGACGACGCCGGCCGCCGGCTGGCGCTGGTGTACCTGTACAAGCGGGGGTCCTTCTATCCGTTCGCGCCGCTGCCCGGCCAGGCGCAGCGGCGCGACAACGCCCTGGAGATCCAGGTGAAGGCCATGCTGGCCGACGATCTGCGCATGGAGGAGGACCTGAGCCGCTGGTTCCCGGTGTGGGGCGCTCCGGGGCTGTGAGGGTGCGGGGGTCTGCGGTCGTCTGCGCGGGCCTCGTCGGTGGCGCGGGCGTCCTCGGTGGGCACGGGGGCCTTCGGCACGCGGGCGGCGTCTTCGGCGCGCGGGCGTCCTCCGCGGATCTGCCGAAGCCGCCCCTCCCCCGCCCCGCCGCGTGCGTGAATGGGGATCATGAGCGCGACGTCCTCACCCCTCGTCCCCTTCACGCACACGTACGACGGCGAACGCCTCAGCGGTGTCCACGCCCCCGCCGACAGCGACCCCAGCAACAGTGACCCCAGCGACAGTGACCCCGCCGACGCCGCGCCCGGCGGTCCCTCCGAGGGCGACGGCGGTGCGGCGGCCGGGCGGCGGCCCACCGTCGTCCTGCTGCACGGCGCCGGCAACGGCAGCAAGGAGCGGCTGCTCCCCCTGCTCGCCGAGTTCGCCGCCCGCGGCTGCCAGGGCCTCGCCTTCGACTTCTCCGGGCACGGCGAGAGCAGCGGCGCGCTCGGCGAGCTGAGCCTGCGCCGCCGGTTCGAGCAGGCGGTGTCGGTGATCGACGCGCGGACGCCGCCGGACGGGCCGCTGGTCCTGATCGGGTTCAGCATGAGCGGCCAGACCGTGGCCGATCTGGCCCGGCACTACGGCCGGCGGGTGGCCGCGCTCGGCCTCGCCGCGCCGGCGGTGTACGCGGGCGCCGCCTGGGACGTGCCGTTCGGCGACGGGACCGGGCCGTTCAGCGCGCTCATCCGGCGGCCGGGCAGTTGGCGCGCCTCCCCCGCCCTGGACGCCCTGCGCGCGTACGAGGGCCGGGCGGTGCTCGTCGTGCCCGGCACGGACGCCGTCATCCCGCCCGCCGTCACCGAGGCCGTGCAGGACGCCCTCGCCGCCCGCGCGCAGTTCACCCGCCTCGATCTGCCCGACGCCGACCACGGTCTGGGCCTGTGGCTGCGCGACCACCCGGAGGCGCGGCGGGAGCTGGCGACCGCCCTCCTCACCGGGCTCGGCGACGGCGGCTGGACGGCGACCAGGGCGTGGGTGGCCAAGCAGGTGCCGCCGGGCCGCACGGTCGCCGCCGCCCGCCCGCTCAGCGGCGGCTGGAGTTCGCAGATGCGGGCGCTCACGCTGGACGACGGGACCGCGCTGGTGCTGCGGACGTTCGTGAAGCCGTTCTTCCGCCGCCACGCTCCCGCCCTGCTGGCCCGGGAGGCCGCCGTGCTCGCCCTGCTGGCCGACCACGACGGCGTACCGGCCCCCGCGCCCGTCGCCGTCGACGCGACCGGCGAGCACTGCGACCATCCCAGCCTGCTGATGACCCGGCTGCCGGGGCGCGTACGGGTGGACGACGGGCCGGACCTGGACCGGCGCCTCGACCTGCTCGCGGCGCAGCTCGGGCGCGTCCACGCGGTCGTACCGGACGTACGGCCGCGCCCCTACGAGGCGTGGACGTCGCCCGAGCGGGTGCAGGCGCCGCCGGGGGCGGTGTGGGAGCGGGCGGTGGCGGTGCTGCGCCGGGAGCCGCCGGCGTACGAGGGGTGTTTCCTGCACCGGGACTACCACCCGGGGAACGTGCTGTTCACCGGGGACGGCGCGGAGCCGCGGATCGGCGGGGTCGTGGACTGGGTGGAGACCTCCTGGGGCCCCGCCGACCTCGACGTGGCGCACTGCTCGACCGCGCTGGCGCTGCTGCACGGCCCCGAGCACGGACTCGGGTTCCGGGCGCGTTACGAGGCGCTGGGCGGGCGCCCGCTCGCCGACGGTTACGACCATTTGTACTGGCGGCTGCTGGGCGCCCTGCACTACTGCCCCGACGCGGCCAAGCTCGCCGGGCCGTGGCGTGAGCTGGGCCGCACCGACCTCACCCCGCAGGTGCTGGCCGACCGGCTGGAGGCGTACGTCACCGGACTGCTGGAGCGCTACGACGACTGAGCGCGGCGACCGGAGCGGACGCGGCCCGGATGTCAGTGGTGTGGGCGAGGATGCCGTAGGGACGACGACTGCGCAGACACGACGACTGCGCAGAGACGATGACTGCACGGAACCGAGGGGGCCATCCATGGGAGAGCGGCGCATCGGCGTGGCGGAACGGCGGGCCCGCCTCGCCCTGCGGCACCGGCTGGCCGCCGGGACGGGTGCGGCCGGCCCGGAGGAGGTCGCCGAGTGCCTGGTGGCCCTGCACGGCACGGACCCGGCGACGGTGTACCTGGGGGTGGGCGCCCGGCTGGCGGACCCGGCGGGCACGGTGGCCGCGACCGAGCGGGCGCTGTACGAGGACCGCACGCTGGTGCGGATGCACGGCATGCGGAACACCGTGTTCGTCTTCCCGGCCGCGCTGACGGCCGTGGTGCACGCCTCCACGGGCATCGCCGTCGCCGCCCGCGCCCGGACCCAGCTGCTCAAGGACATGGCGGCGGCGGGCGCGCCGGACGCGGCCTGGCTGACGGAGGTCGAGGAGTCGACGCTTGCGGCGCTGGCCCGGCGCGGCCAGGCCACGGCGGCCGAACTCGCCGAGGACGAACCGCGGTTGCGCGAGCGGTTCGCGTACGCGCCGGGGAAGAGCTACGAGGGCGTGCACACCGTCTCCTCCCGGCTGCTGCGGCTGCTGGGGGTGGAGGGCAGGGTGGTGCGGGGCCGGCCGCTCGGCTCCTGGACGTCCACGCAGTTCCGCTGGGCCCTCGCGCCCGAGCATCCCGAGCTGGACGTCGCCGACGCGCAGCGGGAGCTGCTGGAGCGCTGGCTGGCGGTCTGCGGACCGGCGACCGAGGCGGACCTGAAGTGGTGGACGGGCTGGCGGGCCACGGAGGTGCGGCGGGCGCTCACCGCGATGGGCGCGCGGCGGGTGTCGCTGGACGAGGGCACGGGGTACGTGGTCGCGGACGACGCCGAGCCGGTGGCCGCACCCCGGGAGCCGTGGGCGGCGCTGCTGCCCGCCCTCGACCCGACGGCGATGGGCTGGCAGGAGCGCGACTGGTATCTCGCGCCCGAGCTGCGGCCGGCGCTGTTCGACCGCAGCGGCAACGTCGGCCCGACGGTGTGGTGGAACGGCCGGGTGGTCGGCGGGTGGGCGCAGCGGCCGGACGGCGAGATCGTCTGGCGGCTGCTGGACCCGGAGGGGACCGGCCGGGAGACGCAGACCGCCGTCGCCGAACGGGCCGAGCGGCTCACGGAGTTGCTGGGCGCGACCCGGGTCACGCCGCGTTTCCGCACCCCCCTGGAGAAGGAGCTGACGGCGTGAGGCACCCGCCCGGCCAGGCGGGCTGTGGCGTCAGATGGCCGGCGGGGGCGCGCCGCCAGGCGGGCCGTGGCGGCAGATGCCCGATGGGCCACGCCGCCACGCCGCCAGACGGGCCGGGACAGCGGCGGCCCGGTGAGGCGACGCCGCCAGACGGGCCGGGACGGGCCGGGACGGCAGAGGCCGGATGGGCCACGCCGCCACGCGGACCATAGCGCCAGATGCCCGGCGGGCCGCACCGCCAGACGGACCGGGACGGGCAGATGCCCGGTGAAGCCGGGCCGCCACGCGGGCTGTGGCGGCAGATGCCCGACGGGCCACGCCGCCAGACGGGCCGGGACGACAGAGGCCCGATGAGCCACGCCGCCACACGGACCGTAGCGCCAGATGCCCAGCGGGCCGCGCCCCCAGGGCGGGCCAGAACGGCGGAGGCCCGGTGGACCGGGCCGTCACGCGGGCTGCCGTGCCGGGTGCCCCGTGTCGCCGTGCCGTGACGCGGGGCGCCGTGCCGTGACGCGGGGCGCCGCGCCGTCACGCGGGGCGCCGTGCCGGGTGCTCCGGGCCGGCAGGGCCGGGGCACCCGGCGGCGGGTCAGCGCGAGTAGCGCATCAGCGCCCGCACCATGTGGCAGGTGGTGTCCGACGGCGGGTGCACGCCGATGAGTTCGGCGGTGCCGCGGATCGTCTCGTTGCGGGCCTGGCCCGGTTGGACGCCGGAGTCGAGCAGGGCGATGGCGAGCCGCATCGCCTTCAGACGGCGGTTGTGCGTGACGTACCAGTCGCGCGGCCGCCCGGCCGGCAACGGCCGCTTGGCCAGGGGCTGGTAGGGCGAGTCGAGCGGGACGGAACGCCTCGCGGTGGACTGGGTCGGCAACGGCTTCGGCTTCAGTGCGGCAGCGGGCACAGGCATCCTCCTGTCGCGTGCGGGCGCCGCGCGGACCCCCCGGCGACACCTTCGAACACTGCTTCCAGTGTACTGCCGGGCACTGACATCCGGGGGGTTCAGAAGGCCCGCAAAAAGCCTGGTGGGGCTGGGAATTGGCGTACCGTCACGCACGGTCCGGGTGGTGCTCCTGAGGCGCCGGAAAATCGAACAGCGTCCTCCGAGCCTGCCGTGCTGATCCTGGTCGCGGGGGGACGGTGCGCGTCCGGCTCGGACAGGCGTCGGGCGGCTACCGTGGGCGGTATGGAGATCTGGATCAACCCGGCCTGTTCCAAGTGCCGCAGCGCCATCAGCCTGCTCGACGCCGAGGGCGCCGACTACACCGTCCGCCGCTATCTGGAGGACGTGCCGACCGAGGACGAGATCCGGGCGGTGCTCGACCGGCTCGGCCTTGAGCCGTGGGACGTCACCCGCACCCAGGAGGCCGAGGCGAAGGAGCTGGGCCTGAAGGAGTGGCCCCGCGACGCCGGCGCCCGCGACCGCTGGGTGGCGGCGCTGGCCGCGCACCCGAAGCTGATCCAGCGCCCGATCATCACGGCCGACGACGGCTCGGCGGTGGTGGCGCGCACGGAGGACGCGGTACGGGACGCGCTCGGCCGCGGCTGACCGGACCACCGCCCGGATGTCCGCCCGTACCGCCAACTCCCTTGTGACTCAAGTTACTTCGATCGTCCGCCGGGGCCGCTGAGCAACCTCGTGCGGCATCCCGTACATAGCGGCGTACGCTCCCCCAGCCCTTCAGGAGGCGCGCATGTCGCGCAGGAGAACTCTCGGCACCAAGAAGAAGATCGCCCTGCTGGCCGGCGCGGCGGCGGTGGCGGGCGCCGGGGCCTTCGCCCTGGCGGCCACGTCCGACGCCGCACCGCCACCGGCCCCGCGCACCCTGTCCGCCGGGGACTCGACGGTCTGCCAGGGGCTTGCCACCGCACTCGGCAACAACCAGAAGTTCATCGACGGCCAGCGGGCGAACCCGGACGCGCAGTCGGCGGCCCGGATCGCCAACCGCGAGGCGGTCATCGAGGAGATCAAGCGCAAGCAGGCGGCGTCGGGCTGCCCGGTCGGGGAGTCGGCTCAGGACTCCCAAGCGGGCCGGCAGGCGCAGAGCGGCGAGCAGGGCGGCAACGACCAGGCGGCGGGCGGCGGTGACCAGGCCGCCGGGCAGCAGAGCACACCGCCCGCGCAGGGCGGGACCGGCGCCGGAGACACCGGGAACGCCGGGGACACGGGGAACGCCGGGAACGCCGGAGGCGTCGCCGCCGGGCAGCAGGTCTGCACCGGCTCCACCGTCACCCTGTCCGGCGAGGGCGGCGCCCCGGCCGCCTCCAGCAACCAGTTCCCGGCCGGTACGACGCTGAAGGTCACCAACCTGGACAACGACAAGTCCACGACGGTGAAGGTCACCTCGGTGTCCGGCAGTTGCGTCCTGCTGAACGACGCCGCCTTCGAACAGGTCCGGGAGCCGGGCAAGTTCCTGATCCGGCACGCGCGGATCGAGAAGGTGGGGTGAGGCCCGGCCCGGCGCACGGCAAGTGAGCGCGGGGGCCCGCCGTCTCCGCCCGGGGGCGGCGGGCCCCTCGCCCGCGGAACCGCGCCGCACCACGCCCTCACACCGCGTGAACCGGGACACACCCACCCAGGTAACACGGGGTTCACACTCGGGCAACGGACGGGAAATCGGCCGTTGACATGCTGCCCGCATCAACGGCGGCGCCCCAGTGCCGCAGCGCCGCAGCACCCGCAAGTGCGCCCAGCGAGACCCGAAGGACGTGGCCCGTGAGCTTCAAGGCTGAGTACATCTGGATCGACGGCACCGAGCCGACGGCCAAGCTCCGTTCCAAGACGAAGATCCTCGCCGACGACGCCAAGGGCGCCGAGCTGCCGATCTGGGGCTTCGACGGGTCCTCCACCAACCAGGCCGAGGGCCACGCCTCGGACCGCGTGCTCAAGCCGGTCTTCACCTGCCCCGACCCGATCCGCGGCGGCGACGACATCCTCGTCCTGTGCGAGGTCCTGAACATCGACATGACGCCGCACGAGTCCAACACCCGCGCCGCGCTCGCCGAGACCGCCGGGCGGTTCGCCGGCCAGGACCCGATCTTCGGCATCGAGCAGGAGTACACCTTCTTCAAGGGCTCGCGCCCGCTCGGCTTCCCCGAGGGCGGCTTCCCGGCCGCGCAGGGCGGCTACTACTGCGGCGTCGGCTCGGACGAGATCTTCGGCCGCGACGTGGTCGAGGCGCACCTGGACAACTGCCTCAAGGCGGGTCTCGGCATCTCCGGCATCAACGCCGAGGTCATGCCGGGCCAGTGGGAGTTCCAGGTCGGCCCGCTCGCGCCGCTGGAGGTCGCCGACCAGCTGTGGGTGGCCCGCTGGCTGCTGTACCGCACCGCCGAGGACTTCGGCGTCTCCGCCACCCTCGACCCCAAGCCGGTCAAGGGCGACTGGAACGGCGCCGGCGCGCACACCAACTTCTCCACCCGGGCGATGCGCGAGGGCTACGACGCGATCATCACCGCGTGCGAGGCGCTCGGCGAGGGCTCCAAGCCGATGGACCACGTCAAGAACTACGGCGCCGGCATCGACGACCGCCTCACCGGCCTGCACGAGACCGCCCCGTGGAACGAGTACTCCTACGGCGTCTCCGACCGCGGCGCCTCGGTGCGCATCCCGTGGCAGGTCGAGAAGGACGGCAAGGGCTACATCGAGGACCGCCGCCCGAACGCCAACGTGGACCCGTACGTGGTGACGCGGCTGCTGGTCGACACCTGCTGCACCGCGCTGGAGAAGGCCGGCCAGGTCTGATCCGCCGCCGCCGCGAGGCCCCGGCGGGGGCTTCGGCGCAGGCTTCGCGAGGGGCGTCCACCGCACGGTGGGCGCCCCTTCCGCATGCCCTCGCCCGCGGCCCGCCGTCCACACTGTGGGACGACGCTCCGGCCCGTGCCCACCGCGCCGAGGCGCTGACCCGCGCGGATGCCTGGTCGAACGAGGCATGCTGCGTCAACTTCACGCCAAGGAAACGTCCAAGCAGTGAGAGGAGGGTCCTCGCCGGGCCGGGTCTCTGCTTCAATGGGGGCATGGCCGGTTTCCAGAAGCAGCACGCGACAGGTCGCCACGACCTCGAGCCGTTCTGGCCGTCCCGTCAGCACCACGACTTCGACCGGGTGTGTTGCCGCGCGATGAACGCGCGGGCCCTCTAAAGCCGTACACCCCGGCCTTCGGCCAGCGCGAAACGACGTACGTCCCGCGGCGCGCCCGACCACGAATCGCGGCCGTCGCTCCTTCCGACGAACTCCTCGCGCGAAAGAGCTGACCTCTCATGGCGACCACCCGTTCCCTGACCACCGCCAGCCTCCCCGCCCCCGCTCCCTCGACCGCCGCCCCGGCCGCCGCACCGCGGCACCGGCTGCGAGCCGTGGACCGGGACGAGGTCGTGGACGTGGCGGACTTCCTGCCCCCGGGCGCCACCTGGCTGCCCGCCCCCCAGCACACCCTGCCGGTCCTGCCCGGCCGGCCGCCGATGATCGGCTACCTGGTGCTCGTCCCGGCCGACCAGCAGCCGCACCTGCCGCCGGTCGCGGTGCCGGACCGGCCGGACCAGCAGCGCCCCGAGGCCGTGCCGACGGCCGCCGCCGGGACCGGCGACCCGCTCGTGCGCATCGACCCGGCGCGCCGGACGGCCGAGGTGGACGGCCGTCAACTCGACCTGACCTACCTGGAGTTCGAGCTGCTGGCGCATCTGGTCGCGCACCCGCACCGGGTGCACACCCGCGACCAGCTGGTCACCACGGTGTGGGGCTACGGCCATGTCGGCGACGGCCGCACCGTGGACGTCCACATCGCCCGGCTGCGCCGCAAGCTCGGCGCCGAGCACCGCCGGACGATCCAGACCGTACGGCGGGTGGGCTACAAGAACGCCCCCCCGACCCCCGGCTGACCGCCCGCTCCCCCCGAACGGAAGAGCGGCGTGGAGGGGAAGAGGGGCTTCGCCCGTGGAGATCTCGGGGGTCGCCGGTGTATTTAAAAAAAAAAAAAGAGGT
>NZ_JAIOAB010000073.1 GCF_019890635.1 Streptomyces sennicomposti
AAGGCCGGGCGAAGGCCGGGCGAAGGCCGGGCGAAGGCCGGGCGAAGGCCGGGCGAAGGCCGGGAAGCCCGAGGCAACCCGTCCGCACCGGAGGGAGCCGGGCGGAGGCCGAGCGGGGACCGGGCGGAGGCCGGGGGAAGGCGGGGAAAGCCGGGAAGCCCGAAGCAAGCCGGCTTCGCACCGGAGGGAGCCGGGCGAAGGCCAAGCGGAGACCGGGCGGAGGCCGGGGGAAGGCGGGGAAAGCCGGGAAGCCCGAAGCAAGCCGGCCGCACCGGAGAGAGCCGGGCGGAGACCGGGCAAAGCCGGGAAGCCGAAGCAAGCTGGCCGCACCGGAGGAGACCGGGCGAGGTCCGGGCGGATCCGGTCCGCGCCGGGCGGAGCCCGGAGACCGCGTCGGAAGCAGCCCGGCGGAGCCGGGAAGAAGCGTGCGCGGGGACCGCCGCACCCCCATCACTGGGGGGCGGGACGACGGCGGTCCCCGCGAGGGACGCGGGCCGGGTCAGGCCGGGCCTGCGCATCCAGGCGTCCATGGAGGTCCGGGAGCCGCTCCGGAGGTCCTTGGCGCCGTCTCGCTCGCCGGCCGGGAAGGGGAGCCGCTCCCTTCCCGCCGACACCCATGACTCTGCCGGACGCGTGTTAAGCGGGTGCTGCGTGCACGTGACGTGCTCGTACCAGTTCCGCGACCGCTCCTCGGCCGCAGGTCACCGGGAGTTCCCGGGACCGGTCGGGCGCGCCCGGGGACGACGAAAGGGGGCGGCGGGCCACCGCCCGCCGCCCCCTGCGCACCCGTCGGGACGGGACCTACTGCTTGCCGCCCTTGGCCAGGAAGGAGAGCAGGTCCTGCCGGCTGACCACACCGGTGGGCTTGCCCTCGACCAGGACGATCGCCGCGTCGGCGGTGCCGAGCACCGTCATCAGGTCGGCGACCGGCTCACCGGAGCCCACCTGCGGCAGCGGCGCGGACATGTGCTTCTCCAGCGGGTCCTCCAGCGAGGCCCGCTTGGTGAACAGCGCGTCCAGCAGCTCCCGCTCGACCACGGAGCCGACGACCTCGGCCGCCATCACGTCCGGGTGGCCGGCGCCGGGCTTGACGATCGGCATCTGCGAGACGCCGTACTCGCGCAGCACCTCGATGGCCTGGCCGACGGTTTCGTCGGGGTGCATGTGGACCAGGGAGGGGATGCCGCCCTCCTTGTCGCTGAGCACGTCGCCAACGCGGGCGCTGGGGCCCTCGTCCTCCAGGAAGCCGTAGTCGGCCATCCACTCGTCGTTGAAGATCTTGCTCAGGTAGCCGCGTCCGCTGTCGGGCAGCAGCACCACCACGACGTCGTCGGGGCCGAGCCGCTCGGCCACCTCCAGCGCCGCCACGACCGCCATGCCGCAGGAGCCGCCGACCAGCAGGCCCTCCTCCTTGGCCAGGCGGCGGGTCATCTGGAAGGAGTCCTTGTCGGAGACGGCGACGATCTCGTCGGCGACGCCCCGGTCGTAGGCGGTGGGCCAGAAGTCCTCGCCGACGCCCTCGACGAGGTACGGCCGCCCGGAGCCGCCGGAGTACACCGAGCCCTCGGGGTCGGCTCCGATGACCTTGACCTTGCCGTCGCTGGCGTCCTTCAGGTAGCGGCCGGTGCCGGAGATGGTGCCGCCGGTGCCGACGCCCGCCACGAAGTGGGTGATCTTCCCCTCGGTCTGCTCCCACAGCTCGGGGCCGGTGGAGTGATAGTGCGACAGGGGGTTGTTCGGGTTGGAGTACTGGTCGGGCTTCCACGCGCCCGGCGTCTCACGCACCAGCCGGTCGGAGACGTTGTAGTAGGAGTCCGGATGCTCCGGCGCCACGGCCGTGGGGCACACGACCACTTCCGCACCGTAGGCGCGCAGTACGTTGATCTTGTCCGTGGAGACCTTGTCCGGGCAGACGAAGATGCACTTGTAGCCCTTCTGCTGGGCCACGATGGCGAGGCCGACGCCCGTGTTGCCGCTGGTGGGCTCGACGATCGTGCCGCCGGGCTTCAGCTCCCCGCTCTGCTCCGCCGCCTCGATCATGCGCAGGGCGATGCGGTCCTTCACGGAGCCGCCGGGGTTGAAGTACTCGACCTTGGCCAGGACGGTCGCCTTGATGCCCTTGGTGACGTTGTTGAGCCGTACCAGCGGGGTGTTGCCGACGAGGCTGATCATCGAGTCGTGGAATTGCACCGTTGTCTCCGGTCGCTGCAAAAAGATGTGGTCGTGGTGGTTCCGCCAGCCTAGAGCCTGTCTGACAAATCCCCGTCGTTCGCCCGTAGGGCGGGCCTCGCGGCGTCTGGTGCGTGCGATCGCAAGGCGCCGAAGCGTCCTCGTGGCGGAGCCACGTGGGCGGTTCGGCAACGCGGCGAGCGTGCGTGCCAGGCGTCGCGAGGCAGGCGGGGATTTGTCAGGCAGGCCCTGTGGCCAGGACTGGTCCTCGGACGGGTGTTCACTCGCTGTCGCGATTGGACGACGGTCGGTACGGGGCAAGACGTGGGTGTACGGCTTCGCGGGAGGTGGCAGCCACATGACCAGCATGTCGAGGGCGAGGGTGGCCCGGCGGATCGCGGCCGGCGCCGCGTACGGCGGCGGGGGGCTCGGGCTGGCCGGCGCGGCCGCGGTCGGACTGCTGCTGGCGGAGGTACGGCTGGCCCGGCGCCATGTGGGCAACGGCGCCGACCACCACGTACCGCTCGCCGACGGGCTGTACGGCCAGGGCTACGACACCCCCGGCGAGCCGCCGCTGCGGCTGGTCCTGCTCGGCGACTCCACGGCGGCGGGGCAGGGCGTCCACCGGGCCGGGCAGACCCCCGGCGCGCTGCTGGCCTCCGGGCTCGCGGCGGTGGCCGAGCGCCCGGTGCGGCTGCGCAACGTCGCGGTCACCGGCGCCCGCTCCGACGACCTGGACCGCCAGGTCTCCCTGGTGCTGGCCGATCCGGCGCAGCCGCCGGACATCTGCGTGATCATGATCGGCGCCAACGACGTGACCCACCGGATGCCGCCGACCCGCTCGGTGCGCCACCTCTCGGCCGCGGTACGGCGGCTGCGCACCGCGGGCGCGGAGGTGGTCGTGGGCACCTGTCCCGACCTCGGGACCATCGAGCCGGTGCAGCAGCCGCTGCGCTGGCTGGCCCGGCGCACCTCGCGGCAGCTGGCGGCGGCGCAGACCATCGGGGTGGTGGAGCAGGGGGGCCGCACCGTGTCGCTGGGCGATCTGCTGGGCCCGGAGTTCGAGGCGAACCCGCGCGAGCTGTTCGGCCCGGACAACTACCACCCGTCCGCCGAGGGGTACGCCACTGCGGCGATGGCGGTGCTGCCGACGGTGTGCGCGGCGCTCGGGCTGTGGCCGGCGGAGGAGGAGCGGCCGGACGTGTCGCGGCGCGAGGGGTTCCTGCCGGTGGCGCGGGCGGCCGCGGAGGCGGCGTCCGAGGCCGGTACGGAGGTCGCCGCCGCGATGCCCACCGGGCCGCGGGGGCCGTGGGCGCTGCTCAAGCGGCGGCGGAGGCGGAGGGTGTCGGCGACGGAGCCCGCACCTGTGCGGTCGGTGAGCTGAGCTGAGCGAGGGTGCCTGGTCCGCTCCCTCCGCCGCTGTGCCAGGGGGCTCTGCCCCCTGGACCCCTGACCCCCGGTCGGCCTGAACGGCCTCGTCCTCAAGCGCCGGACAGGCTGGGGATGCGGGCGTCGCCCTGCCGGACGCCCGGCGGGACAGCGAGGCGGGACGCGGGCGGCGGGCGCGGCCGGCGGGCTGCGACGGGCGCGGGCAGCGGGCGACGGGCGCGGGCGGCAGGCGCGGGGGCAGGCGGGCGGGCGGCACGGGCGACGGACGGGCGGCACGGGCGGCGGACGCGGGCGACGGGCGGCGGACGCGGGCGGCGGGCGCGGGCGGCCGGCAGGGCCGTTGCGCCCCAGGCCGCCCATCGATGCGCCCACCGGCAGGCGCCGGACCGGACGGAGGGAACCGGCGCCGCCCTCCGGCGCCCACCCGACAGCCCAGAACAAAGCAAGCGCTTAGAAAACTGCGGTCAGGGTCACACCGTCACCCCCGTGACCGCGGCGATACGTACGGGTAACTTCCAGACCAGCCCTGCCCGTCATCCGCACCCCCGTGGAGCCCTGATGCCCGAAGCCGTCATCGTCTCGACCGCCCGTTCGCCCATCGGCCGCGCCGGCAAGGGCTCCCTCAAGGACCTGCGCCCCGACGACCTCACCGCCACCATCGTCCAGGCCGCGCTCGCCAAGATCCCCGAGCTGGACCCGAAGGACATCGACGACCTGATGCTCGGCTGCGGTCTGCCCGGCGGCGAGCAGGGCCACAACCTCGGCCGGATCGTCGCCGTGCAGATGGGCATGGACCACCTGCCCGGCTGCACCGTCACCCGGTACTGCTCCTCCTCGCTGCAGACCTCCCGGATGGCCCTGCACGCCATCAAGGCCGGCGAGGGCGACGTGTTCATCTCGGCCGGCGTCGAGACGGTCTCCCGCTTCGGCAAGGGCAGCTCCGACGGCCTGCCGGACACGCACAACCCGCTGTTCGCCGAGGCCGAGGCCCGTACCGAGGCCGTCGCGCAGCAGGAGGGCACCACCTGGCACGACCCGCGCGAGGACGGCCTGCTCCCCGACGCCTACATCGCGATGGGCCAGACCGCCGAGAACCTGGCCCGCTGGAAGGGCGTCACCCGCCAGGAGATGGACGAGTTCGGCGTCCGTTCGCAGAACCTCGCCGAGGAAGCCATCAAGAACGGCTTCTGGGAGCGCGAGATCACCCCCGTGACCCTGCCGGACGGCACGGTCGTCTCGAAGGACGACGGCCCGCGCGCCGGCGTCACCCTGGAGGGCGTCTCCGGCCTCAAGCCGGTCTTCCGCCCCGACGGACTGGTCACCGCCGGCAACTGCTGTCCGCTCAACGACGGCGCCGCCGCGCTCGTCATCATGTCCGACACCAAGGCCCGCGAGCTGGGACTGACCCCGCTGGCCCGGATCGTCTCCACCGGCGTCTCCGGCCTGTCCCCGGAGATCATGGGCCTCGGCCCGGTCGAGGCCAGCAAGCAGGCCCTCAAGCGGGCCGGCCTGACCATCGACGACATCGACCTGGTCGAGATCAACGAGGCGTTCGCCGCCCAGGTGATCCCCTCCTACCGCGACCTCGGCATCGACATCGACAAGCTGAACGTCAACGGCGGCGCCATCGCGGTCGGCCACCCCTTCGGCATGACCGGCGCCCGGATCACCGGCACCCTGATCAACTCGCTGCAGTGGCACGACAAGCAGTTCGGTCTGGAGACCATGTGCGTCGGCGGCGGCCAGGGCATGGCGATGGTCATCGAGCGCCTCAGCTGACCCCGCCCGACGGCACGCGCCCCCGCGCGGCGGCCCGGTGAGGGACCGTCAGTGGCCGCCGGGGCACCCAGCGTGAGCGAACGGCCCGGAATGCAGGAAACCCCTGGATTCCGGGCCGTTCTGTGATCCAATCTCCCCCAGAGTGTGACCTATGTCCCTTGGGGAGGGGATCTTCGCAGGTCAACAGCGTCACGTCGGGCGCCTCAACCGGCCCACACGCCACATTCCTGTCCGTTTCGTGACGTTACGCACTGACAGCTGGATAGTCCGCCCTTCAAGCTGATGTAGGAAGTCGGGGGTCCACCTTGAACCCGGGAGTACGTCAGTGAGCGCCATGCCCATCGCCCTGCTGCTCACCACGGCCGCCACCGGCGCCGTGGGCGTCGCCGTCCTGCGCACCCTTTTCGCCCTGCGCCGGCAGGTCGCGGCGTTGCAGAACCAGCTCGCCGAGAACCACGCCGTCACGGCGCGGGCGCTGCTGCCCGCCGCCCGCGGGCAGGCGGACGCCGAGCAGATACGCACCGCCGTGGTGCAGGCGCTCGCGGAGGAGCGGGAGCGGGAGCTGGCCGAGGCGCGGGCCTTCTGGGCCGCGCAGGAGGCGCGGGACGCCGCCGACACGCCGTCCCTGCTCGGACTGCCCGACAGCGAGCTGTTCCTGCCCCGGCAGGCCGACTTCGCGGGTCTCGAACACCTGGAGCCGGTGACCGAGACCGGCGCCGACGCCGAGGAGCTGCCCGGCGTCGGTTCCGGCGAGTCCGCCGAGCTGGCCGCGGCCCGTCGCCGTCACCCCTCGCACCCCGACTTCACCCCGCACGCCTCCCCCGTCGTCGGCGACCACGAGCGCACCGTCGCCACCCTGGAGAAGCTGGCCGAGGACGCGGTGGAGCTGGCCGACGTCCGGCCCGGCCCGCTGGGCACCCTGGACGTCTACGTCTTCGCCGACGGCACGACCCTGTGCATGACCCCGGGCCACCGCGAGACCGCGGACCGGCTGGCCGCCGCGCTGCACGCCGGCGAGTCCCCCGTCCTACTCGGCGGCTCGGGCATCTCCGGCGCCTACACGCTGACCTTCGCCTGCGGCGAGGAGAACGTGTACATCCTGGCGGACCGGGTCATCGCCTCCCTCTGAGGCTCCGAGCCTCCTTGGGGACCTTCCCTCGGGGCCGTTCATCCGGGTCTTCCCCGGCCACTTCCTCCGGGGTTCTCCCGCGGGGCTTCCTCCGGTCTCTCCCTCGGGGCTTTCTCGGGGCCTTCCCCGGAGTCTCCGCCGGGGGCTGCTTCCCGCGACCGGCGGGGCGCCCGGCGCCTCTCACACCCCGGCGCGTTTCTGGGCCTCCGTCACCAGGCGGACGGCCTCCTCGACCTCGGCCTCGTTCCTCAGTACGAGGGCCAGGTCGTGTCCGGCCACCGTGATCTGGTCGGCGACGGCGAACATGCCCGCGTCGGGCATCTCCCGCGGTTCCCGCCCGGGGTCCTCGGCGAGCTGGGCGCGCCGGGCGAACTCCCTGGCCAGTCCCAGCGCCTCGGCGGCCGCGCTGCGTTGCAGCCGGCTCTGCGGGGCGGCCCGCAGACGGTCGGCGAAGTGCTCCACTGCCCGGCTCAGCGATGTCGTGTCAACCACGTCGCGAGACTACGCGCCGCACCCGGACTGTTGCCAACGAGCGAACCCTCGGGCACGGTGACGTGAAGGACCGGATTCATCGAACGCGTCCGGAGGCGCCGATGTCCCAAGTCTTCTCCGAAGAGACCCACCGCAACCTGCTCGCCCGCATCCCCCAGTGCACCGGTCGTGAAGTCGCCGACTGGCTGCGCACCGTCGAAGAAGGCCCGGCGCTCTGCTTCGAGGAGAAGCTCAGCTGGCTCCGCCACGAGCACAACCTCGCGTACGGCCACGCCAAGGCGATCATCCACGAGTACGACCTGAGGAGGGCCGCCCGCAAGCTGCGCTGAGCGGCGCGGACCGCCGTGGACGCGGCGGCCCGGAAACGGCGAAGGGCCCCGGCGGAGCCGGGGCCCTTCCGCGTGCGTGCGGTACGTCGCTCGCACCGGGTGCGGTGCGTCAGTCGTTCTGGTTGAGGATCGCGATGATCCGCAGGAACTCCATGTAGATCCACACCAGCGTCAGCGTCAGGCCGAAGGCCGCGAGCCAGGCCTCCTCGCGCGGCGCGCCGTAGGCCACGCCGTCCTCGACCTGCTTGAAGTCCAGGGCGAGGAAGCAGGCGCCGAGGATGACGCCGATGATGCCGAAGACGATGCCGAGGGCGCCGCTGCGGAAGCCGAGGCCGTCACCGCCGCCGAACGCGGCGAACAGCAGGTTCACCATCATCAGCAGCACGAAGCCGAGCGCGGCCGCCATCACGAAGCCGTAGAAGCGGCGGTTGACCCGGATCCAGCCCGCCTTGTAGGCGATCAGCACGGCGGCGAAGACCGCCATCGTGCCGAGCACGGCCTGCATGGCCGCGCCGCTGGCGATGCGGTTGTCGACCACGCTGGAGACGACGCCGAGGAACACGCCCTCGAACGCGGCGTAGGTCAGGATCAGCGCGGGCGAGGCCTTGCGCTTGAAGGACTGGACGAAGCCCAGCACCATCGCGATCAGCGCGGCGCCGATCCCGATGCCGTAGGAACGGGTGATGTGGGCGTCGTCGACCGGCAGCAGCGCCCAGGCGAGCGCGGCGGTGACCACCAGCACGCCGAGCGTGGAGGCGGTGCGCACGACGACGTCGTCCATCGTCATCCGGCCGGTGGTGGCCGGGGCCTGCGGCGGGGCGCCGTACTGCGCGTCCTGCGGGGCGTAAGGGTTCTGCGCGTAGGGGTTGCCGCTCGGCTGGGCGTACGGATTGCCCTGCGCGTACGGGTTGCCCTGCGTGCCGACTGCGGGGCCCCCGGCCTGCGGCGCGGTGTTGAAGCCCGCGTAGCCGTTGTCGCGGCTGAACCCCCGTCGCGAGAAGACCGGGTTTCTGCTCCTCATCTCACTCCTCCATGGCCGCACGTCGCGGCCTTGGCTCAAGAGTAATGGAACGGCAAAGGATAGACCCTACTACCTGGGAAGGATCTTTCCCCCGCCCTGCTGCGGCACACGCTACGCGGGCGCGCGGTTCCGGGCACCGGGCGGCGGCGTTCATGACCGACCCGGTACACGTCCGGAACCGGCCGGAGACCAGGGCGGCCCCTCGGCGGCCCGTCAGCCGATCGGGAAGCCGGTGTAGGCCTCGGCCAGGTCGGTCGCGGCGGCCCGGGAGGAAGCGATCCGGTCCAGCCGGGCGAGCTGGAGACGCCCCTCGAAGGGGGTGCCCTCCGGGTCCGGGTGGAGCATCGTCGTCATGTCGTAGCTGAACCGCTCGGCCTGCCAGACGCGGCGCAGGCAGTCGGCCGAGTAGGAGTCGAGCAGCTCGTCGGAGCCGGTCTCCCGGCGGTGCGTCAGCGCCCGCGCGAGGGTGACGACGTCGCCGACGGCGAGGTTCAGGCCCTTGGCGCCGGTCGGCGGCACGATGTGGGCGGCGTCGCCGGCGAGGAAGAGCCGGCCGTGGCGCATGGGCTCGTGGACGTAGGAGCGCATCGGGGTGACCGACTTCTGGGTGATCGGTCCGCGGGTGAGCCGCCAGTCGTCGTCCGTCTCCAGCCGCCGCTCCAGCTCGTCCCAGATCTCGTCGTCCGACCAGCCGTCCGGGTCGGCGCCGGCGGGCACCTGGAGGTAGAGACGGGAGACGGCCGGGGAGCGCATGGACAGCAGGGCGAAACCGCGGTCGTGGCGGGCGTAGACCAGCTCGTCGTGCGAGGGCGCCACGTCGGCGAGGACGCCGAGCCAGCCGAAGGGGTACGTCCGTTCGAAGACGCGGGAGACGGCGGCCGGGACCGCCTGGCGGGCCACGCCCCAGAAGCCGTCGCAACCGACGACGTAGTCGCACTCCAGGACCTGCTCGCGCCCCTCGTGCCGGAACCGGACGACGGGGCGGTCGCCCTCGGCGCCCTCGACGGCCAGCGCCTCCGCCTCGAACAGCAGCGGACCGCCCTCCTTGAGCTGGAGGGCGATGAGGTCCTTGCAGACCTCGGTCTGGGCGTAGACCGTCACGGACCGGCCGCCGGTCAGCGCGGGGAAGTCGACGCGGTGCCGACGCCGGGCGAACCGCAGTTCGATGCCGTCGTGCCGCAGTCCCTCGCGGTCCATCCGCTCCCCGGCCCCGGCGGCGCGCAGCACGTCCACGGTGCCCTGTTCCAGGATCCCGGCGCGCTGGCGCTGCTCGACGTAGGCGCGGTCGCGGCTCTCCAGGACGACCGAGTCGATCCCGGCGTCGCGGAGCAGCCGGGCCAGGAGCAGGCCGGCCGGGCCGGCTCCGATGATGCCGACGGTGGTGCGCATCGGTCGTTCCCTTCGGGTGGGCGTCGGTGGCGTCGCCGCCGGGACGTACGGAGCGCGGGCGTTCCGGGGTGTTCGCCTGGCGAGGTGTTCGGCTGATGGTGTTCGCCTGGTGAAGTTTCCTTCACGAAGGTGCCCCGAGTTTCCGCCCGCGCCCGCCCGATGTCAATGGACCCGGCGGCCGGGCCGCAGGCGAGGAACCCGGCAGCCCGGCCACGGCCCGCGGCCGTCCCCCCAGCCGCGCACCGACGATCACGGCCGCGCGCCGACCCTCACGGCGGCGCGCCGGCGATCACCCGCGGGCGCCGACGATCACGTGTCGGCCGGACACGTCCTCGGCGGGGCCGGGCAGCGGGATGCGCACCGGGACGGCGGTGCCGCCGGGGGCGTTCGGGCCGAGCGCCAGCCCGGACCCCCAGCCCCACAGCCCGCCCTCGGTGTCGATGGCGTACGCCGTGAGCTGGTACGCGGCGATCCGCTTGATCCTCGGCAGCCCGGCCACCCTGGCCGGCCGCGCGGAGGCGTGGTCGGAGGCGTCGCCGTCGCCCAGCGCGCCGCTCGCGCCCCGGCCCCACGCCCACACCGCGCCGTCGCGGTCGAGGGCGTAGGCCACGTCGTCCCCGCCGGCCACCTGCACGGCGTGCGTGGGCCCCGGCACCCGCACCGGCCGTCCCGTCTGCCCGCCGCGCGGCTCGACGCCGAGCAGGCCGTGCGCGTTGCCGCCCCAGGCGCAGACCCGGCCGTCCGCCCGGACGGCGACCACGGCCTCGCCCGCCGAGGCGACGCCGACGGCACCGGAGACGCCGTCGACGGTCCTGAGGCGGGTGCCGTCCGTGTCGCCGAGCACGTCGGTCAGGTTGACGCCCCAGCCGACGACCCGTCCGTCGGCGCGCAGGGCGAAGGAGTTGAGCAGCCCCGGGCCCATGGCGACCACGTTCCGCGCCCCCGGGACGCGCTGCGGGACGCTCACCCCGGCGTAGCCCTGCCGCCGCCCGGCCTGGACGAGGAACCGGTCGGCGCCCCACGCCACGACGCCGCCGTCGCGCAGGACGACGTAGAAGGTGGACCCGCTGTTGTGGACGGCGCGCGCCGGGCCGATCCCGGCCACCTGGCGGGGCTCGGCCTCGTAGCCGCGCTCGCGGACGCCGTGCCCGAGGGAGCCGTCGACGTTGACGCCGTAGGACCAGACGGTGCCGTCCGCCCGGACGGCCACGGTGGTGTACCCGCTGTCCGCGACGGAGACGACGTCGCTCCACCCCGGCACGGCCCGCCGCCCCTCCGCGCCCGCGGGCGCCCCGAAGTGCGCCGCCCAGGTCCACACGGCCCCCGGCCGCGCGACCGCCGGCGCCGTCCGCGCACCGCGCCCGCCGTCCGGACACCGCGGCGCCCCGAGCACGGCCCGGTCGGCCTTGCCGCACCCGGCCACCACGAGCACGACGGCGACCCCGAAGACGACCCCCCGCATCCAGCCCGTCCCACCCATCGCGAACCCCCACGGCAACAGAACCCGACGTCACCGCCCCGACCGGACGGCCCGCCCACCACAGTCCCGCACCGCCCCCCGCCCGACCTGAGCACGAGAACTCATTCCGCCCGGCGGGGGCTGAGTAGCGCACCGGGAACGCCCCCTCGCCCGGTGTGAGTACGGGATGCGGCGTCGAACACCCCGGCCGCTTCCGTGTCCTAAGGTGTGCGGCGTCCCGGAGGGGCAGGGTTGGGGTTTCGTGCCGTCCGGGGGCGGGAGGGGTCTTGGGGTACGTCCGATTGCTGCGCCGTCGTCGTGTCCTCGCCCTCTGGGGTGCACAGGCCCTGTCCGTCTTCGGTGACCGCTTGTACGCCATGGCGGTCATGTGGATCGCCTGGGAGCGGTCCGGGGCCCGTGCCATGGGGCTGGTGGCCGTCGCGGAGTCGGTGCCGTACATCGTCATGGGCACGGTGGGACGCCGCCTCATGGACCGCTGCGCGTCCCTGCGGGCGCTCGCCCGGGTGGACGCCGCCCGCGTGCTGCTCGTCGCCCTCCTGCCGGTGGCCTGGCGGGAGTTCGGCACGCCGGGCACGCTCGCCTGCGCGGCCGCGCTCGGCCTGGCCGGTGCGGTCTTCGACCCCAGCCTCGGCGCGCTCGTGCCCGACCTGGTCCGCCCCGACGAGGTCCAGGCCGTGGCCGGGCTGATGGACCTCACCGGCCGGATCGCCCGCTTCGCCGGGCCCGGCGCGGCCGGTGCGCTGCTCCTGGTCGTCCCGCAGCCGACGCTGTTCCTCGTCGACTCCGTGACGTTCGCCGTGTCCGCCGCGGTGCTGGCCCGGCTAAGCCGCGCCGCGAAGCCGGTCACGGGCGCGGTGCCGCCGGGCGGACCGGGCCGTCCGGGAGCCCGGTCCCTGCTGCGCGGCCACCCGGCGACAGCCGTGGCGATCGCCGTGCACGGCGCGGGGATCTTCGCGCAGGCCGTGGCCATGGCGATGCCGGCGCTGCTGGCCGCCCGGCTGCACGCCGGGGCCGGCGCGTACGGGATGGTCCTCGCCGCGACCGGTGCGGGGGCGTTCGGCGCGAACCTGGTGGCGGGCAACGTCCGGCTTCCCGCCCGGCTGCCGGTGGCGTACTGCCTGCTGTGGGCGGCGTCCGGGCTGCTCCTCGCCCTGACCGGTTCGGCCCGCACCCTGCCCGTCCTGCTCGCGGTGTCCGCCGCGTCCGGCGCCGTCGCCCCGTTCCTCGGCGTGACCCTCCAGACGCACCTGTCCGCCTTCCCGCCGGCGGCCCGCCGACGGCTGATGGCGCTCGACCTGACCGTGATCCGCTCGGCCGGCACCACGTCGCTGCTGATCGTCCCCGCCCTCGCCGCCGCCTCGCCCACGACCGCTTTCCGGGCCGGCGGCCTGACCACGGTCGCCGTGTCCGCCCTCGGCGCGGTGGCCGCCCGGTGGTGGAGCCGGGACACAGGGGCCCTCCCGGTCGTGGAAACGGCCGGGGAGTTGTCGCGGGAGTGAGTCCGCGCGGGTGTGCCGGGCGGCCGGGGCGTGGTGCTCCGCGATGCTCGCGGAAAGGACCGGAAAGGGAATGAAGGCGGCGCCGGCCCGGTGTTTTCACGGGCCCGACACCGCTTCTGGAAGTGCCCGGAACCGGACTCGAACCGGTACGCCCGCGAGGGGCAGCGAGGTTTAAGCTCGCCGTGTCTGCATTCCACCATCCGGGCCAGGCCGTGGGTTCCGCGCCGGGGTCCGAGCCTATCGGGACGCACCGCCCTGACCGTGGGCGGGTGACCTCATGTTGTCTTATTTTATTGGCGCTTGAGGGACCATCAGAACGCTAAAACCGCCGTTGGCACTTGCCTACAGCCTGACCGGCTGCAGTCGGCCGCGTACGCGGAATGACGGAATTTCACCGTCCGAACAGGCTGCCTCCACCCCGTCTCGACGTCCGGCGCTCCCGGACCGGTCCGTCGCCGGTCCATCGCCGGTCCGTCGTCGGTCCGTCGCCCATACGTCGCCGGTCCGTCCCTGGTCCGTACGTCGCCGGTCCGTCCCTGGTCCGTCCGTCTCCGGTTCGTCGCCGGTTCGTCCTCTCCGGCGGTGCGGCCCCGACGGCCCAGCCCGCGTCCTTCTCCCCCGCCCCCCGAGCCGCTCTCAGGGCCGCCGTCATACCTGGGGATGACGGGGGCCCTCCCCCGTCCGACCCGAGTCGCCCCCGGGAACCGGAACAGCGGCTGACGCCGCGGGCCTGATCCGACGGGACGATGGAACCCGTCCCCGAGAACATCGTCGTCCCGTCAGGAGCCCCACCCGTGACCACCTCCTCCATCGCCGGCCGGACCACCACCGTGGCCGCGCGCGCCACGGATCTGTCGAAGATCTACGGACAGGGCGAGACCCAGGTGGTCGCCCTCGACCGGGTCTCCGTCGACTTCGCGCAGGCGGAGTTCACCGCGATCATGGGCCCGTCCGGGTCCGGCAAGTCCACGCTGATGCACTGCGTGGCCGGGCTGGACACCTTCTCCTCCGGGTCGGTGCGCATCGGCGACACCGAGCTGGGCTCCCTGAAGGACAAGCAGCTCACCAAGTTGCGCCGGGACAAGATCGGGTTCATCTTCCAGGCGTTCAACCTGCTGCCGACGCTGACGGCGCTGGAGAACATCACGCTCCCCATGGACATCGCCGGCCGCAAGCCCGACCAGCGGTGGCTGGACTCGGTGATCGACATGGTCGGGCTGTCCGGGCGGCTCGGGCACCGGCCCTCGCAGCTGTCCGGCGGCCAGCAGCAGCGCGTCGCCGTCGCCCGCGCGCTGGCCTCCAAGCCGGAGATCATCTTCGGTGACGAGCCCACCGGCAACCTCGACTCCCGCTCGGGCGCCGAGGTCCTCGGCTTCCTGCGCAACTCCGTGCGGGAGCTGGGCCAGACCGTGGTGATGGTGACCCACGACCCGGTGGCGGCGGCGTACGCGGACCGGGTGGTCTTCCTCGCCGACGGCCGGATCGTGGACGAGGTGTACGGGCCCACGGCGGACGCGGTCCTGGACCGTATGAAGCAGTTCGACGCCAAGGGGCGCACCAGCTGATCCCCGCGCGCAGGCCGTCCCGTACGGCCCGCGCCGCGCACGTCGCCCGCCCCCTACGGCCCGCGCCGCGCACGTCGGCCGCCCCTGCGGTCCACGGCACGGTCCACGGCGCCCACTGCGGCCACTCCCGCCGGTGCGCAGCGCCCCCGCCCCCGCCCTCGTACACCTCACCTGAACTGAGACACCCCATGTTCCGCACCGCCTTGCGTAACGTCCTCGCGCACAAGGCCCGGCTCCTGATGACCGTGCTCGCCGTGATGCTCGGCGTGGCCTTCGTGTCGGGGACCCTGGTCTTCACCAACACCATCTCCGACGCCTTCCAGAAGAGTTCCGCCAAGGGCTTCGACCACGTGGACGTGGCCGTCGAGGCCAAGTACCGCAAGAGCGAGGGCGACCGGGTCGGCAAGACCCCCGAGCTGACCCAGGACATGCTGGAGCGCAGCGCCCGCGTCCCGGGCGCGAAGTCCGCCGTCGGCGTCGTCCGCGGCTTCACCGCCCTCGCGGGCAAGGACGGCAAGCTGATCGGCAACGGCTTCCAGTCCGAGGGCGGCAACTACTGGGGCGCGAAGGACCCCCGGTACCCGCTGGTCTCCGGCACGGCCCCGCACGGCGTGCACCAGATCCTCATCGACTCCGAGACCGCCCGCCGGGCCGGCTACAAGGTCGGCGACACCGTGCGCGTCTCCGTCGACGGCCCCGTCCTGACCCCCACCGTCAGCGGCGTCTTCACCACCGACGACGGCAACGTCGCCGCCGGCGGCAGCCTCGCCCTGTTCGACACGGCCACCGCGCAGAAGCTGTTCGGCAAGCCGGGCACGTACGACGAGATCGACGTGGCGGCGAAGCCCGGCACCAGTCAGTCGGCGCTCAAGGCGCAGCTGGACCGGGCGATGCCGAAGGGGACGACCGAGACCACCACCGGTCAGAAGCTCGCCGACGACCAGGCGGAGATGATCTCCTCGTCGATGAGCAGCATGAAGCAGGGCCTGCTGGTGTTCGCCGGGATCGCGCTGTTCGTCGGCACGTTCATCATCGCCAACACCTTCACCATGCTGGTCGCCCAGCGCACCAAGGAACTCGCGCTGCTGCGCGCCGTCGGCGCCTCCCGCCGGCAGGTCACCCGCTCGGTGCTGATCGAGGCGTTCGTGGTGGGCGTGGTGGCCGCCGTGACCGGTCTGCTGGCCGGCATCGGCATCGGCGCCGGACTGCGCTCCCTGCTCGGGTCGTTCGGCGCCACCGTCCCGGACGGGCCGCTGGTCGTCACGCCCGGCACGGTCGTCGCCGCCCTCGCGGTCGGCGTCCTGGTGACCATGCTGGCCGCCTGGCTGCCGGGCCGGCGCGCCGCGAAGATCCCGCCGGTGGCGGCGATGAGCAGCGTGCACGCGCAGGCCACCGCCAAGTCGCTGGTGCTGCGCAACACCCTCGGCGCGCTGTTCGCGGGCGGCGGCGTCGCGGTGGTCCTCGCGGCCACCGCCATGGACGCCGACTCCGCCCAGGCCCCGATGGGGCTCGGCGCCGTGCTGCTGATCATCGGCGTGTTCATCCTGACCCCGCTGCTGTCCCGGCCGCTGATCGCCGCCACCGCCCCGGTGCTGCGCGCGTTCGGGGTGTCCGGCAAGCTGGCCCGGCAGAACTCGGTGCGCAACCCGCGCCGTACGGCGGCCACCGCGTCCGCGCTGATGATCGGACTGACCCTGATCACCGGTATGACGGTGATGGCGGGCAGCCTCCAGCACGCGATCGACAAGATGGCCTCCTCCGCGATCCGCGCCGACTACGTGGTGTCGATGGCCAACGGCAACGGGCTGTCCCCGCGCGTGGAGAAGGAGCTGAAGGCCACCGACGGCGTCACCGCCCTCAGCCCGCTGCGCAACGCGCCCTCCCGCATCGACGGCGAGACCGAGTACCTGACCGGCGTCAACGGCGCCGCGATCGGCGAGCTGACGGACCTGACGGTCGAGGACGGCTCGTTCACGGTCGGCGGCGACAAGGTCGTCGTGGACGACAGGACCGCGAAGGACCACCACTGGACCGCCGGGTCCGGCTTCACCGTCGCCTACGAGGACGGCGGCAAGCAGAAGCTCACCGTCGCCGGCGTCTACGAGGGCAACGACATGATCCGCGGGATCATGCTCGACAACGCCGTCCTCGCCCCGCACCAGAGCGAGGCGACCGACATGCAGGTCATGGTGAAGACCGCCGACGGCGCGTCCGAGGCCACCAAGGACAAGCTGGTCGAGGCGCTCGGTGACAACCCCGCGATCCAGGTCCAGGACAAGAAGGACATCTCCAACGGCATCGCGCAGATGTTCACCCTGATGCTGAACATGCTCTACGGCCTGCTCGCCATGGCGGTGATCGTCGCGGTCCTCGGCGTCATCAACACCCTGGCCATGTCGGTCTTCGAACGCTCCCAGGAGATCGGCATGCTGCGCGCGATCGGCCTGGACCGCCGGGGCATCAAGCGGATGGTCCGGCTGGAGTCCCTGGTGATCGCCCTGTTCGGCGGCGTCCTCGGCATCGGTCTCGGCGTGTTCTTCGGCTGGGCGGCCGGCGAGCTGCTGGGCGCCAAGATGGCGACGTACGAACTGGTGCTGCCGTGGGGGCGGATGGCCGTGTTCCTGCTGCTGGCGGGGCTGGTCGGCGTGCTGGCCGCGCTGTGGCCGGCCCGGCGCGCGGCCCGGCTGAACATGCTCCAGGCGATCAAGTCCGAGTAGGCGCGGCCCACACGTGCGAGGGGCCCGTTCCGGTGGCGGAACGGGCCCCTTACACGTCTCCCGCGGCTACGCGTCCGGCGCGCCCCAGGTGCGGGCGCGCAGCGGCATGCCCGAGGCGCCGGACTCGGGGGTCTTCACGGCGAGGACCTGGTTGACGCCGATGCGGTTGCGTTCGAAGGCGAGCGCGGAGGCCGCCATGTACAGCCGCCACACCCGGGCGCGGCCGGGGCTGGTGAGCCGTACCGCGCGGTCCCAGTCGGCCTCCAGGTTGGCGACCCAGCGGCGCAGGGTGAGCGCGTAGTGCTCGCGGATCGACTCCACGTCGCGCACCTCGAACCCGGCCCGCTCCAGCTGGGTGACGGTGGTGCCGACCGGGGCCAGTTCGCCGTCGGGGAAGACGTAGGCGTCGATGAACTCGTCCACGTGGTACGCCGACTCGTCGCGCTGCGGGCGGCGGCCGATCTGGTGGTTCAGCAGCCGTCCGCCGGGCTTGAGGAGGGCGTGCAGGTCGCTCGCGTACTCCAGGTAGCGGGCGGCGCCGACGTGCTCGGCCATGCCGATGGAGGAGATCGCGTCGTACGGCCCGTCGGTCACGTCCCGGTAGTCCTGGACGCGGATCTCCACCTTGTCGGTCAGGCCCTCGTCGGCGACGCGCTTCCTGGCGTAGACGGCCTGTTCCTGGGAGAGGGTGACGCCGACGACGCTCACGCCGTGCTCGCGGGCGGCGTGGATGGCCATGGAGCCCCAGCCGCAGCCGACGTCCAGCAGCCGCTGACCGGGCTTCAGGGCGAGCTTGCGGCTGATGAGTTCGAGCTTGTCGTGCTGCGCCTGTTCGAGGGTGGCGTCCGGTTCGGGGGCCGGCCAGTAGGCGCAGGAGTACACCATGGACGGGCCGAGGACGAGTCCGTAGAAGTCGTTGCCGACGTCGTAGTGGTGGCTGATGGCGCGTCTGTCGGTGCGTCGGGTGTGGAGGTGGCCGGGGCGGCGGACCTCCTCGGGCGGCGGGGCGGGCGGCAGCGGCGGGCCGGCCAGCTTCACCAGGCCGCGTACGGCGGCCCGCGCGGCGGGGTCGCGCAGCAGGGCGCCGAGACCGCGGGCGTCCTCCCCGCGCTCCCAGATGAGGCCGGACATCAGGGCGAGGGCGGTGTAGAGGTCGCCCTCGACGGTCAGGTCGCCGGCCACCCAGGCCCGGGCCAGGCCGAGTTCACCGGGCTTGAACAGCAGCCGGCGCAGGGCGCGGCGATTGCGGACGACGAGCGTCGGCGTCCCCGGCGGCCCCGCCTCGGACCCGTCCCAGGCGCGTACGCGCACCGGCAGCGGGGTCTCCAGCAGCTGTTCGAGCAGTGTCGTGAGCCGCGACGCGGCATCGGGCATGACGCACACACCTCCGTGACGACGGACGCCGGAATGTCATCCACCACGTAAACACCGGGAAGCCCTCGGCACAGTCCCGCAAGCGGGTTACGACTGGGCAAAGTAGTTGCAGCGGCCACTCACTTGGCGTCGCGCACGCGCGGGCGCGCCGCACGCACGGGCCGCGTCGCCGTGCGGACCGCGTCGCCGTGCGGACCGCGCCGCCGTGCGGGCGGAACGCCGAAGGACCTCCCGCACCACGGATGGCGGGAGGTCCTTCGGATCGAGCGGTTCCAGCGGTGACCGACGGGCGGTCGGGAGACCCGGGAGGGTCAGGATGCCCGGGAGGTCAGGAGGCCTTGGCCTTCTCCTCCGTCTTCGCGGCGGGGACCGGCGCGGGCTTGGCGGCCTCGTAGAACTCCTCGCGGGGGTTCTCCATGGCGCCCAGGGAGACGACCTCGCGCTTGAGGAACATGCCGAGCGTCCAGTCGGCGAAGATGCGGATCTTGCGGTTCCAGGTCGGCATGGCCAGACCGTGGTAGCCGCGGTGCATGTACCAGGCGAGACGGCCCTTGAGCTTGATCTTCATCTTGCCCATGACGATCATCGCGACGCCCTTGTGCAGGCCGAGACCCGCGACCGCGCCCTTGTTGGCGTGGCTGTAGTCCTTCTGCGGGAAGCCCCGCATGCCGGACACCACGTTGTCGCCGAGGACCTTGGCCTGGCGCAGCGCGTGCTGGGCGTTCGGCGGGCACCAGGCGTTCTCGTTGCCCGCCTTGCGGCCGACGAGGTCGGGCACCTGCGCGTTGTCGCCGGCGGCCCAGATGTAGTCGGTGCCCTTGACCTGGAGGGTGGGCTCGCAGTCCACGTGGCCGCGCGGGCCGAGCGGCAGACCGAAGCGGGCCAGGGCCGGGTTGGGCTTGACGCCAGCCGTCCACACGATGGTGTTGGAGTCGACCTCGAGGCCGTTCTTCAGCACCACGTGGCCGTCGACGCAGGAGTCCATCGAGGTGGAGAGGTAGATCTCCACGCCCCGGCTCTCCAGGTGCTCCTTGCCGTACTGGCCGAGCTTGGGGCCGACCTCGGGGAGGATCTTGTCGGCGGCGTCCACGAGGATGAACCGCATGTCCTCGCGGGAGACGTTCTTGTAGTACTTGGCCGCGTCGCGGGCCATGTCCTCGACCTCGCCGATGGTCTCCGCGCCCGCGAAGCCGCCGCCGATGAAGACGAAGGTGAGCGCCTTGCGGCGGATCTCCTCGTCGGTCGTGGAGTCGGCCTTGTCCAGCTGCTCCAGCACGTGGTTGCGCAGGCCGATGGACTCCTCGATGCCCTTCATGCCGATGCCCTGCTCGGCGAGGCCGGGGATCGGGAAGGTGCGGGAGACCGCGCCCATGGCGATGACCAGGTAGTCGAAGGGCAGCTCGTACGCCTCGCCCACCAGCGGGGCGATCGTGGCGACCTTGCGGTCCTGGTCGATGGTGGTGACCCGGCCGGTGAGGACCTCCGCCTTGGGAAGCACGCGTCGCAGCGGGACGACGACATGCCGCGGGGAGATGCTGCCGGCGGCGGCTTCGGGGAGGAAGGGCTGGTAGGTCATGTACGACCGGGGGTCGACGACCGTGACGGTCGCCTCGCCGTAGCGCATCTTCTTGAGAATGCGCCGAGCTGCGTACAGGCCTACGTACCCACCGCCTACTACGAGGATCCTGGGACGCTCCGTGGTGCTCATGGCATCGAGTATCCACCTGTCCGAGGGGGGCATCTCGTGCGCCCCTTCACAAGGTTCGGAAGGGCCTGTGTTAAACTCCGCGGCTTTTGTGACGGACGGCACGCGACCGGAGGGGAACCGGCGTCCGCTTACGACCGTTGTCAAGGCCGCGTGAGCTGCCACTCCGGGTCCGCGAGCCCTTTTCGGAGGGGGCCGTTCGGCCCTTGCGGAATCCGTCGCGGACGCTCCGCCGAGCGCCGTCCGGAGCCCGTTCGGGCCTCTTACGGGGCGGTAGCGGGCCCCGCGCCGCCCCGCCGGGGGCATTTCCTTGTGAAGAACTTCACGAAGTTTTCCGACGGGGCGTCGGCCAGTGGCGCCGAGGGCGCCCGCGAGCCCGCTCAAACGACTCCGTCACTGCTCACTGGAGGTTACCGGCCGGTAGCCTCGGTGCGGTAGAGCGGCCTCCGTAAAGAGACCGGCGTCACCGGCCGCCGCCCGCGCGCCGGGCGCCCGCACCCCTCGGCCGCCGGGGTCGCGCCCCTCGGGAGCCGGGGGTCGCACGGCCCTCGGGAGCCGGGGTCGCGCCCCTCGGGAGCCGGGGGTCGCACGGCCCTCGGCCACCGGGGGTTCAGAGCCGGCGACCCCGACCCATGTCGCCCCGGTCGTCCCGGTCCCCTCTGCCGCGCCGGGAGCCGATGTCACCCGTGTCACCCGTGTCCCCCGCGTCGCGCGTGGTCTCGTCGAAGCCCTCGGTCTCGCCCTTGATGTGCTCCTTGCGCAGCCGGGCCCGCACCGTCTCCTCGGAGATGTGCTCCTCGGTGGTCAGCCGGACGCGCTCGACGGGCACGGTCTCCGTCTCCACCACCGGGCGCTCCTCGTGCAGGACCACCTCGTACTCGGCCTCGCCGATCTCCGGGCCGGTGAGGGCGGCGTCGCGGTTGGCGTCCGTGATCGGCTCGCGTTCGACGCGCACCTCGTCGTGGCGCAGCGGCACCGTCTGCTCCACCTCTTCGGTCACCACGTACTTGCGCAGCCGGGCGCGTCCCACCTCGCGGCTCTCGACGCCGATGTGCAGGCGCTCCTCCGAGCGCGTCATGGCGTCGTCACGGCCCATGCCGGCGCCCGTACCCATGCCGGCGCCCGTGCGGGACCGCTCCCCGCTCCACTGGCCGCCGCGCTCCCCGCGCTCGGCGGCGCGCTCGCCGGTCCAGCCGCCGGCGCGCTCACCGGTCCGCCCGGTCGTGCGCTCGGTCGTGTGCTCGGTGGTGCGCTCGCTCGCGCGCGCCCGGGCCGCCGCGCCGGCCGCACCGGCTCCGCCGGCCGCCGCCGCGCCACCGGCTGCCGTGCGCCCCGTCCCGGCCGCCGGCGTCCGCCCGGACGTGGCCGCCGTACCGGAACCGGTCCCCATGCCGGTGCCGGTGCCGGTGCCGGTGCCCGTGCCGGTGGTCGTCGTGTCCGTGCCGGACGTGCCCGCGGTCCCCGGCGTCATACGGCCGCGGCGGGCGTCGTTCCAGTCCAGGCCGTAGTAGTCGTACAGCCGGTGCTCCTCGGTCTCCGACAGGTGACCGCCCGCGTCCACGTCGATGTGCGGCGCGCCCTTGACCTTGTCCTTGCGGTACGGCACCTGGATGTGGTCCCGCACCACGGAGGCCTCCCGGGTGGGCACGAACGTCTCGTGCGTGCCGAACAGGCCCGTCTTGACGGTCACGAACTCCGGGAGCCCGGTCACGTCGTCCAGATAGACGTGCTTGGCCTCACCGATCTTGTTCCCGTCGCCGTCGTGGACCGGATGGTTCAGCACGTTCGCGATCTGTTCTTTGGTGATCATGTCTCGTCACCCTTCGTCCGGAGTTGCGATATCCGGGTACACCGGGGCGAAAGGTGCGAAACAGCCACAGAGGGGAAAAGGAGACGCCGCGGCTAAGCCACCGACCAGGCGATGCCGTCGAGGATCGGCCACGAGCACGTCCCCGCGAAACAAGCTCCGTGTACACGGAAAAGCGTACACTGGCCTCATGACCGAGAACACCGTGACCGTGAGGGAAGCCCGCGCACACCTCGCCGACCACATCAACCGGGCCGAAGAAGGCGTTCCGACCGTCATCACACGCAACGGCGTTCCGGTCGCTGCAGTAGTTCCGATCGCAGACTTCGAAGCGCTGGAGGAAGCGGCCGACGTCATGCTGGCGCGCGAAGCCGAAGCGATTTTGGCCGAGGGCGGCGCCACAGTGACGATGGCGGAACTGCTGGCAGACCTGTTCACCGAGCAGGACGGCCAGGCGGCGTGAAGTACGCCTTCCGGTTCACCACGGCGGCGCAGCGACAACTCCGGGCCATCAGCCGGCCCGACGCCATGCGCATCCTGGCAGCGCTGACCGCGCTCGGTGACGACCCGTACCGCGAGGACGCCGACGTCAGGAAGCTCACTGGCTCGTCCGGGCTCTACCGGCTCCGGGTCGGAAGCTACCGGGTCGCCTACCAGATCGACGACGGCGAACTCGTCGTCCTCGTCGTCAAGGTGGGCGACCGGCGGGACGTGTACCGCAACCTGTAGGCGGTCAGACCAAAGACCAGGCGATGCCGTCCAGGATGTCGTGTTCGCTGACGACGACCTCTTCCGCGCCGACGCGTTCCATGATCGCCAGTAGCACCAGGGCGCCCGCTCCGATCACGTCCACGCGGCCGGGGTGCAGGGACGGGATCTCTGCGCGTTCGGCGTGGGTGGAGTGCAGCAGGCGGGTGGTGATCTCGCGGACCCGGTCGCGGGAGACGCGGGAGTGGTGGATGCGCTCCGAGTCGTACTCCGGCAGGTCCTGCGCGATCGCGGAGACCGACGTCACCGAGCCGGCCAGGCCCACCAGGGTGTGCGCCGCGCGCAGCGGGACCGTCTCCTCGGCGAGGTCCAGCGCGGCCTCGACGTCGGCCCTTATCGCCGCGATCTGGTCCTCGGCGGGCGGGTCGCTCACCACCCCGTCGCGCACCAGGTGACGCTCGGTCATCCGGACGCAGCCCACGTCCACCGAACGCGCCGCGCGCACCCGGTCCTCGCCGACGACGAACTCCGTGGAGCCGCCGCCGATGTCCACCACCAGGAACGGCTTGTCGAGGTCCGCACGGCCCGTCAGTTCCCTGGTGGCGCCGGTGAAGGAGAACTCCGCCTCCTGGTCCCCGGAGATCACCTCGGGCTCGACGCCGAGGATGTCCACCACCCCGCGCACGAACTCGTCGCGGTTCTCCGCGTCCCGGGAGGCGGAGGTGGCCACGAAGCGCACCCGCTCCGCGCCGTGCCGCTCGATCACCTCGGCGTACTCGCGGCAGGCCGCGAAGGTGCGCTCCAGCGCCTCCGGCGCGAGCCGGCCGGTGCGGTCGACGCCCTGGCCGAGCCGCACGATCGTCATCCGCCGGTCCAGGTCCACCAGTTCGCCCGTCACGGGGTCCGCGTCGGCGACCAGCAGGCGGATGGAGTTCGTACCGCAGTCGATGGCGGCGACCCTGGTCACTTGCCGTCCTCCCCGGTCTGCCGGGCGGCGAAGTAGCCGCTGCCGTCCTGCGTCGTCTCCAGGTGCCCGCCCTCGCCGGGCGGGACCGTGCCGGGCGGCGCCGTCACGCACGGGCCCTTGCGCCACCACTCGGGCAGCATCGCGATCGCCTCGTCGCCGAGCGGGTTCACGCCCGGACCGGCGGCCAGCGAGTGGGCGACCAGGACGTGCAGGCACTTGACCCGGTCCGGCATGCCGCCGGCGCTCGGGAAGCCGGTCAGCTCCTCGATCTCGTCGCGGCGCCGGATGTAGTCCTCGTGCGCCGCCCGGTACGCCGCGGCCAGCTCCGGGTCGGCGGCCAGCCGCTCCGTCATCTCCTTCATCACGCCGTCGGCCTCCAGCGTGCCGATCGCCGAGGCGGCGCGCGGGCACGTCAGGTAGTACAGCGTCGGGAAGGGGGTGCCGTCGGGCAGCCGCGGGGCCGTCTCCACGACGTCCGGCTGTCCGCACGGGCAGCGGTGCGCGATCGCGCGCAGTCCGCGCGGCGGCCGCCCGAGCTGCTGCTTGAAGGCCTCGACGTCCGCGTCGGTGGGTTCGGTGCGCTCGGTGGGCGGCGGAGGGGTCTGCATGCCTGTCTTTCTCATCCGTTCACTGGCCGGCGTCGGCCTTGTCGACGCCGTACCAGACATTGGTGTACCAGGGACGGCGGGCCGCCCCCTGCTCGGCGCGGGACTGCTTGACCGGGCCCGGGTCGACCACGGTGTAGCCGGTCTCGCCGGGCATCACGTAGTGCAGCCGCTGCCGGATCTGCTGCTCGGCGTACGCGTCGTCCTGCCAGCGCGCCTTGAGGTCGCGCAGCTGCTCGACCCGCTGCTGGGCCTGCTGCTTCTGCCGCTTCAGGTCGGCGATGCCCTCGCGCTGGGAGACGTACTGCCGCATCGGGTACGCCAGCGCGACCACCATCGAGCAGACCACCAGCGCCAGCAGCGCCGCGCGCCCGGTGAGCCGGGAGCGGCGGGCCTGGCGCCGGGTCTGGGAGCGGTAGACGCGGGCGGCGGTCTGCTCGCCGAGCAGCCTGAGCCTGGTCGCGGTGGAGAACCGGTCCCGGTCCCGCACGGCCATCGTCTCCGCCTCCCGTTCGTGTCCGTTCACACGTGCGTACGTCCCCGGACACGGTACGGGACCGAGTCCGGGGACGTACGTACGACTGGCTGAACCGTGACTCTTTACGGCTCAGCGGCGGGGCGGCTCAGCCCTTGGAGATCCTGGTGTTGCCCCGGAAGCGCGGGAAGGCGCTGCGGCCGGCGTACACCGCGGCGTCGTCGAGGATCTCCTCGATGCGCAGCAGCTGGTTGTACTTGGCGACGCGCTCGGAGCGGGCCGGGGCGCCGGTCTTGATCTGGCCGCAGTTGGTGGCGACGGCCAGGTCGGCGATGGTGACGTCCTCGGTCTCGCCGGAGCGGTGGGACATCATGCACTTGAAGCCGTTGCGCTGGGCCAGCTCGACGGCGTCCAGGGTCTCGGTGAGCGAGCCGATCTGGTTCACCTTCACCAGCAGGGCGTTGGCGGTGCCCTCCTCGATGCCGCGGGCCAGGCGCTCGGGGTTGGTGACGAACAGGTCGTCGCCGACGATCTGCACCTTGTCGCCGAGGCGGTCGGTGAGGATCTTCCAGCCGGCCCAGTCGTCCTCGAACAGCGGGTCCTCGATGGAGACCAGCGGGTAGGCCGCCACCAGCTCCTCGTAGTACTCCGTCATCTCGGCGGCGGAGCGCTCCTTGCCCTCGAAGAGGTACTTGCCGTCCTTGTAGAACTCGGAGGCGGCGACGTCGAGCGCCAGGGCGATCTGCTCGCCGGGGACGTAGCCGGCTTCCTTGATGGCCTCGAGGATCAGGTCCAGGGCCTCGCGGTTGGAGCCGAGGTTGGGGGCGAAGCCGCCCTCGTCGCCGAGGCCGGTGGCCAGGCCCTTGGCCTTCAGCACCTTCTTGAGGGTGTGGTAGACCTCGGCGCCCCAGCGCAGGGCCTCGGAGAAGGACTCCGCGCCGATCGGGGCGATCATGAACTCCTGGATGTCCACGTTGGAGTCGGCGTGCGAGCCGCCGTTCAGGATGTTCATCATCGGCACCGGCAGCAGGTGCGCGTTGGGGCCGCCCAGGTAGCGGAAGAGCGGGAGGTCGGACGCCTCGGAGGCGGCGTGCGCGACGGCGAGCGAGACGCCGAGGATGGCGTTGGCGCCGAGGGAGCCCTTGTTGTCGGTGGCGTCCAGGTCGAACATGGCCTGGTCGATCAGCCGCTGCTCGGTGGCGTCGTAGCCGACCAGCTCCGGGCCGATCTGCTCGATCACGGCGAGGACGGCCTTCTCGACGCCCTTGCCCTGGTAACGGTTGGGGTCACCGTCGCGCAGCTCGATGGCCTCGAAGGCGCCGGTGGAGGCGCCGGACGGGACGGCGGCACGACCCGTGCTGCCGTCGTCGAGGCCGACCTCGACCTCGACCGTGGGGTTGCCTCGGGAGTCCAGGATTTCCCGGGCTACGACGACGTCGATGGACGGCACGAGCATCTCCTTCGTGGATGTGACGCTTGAAGTGCGGGGCAGGTGTGCCTTGCGGCTAGAGCCTAACCGTCCCGGGGCGCCGACCGGCTGACCGACCGTCCCGTGGACAGGGTGACGGTACACATTGTTCCAGCACGGAACAAAGGGGCCGGTGACGGGGCCGGGAACAGAAGGTGAAAAAGCCCCGCCCCGGTGCGTACGGGGGAGAACGCACCGGGGCGGGGAGCCCGTGGGGACAGGGGGTCAGCCCCACGTGGACGCCATGGTGGCGCGCACGCCTGGGCGGGGCCTGTGACCGGCCTTGCGGCCTGCTGTCACTTCAGGTGCAGCTGCTGGCCCGGGTAGATGAGGTCGGCGTCCTGGACGATGTCCTTGTTGAGCCGGAACAGCTTCTCCCAGCCGCCCTGGACGTGGTGCGCGGCGGCGATGGAGCTGAGGGTGTCGCCGGCGACCACCTTGTACTCGCCGTCGCCCTTGGCGACCTTCTTGCCGGTCGGCGTGGTGACGGTCTTCTTCGGGGCCGGGCGCGTGGCGGAGCGGTTGGCGCTCTGCTGCTCGGTGGAGCGGGTGGCGGTGCTGCTCTTGGAGCTGCCGCCGCTCTTCGAGCTGCTGCTGGAGCCGCTGCTCGAGGAGGAGGACGAGGAGGAGCTGGTGCCGCCCGAGTAGGAGGCGCCGGACAGGCCCTTGCCGCAGACCGGCCAGGCGCCCTTGCCCTGGCCCGCGAGGACCTTCTCGGCGACGGCTATCTGCTGCGACTTGCTCGCCAGGTCGGCGCGCGAGGCGTAGGCGGTGCCGCCGTACGCGGCCCAGGTGGAGTTGGTGAACTGCAGGCCGCCGTAGAAGCCGTTGCCGGTGTTGATCGACCAGTTGCCGCCGGACTCGCACTGCGCGACCGCGTCCCACTCGGAGGCGGTGGCGGCGGAGGCGTTGCCCGCGGCCATCAGCGGCGCGGCCACGGCGGCGCCGGTGACTCCGGCGAGCGCGATGACCCGGGTGGCCTTGGCGGGACGGCGGTGCTTGCCCTTGCTGGAAAACAGCATGGATGGATCCCCTCACCGACGCCTGCGAGGTGAGCTGTCGGGTTCGGGCCGGTTGAGTTGCCCGGCCGTGCCCTCGATGAGGCACGGCTTCACCCCCAGCCGCTCCGGTCTACCGACCGGCGCGGCGACTTACCTGGGTCCCCCGCTCCTGCCTACGGCGCGTGACGCGACGACTGTTCCCGTACGGCCGCTGGCAGGATTCGGCGTTGCGGCCGCCGGGGCTCGCGGTGGCGAGCGGTCATGACCGTAGACACGCGATCGACGGAATTTCAAAGACGATCAGGGCTTCTGAGACTCATCCCACACTTTCACCGAAAGGGACATTCGGCGCGAAGTGTGACGTGAACTCCCCCTACTTTGCGGCGTTTTCGGTGGGGACATCCAGGGTCTGACCGGCGGCGATGTGGTTCGGGTCGGAGCCGACGGCGCTCTGGTTGGCGGCGTAGAGCGCATGCCATCCGCCGCTCACGTCAAGGGAGTCGGCGATGGAGGCGAGGGAGTCGCCGGAGCGGACGGTGTAGGAGCCGCCGGCCGTGTCGGTGGTGAGTCCGTCGGCCCGGGAGGCGTGCCGGCCGCCCGCGGCGGCCGCGGAGTCGTCCGCGGGGTCCTCGGCGGCACTGCCGCCGCGGTGCCGGCCGCCGCTCAGCGCCCCGGTGTCCACGAGGGCCGAAGAGCCCACGACCTGCTGGGGGTTGGCCGAGTAGTCGGAGTCGCCGTACCCGCCGGACCCGGCGCCCGTCGAGGGGGTCGCACCGGGCGTACCGGATGTGTGGGACGTGTCGGACTTGGCCGTGTCGTCCTTCTTCGTGGGTGAAGAGGGCGAAGTGGACTGCTGTGCGGCGGGGTCGTCGGGCCGGTCCGCCGAACGGGACGTACCGGGCGTACCGGACGAAGAGTCCGTCGCGTCGCCGTCGGCGGCGGAAGAACCGGACGAATCGGCAGAGTTGGACGAACCCTGGGACGAGTCGGACAGACCGGGGTCCCCGCTGTCGGACGAACCGGAGGTCCCGGACGAACCGGACGACTTGCCGGTGTCCGTCGCGCCCTTCTCGGGGGCGGTGGACGGGGAACCGCCCACGCCCGTGTCGACGTCGGCCGCGCCCGAACTCTTGGTGAGCCCGGCGAGCAGCCCGCAGGTGTGCCAGGCGCCGGGGCCGCGGTCCGCGAGTATCTTCTCGGCCACGGCTATCTGCTGGGACCGGCTGGCCTGGTCCGCGCTCGCCGCGTACGCGAGGCCGCCGTACTCCTCCCAGTCGTCCTGGGTCAGCAGCAGGCCGCCGTAGTAGCCGTTGCCGTTGTCGGCGCTCCAGGAGCCGCCGGTCTCGCACTGCGCCACCTTGTCCCACGTGGTGCCGTCGGCCGCGCTGGCGCCGGAGGCGGCGACGAGCGGGATGGCGATGGCCGAGCCGGTGACGCCGGCGGCGACGAGGAGGGCCGGAGCCTGGCGGGGGCGACGGTGACGACCGTTCCCGGAGAGCATGCGGAGACCTTTCGGCGACAACGGTGACGGCGCGGCGGGCGGTGACCGCCGCCGCGCTGATGCGTGAAGGTAGCCGCTCCCGATCACTTGTCACAAGTTAATGCCGCGTAGATCACGTGAACATCACATAGTTGAACTCGTGTCAGCTTTGCGTTCGTCAAGGAGATGTTCGTCAAGGAGATGGGGAAGGGGGCGGGGCGGGAGTCCGGGCGGGGTCGGGGTCGGGAGTGGAGCCGGGGGTGGAGCCCGGGGTGAGGTTCGGGGGCGGGGTGAAGCGGACCGGGAGGGTGCGCAGGCCGCGCATGATGAGGCCGCCGCGCCAGCGCAACTCCGCTGGGTCCGCGTCCAGTCGAAGGTCCGGCAGCCGGGTGAGGAGGGTGGCCAGCGCGGTCTGGCCCTCAAGGCGGGCCAGCGGCGCGCCGAGGCAGTAGTGGATGCCATGGCCGTAGCCGAGGTGCTGGTTGTCCCGCCGGGCCAGGTCCAGGGTGTCCGGGTCGGCGAACCGCTCCGGGTCCCGGTCCGCGGCCGCCAGCACCACCAGCACCGGATCGCCGGCCGCGATGTCCTGGCCGCCGAGGGCGAGCGGGCGGGTGGCGAACCGCCAGGTGGCCAGCTCCACCGGGCCGTCGTAGCGCAGCAGTTCCTCCACACCGGTCTCCAGCAGGCCGCGCTCTCCCGCGGCGAGGGAGCGCTGCAGCCGGTCGCGCTGGCCGGGGTGGGTGAGCAGGGCGTAGGTGCCGTTGCCGATGAGGTTGACGGTGGTCTCGAACCCGGCGAAGAGAAGGATGAAGGCCATGGCCGCGGCCTCGTTCTCGGTGAGGTGCTCGCCGTGGTCGGAAGCGCGGATCAGACCGGAGATGAGGTCCTCGCCGGGGGTGGGCTCGGCGGGGAGCGCGAGGCGCTTGCGGTGGATGAGGTCGGCGAGGTAGGCCCGCATCTTCTTCACCGAGCGGGCGACGCCGCCGCGGGGGCCCTTGCCGTGGCGGATCATCATGCCGGCCCAGTCGCGGAAGTCGTCCTGGTCCTCGCGTGGGACGCCGAGCAGGTCGCAGATGGCGTAGATGGGGAGGGGGAAGGCGAACTCGTGGATGAGGTCGGCGCTGCCGTGCGCGGCGAAGCGGTCGATGAGGTCGTCGGCGAGTTCCTGGACGCGGGGGGCGAACTCCGCGACGCGGCGGGGGGTGAAGGCCTTGCTGACCAGGCGGCGCAGGCGGGTGTGGTCCGGCGC
>NZ_JAIOAB010000074.1 GCF_019890635.1 Streptomyces sennicomposti
GGGGGGGGGGCGCGGGGGGGGGGGGGGGGGGGGGGGGGGGGGGGGGGGCCGGCGGACGGTGGGCCGGAGCGGTCGGCGGGGCCGCGGTCCGGCGGGCCCGAGCGGGGCGGCCCGGCGGGCGGCCCGGCAGGTCAGGGCCAGGGGCGGCCCGGCAGGTCAGGGCCGGGGGCGGTCCGGCAGGCGGCCCCCGGGCCCTGCCGGTGATACTTGCGAGGGTGAACGCGGTCTTCCGGATGCGGTCGGTGCCGAGGGCGGTGGCGGGCTACGTCCGCAGCGCCCCGGGGACGTACGTCTGGCTGGCGGTCCTGTTCGTCACGACCGTCGCCCTGCACCGCATGTCGCCGCACTTCGAGACGGAGTTCCTGCGCCAGCGCTCCACCAACCTGCACGAACTGTCGGAACACCCGGTGCGGGTCCTGGTCGCCAGCGCCATGTGGACCGCCGGCGGCCGCTGGCTGCCGTACGCGGCGCTCTACACGGTCTTCCACGCGCAGGCCGAACGCCGGCTCGGCACCCCGCGCTGGCTGGCGGTCTGCGCGGCCGCGCACGTGCTGGCCACCCTGATCAGCGAGGGCGCGCTGCTGTGGGGCATCCGGCGCGGGGTGGTCCCCGACTCGGCGGTCAACACCCTCGACGTGGGCGTCAGTTACGCCCTGGCCGGGGTGGTCGGCGTACTGACCTGGTGCGTCCCGAGGCCCTGGCGGTACGGGTACGCGGCCGCCGTACTCGGCTTCTTCGCCGTCCCGCTGGCCACCGGCCGCACCTTCACCGACCTCGGCCACTTCACCGCCGTCCTGATCGGCCTCGCCTGCCGCCCGCTCGCCGCGGGCGCGGGCGCGGGCGGGGGCATGAGCGGGGGCGGGGGCACGGGCGGGGGCGCAAGAAAAACACGGATTCCGAAGGAGACACCGGCGGCGGAGAGGCGTTAGCGTCCCGGCCATGAGCAGCTCGGCAGACAGGGCCGTGAACAGCGGCATCGTGAACGGCGGCATCTCCTACTGGTTCGCGGACGACGGCCTCCCGGCCGTGCGCGAACCGCTCACCGGGGACGCGAACGCCGACGTGGTGATCGTCGGCGGCGGCTACACGGGCCTGTGGACGGCGTACTACCTGAAGAAGACCGCGCCCTTCCTGCGGATCACCGTCCTGGAACAGAAGTTCTGCGGCTACGGCGCCTCCGGCCGCAACGGCGGCTGGCTCTACAACGGCGTCGCCGGCCGCGACCGGTACGCCAAGCTGCACGGCCACGAGGCCGCCGTACGGCTCCAGCAGGCGATGAACGACACCGTGGACGAGGTGATCCGCGTCGCCGCCGAGGAGGGCATCGAGGCGGAGGTCCACAAGGGCGGCGTCCTGGAAGTGGCCCGCACCCCCGCCCAGCTGGCCCGGCTGCGCGCCTTCCACGAGCGGGAACTCGCCTTCGGCGAGAAGGACCGCGAGCTGTACGGGGCGCGCGAGACCGCCGGGCGGATCCGCGTCGCGGACGCCGTCGGCTCCACCTGGACCCCGCACGGCGCCCGGCTGAACCCGGCCAAGCTGGTCAAGGGCCTCGCGGCGGCCGTCGAGGCGCTCGGCGTGACGATCCACGAGGCGACCCCGGTCACCGAGATCCGCCCCAAGCACGCCGTCACCCCCTACGGCACCGTCCGCGCCCCCTACGTGCTGCGCTGCACGGAGGGCTTCACCGCCTCGCTGAAGGGGCAGCGGCGCACCTGGCTGCCGATGAACTCCTCGATGATCGCCACCGAGCCGCTGACCGACGAGCAGTGGGCGGCGATCGGCTGGGACGGCCGCGAGACCCTCGGCGACATGGCGCACGCCTACATGTACGCGCAGCGCACCGCCGACGGCCGGATCGCGCTCGGCGGCCGCGGGGTGCCGTACCGGTTCGGCTCGCGCACCGACAACGACGGCCGCACCCAGCCCGAGACCGTCGAGGCGCTGCGCGACATCCTCGTCGCCTTCTTCCCTGCGCTGGCCGGGGCGCGGGTCGCGCACGCCTGGTCGGGGGTGCTCGGCGTGCCGCGCGACTGGTGCGCGACGGTCACCCTGGACCGTACGACCGGCCTCGGCTGGGCCGGCGGCTACGTCGGCTCGGGCGTCGCCACCGCCAACCTCGCCGCCCGCACCCTCACCGACCTGGTGCAGCTGGACTCCGGGCAGGGTGGGCCGACCCCGCTGACCGCGCTGCCGTGGGCCGGTCACAAGGTGCGTAAGTGGGAGCCGGAACCGCTGCGCTGGCTCGGCGTGCAGGGCATGTACGCCACCTACCGCACCGCCGACCGCCGCGAGGCCCTCACCCACGCCGCCGGCTCCTCCCGGCTGGCCCGGATCGCCGACCGGGTGGCGGGGCGCGGCTGAGCGACGGCCGCCGGCTCGGGAGGGCGCCCGCACGGGAAGGGTCGACGGCCCCCGGCTCGGGAGGGCGTCCGCACGGGAAGGGTTCCGGCGTCGCGCCGGAACCCTCCCTGCCCCTCGCGGGACTCCCGGGTTCCTCCCCTGGGGGTTCCTCACACCGCCGGACCGCTCACACCACCGGAGAGGGACCCGCCGGACCGCTCACACCGCCGGAGAGGGACCCGCCGGACCGCTCACACCGCCGACTCCGGCACGGGCCGCTCCGTCGGCAGGCCGTGCTTGGGCGCGCGGGCCGTCACCATCACGGCGGCCACCAGCCCGGCCAGCAGCATCACGGCGGCGGCCCACCAGATGGCGACCGTGTAGCCGTGCACGATGCCCTCCGGCACCACCCGCGCCCGGTCCGCCGGGCGGTGCAGACGGGCGGTGATGTACGCCGTCCCGCTGGTCGTGGCGACCGTGTTGAGCAGCGCGGTGCCGATGGAGCCGCCCACCTGCTGCGAGGTGTTCACCGTCGCGGAGGTCACGCCCGCGTCCTCGGGGGCGACGCCCGCCGTGGCGGTGGCGAACACCGGCATGAAGGTCAGGCCCATGCCGAGGCCCATCAGCAGCAGCGCGGGCAGCACCTCGGTGGTGTACTCGGCGACCACCGTCAGCCGGGTCAGCAGCAGCAGTCCGCCCGCCGCCAGCAGCATCCCGGGCACCATCAGCAGCCGCGGGGCCACGTGGTGCAGCAGCCGCGCGGAGATCTGCGTGGAGCCGACGATGATCGCGGCGGTCAGCGGCAGGAACGCCAGACCGGTGCGCAGCGGCGAGTAGCCGAGGATCTCCTGCAGGTAGTACGTCATGAACAGGAACAGCCCGAACATGCCGATCACGGCCAGCAGCATGGTCAGGAAGCAGCCGGCGCGGTTGCGGTCGCGCAGGACGTGCAGCGGCAGCAGCGGCGTCCGGGCCCGGGTCTGCCACCACACGAACGCCGCCAGCATCGCCGCGCCCGCCGCGAACAGCCCCAGCACCACCGGGTCCGTCCAGCCGCGCGGCTCGGCCTCGCTGAACCCGTAGACGACGGCGACCAGCCCGCCGCAGCCGAGCACCACGCCGGGCACGTCCAGCCGGGCGCCGTCCCCGGCGTCGCCCGCCCGGCCGTGCAGCAGCGCCAGCGCGCCGAGGACGGCGACGATCGCGATGGGCACGTTCACGTACAGGCACCAGCGCCAGTTCAGGTACTCGGTGAGCAGCCCGCCGACGATGAAGCCGATCGCCGAGCCGCTGCCCGCGAGCGCGCCGTAGATCCCGAACGCCTTCCCGCGCTCCCGGGGATCGGTGAACGTCGTGGTGAGCAGGGAGAGCGCGGACGGGGCCAGCACGGCGGCGAACGCCCCTTGCAGCGCGCGGGCGCCGAAGAGCATGCCGGAGGAGGTGGCCGCGCCGCCGATCGCGGACGCCACGGCGAAGCCCATGAGGCCGATGACGAACGTGCGTTTGCGCCCCACCAGGTCGGCGATCCGCCCGCCGAGCAGGAGCAGCCCGCCGAAGGCGAGCGTGTAGGCGGTGATGACCCACTGGCGGTTGGCGTCCGACATGTGCAGGGCGTGCTGCGCGGAGGGGAGCGCGATGTTCACGATGGTCGCGTCCAGGACCACCATCAGCTGCGCCAGCGCGATCACCACCAGCGCCCACCAGCGGTGCGCGTCACCGGCGGGGCGGGCGTGCCGGGGCTGGTGGGCGGAGCGCCGGGGGTGCAGGGCGTCCGCCAGGGGGCGCGAACGGGCCCCTTGATGGCGTTGCACGGACGAGGATTCACCTTTTCGGGTGATACTCATTCCGCCAGAAGAGCATGAATAGGCACGAATCGCATCTGGGGTGGGGCGGGAACGGCCTGCGGCGGCCGGGGGCGGCCCGGCGGTCTCGGGGGCGTTGTCAGTGGCGGGGTGCAGCATGGGCGCATGGTGCGGAAGACGAACGGCCGGACGGGCGGCGGCAGTGGCGGCGATGGCGCTCGCGCGGGCGGCGGGGGCGGCGGGGTGAAGCCGGCGCGGCGGCCCGAGGTGCGGCTGCCGGCGCTGGAGGCGTACGACGGCGCGGGACTGACCCCCGACGGGGACTACGACGGCCTGGAGTTCCGCGACAGCGACCTCGCCGGGCAGGACGGGGCGGGCGCCCGCTTCATGGACTGCGCGCTGCGGGGGTGCGCGCTGGACGACGCCTCGCTGCGCCACGCCCGCTTCCTCGACTCGGTGCTCGGCGGCGTCCGCGGGGTCGGCACCGATCTCGCGGAGGCGACGCTGCGGGACGTGGAGCTGACCGACGCCCGGCTCGGCGGCACCCAGCTGCACGGCGCCGTGCTGGAGCGGGTGCTGATCCGCGGCGGCAAGATCGACTACCTGAATCTGCGCACGGCACGGCTGCGGGACGTGGTCTTCGAGGGCTGCGTGCTGATCGAGCCGGACTTCGGGGGCGCCCGGCTGGAGCGGGTGGAGTTCGTGGACTGCGCGCTCAAGGGCGTGGAGTTCACCGGGGCCACGCTCACGGACGTGGACCTGCGCGGGGCCGCCGCGCTGGAGATCGCGGGCGGGGCGGAGCGGCTGGCGGGCGCGGTGATCAGCACCGGCCAGCTGCTGGACCTGGCCCCGGTGCTGGCGGCGCGGCTGGGGATCAGGGTGGAGGGATAGGTGGAGGGATAGAGCGACGGATCAGGGTGGAGGGACAGCGGGGCAGGGGGCCGGCGTCACGCCAGGCGGGGGAAGCGGGCCTGGAGGGTCCAGATCGCCGGGTTCTCCGCCAGGTCCTCGTGCAGGTCGCACAGGTCGGCGATCAGATCGTGCAGGAAGTCGCGGGCCTCGCGGCGCAGCTCGGCGTGCGAGAAGCTCAGCGGCGGCTCCTCGGCCGGCATCCAGTCGGCCTCGATGTCCACCCAGCCGAAGCGGCGTTCGAAGAGCATGCGGTCGGTGGACTCGGTGAAGTCCAGCTCGGCCCGCTGGGGGCGGGCGGCGCGGGAGCCGGCCGGGTCCCGGTCCACCCGCTCCACGATGTCGCACAGCGCCCACGCGAAGTCCAGCACCGGCACCCAGCCCCAGGCCGTGGCCAGCTCGCGGTCCGCCTTCGTGTCGGCGAGGTACACGTCGCCGCAGAACAGGTCGTGGCGCAGCGCGTGGACGTCCGCGCGGCGGTAGTCCGTCTGCGGCGGGTCGGGGAAGCGGTTGGAGAGGGCGTAGCCGATGTCGAGCACGTACGCGATGGTGTCATGGCCGCCGCATAGGATCGCACCGTGCACAGACCCGCCCGTACCGTCCGGACCGTGGCCGCCTCGGTCCTGCTCGCCGTCGCCCTGAGCGGGTGCGACGGGGGCGTGCGGGGCACGCCGGGCGGCTCCGGGCTGCACGACCCGTACTTCCCGAAGGCCGGCAACGGCGGCTACGACGTCGCCCACTACGACCTCGCCCTCGACTACGACCCGGCCGCCCACCGCCTGACCGGCACCGCGGTGATCACCGCCCGCGCCACCCAGGACCTGTCCGCGTTCGACCTCGACCTCAAGGGCCTGGACGTGCGGGACGTGAGCGTCGAGGGGAAGGCCGCGCGTTTCCACCGGGCCGGTCAGGAGCTGACCGTTCGGCCGCACGGCGAGCTGGACGAGGGCGAGACGTTCACGACGACCGTCCGCTACTCCGGCGCCCCCGAGATGGTCGTCGATCCCGGCGGGGCGAAGGAGGGCTGGCTGCGCACCGGCGACGGCGCGGTGGCCCTCGGCCAGCCGGTCGGCTCGATGGCCTGGTTCCCGGGCAACGACCACCCCTCCGACAAGGCCACCTACGACATCTCCGTCAGCCTGCCCGCCGACGGGAAGCTGACGGCCGTCTCCAACGGCGAGCTGAAGGGCGTGACGAGCGCCGAGGGCCGCCGGACGTTCCGCTGGCACACCGCCGAGCCGATGGCGACGTACCTGGCCACGGTCGCCGTCGGCGACTTCCAGGTGACCCGCTCCACCCTGAAGAACGGCCTGCCCGTCTACGTCGCCGTCGATCCCGCCCTGGCGAAGGCGAGCGAGCCGGTGCTCGGGAAGATCCCCGAGATCATGGAGTGGGCGGAGTACAACTTCGGGCCCTACCCCTTCTCCTCCACCGGCGCGATCGTCGACCAGGTGGACGGCGTCGACTACGCGCTGGAGACCCAGAACCGGCCGACCTTCCCCGGCGAGCCCGACACCAGCACCCTCGTGCACGAGATCGCCCACCAGTGGTACGGCGACTCGGTGACGCCGAAGAGCTGGCGGGACATGTGGCTCAGCGAGTCCTTCGCGACGTACGCGGAGTGGCTGTGGGAGGAGGACCAGGGCGGCAGGAGCGCGCAGGAGACGTTCGAGACGGTCTACCGGGGCGAGGGCGACAACGGCACGGACATCTGGGCCTTCCCGCCGGGCCGGCCGAGCAGCGCCGCCGTGATCTCGGACGCGCCGGTGTACGACCGGGGCGCGATGGTGCTGCACAAGATCCGCCAGACGGTCGGCGACGACGCCTTCTACGACATCGTCCAGGGCTGGGCCGCCGCCCACCGCCACGGCAACGCCTCCACCGCCGACTTCACGGCCTACGTCGAGAAGAAGGCCCCCGGCAAGGACTTCACGGACATCTGGAAGACCTGGCTGTACGGCGAGGGCCGGCCGGTGCACCCCTGAGGGCGGCGGGCCGCCGGGACCGGCGGGAGTGCCAGAGCCGGCGGGTGCGCCGGAACCGCCGGGAGCGGTCGTCCGGCCGCGCCGCGGTCCCGGCGTTCGGGGCCTCCCCGGCGCGCTGCGTGGCACCGCGCCGGGGCCGCCCCGATCACCGCGGGCGGACCGTCAGACGTTGACGCCGAAGTCCTGGGCGATGCCGACCAGGCCCGAGGCGTAGCCCTGGCCGACCGCGCGGAACTTCCACTCCGCGCCGTTGCGGTACAGCTCGCCGAAGACCATCGCCGTCTCGGTGGCCGCGTCCTCCGACAGGTCGTAGCGGGCGATCTCCGAGCCGCCGGCCTGGTTGACGATGCGGATGTAGGCGTTGCGGACCTGGCCGAAGTTCTGGCCGCGGTTCTCGGCGTCGTAGATGGAGACCGGGAAGACGACCTTGTCGACGTCGGCCGGGAGGCCGGCGAGGTTGACGTTGATCGCCTCGTCGTCGCCGGAGCCCTCGCCCGTGCGGTTGTCGCCGGTGTGGACGATGGTGTTGTCCGGGGTCTGCTTGTTGTTGAAGAACACGAAGTGGGCGTCGGAGTACACCTTGCCCTGCGTGTTGACCGCGATCGCGGACGCGTCCAGGTCGAAGTCCGTGCCCGTGGTGGTGCGGACGTCCCAGCCGAGGCCCACCGTGACGGCGGTCAGGCCCGGGGCTTCCTTGGTGAGCGAGACGTTGCCGCCCTTGGAGAGGCTTACAGCCATTGTGGGGAGTCCCTTCCCTCGTTGCTTGTGCGGACGAAGCTACCGCCACTCCCAAGAACGCCGAGAGGGGTCCCCATGGTTCCGGATCTCTTTACCTTTTTTACCAAGGCCGTCTCGAACACGGTTCTCCCGTGTGCGGCGGCGAATCTCCCGTGTGCGGCGGCGAACGGGCGAGGGGGCGGGAAAATGCGGTGACGTGACCCGGTCAGGGGCGGGAACATGGACCCCATGTCCGGTCCCCATCTCATCCGCGGCTCCGTCGCGCTCCCCGAGGCCGAGCTGGCCTGGCGCTTCTCGCGGTCCTCGGGGCCCGGCGGCCAGCACGTCAACACCAGTGACAGCCGGGTCGAGCTGAGCTTCGACCTCGCCCGCACCGAGGCCCTGCCCGAGGTGTGGAAGCGGCGCGCGCTGGAACGGCTCGCCGGCCGGCTCGTGGACGGGGTGATCACCGTCCGCGCCGCCGAGCACCGTTCCCAGTGGCGCAACCGCGAAGCCGCCGCCGTACGCCTGGCGGCCCTGCTCGCCGAGGCCACCGCCCCGCCGCCCAAGCCGCGCCGCCCCACCCGCATCCCGCGCGGCATCAACGAACGCCGCCTGCGCGAGAAGAAGCAGCGCGCGGAGACCAAGCGCGGCCGCCAGGGCCGCGACTGGGGTTAGGGCGCGGGGCCGGAGGCCGGTGGACGCCGGCTTCGCGCCCACCGCTCCCCGGCGCCCGGTTGCTCCCCGGCGCCCACCGACAGCCGGCACGCCCGGTCCCCGGCCCGCCTGATCCCCAGCGCCCGGCCGATCCCCGGCGCCCGCCGATCCGCAGAGCCCGGCCGCTCCCCAGCGCGCAGCCGCTCCCCGGCGCCCACCGACAGCCGGCGCCCGGCCGGCGCCCCGGAGCGCCCCGTGAGGGGGCGCGTCAGCCCAGGTGGCGGTAGCGGCCCCGGAAGTACGTCAGCGGGCCGCCCTCCGCGCTCGGCAGGCGGGCGGTCAGGACGCGGCCGATGACCAGCGTGTGGTCGCCCGCCGGGACCCGCTGCTCGGTGCGCAGTTCCAGGGTGGCCAGCGCGCCGCCGACCAGCGGGGCGCCGGAGACCTCGCCGCGGACGTAGGGGATGTCCGCGAAGAGCAGGCGGTCGCTGATCCGGCCCTTCATGGCGAACCGGCCGGCGATGTGCCGCTGGCTCTCGGCGAGGACGGACACCGCCCACACGGGCTGCTCGGCGAGCAGGTCGTCCATGCGCGAGCCCTCGCGCAGGCTGACCAGGGCCAGCGGCGGGTCCAGGGAGACCGAGACGAAGGCCGTGGCCGTCATGCCCACGTCCTCGCCGCCGGGCGCCGTGGGATCGTCCGGGTCGAGCGGCGGCTCCTGCGCGGTCACCAGCACCACGCCCGCGGCCAGCCGGGACATCGCGGCGCGGAACTCGTCGTTGGTCACCCCCTCAGCATGCCCAAGGGCGGTCGCGGCGGCGGGGGAGGAGGACGGTACGGGTGAAGTGTTCAGCACAACCGCAACGCTAGTGACCGTCCGGCGGCCCCCGCATCGGGCCCGCGCCCGAACCCGGACCTAGGACCAGCGGACGAGGCACGGCCGCCTCCCCTGGGCTGCGGTGGCCGCCGGAGACCGGGCACAGGCGCGGCGGGAGGCGCGCGCCGGGGCGGGGCGGGAGTGCACGGGTAACGGGCGGAACCTGTGATTCCACCCCGCCCGGACGGTCCCTCGTGCATCATGGCCACACACCCACAAAGTTTGCGTTCAGTTGACGCACAGGGAAAAAGCAGAAACTCCACTCAATTGTTCACGTTCTTCTGTGACTTGAGTCACAAGGGGCCTGAATTGTTGACCCTGTGTACCGAGTGGGCTTCGCGCTGTGATTCAGTGGCGGAGACCGCACGGAACGATACGCCGAAGAGAACCCTTTGATGCGCTGCCAGGTCTCGGGGGGAGGGCGAGCATGGAGACCGAGTCGGAACCGTACGTCCGTCTTGCGACCCTGCGGCAACTGCACCAGGTCATGGCGGACATGAACACCGCGCGCAGTCTGGCGGACACCCTCCAGACCGTGGCCGACGGCGTCGTCACCGGCCTCGGCTACGAGCTGGCCTGCGTCAACCTCGTGCGCCCCGACGGCGACCTCGTGGTCGCGGCGTTCTCCGGCAACCCCGCCGCCGAGGCCCTGATCACCGGCCGGGTCGGCTCCCGCGATTCCTGGGAGCGCCGGCTCGCCATGGGCGAGCGCTGGGGCGACCTGGTCTTCATACCCCACACCGAGGGCTGGGTCCTCGACGACGACGACGTCCCCCAGTGGTACACCGACGGGCCCGCTCCCCGCTTCGAGGACGAGTGGCACCCCTCCGACCGCCTCTTCGCCCCCATGTACGCCCCCGGCGGCTCCTCCGGCGACCTCCTCGGCGTCCTCTCCGTCGACCGCCCCCGCAACGGCCGCCGCCCCGGCGCCTGGGGCCGCGAAGCCCTCCAGGTCTACGCCTTCCAGGCCGCCATCGCGATCAGCAACGCCCGGCTGCGCGCCAACATGCAGCGCGCCCTGGTCCGCCTGGAGCGCGAGCAGCAGGCCCTGCGCGCCAGCGAGGAGAGCTTCCGGCAGGCCTTCGAGTACGCCCCCTCCGGCATGGCCATCGCCGAGATGGGCGGCGACCAGCACGGCCGCATCCTGCGCACCAACGACGCCCTGTGCCGGCTGCTGGGCCGCCCCGCCTCCGCGATGCGCCGCTACTCCTTCTCCGACCTCGTCCACCCCGAGGACATAGGCACCCTGCTGCGCACCTCCGCCGAGGGCGGCCGCGCCGAGCTGCGCCTGGCCCGCCGCGACGGCAGCTACGTCTGGGTCTCCCTGCGCAACTCCGTGGTCGCCGACGCCGCCGACGGGCCCCGGTTCCTGCTCACCCACGTCGAGGACATCGAGGAGCGCAAGCGCCGCGAGCTGCACCTCGCCCACCGCGCCTCCCACGACTCCCTGACCGGGCTGCCGAACTCCGCCGAACTGCGCGCCCGGCTGTCCGCCCGGCTGTGCAGCCGCCCGCAGTCCGTGCACCCCGGCGAGCCGGACCCGCTGGACGCGGCCTACGGCCATCCCGCCTACGACGCCGCCGACGCCGCGCACGGCTTCGACTTCGCCCCCGTCCCGCAGGCCTACGACGCCTACGACCACCATGTGCACACCATCGCCCCCGAGGGCGAGCGGGACGACGGCGCCAAGGGGCTGGCCGTCCTCTTCTGCGACCTGGACGGCTTCAAGTCGATCAACGACCGGTTCGGGCACAACGCCGGCGACGCCGTCCTCATCGAGGTCGCCCGCCGGCTGAGCAACGGCGTGCGTGACGGCGACACCGTGGCCCGGCTCGGCGGCGACGAGTTCGTGATCCTCGCCGACGGCCTCGGCCGCGCCGACGCCCAGGACCTCGCGGTGCGCCTGCGCAACGAGATCATCCAGCCGATCCGCGCCGAGGGCCGCGCCGTCCGCGTCGGCGCCAGCTTCGGCATCGGATGGGCGCATTGCGGGATGACGGCGGACGAAGTGCTGAAGTCCGCGGACGAGCGGATGTACGTCGAGAAACGATCTCGTCCCAAACAGCATCGCCGGGCCGGCTGAGCCGCAGGTCAGCGGGTTGATGCGGGCTGAGTCACCCGTTCGGGTCCAGGAGAGCGGGTAGGCTCGTCCAATCTGACGACGTACTGCATCCGACCCGCACTGTTGAGGAGCACCAAGGGATGACGCCCGGCAACAACGGCGCGAGCACGCCCGAGGACGACGACCCGTTCGGCTACCTGTACGCCGACGGCCAGGCCAACGGGGCCCAGCCGCCCTCCGGTGGCTACGGCTACCCGGGCTCGGTCAACCGGGTCCGCACGGTCGGCCAGCGGCAGTACGGCCAGCAGGGTCAGCAGGCCGCCCCGGGGCCGTACGGGCAGGTACCGCAGCAGCAGGCCGGGTACGGCCAGCCGAACGCCCACTACGCCGCCCCCGAGACCCTCCCCGGCGGCGCGCAGCCGCCCCGCCAGCAGCAGAGCCGGGGCGCCGGCGGCGGCAAGGGCCGCCGCGGCCCCAACACCAAGGGCCTGCTGATCGGCGCGGTCGCGGTGGTCGCCGCGGTCGTCGTCGGCATCGCCGTGACCGTGCTCGGCGACAAGGGCGACGACAAGGCCGACGGGCAGACCGGCGCCACGACGCCCCCGGCCAGCCAGAGCGCCAGCCCCAGCTCGTCCCCCACCAGCAGCGTCGCCCCGAACGGCGACCTCCCGAAGATCGACGCGAAGGCACTGCTCCTCGGCGGCGGCGCCACCACGGCGTCCGACGTCAAGGGCGCCCAGGCGGACGGCGGCGTCTACGTCGGCAACTTCAACCACGTCGGCGCCTCGGTCACCTGGACCGTCAACGGCATCCCGGAGGACGGCAAGTACAGCGTCTACATCGGCTACGGCGTACCGGGCAAGGACGGCACCGCCACCCTCACCATCAACGGCACGCCGTCCGCCCAGCCGGTCAAGCTGAAGAACTGGGCGAACGCCCCCGAGGGCGACTACGAGAAGGGCTGGACGAAGACGTACAACTACGTCCAGCTCAACAAGGGCACCAACACCATCAAGGTCTCCTGCGAGCAGGGCGACCAGTGCGACGCCAACCTGGACCAGATGTGGCTGGTCAAGGGCTGGGTCAAGAGCTGACCCTCACGCCGCGTTGACCTCCCCCGTCACCGCCACCCGGGGCAGCAGCCGCTCGTAGGCCGGGTGGTCGAACTCGCCGGCCACCGGGGACAGGACGGTCGCCGCCGACAGGGCCACCGCGCGGGCCAGGCGGTCCGGCCAGGGGAGGCGTTCGGCCAGGCCCGACAGCAGGCCCGCGACAGCGGAGTCGCCGGCGCCGGTCGGGTTGCCGTGCACGCGGGCCGGCGGGGCCGCCCGCCACAGGCCCTCCGGCGTGTGCGCCAGAAGCCCTTCCGCGCCGAGTGAGGCGACGACCGTGCGCGCGCCGCGGCGGCGGGCGTCCTGGGTGGCGCGCAGCGGGTCGTGGGAGCCGGTCAGCTCGGCGAGTTCGTCGGCGTTGGGCTTGACGATGTCGGGGCGGCCCGCGATCCCGCGGCGCAGCGCCTCGCCGCTGGTGTCCAGCAGCACGGGGACGCCCGCGGCCCGCGCGGCCCGTACCAGAGTGGCGTACGCGCCCACCGGCAGGCCGGGCGGCAGGCTGCCGCACAGGGCCACCGCCGACACCGAGCCGAGCAGATCCTCGTAGGTCTTCTGGAAGGCGGCCCACTCGGCGGCGGTGACGAGGGGGCCGGGTTCGTTGAGCTGGGTGGTGTCGCCGGTGCGCTCGTCGACGACCGCGACGGTGCGGCGGGTCGCGCCGGCCACCGGCACCAGCGCGTCCACGATCCCCGGCAGGGCGGCGAGCCGGTCGCGCAGCTCGCCCCCGGTGGCCCCGCCGGCGAAGCCGGTGACGGTGACCTGGTGGCCGAGGGCGGCCAGCACCCGGGCGACGTTGACGCCCTTGCCGCCGGGCCGCTCGGTCACCTCCGTCACCCGGTGCGAGGTGTGGGGCCGCAGTGCGGGCACCCGATAGGTGATGTCGACAGCGGTGTTCAGCGTGACCGTGAGGATCACGTGGGCCGACCTCCCCCGAGTAAGCGCGTCTGGCGCGCCTGCTGTCCCGATGTCCCGGACCGGCCCGGGCGGGGCGCCCTGGACCTTTCCGGACCTCGATCATGCCAAACGCGCGCGCCGCCGCCCACCCCTCGGCCCGCCCCCCGTCGCCGGGGACGGAACGGATCAGGCCAGGTCGGGAGCGACCACCCATGCGCCGCGCCGCAGGACGCCCTTGAGCGTGAACTCCTCGTCCAGCAGCACCAGGTCGGCGTCCTTGCCCGGTTCCAGGGAGCCGATGCGGTCGTCCAGGCCGAGCAGCCGGGCCGGGTTGGCGGACAGCGCGGCCACCACGTCCTCGACGGGGAGCCGGTCGACGGTGACCGCCCGCTGGAAGGCGCGGTCCAGGGTGAGGGTCGAGCCGGCGATCGAGCCGCCCTCGACCAGCCGGGCGACGCCGTCGGCCACCTCGACCTCCAGCGGGCCGAGCAGATAGCGGCCGTCGCCGGAGCCGGCGGCGTCCATGGCGTCGGTGATGAACGCGACCCTGGCGGCGCCCGCGTGGTGGAAGGCCAGCTCCAGGGCGGCCGGGTGCAGGTGCACGCCGTCGTTGATCAGCTCGACGGTGACCCGCTCGTCCTCCAGCAGGGCGGTGATCGGGCCGGGGGCGCGGTGGCCGAGGGTCGGCATCGCGTTGAACAGGTGAGTGGCGACGGTGGCGCCCGCGTCGATGGCCTCGACCGTCTGCTCGTAGGTGGCGTCGGTGTGGCCGACCGCCGCGATCACGCCGTGCTCGGCGAGCAGCCGTACGGAGTCGAGGCCGCCGGGCAGCTCGGTGGCGAGCGTCATCATCTTGGCGTGCCCGCGCGCCGCGTCGATCAGCTTGCGCACCTCGGCCGGGTCCGGGTGGCGCAGCAGCGCCTCGGAGTGCGCGCCCTTGCGGCACGGCGAGATGAACGGCCCCTCGAAGTGGATGCCGGCGATCTCGCCCTGCTCGGCCAGCTCCGCGAGCAGCCCGGCCTGCTGGGTGAGGACGCCCATGTCGTCGGTGACGGTGGAGGCGACGAGGGTGGTGGTGCCGTGGGCGCGGTGGGCGCGGACGGCGGTCATGACGTCGTCGGCGGAGCCGGAGAAGGACGCGCCGCCGCCGCCGTGGTTGTGCAGGTCGACGAATCCGGGGACCAGCCAGTGGCCGGAGACGTCGAGTGTCTCGGCGCCCGCCGGAGCCGTGCCGGGGCCGGTCCCGGTGTCGGCGATCCGCGTGCCGTCGACGATCACGCGACCGCCGTCGACGATCCCGGTGGGCAGCACCACCCGGGCTCCGGTGAGAACCTTGTCGGCCATCTGGGGGCTACCTCCGGGCAGTCGTAGAAGTGTTGAGGAGGTCCCAGGCGAGGAGACCCGCGCCCAGGCAGCCGGCGGTGTCCCCCAGGGCGGCGGGGACGACGGCCGGCAGCTTCTGGAAGGTGACCCGCCGCCGGACGGCCTCCCGGAGCGGTGCGAAGAGCGTTTCCCCCGCCTCGGCGAGTCCGCCGCCGATGATCAGGGTGCGCGGGTCCAGCAGGGTGAGCGCGGTGACCAGCCCGTCGGCGAGCGCGTCCACCGCCTCCTGCCAGACCGCCCGCGCGCGGGCGTCCCCGGACTCCACCGCCTTGGCGCAGTCCGCCGCGTCCGCCTGCGGGTCGCCGCACGCCTCCGCCCAGGCCTGGCTGACCGCCGAGGCGGACGCGAACCGCTCCAGGCAGCCGCGCTGGCCGCACGGGCAGGGGGTGCCGCCGGGCCGGACGACGATGTGGCCGATCTCGCCGGCGAAGCCGTGCGCGCCCGCCTCGACCCGGCCGTCGATGCCGATGGCGCCGGCGATGCCGGTGCCCAGCGGCACGAAGAAGAACCGGTCGGCGCCCTTGCCCGCGCCGATGCGGCCCTCGGCGAGGCCGCCGGTGCGCACGTCGTGGCCGAGGGCGACGGGGATGCCACCCAGCCGCTCCGCCAGCAGGGCGCGCAGCGGTACGTCGCGCCAGCCGAGGTTGGCGGCGTAGGCGGCGACGCCGCGCTCCTCGTCCACGATGCCGGGGACGGCGACGCCCGCGGCGGCGGCCGGCTCGCCGAACCGCTCGGCGCCGAGGGCGCGCAGTGCGGCGGTGAAGCCGAGGATGTTCTCGACGACGGCGTCGGGGCCGTTCTCGCGGCCGGTGGCGCGCCGCGCCTGGTGCAGCAGCGTGCCGTCGGCGGCGATCAGCGCGGCCTTCATCCCGGTGCCGCCCACATCGAGCGCGATGACGTGTCTCACGGGGGACAGTGTGGCCCTTCGACCCACAAGAGGTCTAGTCCACTCACGTGGTGTAGACCTATCGTGTCCACATGTCGAACAGTGAGACCTAAGGGGCGGAAGAGGCAGTGCAGCGGCGCAGGACAGGAACGATCGCGGTGGTGTCCGCGCTGGGCATGACGGCGTTTCTCGGCGGCTGCGGGAGCACCGGCTCCTCCGACGTGACGCTGCGGCTGGTCGCCGCCGACTACGGCGACTCCGCGGCCAACAGCTCGCAGAAGTACTGGGACGGCCTGGCCCGCGACTACGAGTCCGCGCACCCGGGCGTGAAGATCAAGGTCAGCGTGTACTCCTGGACGGACGTGGACCGCAAGGTCAAGGAGATGGCCGACGCGGGCGACCCGCCGGACATGGCGCAGATCGGCGCCTACGCGGACTACGCCGACCAGGGCATGCTCTACAAGGCCGACGACCTGCTCTCCATACCCGTGCAGGCCGACTTCCTCGGCCAGCTCTCCGAGGCCGGCCAGCTGCGGCACGTGCAGTACGGCATCCCGTTCGCCGCCTCCACGCGCGTGCTGTTCTACAACAAGACCCTCTTCACCCGGGCGGGCATCACCGAGCCGCCCAAGACGTGGGCCGACCTCGCCGCCGACGCCGAGGCGCTGAAGGCCAAGGGCGTGAAGTACCCCTACGCCCTGCCGCTCGGCCCGGAGGAGGCGCAGGCCGAGACCCTGCAGTGGCTGCTGAGCGGCGGCGCCGGCTACACCGACGACATCGGCACCTACACGATCAACTCCCCGCAGAATGCGGAAACGTTCACCTGGCTGAAGGACGAGCTGGTCGGCAAGGGCCTGACCGGCCCCGTCGCGCCGGGCAAGCTGAACCGCGCGCAGGCCTTCTCGGCGTTCGCGGCCGGCGAGGTCGGCATGCTCAACGGCCATCCGACGCTGATGCAGCAGGCCGCCAAGAAGGGCGTCGACTTCGGCATGGTGCCGGTGCCCGGCCGCAACGGCACGCCCAAGGCGACCATGGGCGTCACCGACTGGATGATGGCCTTCAAGAAGCACGGCCACAAGGACGAGATCGGCGACTTCCTCGACTTCGTCTACGACCAGGAGAACGTGCTGGCCTTTTCCCGCGAGTACGACCTGCTGCCCGTCACCAGCTCCGCCTCGGACGCGATGACCGCGGCGGAGGGGGACAAGAAGCTGTGGCCGTTCCTGGAGGAGCTGCCGCTGGCGCAGCTCTACCCGTTCGGCAAGACGTCCTGGGCGAAGGTCAGCGCGGACGTGAAGAAGGAGATCGGCCGCACGGTCAGCCCCGAGGGCGACCCCACCGCCATCCTGAACCAGCTCCAGACCACGGCCTCGGACGCGGAGAACACCCAGGCCGGGGAGTGACGGCGCCGCCGGGCGCGTGAGCCCGTCGGTACGCGCGCCGGTCGCGGGTCCGCGGGGCGGTTCCCGGGGGCGGGGCGGTCCGGGGGCGGCGCGGTCCCCGGCCGCGTTGTCGGTGGCCGGGGTTACGGTGCGGGGTATGGACGTACGGGACGAAGGCGTACGCGACGACGGCGCGCCGGAAGGCATGCCGGCCGGCGGCATGCCGGCCGGCGGCATGCCGGCCGACGGTGCGGCGGACGACGGCGGCGCGGGCCGCCGCGAGGAGCGGGAGCGTGGGCGCGAGCGGGCGCTCGGGCGGCGGGAGCGGGACATCCTCGCGCTGGAGCGGCGCGGCTTTCCCGGCCCCGGCGCGAAGGAGCGCGCGATCCGAGAGGAACTGGGCCTCTCACCCGTGCGCTACTACCAGCTCCTCAACGCCCTCCTGGACGACACCCGCGCCCTGGCCCACGACCCGGTGACGGTCAACCGCCTGCGCCGCATACGCGAGACCCGCCGGGCGGAACGCTGAGGGTCGGGCGCCGCGGGTCGCGTCGCCGCGTCGGGCGACGGGGCCGGTACCGCCGGTCGGCCGGACCGCCGGCCGCGCCGAGCGCCGCCCGCGGACGGCGCACGCCGGACGGCCACGAGCCCGCGCCGCCCAGCGCCCCCGCCCGGCGCCCCCGCCCGGCGCCCCCGCCTCGGCGTCCCGGCCCGGCGCCCCGGCCCCTGGCGGCCCGGTCCCCCGAAACTCCTGGCCGCCTGGCGCCTTGGATCCCCGGCTGCCCGGTGCTCCGGCCCCTGGCCGCCCGGTCCCCCAGAACTCCTGGCCGCCTAGCGCCTCGGGTCCCCGGCTGCTCAGTGCCCCAGCTGCCCGGCTGCCCGGCTGCCCGGGTCCCCGGCCTCGAAGCCCCCCCGGCCCTGGGCCCCCGGTCGCCTGGCCACCCGGCAGGGCGCCGTGCCGCCGCACCGGCGGGGAGTGCGTGGCGCCGCACCGGCCGGGAGTGCGCCGTGCCGCCGCGCCGGCGGGGCCGGTCCGGCCCGATGGCAGGTGTCCGGACCTGTGCCCTGCCGGGAGGCCGCGGCGCGGCGGCGGGCACGTCGAGGAGTGCGGTCGGGCGAGTGTGGATAGGTTCGGCTCATGGGCAGTCACGACACGGACTCGACCAACCCCGCCGCCTCCCTGCCGGCCCCCGCCACCCAGGCCGGCCGGGACGGCCTCGCCGCCGTGCTCGCACGGCCGGACCGGGCGGTGATCGCACTCGACTTCGACGGCACACTCGCCCCGATCGTGCCCGACCCCGACCAGGCCCGGGCGCACCCGGAGGCCGTACCGGTGCTCGCCGCGCTGGCCCCGAAGGTGGCCGCCGTCGCGGTGGTCACCGGCCGCCCGGCCGGCGTCGCGGTGCGCAACGGCGGCTTCGCGGGCGTACCCGGCCTGGAACACCTCGTCGTCCTCGGCCACTACGGCGCCGAACGCTGGGACGCCGCGACGGGCGCCGTCACCGCGCCCGCCCCGCACCCCGGCGTCGCCGCCGTCCGCGCCGAACTGCCGGGCTTCCTGGACCGGATCGGCGCCTGGCAGGGCACCTGGACCGAGGAGAAGGGCCGCTCGCTGGCCGTCCACACCCGCCGTGCGGAGGACCCGCAGGCCGCCTACGACCTGCTGCGTGAACCCCTCGCCGAACTCGCCGCCCGGCACGGCCTGATCGTGGAGCCGGGCCGGATGGTGCTGGAGCTGCGCCCGCCGGGCATGGACAAGGGCGTGGCCTTGACGGACTACGTCCGCGCCCGGGGTGCCGCCTCCGTCCTCTACGCCGGCGACGACCTCGGCGACCTCCCCGCCTTCGCCGCGGTGGAGAAGCTGCGCGCCGACGGCGTGCCGGGCCTGCTGGTGTGCAGCGGCAGCTCCGAGGTCACCGAGCTGTCCGAGCGGGCGGACCTGGTGGTGCCGGGACCGGCGGGCGTGGTCGAGCTGCTGCGGAACCTGGCGGACGCGCTGCCGTAGCCGCCGGGCCGGACCGGACCGGAAGACCGGACCGGACCGGAAGACCGGACCGGAAGACCGGACCGGAAGACCGGACCGGAAGACCGGACCGGAAGACCGGACCGGAAGACCGGGAGTCCCCCCCGGGGCCGCGCCCCGGGGGGGGCTTCCGGTCTCAGAGTCCGTGCCGGTCTCAGAGTTCGTTCAGCTGGTCCAGGAACCACTGGGCCGGGGGCAGGGCCGTCGCCGCGGCGGCCAGGCGCTTGCTGCGCTCGGCCCGCTCCGGGCCCGCCATGCTCAGCGCCTCGTGCAGGGCGTCCGCGGTGCCGACCACGTCGTACGGGTTGACGACGATCGCGTCGTCCGCCAGCTCCGCGTACGCGCCCGCCTCCCGGGACAGCACCAGCGCGCAGCCCGCGTCGGACACCACCGGGACCTCCTTGGCGACCAGGTTCATGCCGTCGCGGATCGGGTTGACCAGCGCCACGTCCGCGATCCGGTACGCCGCGAGCGAGCGCGCGAAGTCGTCCTTGACGTGCAGGACGACCGGGGTCCAGCCGGGGGTGCCGTACCGTTCGTTGATCTCCTGCGCCACGCGCCGCACCTCGGCCGTGTACTCGCGGTAGACGGCCAGGTCCTGGCGGGAGGGGTAGGCGAAGGCGATGTGGACCACCCGTTCGCGCCACTCGGGCCGGTCCTCCAGGAGCTGCCGGTAGGCGAGCAGGCCGCGCACGATGTTCTTCGACAGCTCGGTGCGGTCCACCCGGACGATCGTGCGGCGCGCGCCGCCGTCCGGCGCCACCCCGATCTCCTCGCGCAGCGCCGCCATCCGCTCCTTCACATCGGCGCGGTGCGAGCGCTCCCGCAGGAACTCCGCGTCCGCGCCGAGCCCGTGCACGCCGATCCGGGTGCCGCCGAGACCGCCGGTCAGCGCGTCGCAGCAGCCGGCGAAGGCGTCCGCCCAGCGCCGGGTGAGGAAGCCGAGCCGGTCCGCGCCGAGCATGCCGCGCAGCACCTGCTCGGCGATGTCGTCGGGCAGCATCCGGAAGTAGTCCACCGGGGCCCACGGGGTGTGCGAGAAGTGCCCGATGCGCACATCCGGCCGGAAATCGCGCAGCATGCCCGGCACCAGCGTGAGGTGGTAGTCCTGCACGACCACGGCCGCGCCCTCGGCCGCCTCCTCCGTGAGCGCCTCGGCGAAGGCGCGGTTGTACGCCTCGTACGAGGCCCACTGGCGGCGGAACTCGGCGTCGAATACGGGTTCGAGCGGGGTCTGGTAGAGCATGTGGTGCACGAACCAGAGCACCGAGTTGGCGATGCCGTTGTACGCGTCGGAGAACACGTCCGGGGCGATGTCGAGCATCCGGACCTGCTGGCCGCCGGTGTCCTCGGCCGGCAGCCGGCGGCCGCCCTCGAAGCGGCGCACCGCCTCCCGGTCGGCGTCGCCGAGCGCCGCGCACACCCAGACCGCGCCCGCGTCCGGGCCGATCGCGGAGAGTCCGGAGACCAGTCCGCCGCCGCCGCGTTTCGCGTGCAGCGTGCCCTCACCGCCGTCCGGGCGCAGTTCGTACGAAACCGGTCCGCGATTGGAGGCGACCAGCACCTCGGCACCGTGCGTTGCAGCCATGGTCCTCAACCTAGCCCGGCTCCCGAACACTCAAACGTATGCGGGGAGGGGGTGGCTGGGGATTTCGCCTGCCGGGATGTGTGAGAAAGCTGTGAAGGTCATGTATATCTGCGGTAGATATGAGTGATCTCCGGCCCGCGTGAGTGCGCGGGGCGGTGCGTGAGGGGCGGGGTTCCATGGGGTTCATACGCGTGCGCCGGTTCGCCGGCGCGGCGGCACTGGTCATGGCGGGGGCGCTGGCGCTGACCGGCTGCGGCGGCGACGACGGCGACGGCGACTCGGCGCCGAAGGCGGCGCCGCCGGCCGCGACGAGCGCGGCGGCGGCCGACACGGACACGCCGACGCCCGAGGAGTCGCCGGGCACGGAGTCCGCCACGCCCACGGAGACGCCCACCCCGACCCCGGCGGCCACGCTGCGCGACTACACCGGCGAGGGCGTCGGCGCGGCGACCGCCGCGGCCAGGGCGAGCGGCCTGCGCTACACCGTCGTCCTCGAGGGCACCGGCCGCCGGGCCGCCTCCTGGGGCGCGGGCGAGAAGGTCTGCGACCAGAGCGGCGCCTCGGGGGACGGCGCGGTGACGTTCACCGTCGCACGCGACGGCCGCGACTGCGCGGGCCGCCCGCTGCACACCCCGACCCCGACCCCGGCCAAGTCCAAGGCCACCGGCGGCAGCACGGGCGGCAGCGGCAGCGGCGGATCGAGCGGCGGCAGCGGAGGAACGTCCGGTGGCGGCGGTGGCGGCAAGGCCTGCGCGATCACCAGCCCGGCCGGCAACTGCTACGCCGACGGCCAGTTCTGCGCCGCCCGCCACCACGGCATGAGCACCTACGGCAAGGGCGGCGAGTACCTGACCTGCGAACGGGACGCGGCGGGCCGCTGGCGCTGGTCGGACGGCGTACCCGGCTGACACCCGCCGGTCCCGGTCCCGGCGCGCGTCCAGTCCGGGCCCGGCCCGCTTCCCGACCGCCTCACGGCCGACCCGGGGCCAGTCCCGTGGCCCTGGGCCGGGGCCCGGCTCCCGGTCGGTCCGTGACCTGGTCGTCCCCGCCCTGGTCGGTGGTCCGGCCCCCGGCCGGTCGGCGGTCGGTCCAGGGCCTGGCCTCCGTCCAGTCCGCGGTCCGGCGCCCGACCGGTTCCTGGCCGGTCCGTGACGCCGCCCCCTGGCGGCCGGTCGGTGGTCCGGCTTCCGGTCGGTTCGTGGTCGGTCCGGGGCCTGGCTCGGCCGGTCCGGTGGTCCGGCTTCCGGTCGGTTCGTGGTCGGTCCGGGGCCTGGCTCGGCCGGTCCGGCAGTCCGGCTTCCGACCGGTTCGTGGTCGGTCCGGGGTCGGCCCGCGACCGGTTCCGGCCCGGCGCCCGTCCGGTTCGTGGTCCGGTGTCCGGCCGGTTCGCGTCCGGCGTCCGACCAGGACCCGTCCGGTTCGTGTCTGGGGCCGGTCGGTCCAGGGCGGACCGGGCCGCAGGCGTCAGGGCGGCCTTACGCCACCCGGCGTTCCGCGTATTCCGTGATCTCCGTCATCGGGGGGCGTTCCTCGGTGTCCACCGAGTAGGTGCGCGGCTCGAAGCCGGCCGTGCCGCGCTCGAACTGGGTGAGGGCGGGGCGGATCAGATGGCCGCGGGCCAGGCGCAGCTGGGCGGTGCGGTAGATCGCGGCGGCCATCCGGCCGAGCGCCTGGCCGTCCTGGTGCCGGTGCAGGCGGACGCCCACGTCGACCTGGGCGAGCGCGTCCAGACCGACCAGGTGCAGCGCGTCCACCAGCATCCCCAGCTCGACGCCGTAGCCGACGGGGAACGGCAGCCGCTCCAGCAGCGAGCGGCGGGCCGCGTACTCGCCGCCGAGCGGCTGCACGAAGCCGGCCAGCTGCGGCCAGTGCATGTTCAGCAGCGGGCGGGCCATCAGCTCGGTGACCCGGCCGCCCTGCCCGGCCGCGCTCGCGCCCGGAACGCTCAGCGGGCGGTCGTACATCGCCTTGACCAGCTGCACCTCGGGGTCGGTGAGCAGCGGGCCGACGATGCCGGTGACGAAGTCGGCGGAGAACTCCCGCAGATCGGCGTCCACGAAGCAGACGATGTCCCCGCCGGTGACCAGCAGCGAGCGCCACAGCACCTCGCCCTTGCCGGGCACCGCCGGGATACGGGGCAGGATCGCGTCGCGGTGCACCACCCGGGCGCCGGCCGCCGCGGCCACCTCGGAGGTGCGGTCGGTGGAGCCGGAGTCCACGACGACGATCTCGTCGACCAGCGGCACGCGCCGTACCAGCTCTTCGCGGATCACTGCGACGATCTCCCCGACCGTCGCCTCCTCGTTCAGCGCGGGCAGCACCACGCTGACCGTCGAGCCGCTCGCGCGCTTGGCGGCCAGCACCGTCCGCAGGGGGCGGTCGGTCACGGACCAGGAGCGCGTCCTCAGCCAGCGCTCGACTTCTTCCAGCACGGTCGACGGCTCCTCACTCCTGCTCGCACGACTACGGCGCGCCCGCACGGCGCGGATCACATCATCCTGTGATCTGTCTCGCGGTTCGGACGACTCTCTCTCACTGTCCCGGCCTTCGGTTACAGTCTTGAACAACGCGGATGACCATCGCATGCCGGGGTCGCCGCGACTCACAATCGAATACCGCTCATCCAGAGGGGCAGAGGGACACGGCCCGATGAAGCCCCGGCAACCCTCCAGCCGGTCTCGTAGATCGCCCGCCGCGATCGTTTCCGCGAGGCTCCCGGCTAGGGAAGGTGCCAAATCCGTCTCACGGCGAGATGCGTCGTGAGGAAGATGAGGAGAAAGGGCCTCGCCTCCATGGCTGTGCAGACAGTTGCAAGCAGCACCGACTCCACCGTAGACCTCGGCCCCGCCGCGGCGCTCAGCTGCCGCGAGTGCGGTCACCGCGTGCCCCTCGGCCCGGTCTTCGCCTGCGAGGAGTGTTTCGGCCCGCTGGAGATCGCCTACGACTTCTCGGCCTACGACACCGAGGAACTGCGCAAGCGCATCGAGGCCGGCCCCGCGAACATCTGGCGCTACGCCCCCCTGCTGCCCGTCCCCGCCGACGTGGCCGGCAAGCCGAACATCAACCCGGGCTGGACCAAGCTCGTCCAGGCCGACCGCCTCGCCGCCGAACTCGGCGTCGAGACCGGCAGGCTGTTCGTCAAGGACGACTCCGGCAACCCGACCCACTCCTTCAAGGACCGGGTCGTCGCCCAGGCCCTGGAGGCCGCCCGCGCCTTCGGCTTCACCACCCTGTCCTGCTCCTCCACCGGCAACCTGGCCGGCGCCGTCGGCGCCGCCGCCGCCCGCGCCGGCTTCCGCTCCTGCGTGTTCATCCCGCACGACCTGGAGCAGGGCAAGGTCGTCATGGCCGCGGTCTACGGCGGCGAACTCGTCGGCATCGAGGGCAACTACGACGACGTGAACCGCTTCTGCTCCGAGCTGATCGGCGACCCGGCCGGCGAGGGCTGGGGCTTCGTCAACGTCAACCTGCGGCCGTACTACGCCGAGGGCTCCAAGACGCTGGCGTACGAGATCTGCGAGCAGCTCGGCTGGGAGCTGCCGGACCAGATCGTCGTCCCGATCGCCTCCGGCTCGCAGCTCACCAAGATCGACAAGGGGCTCCAGGAGCTGATCAAGCTCGGGCTGGTCGAGGACAGGCCATACAAGATCTTCGGCGCCCAGGCCGAAGGCTGCTCGCCGGTGTCCACCGCCTACAAGGCCGGGCACGACGTGGTGCGGCCGCAGAAGCCGAACACCATCGCCAAGTCACTGGCGATCGGCAACCCGGCCGACGGCCCCTACGTCCTGGACATCGCCCGGCGCACCGGCGGCGCGGTGGAGGACGTGACGGACGAGCAGGTGGTGGACGCCATCAAGCTGCTGGCCCGCACCGAGGGCATCTTCGCCGAGACGGCGGGCGGCGTGACCGTCGGCGTCACCAAGAAGCTGATCGAGGCCGGTCTCATCGACCCGGCGAAGACCACCGTCGTGCTCAACACCGGCGACGGCCTCAAGACCCTGGACGCGGTGGCGGGCACCGGCCTGACCGCGACCATCCGCCCGACCCTGGACTCCTTCCGAGAGGCTGGCCTCGCATCATGAGCGTGACCGTTCGCATCCCCACCATCCTGCGCACCTACACCGGCGGTCAGGCCGAGGTGAGCGCCGAGGGCGCGACCCTCGCCGAGGTCATCGCCGACCTGGAGAAGAACCACACGGGCATCTCCGCGCGCGTCCTGGACGACCAGGGCAAGCTGCGCCGCTTCGTCAACGTCTACGTCAACGACGACGACGTGCGCTTCGAGCAGGGCCTCCAGACGGCCACGCCGGACGGCGCCGGTGTGTCGATCATCCCGGCGGTCGCCGGCGGCTGAGTCTTACCCTGGGTAATCCCGATTACCCGCTGTTTGCCGGGCTGCCCCCTCCGTGAGAGAAGCGGAGGGGGCAATTCTGTGTGATTGAGCGCGGTAGAGTTGGGGAACGCGCTCCTGATCCGAGGATCAGGAAGCCTGTTTTTTCTGCCGCACGACGATGAGAAGTAGCCAAAGTGCGCTCGCTTTTCGCGGCATTTGTCTTTTTTGTGAGGCCCGAGTTGCCCTGAATCGGGGCGAATTCTCACCACATTCCGGACCGCTCCCGTCCAGAATTCTCGTCCGATTGACCTGTTGCAGACGGCAGTTGGACAGATACATTCAGCCGCGGTCGACGCGTTCCGGCGCACGCCCCCGTCCACGGGGGGTGAGGTCTGACCCGGATCCGCGAAGTGCGGATCTGTGCAAGGGCCAGTAATAGGGGAGTTAGGCATGGCTCAGGGCACCGTCAAGTGGTTCAACGCGGAGAAGGGGTACGGCTTCATCGCGGTCGACGGTGGTGCGGACGTCTTCGTCCACTACAGCGCGATCCAGATGGACGGCTACCGCTCGCTGGAAGAGGGTCAGCGGGTCGAGTTCGAGATCTCGCAGGGCCAGAAGGGTCCGCAGGCCGACATGGTCCGCGTGACGGCCTGAATCGCGCGGCCACCGCAAGCGTTCTTCGGAAGGGCCCGCACCGCCACCGGCGGTGCGGGCCCTTCGCCGTGCGCGGGCCCTTCGCCGTGCGCGGGCCCTTCGCCGTGCGCGGGCCCTTCGCCGTGCGCGGGGGCGCGCGCCGGGCGGGGCGGGGGCGCGTGCGCGCCCGGTCGGCGGCCCGTGTTCGCGGGGGGCTGAGCGGGGTGTCGCAGTCGCCGAAGGCGCTTGCACTCTCGGGGGTCGAGTGCTAATCATTGCGTTAGCACTCTGAAGGTGAGAGTGACAACGAGGACCGGGTCGGTGAGGCCCGCGAGCCGGGTGGGGCAAGGAACCACGAGGCACGCGAGCCGTCCGTCGCGGGCGCGGGCGCGGTCCGAAGGAATCACCCCCAGTCCTGGAGGGACCACTTCACATGGCCAAGATCATCGCGTTCGACGAGGAGGCGCGGCGAGGCCTCGAGCGCGGCATGAACCAGCTCGCGGACGCCGTCAAGGTGACCCTCGGCCCCAAGGGCCGTAACGTCGTCCTCGAGAAGAAGTGGGGCGCTCCCACGATCACCAACGACGGTGTCTCCATCGCCAAGGAGATCGAGCTCGAGGACCCGTACGAGAAGATCGGCGCCGAGCTGGTCAAGGAAGTCGCCAAGAAGACGGACGACGTCGCCGGCGACGGTACGACCACCGCCACCGTCCTCGCCCAGGCGCTGGTCCGCGAGGGCCTGCGCAACGTGGCCGCCGGCGCCAACCCGATGGCTCTCAAGCGCGGTATCGAGAAGGCCGTCGAGGCCGTCTCCGCCGCCCTGCTCGACCAGGCCAAGGAGGTCGAGACCAAGGAGCAGATCGCCTCCACCGCCTCCATCTCCGCCGCCGACACCCAGATCGGCGAGCTGATCGCCGAGGCCATGGACAAGGTCGGCAAGGAAGGCGTCATCACCGTCGAGGAGTCGCAGACCTTCGGTCTGGAGCTCGAGCTCACCGAGGGCATGCGCTTCGACAAGGGCTACATCTCCGCCTACTTCGCGACCGACATGGAGCGCATGGAGGCGGTGCTCGAGGACCCGTACATCCTCATCGCCAACTCCAAGATCTCCTCGGTCAAGGACCTGCTCCCGCTGCTGGAGAAGGTCATGCAGTCGGGCAAGCCGCTGCTGATCATCGCCGAGGACGTCGAGGGCGAGGCCCTGTCGACCCTGGTCGTGAACAAGATCCGCGGCACCTTCAAGTCCGTCGCCGTCAAGGCCCCGGGCTTCGGCGACCGCCGCAAGGCCATGCTCGGCGACATCGCCATCCTCACGGGCGGCGAGGTCATCTCCGAGGAGGTCGGCCTCAAGCTGGAGAACGCCACCCTCGACCTGCTGGGCAAGGCCCGCAAGGTGGTCATCACCAAGGACGAGACCACCATCGTCGACGGCGCCGGCTCCTCCGAGCAGGTGGGCGGCCGCGTGAACCAGATCCGCGCCGAGATCGAGAACAGCGACTCCGACTACGACCGCGAGAAGCTGCAGGAGCGCCTGGCGAAGCTCGCCGGCGGTGTCGCGGTCATCAAGGCCGGCGCCGCCACCGAGGTGGAGCTGAAGGAGCGCAAGCACCGCATCGAGGACGCCGTGCGCAACGCCAAGGCGGCCGTCGAGGAGGGCATCGTCGCCGGTGGTGGCGTGGCCCTGCTCCAGGCCTCCCAGGTGTTCGAGAAGCTGGAGCTGGAGGGTGACGAGGCCACCGGCGCCGCCGCCGTCAAGCTGGCGCTCGAGGCCCCGCTGAAGCAGATCGCCGTCAACGCCGGCCTCGAGGGCGGCGTCGTGGTGGAGAAGGTGCGCAACCTGACCCCGGGCCACGGCCTGAACGCCGCGACCGGCGAGTACGTCGACCTGGTCGCCGAGGGCATCATCGACCCGGCGAAGGTGACGCGCTCCGCGCTGCAGAACGCCGCGTCGATCGCCGCGCTGTTCCTCACCACCGAGGCCGTCATCGCCGACAAGCCGGAGAAGGCCGCCGCGCCCGCCGGCGGCGGCATGCCGGGCGGTGACATGGACTTCTGATCCTCCCGAGGATCGGACCCGTCCGTCGCACACCGAGGGCGGCGTCCCCTGTCTCACCGACAGGGGACGCCGCCCTCGGGCGTGTTCCGGGTCACTTCGCGGGGGCGGCGGAATACCGGGGCGGGCGACGGTGTCAGACTCCATGCGTATGCACATGCACATACCACTGGGTATCGAGTCCCGCACAGGAGTCCCCACATGAGCGTCACCACCGCCGAGCCCGCCCCCGGCCCCGCCCCCGAGCCGGCCTCCCGCGCGGCCCGGGTCCTGGCCCGGCCCATCACGCTGAACGGCCTGACCGTCCCCAACCGGATCGCGATGGCGCCGATGACCCGCATGTTCTCCCCGGGCGGCGTCCCCGGCGAGGACGTGGTGTCGTACTACGCCCGCCGCGCCGCCGCCGGAGTGGGCCTGATCATCACCGAGGGCGCCTACGTGGGCCACCCCTCGGCCGGTGAGAGCAGCCGGGTGCCGCGGTTCCACGGCACGGAGCAGCTCGCCGGGTGGACGAAGGTCGCCGACGCCGTGCACGCGGCGGGCGGCACGATCGTCCCGCAGCTGTGGCACATCGGCATGGTCCGCAAGCCGGGCCGGCCGCCGTTCGCGGACGCCCCGCCGGTCGGCCCGTCCGGGCTGCGCATCGACGGCACCGAGGGCGAGGGCAGGGCGATGACGCAGCAGGACGTGGACGACGTCATCGCCGCGTTCGCCGAGTCGGCCGCCGCGGCGGAGCGCATCGGCTTCGACGGCGTCGAGATCCACGGCGCCCACGGCTATCTGCTCGACCAGTTCCTGTGGGCGGGCACCAATCGCCGCACCGACGCCTACGGCGGCGACCCGGTGGCCCGCACCAAGTTCGTCGCCGAACTCGTCGCGGCGGTCCGCGCGGCCGTCTCGCCCGACTTCCCGATCCTCTTCCGCTACTCGCAGTGGAAGCAGGAGGCCTACGACGCCCGGCTCGCCGAGACCCCGGCCGAGCTGGAGGCCATCCTCGCCCCGATCGCCGAGGCCGGCGTGGACGTCTTCCACGCCTCCACCCGCCGCTACTGGGCGCCCGAGTTCGAGGGCTCCGACCTCAACCTCGCGGGCTGGACGAAGAAGATCACCGGCAAGCAGGTCATCACGGTCGGCTCGGTCGGCCTGGACGGCGACTTCATCAAGGCGTTCCAGGGCGAGGGCGCGGCCCTCGGCAGCCTCGACAACCTCCTGGACCGCCTGGAGCGCGACGAGTTCGACATGGTCGCGGTGGGCCGCGCGCTCCTCCAGGACCCGCAGTGGGCGGCGAAGGTCCTCGCGGACCGCTTCGACGACCTGAAGCCGTACGACGCGACGTCGCTGACGACACTGAACTGACCCGGGCCGGCCGGGTCGTCCGGGTCGGCGGGGTCGGCCGGCCCGCCCGGCTCGGCCGGGTCGCCCAGCCCGGCTGGCTCGCTGGCCGCGGCGGGGCAGTGGGGGGTGCAGTAGGGGAGGCCGAGCGGCGGCCTGCCCGGCCCGCCCGCCCGGCCCGCCCGGCTGGCCTGCCCGGCCCGCCCGGCTCGTCCGGCTCGTCCGGCTCGGCTGGCTCGCCGGCCGCGGCGGGGCTGCGGTGGGGTGCGGTGGGGGGCCGAGCGGTGGGGCTGAGGCGGCGGGGTGGCCGCGGTGGGGCAGTGGGCGGTGCAGTAGGGGGGCGAGCGGCGGCCCGACCGGCCCGCCCGGCCTGCCCGCCGGCTCGCCCGGCTGCGGTGGGGCAGTGGCGGCGGTGTGGTGGGGGCGGGCTGAGCGGCGGGGTGTGCCTGCACGAGGAGACGCACCGGACGCAGTTCAC
>NZ_JAIOAB010000075.1 GCF_019890635.1 Streptomyces sennicomposti
TGCGGGGGCGCACGGCAGTGGTCTTTCTCGTTCAAACCAGCCGAGTTGAAGCGCCGGAGATCACCGAAAAGATGCTTAGCGATCTTGTCCAACTACAGCAACCCCGTGTCACTGTGCTTCCTGACCTGTCAACCGCAAGTTGGCACGACAGTGACACCCGCACAGCGCTCAACACCGAGGCGATGAGCGCGGCCATCGGCCTACCCCTGCTGCTCGGACTGTTGGCTCTCCTACGTGATCCCGCCAGCTGGCGTCGGCTTCGATCGTTCTTCAGTCGCCCCCTGAAAGACGGCGTCTTTCGTGTCGACCGACTCGTGAACATACGGCTGGCGAGCAGTACAGCAGCGGTCCTTGTACGGTTCTGCGTGTACGCCTGGGCTGTACGTCTGACCGAGACGCTCTACATGGGCGTCTGGGCCACAGTGGCTTTCGCGGTCACCGCGGTGGTGGGCGTCCTGGTCGTTGAGAGGCTGCTCCACAGACGGCATGCCGACCGCTGGAGACCGGCTGTCTTCAAGGGGTACGGACGCATCCTGGCTGCCCTTGGCTCTTTCTTCACTGCAGTGATCGCTGGCGGTGGAGTGCTCTTGGTCGTGTTGGGTTCAGACCTACAAGCAATGGGAGTCAGCCCCGGGTCATCGGACTACGTGGCCACTGGCCTCGGGGCTCTCATCAGAGTGATTGGCGTTGTGGTCGTACTGTTCGCGTTGGTGCCCTTCATTCTGGTGCGGCGTTTGGGAATGCGGTACTTGCGTCAGCATGTCGAGCAGGATCAGCGTCGACCAACCCTCATGTTGCGGTCCTTCGCCGATGACCGCCGTACCCTCCGGGCCCGCCGGTTGGACCGTGCATCAGTAGTCGAGCGGCTCTTTATGCGCCGTTTCGAGCGCTTCGAAGAAGTCGCAGCTTCCGCGCTAGCAGTGCACGGCCCGGTTGAAACGCTCAGCCAGGTGGGCGAGAAGTTGCCACCACCCCTAGGAGCGGCCCGACGCAGTTTCTCGATGGATGACTGGAAAGAAGGGGTTCGCGGACTGATCGGTCGATCACAGCTCATCTGCGTAACTGTCGGCCGCTCAAAGTCCCTACTGTGGGAGATCGACCAGATCAGAACAGCTGGTGCCCTGGGACGGACCATCTTCCTGCTACCACCGACACGCCGCCGCGAACAGCGTCTACGGCTAGCGGTACTCGGCCACGCGCTGGGCATCGAGTGGAGCGAACTCGATCGGGCGCGCGCCGGCACAGAGGTGCTGGCAGTCACCCTTCCCTTCGGATCTCCGGTGATCGTCGTCGGACGTGCGCCGAACGACGTGAGCTACGAAGCAGCTGTAGAGATCGCTGCGCTGGCCGTGACCGGCATGAAACCAGCATTGTCAGCTGATGTCCACGAAACCGTTGGCGAATATCTCGCACATGCACGGCGAGCCGGAAGTGAAGGCGGGCAGCTTTCCACCCGTGCTACGCAGCCAGCCCCCCCGGTATTGATCCACGAGCCTGGGGAGGCTCCCGTCTTCCGCCCGTGGTGGCGCCGGTGGTGGCGTGTATGGCCATGGGTCGCCGCAAGCGTTATTCCCGCGGTCTTCGCGCTGGCCTTCGGTACTTCTCGTGACAACGACTCGGATACGGTGAGGTACAACTTCCCAGTCACAGGCCTCACGCAGGATGAGGTGTCAAACACCGACTATGCCGTGGTCGGCGGCCACTTCCTATCGCGGCTGGACTTGGGTCAGCACACTGGCCGCACGGTCGCGCGCGTCAACGACTACATGGACCAGGTCATCGTCCGAGGCGCTGCCGCGTACTACCTATCTGTGGAGTCGGGCCGCATAGGACGAGTCGATCTGCGTACGGGACACACCTTGTGGACGCAGTCCGCTGGTGGCGGTGCTCGCTCCTTCGTCTTGGCCAACGACCGAGTAGTGGTCGCGTCACCCGCTGTCGACCGAGTCGACGCGCTCGCTGTGAAGGACGGTCAAAGGTTGGCAAGGCGGTCCGTCGCAGGTGCTCCGTACGGCATCGCCAAAGCTGGGGGGCGCATCTTCGTCAGCCTCGCTCAACGCGACCAGGTGGTTGAACTAGCTGGGGATGACCTACGCCCAGCAGCCCTCCTAAAAGTCCCCCGAGGTCCGCTTCAGTTGACCACCCGAGGCGAGCAGGTGTGGGTGCGCTCGGCATTGGGCCACGTTCTCCAGATTGCTTGGCCGCAAGCCGGCGGCACAGATGTCGCAAATAGGCTTCTGCTGAGCGACCAGAATGCCCGTGTCTCGGGAAATGGTGCATGGTTGGCGGTGCAGGGAATGGAACGGGTGACGGTACTACAGCCGAACGGGAATCTGCGGCGGATTCCCATGCCAGACCCTTCCTTCCTCGCCATGCTCGTCCAACGCGATGGATCGGTAGTCGTGGCGTATGATTCGGGCCGTGTAACTCGACTTCGTTGAACGACGCTAAATCAGCCGCTGGGTTTCGACGGCCGCCAGGGCACGTTCCCCCACTACAGGCAATACAGGGTTCTTCGACCTGCCTGGAAGATGAGCGTTGCTCCTCGGGCGCTGCGGCATTCCTGCGGGCAGCTCTTATGTGTGCGCGATGCGTGATCGGACAGACCGGGACACGTATCACTAGCGGAATCGAGCACCAAGGTGCGTAATGCTGACCAGGCAGACGGCGCCACGCGGCATCCTTGAGCAACCCCAGCAAGGATCCAATCCCACTTCTAAAGCGGGTTTCACAGGGATCGAAACCTGCCGTTGATACACCCAGCGCCCGGTGGAGAAGGCCACTCGAAGGGGGGAGCGGCAGGTATATGGGAACCCTGTGAGGCGGCAGGAGCGAATGCTCTGGTCAGCGGCATGTTCTGCGTGAGCAGACGGTGCGGCACAACCTGGGCGCGGCGGATCGGCACTCACGGCGCACATGCTCTGACCAGGTAGTTCCGGACATCGAACCACAGTCTGGAAACACCCGTCATGCCATGGCCAGGAATTTTGAATCCGTTGGTTGTGGGTTCGAGTCCCACAGGGCCTACCGGACCCCTCGGGGTCGGAACCCCTGCCGGCCTGGGCCGACGGGGGTTCCGTCGTCTCCGGGGGCGGCCTCTGCTTGGATCGGGCCATGACTGGGGTCGCGGCTTCGCGCGAAGGGCGGGAGACGGCGGAACTCGCCGTCTGGTTCGGCGGGGCCTCCCTGGGGTGCTGGCTGTGCTGCCCGTTCTGGGCGCTGGTCGCCTTCGTCGCGCTGCCGCTGGCCCTCGCCGGGCTGGTGCGCGCCCGTGTCGAACACCGGGCGGCGCGGGAGGTCCGGGCGAGCAGAGCACGCGCCCTGACGGGAGGCGCGCTGTCCCTGCTGGGCGCGGCGGCGGCGATCGCCTATCTGGTCTTCCTGGCCACGCACCCGGGCCTCCCCGTCCAGGAGTGACGGAGCCGACGCACCGGTCGCCCCGAACGGCGAGGCCGTGCGGGGCGGGAGAGCGCGGGCGCGTCAGTTCGGGGTCGTGGCGACCTTCACGCCGAGCAGCCCCGCCGTGATGCCGCCGCCCACCGTCCGCAGCCCGTCGCGCCGCCCCGAGGCGATCGCCCGCTTCGTCACCACGGCCAGGTCCGGGCCGGGGACCCTCGCCGAAAGCCGAGAGCCCCAGAGTGAGGCGAGTCACACGGTCTGAGTGCATAGAACCGCGCGTACCACCGTCTTCCCCTGGGTGCAGGCAATCGGAGAGAGCGGGGGCGGCGGGATGCAGCAGGGTGGGGCGGGTGAGTTCGACGCGTTCGTGGCAGCCCGCTGGTCGGCGTTGCTCCATCTCGCCCGGCTGCTCACCGGCGGCGACCGGCACCGGGCGGAGGATCTCGTGCAGGAGTCCCTGGTCAAGCTGTGGTTCAAGTGGCCGAGGATCGCCCACGAGGCTCCGGAGGCGTATGTGCGCCGGGTGATGGCACGGGCCGCCGCGCGTTCGGCCCTGCGCCGCTGGTGGGGTGAGCGTCCCGTCGAGCAGCTGCCCGAGACTCCGGCGGCGGGCGATGTGTCCGCGACCGTCGCGGAACGCTCGCGCATCGAGGCCGCGCTGGCTCAACTCCCCGCGCGCCAGCGGGCGGTGGTGGTGCTGCGCTACTACCAGGACCTCTCCGAGCGGCAGGTCGCGGAGGCGCTGGGCTGCCCGGTGGGCACGGCCCGGTCGCACGCCGCGCGCGGAGTGGCCCGCCTGCGGCAGCTCCTGACCGACGTCAACGAGCCGGTGGGGTGAGGAAGACGCCCAGGGACGAGCGCATGGACGACCACATGGACGACCACATGGATCACCTGGACCGCTTCGGGCACGTCGAGCGGCGGGAGCAGTTCGAGCAGCGGCTCGTCGTGCTGATGCGCGACAGCGAGCAGTACGCCCCCTTCGAGCCGCGGCATCGGGACCGCCTCCGGGCCGGTGTCCGGGCCCGGCACAGGGCGCGGGCGGCGCGCCGTGCCGCCGGCTCCGCCCTGGCGGTCGCCGGACTCGGCCTCGGCGTGGCGCTGTTGCTGCCCGGCCGGCACGTGCACGGAGAACCCGGTGCGCCCGCCGTCCCCCGGCCCGCGTCGGTGCCGTCGGCCTCGGTCCTGCCCTCGACCTCGCCGTCGTACCCGCCCGCCACGGCGTCCGCGCCGCCGGACACCGCCGCCGCGCCGGGCACGTCCGCGAGCGGCCGGGCCACCTCGGATCCGCTGACCGCCCCACCGCCGTCGACCTCGCTCCCGGCCACCGGTCCGGTGACCCACAGCCCACCGGATCCGGGGACGACCCGTACCGAGCCACCGCCGTCCCCCACCGAGACCTCCCGCGCAGGTACGTCCCGCACAGGTACGTCCCGCACAGAGACGTCCCGCACAGAGACGTCCCTCGCCGGGCCGACCGGCCGATCCGCCCGCTGAGCAGGAGTGAACCACCGTGACAGAGACCGGCCTCGACTCCGCGCCGGGCACCGGCCGTACGCCCCGCCCGCCCATACCGGCACACCGCCCGAAGCCCGTGCCCGGCCCCGGGTCCGTACCCGTGCCCGACCCCGAGTCCGTACCCGGCCCGGAGTCCATACCCGAGTCCGCGCCCGGCCCGGAGTCCATACCCGAGCCCGTGCCCGGCCCCGAGTCCATACCCGAGCCCGTGCCCGGCCCCGAGTCCGTATCCGGCGCCCAGCCCGTACTCGACGTCGTCGTACCGGTGTTCAACGAGGAGACCGATCTGGAGCCCGGCGTGCGGCGGCTCCACGCGCACCTGCGGGAGACCTTCCCCTACCCGTTCCGCATCACCGTCGCCGACAACGCCAGCACCGACGCCACGCCCCGCGTCGCCGCCCGGCTGGCCGGCGAACTCCCCGAGGTCCGGTGGCTGCGGCTGGCCGAGAAGGGGCGCGGCCGGGCGTTGCGGGCCGCCTGGTCGCGGTCGGAGGCCCCCGTGCTGGCGTATCTGGACGTGGACCTGTCCACCGAGTTGGCGGCTCTGCTGCCGCTGGTCGCCCCGCTCGTCGCCGGGCACTCCGACATCGCGATCGGCACCCGGCTCGCTCCCGGTGCGCGGGTGGTGCGCGGGGCCAAACGGGAGGTCATCTCCCGTTGCTACAACGCCGTTCTGCGCCTCGCCCTCGGCGTGGGCTTCTCCGACGCCCAGTGCGGGTTCAAGGCGGTGCGCCGCGAGGTCGCCGAGCGACTGCTGCCGCTGGTGCGGGACACGGAGTGGTTCTTCGACACCGAGCTGCTGGTGCTCGCCGAGCGGGCCGGGCTGCGCATCCACGAGGTGCCGGTGGACTGGGTGGACGACCCCGACAGCCGGGTGGACCTCCTGCCCACCGCGCTCGCCGACCTCCGCGGCATCGCCCGGATCGCCCGCCGCCCGGCCCGTACGGCGCTCGCCGCGGTCGCCGGCCCTCGTCCGACGGCCGGTCCGCCCCCGGACGGCGGCGGCGAGCCCTGGCCGGGACCGGCCGCCGTCCGCGCCCGGCGGTACGCCGCCGTCGCGGCCCTGGCCGTCCTCGCGCACCTCCTCCTGTACGCGGCGCTGCGCCCGGCCACCGGTGCGCAGAGCGCCAACGCGCTGGCCGTCCTCGTCTGCGCCCTCGCCGGACCGGCCGCGCACCGGCGGGTCACCCTGCCGACCGCGCTCCTGCTCACCGGCGGCACCCTGGCGGCCCTGCACCACACCGCGCCGTCCGCCGCCCACCGCACCGAACTCGCCGCTCTGCTCGCCGCCGACCTGGTCGTGGCGCTGCTGCGGTCCCCGTTCCTGCGCGCCCGTGCGGCGCGCGCCGGAGCCCGCCGTCGCCGCACCGGAGCCGCGGCCTCATGAACCGGGAGCACATCGAGAACGTCGAGAACGTCGAGAACGTCGAGCACAACGAGTCCGCCGAGCACGTCGAACACGTCGAGACCGCCGGGCACGTCCGGCGGAACACCGGCGGCCACCCGCACACGTACGGAACACCCGGCGCGCCCACGGCCGCCGGCGCGCCCGAGAACACTCCCGCCCTGCCCCCGCGCGCGCCCCTCCGCGCGTCCCTGCTCCACGCCGCCCGCCGCCACGGCCCCGTCCTGGCCGTCTACGGCACGCTGAAGCTGGCTGGCTTCCTGGTCTTCCTCCACCTGCTCGACTCCGCCGGCGACTACCGCACCAAGCCCGTCCGCTTCGGCGGCGGCGCCCACCCCTGGGACGTCCTGGCCACCTGGGACGGCTGGTGGTACCAGCAGATCGCCGCGCACGGCTACCACCCCGTGCTGGAGGCGATCCCCGGCGCGACCGGCCTGATCACCGTCCGGGAGAACTCGGCGGCGTTCTTCCCGCTCTACCCGGCCCTGATACGGCTGGTCTGCGAGGTCACCGGCCTGGGCACGTACGGCGCGGGGATGCTGGTCTCGATCGTCGCGTCGTTCGCCGCCGCCCTCGGGATCCACACGCTCACCGAGCGGTTCGGCGGCCGGCGGGCCGGGCTCGCCGCGGCCGGGCTGTGGGCCGTGTGGCCCGGTTCCGGCGCGGAGTGGGCGGTCTACTCCGACTCGCTCTACGTCGCCCTCGCCGTCTGGGCCTGCCACGCCGTCCTCACCCGCCGCTGGCTCACCGCCGGCGTGCTCACCTTCCTCGCCGGACTCAACCGCCCCACCGCCGCCGCGCTGATCGCCGCCCTCGCCGTGGCGGCCCTGCTCGCGCTGTACCGGCGCGAGGACGGCGGGCGCCCGCTGGCCGCGCTGGTCGTCGCCCCGCTCGGCCTGGTCGGCTACCTCGCCTGGGTGGGCCACCGCATGGGCGACTACGGCGGTTACTTCAAGCTCCAGAGCGGGGCATGGGCCCACTCGTTCGACTACGGCAAGCACACGCTGCACGTGCTCACCTCGCTGCCCGTGGGCCACTACGACTACATCTTCGCGTACCCGTTCGAGGACCTGATCGGCGTCGCGGTGGTGCTGCTGGCGGTCGCGCTGCTCGTGCTGCTGATCCGGCTGCGGCCACCGGCCGCCCTGGTCGTCTACACGGTCCTGACCATGGCCCTGGTCCTGGGCAGCCAGCAGATCTTCGGCAACGTCTCGCGCTATCTGCTTCCCGCCTTCCCCCTGTTCCTCCCGCTCGCCCTCGCGCTGCGCCGGCTCGAACCGGCGGTGCTGTACACGCTGCTCGGCATCGCGGCACTGGCCTCCGGCTCGTACGCGGGCTACGCCCTCTTCGAACTCGGCATCCCGTAGCTCCGTAGCTCCGTAGCTCCGTAGCTCCGCAGCTCCGCAGCTCCGTAGGTCCGTAGATCCGTGGACCGCAGGCAGGGCCGGTACGCGCGGGGGCGTGCGGACACGTGCGGCGGGCGGCTCCGCCAGACTGGGACCACGCGCCCCGACCACGCGCCCGCCCGACCGCCCCCTGACCGACCGGTCCTGACCGTCCGCCCCCCGACCGTCCGGCCCCGGCCGCCCGCCTCACCTCCCCACCGACCCACCGCCCCACCTCCCCGGCTCCTGGAGAACGCGTCGATGCCCCTCCCGTACGTCCTGCTGTCCGCCGCCGTCTCCCTCGACGGCTACCTGGACGACACCGGCCCCGACCGCCTCCTGCTGTCCGGCCCCGCCGACTTCGACCGGGTGGACGAGGTACGGGCGTCCGTGGACGCGATCCTGGTCGGCGCCGGCACCCTGCGCGCCGACAACCCGCGGCTGCTGGTCAACTCGCCCGAGCGGCGCGCCGCCCGCATCGCCGCCGGGCGGCCGGAGTACCCGCTGAAGGTCACGGTCAGCGCCTCCGGCGAGCTGGACCCCCGGGCGCGCTTCTGGCACACGGGCGGCGCCAAGACCGTCTACACGACCGACGCGGGCGCCGAACGCCTGCGCCGCACGGGCCTCGCCCCGGCCACCGCGCCCACGGACCAGCCGCCCCCCACGCCCCCCGCGCCCACGGACCAGCAGCCCCCCGCGCCCCCCGCACCGTCCGGTGACCCGGAGACCGGCCCCGTCCACATCGTCCCGCTCGGCCCGGAACTGGACTGGCACCGCCTGCTGCAACACCTGCACGACGTGTTCGGCGTGCGCCGGCTCATGGTCGAGGGCGGCGGCACGATCCACACGCAGCTGCTCCAGCGGCAGCTCGCCGACGAGGTGCAGCTCGTGCTCGCCCCGCTGTTCGTGGGCGACCCCGCCGCGCCCCGGCTGTTCGGGCCGGGGCCGTACCAGCGCGGGCGGCTGCGGCTGGTGGAGACCCGGGCCATCGAGGACGTGGTGCTGATGCGGTACGAGCCCACGGCGCCCGGCCCGGGCGGACGGGCCGTGCCCGCGGACCGGCACTGGCTGCGGATCGCCTGCGAGCTGGCGCTGCTGTGCCCGCCCTCGGCGACGGCGTTCAGCGTGGGCGCGGTGGTCGTCGCCGCCGACGGCACCGAGCTGGCGCGGGGCCACTCGCGGGAGGCCGGCGATCCCGTCGCGCACGCGGAGGAGGCGGCGCTGGCCAAGATCGACCCGGCGGACCCCCGGCTCCCGGGGGCCACGGTGTACAGCAGCCTGGAACCGTGCGCCCGACGCGCCTCCCGGCCGCGCCCGTGCGCCCGGCTGATTCTGGACGCCGGGGTACGGCGGGTGGTCACGGCCTGGCGGGAGCCGGACACGTTCGTCGAGGCGGCCGACGGGGCCGGGGTCCTGGCGGACGCCGGTGCGGAGGTCGTCGTCCTGCCCGAGTTCGAGGCGGCGGCCCGGGAGCCGAACCGGCACCTGGAGACGGGGCGCCGGTGAACGCGTGTGCAACCAGTCCCGAACATGGGATACACTGGTTTCACCGACGCGGGGTGGAGCAGCTCGGTAGCTCGCTGGGCTCATAACCCAGAGGTCGCAGGTTCAAATCCTGTCCCCGCTACTGAAGACTCAGGGCCGGAATCCGATCACAGGATTCCGGCCCTGAGTGTTTTCCCTCCGCGACCCTGGCCCCCAGCCGTACGCGGTCCCGGCCGTACGCAGTCCTGGCCGTACGCGGTCCCAGCCGTACGCGCTGCTCGTCGTACGCGCTCCCCGGCGCCGCACCGCGCCCGCATCTCACCCCGTACCGCCGTCACCCCACGTGAGCGGACCGTCCCCCTCCGCATAACAACTGACACACCATCACATCGCGCCGAGTGTCGACAGGGGCGAACGGGGTGACGCGCATGGCCTGATCCGGAGTCAAGTCGCCCGGCTTGCGACCCTCATGGGCGTTATGTCTTGGCCAAAAAGGTTTAACGATCAAGGCGGACGGCTTGGAATCAAACCCCCGCGTCTATTAACGTTCGATAACGCAGCGCGGTCGTCCCAGCCGTCACCAGAGGCGGCTCCGTGCGCACACGCGCCGAATCCCGTGAGGGAACCGGGGAACCACCACCTTGGGGTGAATCGCACGTCGTCCGCCGTGCCGTCACGGCCGGTCGACGCGCGTAGGAGACCTTCCCGCTCCGAACCCGTCAGCTAACCCGGTAGGCGACGCGGAAGGAAAGGAGCACGCCCGCGTGGCGTCCAACCGGCCAGCCTCCGAAGCCCCGTTCATACCGAGCCAGCGCACCGAGTCCTTCGGTTACGGCGAGCGGCGCCCCGACGAAGGCCCCTGGGAGGAGTGGAACCCCACCGAGGAGTCCCTCCGTCCCGTACGCGGCCGGCACCGCGTCGCCAAGCAGCGCGGCGGCGGGCTCGCGCGCAGCTCCACCGTCCTCGGCGTCGGTGTGATCGCCGCCGTCGGCGCGGGCGGCATGGCCAGCGCCAACACCGGCAAGCCGCCGGTCTCCATCTCCCTGCCCGACCTGCCCGCCGTGGACCACCTGCCCTCGGTCGGCTCGCTCTTCGACGACTCCGGCGAGGCCACCGCGGCCCCCGAGGGCTCGGCGACCGCGCTCAGCGACGTGGCCGAGGCCACCGCCGCGCAGACCCAGGCCGGGCGGAGCACCGCCGACGCGGGCGAGGTGCTGCGCAACCGGATCATGGCGCAGGCCGAGCAGCAGCAGGCGCAGGTCGAGGCGAAGGCCCGGGCCGCCACCGAGGCCGCCGCCGTGAAGAAGGCGCAGGCCGACGCCGCCAAGGCGAAGGAGGAGGCCGAGGCCAAGGCCGCCGCCGAGAAGAAGAAGGCGGAGGAGGAGGCGAAGCGCAAGGCCGAGGAGGCGCGGCTGGCCGAGCTGGCCAAGCAGTACACGCTGCCGACCTCGTCGTACACGATCACCTCCACCTTCGGCCAGGCCGGTTCCATGTGGTCCTCCGGCTACCACACCGGCCTCGACTTCGCCGCGCCCACCGGCACCCTGATCAAGGCCGTCCACAGCGGCACCGTCACCGAGGCCGGCTGGGCCGGCGCCTACGGCTACCGCACGATCCTCACCCTCGACGACGGCACCGAGCTGTGGTTCTGCCACCAGTCCTCGATCAGCGTCTCGGCCGGCCAGAAGGTGAGCACCGGCGAGGTCATCGGCCGGGTCGGCGCCACCGGCAACGTCACCGGCCCGCATCTGCACCTGGAGGTCCACCCGGGCGGGCAGGCCACCGGCATCGACCCGATGGCCTGGCTGCACGGCAAGGGCCTCAACCCCTGAGCCGGCCTCGCAGGGCGGCTGTGCCGGGCGCTGTTTGCGCGATCTTTGCGTCTCCGCCCGGCGGGGCACGGAATGGGCCGCTTCGCCGTGGCCGTTGATGTCGTACATGACTTCTCTCCGCAAGCTCGGCCAGTCCGACCTCGAGGTCTTCCCGCTCGCCCTCGGCGGCAACGTCTTCGGCTGGACCGCCGACCAGACCCAGTCCTTCGCCGTGCTCGACGCCTACACGGCGGCCGGCGGCAACTTCGTCGACACCGCCGACTCCTACTCCGCGTGGATCGAGGGCAACCACGGCGGCGAGTCCGAGACGATCATCGGCAAGTGGATCAAGGAGCGCGGCAACCGCTCCGACGTCGTCGTCGCCACCAAGGTCAGCCAGCACCCCGACTTCAAGGGCCTGTCCGCCGCCAACATCAGGGCCGCGGCCGACGCCTCCCTCAAGCGGCTCGGCACCGACTACATCGACCTGTACTACACCCACTTCGACCAGCCCGACGTGCCCGTCGAGGAGATCATCGGCGCCCTGGACGAGCTGGTGAAGGCGGGCAAGGTGCGGCAGATCGCCGCCTCCAACATCTCCCCCGAGCGCCTGAAGGCGTCCCTGGAGTTCTCCGAGCGCGAGGGCCTGGCCCGCTACGTCGCGCTCCAGCCGCACTACAACCTGGTCTCCCGCGACACCTACGAGGGCGAGCTGCAGGCCCTCGCCGAGCGGGCCGGTCTGGCCGCGGTGCCGTACTTCGCGCTGGCCTCCGGCTTCCTGACCGGCAAGTACCGGCCGGGCGCGACGGTGGACAGCGCGCGGGCCGAGGGCGCCGCCAAGCACCTGGCCACCGAGCGCGGCCAGAAGGTCCTCGCCGCCCTGGACGAGGTCGCCCGCGCCCATGACGCCGAGGTCGCCACGGTGGCCCTGGCCTGGCTCGCGGCACAGCCCACGGTGGTCGCCCCGATCGCCTCGGCGCGGACCGTGGAGCAGCTCCCGGCCCTGCTCGCCGTCGCCGGGCTGCGGCTGACGGACGACGAGATCGGCAGGCTGACCGAGGCCTCCGCCTGACCCGCACGGCGTCCCGGCGCCGGGCCTCGCCCCGGCGCCCAGGCCCGCGCAGGGGCTAGGACTGCGTCCGGTACGGGTTGTACGCGGGGTACGGAGTCGTCGGCGCGCCGGGGGAACCGTACGAGCCGTGCGGCCCGTGCGACCCGGGCCCCTGCGCTCCGGGATGCGTCTGCCCGGGCGCTCCGGGGCCGCCCGGGGGATACCCGTAGCCGTACCCGTACGAGCCGGGACCGGCGGTCTGCGGGTGCGGGCCGAAGCCGGGGCCCTGGGGGTGCGGCGCGCCGTACCGCTGGGAGTGGCCGTACACGCCGTACACCGGCCACGGCGGGGCGACGACCCGGACCGGCGGCGCGGTCATCCGGGCCGCGTGGTCGAGCGCGGGCTGTGCCACCTCGCGCCCGCGCCACATCTCGTGCAGCAACTGCTGCTCGCGGGCGACGAAGTCGGGGCCGACCCGGCCGAGGCGGCCCCGGCGGCGCAGGAACGCCAGCGAGGTCGCGCACGCCTCGTACCGGGCGACGGTGCGGGCCGCGGGCTTGCCGAGGTGCCGGGAGGCGTACTCCCGGGCCACCCGGCGGGCCCGCATGGACCCGAGGGCGAACGGTTCGGCCGGGGTCAGCCACCCGGCGGCCGCGTAGGCCGGCAGTTCCTCGCGGACGGTGCGCAGCTCGCGCTGGCGGGTCCAGACGACCAGCCAGGTCAGCAGTCCGAGGGCGGGCAGCATGAAGGCGCCGTAGACGGCGAAGAAGCCGTACGTGCCGAAGGTCGAGGAGCTGTTCCAGAAGGCGTGCATGCCCATCGCCAGCAGCAGTCCGGCCGGCGGCAGCAGGAGGCGGCGCACCCGGTGGCGCTCGGCGGACAGGGACGCGGCGATGCCGAAGCCGATGCCGGTGAGGACGGTGAACAGCGGGTGCGCGAAGGGCGACATCACCACGCGCACGAAGAAGGTGGCGGCGGTGACGGAGGCGATGCCCCGGCCGCCGGTCATCTGGTCGGCGCCGAAGGCGGTGCCGAGGTAGAGGATGTTCTCGGTGAACGCGAAGCCGGTCGCGGTCACCCCGGCTATCACCACCCCGTCGACGATGCCGGTGAAGTCGCGTCTGCGGAAGAGGAAGACCAGCAGCACGGCGGCGGCCTTCGCGGACTCCTCCACGATCGGGGCTATCACGGTGGCGCCGAGGGTGTCGGCCCCGGCCGGGTCGGCGGTCGCCGTGGCGATCCACTTGGTGGCGAAGCTGTTGGCGACGATGGCGATGAGCGCCGCCGCGCAGGCGCCCCAGGCGAACGCGAACACCATGTTGCGCCAGGGCCCCGGATCGACCCGGTCGAGCCAGCGGAAGGCGGCCGTCAGCAGCGGCACCGGCAGCACGGCCAGGCCGAGCCCGACGAGGAAGCCCTCGGTGCCGGTCTGCCGCCGGACGAGGGCGAGGATGACGAGCCCGGACAGCGCCAGCAGGGCGGCCAGTGCGCCGTACCGCACCCACCGTTTCTGCCACCAGTGGGCGTGTCGCGGTGGGCCGCCGACGGGGGCGGGACCGCTGGGATGCGTCGGGTACGGGGGACAGGTGGCCACGTGATTGACCCTAACGAGGGAGGGGACCGCCCGCGACGGTGTATCGCGGTTCCGGCACGGACGGTACGGAGACCTGTGCGGTCCTGGACCTGTGCGGTCCTGGACCTGTGCGGTCCTGGACCTGTGCGGTCCTGGGACCGGTGGGGGCCTGGGACCGGTGGGGTCGTGAGACCTGTGCGGTCCTGAGCGTCCCGCGGCTAGCCGCGCCGGCCGTCGTGGGGTACGCGGCGGAAGAGCAGGTCGTTCACCACGTGCCCCTTCTCCAGGCCCTGGCCCTCGAAACGCGTCAGGGGGCGGAAGTCGGGGCGGGGCGCGAAGCCGCCGTCGGCGCGGGTGTTCTCGAAGTCGGGGTGCGCGGTCAGTACGTCGAGCATCTGTTCGGCATACGGCTCCCAGTCGGTCGCGCAGTGCACGATCGCCCCGGGGCGCAGCCGGGCGGCGGCCAGCGTCAGGAACTCGGGCTGGATCAGCCGCCGCTTGTGGTGCCGCTTCTTGGGCCACGGGTCGGGGAAGTACACGCGCAGGCCGTCGAGGGAGTCGGGGGTGAGCATCTCGCGCAGCAGGATGATCGCGTCCCCGTTGGCGACCCGGACGTTCGTCAGCCCGTGCCGCTCGGCGAGGGCGAGCAGATTGCCCTGGCCGGGGGTGTGGACGTCCACGGCGAGGATGTTGGTGCCGGGGTCCGCGGCCGCCATCTGCGCGGTGGCCTCGCCCATCCCGAACCCGATCTCCAGCACGACGGGACGGTCGTCGCCGAACAGCTCGGCGAGGTCGAGGACCCGCTGCCCGTCGATGTCGAACCCCCACCGGGGCCACAGCCGCTGCAGTGCCTCCGCCTGCCCCGCGGTGACCCGGCTGCGCCGGGGCTGGAAACTCCGGATCCGCCGCTCGAAGTGCGACCCGGCCGGATCGGCCTGGGGCCCGTCGGGAAACCGGGGCTCCCCCTTGGCCCGGCCATGCCGAACGACTCCGTCGCCCTCAGGCGCGGACGGATGAGCGGGGGAGAGATTCAAGGACTCAGACACAGTGCCCCAATTTTACGGCCGGCCGCACCCTTACCAGAGCGGCCCGCGATCACCGGCCCGTCCGGCGCTCGAGGACGAGGCCGTCCAGGCGCCGATGCGGGGGTCTGGGGGCGCAGCCCCCAGGGAACGGGAAGTCCGCCCTCACGCCTCCCCCAGCGCCCCCAACGCCCTCCGGGCGACCTCCCGCCCGATCGGCAGCGAAGCGGTCGCCGCGGGCGACGGAGCGTTCAGCACGTGCACCGCCCGCTCCCCCTCCCGGATCAGGAAGTCGTCCACCAGCGTCCCGTCCCGCAGCACGGCCTGCGCCCGCACTCCGGCAGGAGCCGCCACCAGATCCCCTTCCTCCACCGCCGGCAACAGCCTCCGCACCGCCTGCGTGAACGCCCCCTTGGACACCGACCGCCGCAGCTCCCCCGCCCCGTACCGCCAGTGCCGCCGGGCGATCCGCCACGACCCCGGCCAGCCGAGCGTCCCGGCCAGCTCCCGCGGCCGGACGACCCCCCAGCCGTACCCCTCGCGGGCCAGCGCCGGCACCGCGTTGGGCCCGATGTGCACCCCGCCGTCGATCCCGCGCGTGAGGTGCACGCCGAGGAACGGGAACGCCGGGTCCGGCACCGGATACACCAGCCCCCGCACCAGCTCGGGCCGCGCCAGCTCGTAGTACTCCCCGCGGAACGGCACGATCCGCATCCCCGGGTCGTCCCCGGTCAGCCGCGCCACCTCGTCGCACCGCAATCCCGCGCAGTTCACCAGGACCCGCCCGCGCACGACGTCGCCGCGCGCCGTGCGGACGGCCACGCCCAGCCCGGCGCGGCGGTCCACCTGGACGACCCGCGCCCCGTAGCGGATCTCCGCGCCGGAGGCGGCGGCCAGCTGCCGGGCCACGCCGGTGTAGTCGCAGATCCCGGTGGTGCCCACGTGGATCGCGGCCAGTCCGCGCACCTCCGGCTCGTACTCCGCTATCTGCGCGGCGCCCAGTTCGCGCACCGGGATGCCGTTCTCCCGGCCGCGCTGCACCAGGGCGTGCAGCCGGGGCAGCTCCTCGCGCGCGGTCGCGACGATCAGCTTGCCGGTGACGGCGTGCGCGACGCCGTACTCGGCGCAGAACTTGACCATCTCGGCCGCGCCCCGCACCGCGTACCGCGCCTTCAGGGAGCCGGGCCGGTAGTAGATGCCGCTGTGGATCACTCCGCTGTTGCGCCCCGTCTGGTGCCGGGCCGGACCGGGCTCCTTCTCCAGCACGGTCACCCGCGTGCCCGGCGCGGCACGCGTGATCGCGTACGCCGTCGACAGCCCGACGATCCCGCCGCCGACCACCAGCACGTCGCAGTCGTGAGCGATCCTCGGCCGCATCCGCTCCACCTCCCGCTTCGATAGTGCACCGTGCCACTGACAATGCCCCCGGACCGGGCGGCGGACGCGCCCCGGAGCCCCCGCCCGGAACCGCCTCGGAGGCGGACAACCCGGAGACAGACGGCCCGGATGCGGACGTTCCCGCCCAAGCCGACTCGGTCTGAGCCGACTCGGCCTGAGCCGCCTCGGAGGGACGGCCCGGAGGCGGACGGCCCGGCGGGGACCGGCCCCGGCGGGGACCGGCCCGGCAGGGGGACCGGCCGGCGGAAGACGGCCCTAGGCGGGGGTCACCAGCAGCGGCCGGGCCCGCTCGCGCAGCTCGGCCACGCGGGGCTCGTCGCCGTAGGGCTCCAGCCGGTGCAGGAGGTCCTTGACGTACTCCGTGGTGCGCGCCGAGGAGATCCGCCCGGCGACCTCCACCGCCCGCACGCCCTGCTCGCAGGCCGCGTCCAGGTTGCCCGACTCCAGCTCGGCGACCGCGGAGACGACGAGCCTGAGGCCGTGCGAGCGCACGAACTCCTCCGTCGGCTTCGACAGCGCCTGCTCGGTGAAGCGGCGGACCTGGCGGGGGGCCTTCAGGTCGCGGTAGCACTCGGCGGCGTCGGCGGCGAACCGGTCGTAGCCGTAGAAGCCGAGCCAGCTCGGGTCGTTGTCGCCCTCGCGGGAGCGCTCCAGCCAGCCCTCGGCCGCCTTCAGGGCCGCGCCGGCCGCCTGGGCGTCCCCCGCGCGCGCGTGGGCGCGTGCCTCCACGAGGCGGAAGAAGCTCATCGTGCGGGCCGTGGCCAGGCCGCGGTTGCGCTCCAGGGCGGCCTGCGCGAGGTCGACGCCCTCGTCGCCGAAGCCGCGGTAGGTCGCCTGGAGGGACATCGACGCCAGGACGTAACCCCCGAGGGGGACGTCGGCGGCCGCGCGGGCCAGGCGCAGCGCCTGGATGTAGTAGCGCTGCGCGGCCTCCTGCTGGCCGGTGTCGAAGGCCATCCAGCCGGCCAGCCGGGTCAGTTCGGCGGACGCGCCGAACAGGGCCCTGCCGACCTCGTCGGAGTACGAGCCGAGCAGCAGCGGCGCCGCCTCCACCCGCAGGCACTCGGGGACCATCGAGGAACGCCAGTCGCCGCCGCCGTACTTGGAGTCCCAGCGGCGCGCGTCCTCGGCGGCCTCGCGCAGCTTGCGCACATCGCTGTGGCCGACTTTGATCGGCGCGCCCGAGCCCTCCGCCGTGTTCGCCTCGCGCGCCACCGAGCTGTCGGCCGGGGTTATCAGCCAGCGGGAGGCGGGAGTGGCGTACGCGGTCACGGCGAACGAGCCGGCCAGCGACTGCCAGATGCCGCCGGTGCCGGCCCGGCGGCCGGCCAGGTCGAGCCGGTACAGCTCGGTCGCCGACTTCACCGCCTGGCCGACGTCCCGGGGAAAGGCGAGGCCGACCTCGGGCGCGGGGTCCGCGTCCGCCAGGCCGATCTCGTGCAGCGGCACCGGGCGGCCGAGCTTCTGGCCGATGGCGGCGGCGATGAGGTGCGGGGCCGCGCCCTGGGGCACCATCCCCTTCGACACCCAGCGCGCCACCGACGTCTTGTCGTAGCGAAGAGTCAACCCGCGCTGTGCGCCCAGGTCGTTGACGCGCCGTGCCAGCCCTGCGTTGCTGATTCCCGCGAGGGCGAGAACGGCGCCGAGTTTCTCGTTCGGCCCGCGTTGCTCCCTGGACATGCGCCACCCCTCGACACAGACGGCTGCCGCGCTGGCATAACCACGCGGCATTCGTAAACCCAGCGTAGTTCGCCGCATCCCAAGCGTTAAGGGGCATTCTTCCGGATGGCGGGATTGTGGTCCGCACGGGAGTACGGAGTCTGCACGCAGGGTGGCGGCGTGCTCCCGATGTGTGGCCGTGCGCCCGTGCGTGCGCTCTACTCCGGCCACCGGGGGAGCGATTCCATGGTTTCGCGTGGGTCGGCCCGCTGTACTGGATCCAGTGGGCTGGGGGACACCGCCGCCTACATCCCCGCGGGCGGCGGACCGGTCCGGGAGGCGAACTCCGCCTCCCGGACCGTACGTTGCCGCCGGGCCGCGCCGGCCGTGTACGGAGCGTGCGCACGCCTGTTCGCCGAACTCCGATTTGGCTGAAAATAGCCCCATCGTCCTGCCGTCGATTTCCGTCCCTACCACGGCACTTGACGGCGCGCGGGGTATTGCGGGGAGCGCATCAGGGGGCGCATTCAGGTCGCGACGACCTTGCCCCGTACGGCCGTTCGCCATCGGCGCGGCCGGCGCGCGAGCGCGCGCACCGTGTGCCCGAGGCGGCTCCGCCTCCCCTCCGGCACGCCTCCTTCGTGGCAGCATGGTGACCGGTTCGTACGGTGCACCTGGTTGTCCGCGGTCCGTGGAGGCGTCGATGCGGTGGTTGGTGGGGTGGAGCAGCGCCGCCGCGGGGGCCGACCGGATCGGTTCCGCCGGCGCCACCGGATACGACGGCGAGACCGTGCAGCCGGTGGGCTCCCAACTCCTGTGGGGCGACCCCGACCCGCTGTGGGCGGTCGGCGACTGGCGGCCCGACGAGATCCGCGTCGTGCAGTCCGACGCGCAGACCAGGATCGCGGTGCTCGGCACCTGCGGCGCCTCCGACGAACAGCTGCGGGTCAGTCTGTTCGCGGCGCGCGGGGGCGCACTGCGGCATCTGACCGCCTGGCCCGGCAGCTACACCGCCGTCGTCCAGGTGGGCCGCCGCATCACCGTCTGCGGCGACCTCGCGGGCGCGCGCCCGGTCTTCCACACCCCGTGGGCCGGCGGCACGGCCTACGCGACGGCCGCGCTGCCGCTGGCCGACCTGGTCGAGGCCAACCTCGACTTCGCCCACCTCGCCGCCCTGCTCGCCGCCCCCGACGTCCCGGCCGCGCTGCACGACTCCACGCCCTACGAGGGCGTACGGCGCATCCCGCCCGGCCATGCGCTGATCCTGCGCGCCGGAGCGCGCGAGGTCGCAGGGTACGAGCCGGTCGCCTCCCTCGCCGTCGCCGCGCCCCCGGCCGACCCCGACAGCGCCGTCGACGCGGTGCGCGACGCCCTGGTCGAGGCCGTCCGGGCCCGGCTCTCCGCGCCCCGGCACGTGCCCGACATCGATCCCGGCCCGGTGCCCGGCATGGGCCCGGCCGAACGGCGCGCGGCCCGCGGGATGCCGGTGCCCGGGATCGGCGCGGACCTGTCCGGCGGCCCCGCCTCGGGCACCCTCGCGCTGCTGGCGGCCGGCCTGCCGGGCAACCCCGGCACGCTGCTCGGCCACGGCACGGGCGCCGGTGAACGCCTGCTGGCCGTCACCTTCAACGACCTCGCCGTCGGCGGCCGCGAGGCCGAACTGGAGCGCGCCGGGGCCCTCGCCGCCAACCCGCGCCTGCACCACGTGGTCGTCACCGGCGGCGAGGACGTCCTGCCCTACGCCGACCTGGACGGCCCGCTCACCGACGAGCCCGGACCGTCCCTGGTCGTGGCGGCCCGGCACCGCGCCCGGCTGGCCTCGGGCAGCGCGGACCACTTCACCGGCTACGGCGCCCGCCAGGTGCTCGACGCCCATCCCGCGCGCCTGGCCGACCTCCTGATGGACCGCAAGCGGCGCCACCTCGTGCGGCCCGTCGCCGCGCTCACCCGGGCCGACGGCTCCGTGCTGGTGCCCGCGCGGGTGTACGGCGCGGCCCGGCGGCTGGCCCGCACGCCGTACGGCGCCGGTCTGGAGAGCCTGGCCGAACGGCTGCTGCGCCGCCGCTTCGACGAGCCCGCGGGCGCGGTCGGGGCGTCGCTGGCCGCGCTCACCTGGGGCGGGCCCGGTCCCGCCGCGCGCTGGCTGACCGGCGAGGCGCTGGCTGAAGTATCGGTTCGCCTCCAGGGGGCGACGACCCGCTCCGGCGCCGGTCCGGGCCAGCGGCCGGGCGAGCACCGCGCCCGGGCCGCCCTGGCACGGCACGCCGCGGACGTACGCGTCCTGGAACAGGCCGCGGAGATCCGCTCCCAGCGGCTGCACTCGCCCTTCCTCGACAACCAGGTCGTCCGCGCCTGCCGCGCCCTCCCGGAGGCCCTGCGCGTCCAGCCCGGCGCCCGCGCGGCCATCCTGCGGACGGTCCTGGAGGGCGCCGGGGTCGGCGAACTGCCGCCCGGCTGGGGCGCGCCCTCGCACGCCCCGGCCGCCGTCGCGGCCCGCGCGGGGCTGCGGGTGGCCGTGGACGGCCTGATGGACCTGTTCGCCACCCCGCTGCTCGCCGAGGCGGGCCTCGTGGAGGCACGGGTGGTCCGCAAGGCCCTGCGCGCGGCGGCCCAGGGCGAGCCGCTGCCGCTGGACGGCCTGGCGGACCTGGTCTCCCTGGAGATGTGGCTGCGCCGCCTGCTCGCCCGCAGGGGCACATGCTGGACCGGCACCCCGGCCCGAGCCCGAGCGGTCCCGTCAGGCATCACCCCCCAACGAGGCGCCCTGGCCTCAGGCGGCGGCGCACTGACCTCCGGGGGGTGAGGTTGCCCTCCGGGGGGTGAGGGGGGCGCGGTTGAGCGGGGGGGGGGCGCGCCGGCCTCCGGAGGGTGAGGGGGGCGGCTTGCGGTGAGGGTGCGCCGGCCTTCGCTCGGTGAGTGCGGGCCGCTTGGGATGAAGGGGCGCCGCCTTCCGCTCGGTCAGCGGGGGTTGCTTGTGCGAGGGCGCGTCGGCGTCCGGCGGGTGGGGTGACAGACCGGCGGTCGCGGCATTGTCCGTCGGTGCGTCGGACCGCCCGCACCGTGGGGCGCGCTCCGGCGGCCGAGTGGCGCTGTCGCGCAAAGCCGTGCACGCCGGGGAGCGGCGTGGCGGAGGAACGGCGTCGCGCACGAGGCGGTCGCAGCTCCCCGGGGGAACGCTAGCTGTCCCCGGGGGAACGCTCGCCGTCCCTGAGGAAGCCGCCGACGGAAGGCCACCGACGGAAGGCCGCCGACGGAAGGCCGCCAGCGGAAGCAGCCGCCGGCCGAGCGGCGGCCGTGGGTCGCGTGTTGTCGCCGCTGTCGCGTGCGGGCCGCCGGCCGGGGGAGCGAGTCACCCGTTGAGCGGCGAGGTCACCCGCCGGGGAAGCGCGTCAACCGTCGAGCGGTGCAGTCACCCGTCCGGGGACGGCGCCACCCGTTCGACGGCGTCCCCGTCGTCGGTCATCGCCGGCCCGGTCAGCCCGCTCACCGGGCTGACGGAGCGCCAGGCGACGGTCACCGTCGGCCCGGCCCGCGCCCGGCCCGCGCCCGCCCGCCGTACCGCAGCCCGCCGACCGAGCCGCCCCGCCGATCACGCCGGCCGGGAACGTAGTCCCTCCAGCAGGATGTCCAGCAGGCGGGCCGAGGCGGCCGCCTGCTGGGCCGCGTCGGGGAGCGAGGGCGCCGCCGTCGCGATGACCAGCAGGACGTCCGACACCGAGACGTCCGCCCGCAGTTCACCCGCCGACCGCGCCCGCTCCACGAGCCGCCCCACGACCTCCAGCAGCGCCGCCGCTCCCGCGTCCTCGACCGCGGGGTCCCCGGCGAGCGCCGCCCCGGCCTCGTCGGCCACGAGCCGCAGCTCTCCCGCGCCCGGCTGGGTCCGCTGCTGCGGCAGCCGGGCGCCGTCCGGCCCGGCCGCGCCGTCGGCGTGCTCCTCGGCGACCCCGACCCGCAGCACCTGCGGCGGCAGCAGCCGCCCCGCGCCGGACGCCACCGACGTGCGCAGGAAGCGCGAGAGCGCCGCCCACGCGTCGTCCTCCTGGCCGAGCGCGGCCCGCGCCTGGTCGGTCAGCCGGGAGGTCTCCTCCTCGGCTATCCGCCGCACCAGCACGTCCTTGCTCGGGAACCGCCGGTACACCGTGCCGACGCCCACCCGCGCGCGCCGCGCCACGTCCTCCATCGGCGCGCCGTAACCGAGTTCGCCGAAGACCTCGCGCGCCGCCCTGAGCACATGCTCGAGGTTGCGCTGCGCGTCCACCCTGAGCGGCGTGGCCCGCGCCGCCCGGGACTCGTCCCCGCGACCGCCCGTGGCCGTGCCCATCGCGCCGCCGCCGGTCGTGAGGGCGGACGCGGCCGACCAATGCGTGTCCTGAATGTGCATGAATGTTCCCCCGGTGATGACGTCTCCCCCCGGAGACTCCCCGCCACTGAACGCGAGGTGCGCGAAAGCGGGAATCGCACACGATCGAGTCCGTCCCCGAGATCCGGTGAGATCCCGCGGACTCGTCCGCCCCCGTCCCCTACACCCCGTCGACACGAACATAGTTGAGCGGGGGTCAATTCAGAAGAGGCAGGTTCCGCCCGGAGCGCCCCCCGATCGGAGTACGGGTCGCAAACGCCCGGATTGCATCCCTCCGCACGCCCCCTCCCACCCCTGCTGACCTGCGCTCCTTCCCCGCACGGCGCTGATTCGGCCAACCCGGGCGCGCACCGGCCCGCCGTCATACGAATCGCCGGGCCTGTGGACAAACGACAGTCACGGGTGCGTCATGGGATGGTGAAGGAACGTGCGCGCATTCTCGTTGTCGGCGGCGGCTACGTCGGGATGTACACGGCCCTGCGCCTGCAGCAGCGGCTGAAACGGGAGCTGAGGCGGGGCGCGGCCGAGATCACGGTCGTCACGCCCGACCCCTATATGACGTACCAGCCGTTCCTGCCGGAAGCGGCCGCCGGGGCGATCTCCCCCCGGCACGTCGTCGTGCCGCTGCGCCGCGTCCTCGACCAGTGTCGCGTCATCGTCGGCGAGGCGAGCGCCGTCGACCACGCGCGCCGCACCGCCACCGTCACCACCCTCGCCACCGAGGAGAGCGGCGGCAGCGAGGAACTGACGTACGACGAACTCGTGCTCGCCCCGGGCTCCGTCTCCCGCACCCTGCCCATCCCCGGCCTGATCGACTACGGCATCGGGTTCAAGACGGTCGAGGAAGCCATCGGCCTGCGCAACCACGTCATCGAACAGATGGACATCGCCTCCTCCACCCGCGACCCCGAGATCCGCGACGCCGCCCTCACCTTCGTCTTCGTCGGCGGCGGCTACGCGGGCGTGGAAGCGCTCGGCGAGCTGGAGGACATGGCCCGCTACGCCACGCGGTACTACCACAACATCAAGCCCGCCGACATGAAATGGATCCTGGTCGAGGCCTCGGACCGCATCCTGCCCGAGGTCGGCGAGGAGATGGGCCGCTACACCGTCACCGAACTGCGCCGCCGCAACATCCAGGTCCTCCTGCACACCCGGCTGGAGTCCTGCGCCGACCGCGTCGCCGTCCTCAGCGACGGCCAGCGCTTCCCGACCCGGACGCTGGTGTGGACCGCCGGCGTCAAACCGCACCCCCTGCTCGCCGCCACCGACCTGCCCCGCGACGAGCGCGGCCGGCTCCGCTGCACCGCCGAACTGACCGTGGACGGCGTCGACCACGCGTGGGCCGCCGGCGACGCCGCCGCCGTCCCCGACGTCACCGCCGCCGAACCGGGCCGCGCCACCGCGCCCAACGCCCAGCACGCGGTCCGCCAGGCCAGGGTCCTCGCCGACAACATCGCCCACTGTCTGCGCGGCGAACCGCTGGAGACGTACGCGCACAAATACGCCGGCTCGGTCGCCTCCCTGGGACTGCACAAGGGCGTCGCACAGGTGTACGGGCGCAAGCTGAAGGGCTACCCGGCCTGGTTCATGCACCGCGCCTACCACCTCAGCCGCGTCCCCACCGTCAACCGCAAGGCCCGGGTGCTGGCGGAATGGACGCTGGCGGGACTCTTCAAACGGGAGATCGTCTCCCTCGGCTCCCTGGAACACCCCCGGGCCGAATTCGAACTCGCGGCCGGTGGAAAACACCCCCTGGACCCGAACATCAACCCGAAAGGGTCGTCCTGACCGAACCCAGGAACTCCGTGGCACGCCCCGGCGTCCAACGGATGTCGGCGCGCGGCGGCCGCACTGCCACACTGTCCCCGACCGAGGAGCGACAGCCGCGAGAAGCGACCGCCGCCCCCCGCAACCGCCCTCGCACGACCGCCCCGCCGCCCCGACCGGAGCGGCACGACCACGCGCTTCCGCCGCGCGGCCCCCACCCCACGGCCGGGCCCGGAGCCGGCCCGAGACGACCAGACACGAGGCAAGGATCCGTGAACTTCACGCGCTGGAGCGCCCGGCTCCCCGGCATCCCCGGAACGCAGCGCCGCGCCGCAGCGCGGACCGACCTCGCCACCGCCCCGGAGCGGCGCGCCGACGGCTCCGTCCCCGCCGCCCGCGCCGGGCAGCCGGCCGACCCGGCGAATCCCGCGCCCGCCGTCGACACCCTCCCCGCCCGCGAGGTGCTCGACCGCGTCCCGGCCCTCGTCGCCCTCGTGCACGGCCCCGACCACCGCCTCGCCTACGTCAACGGCGCCTACACGGCGGCCTTCGGCGCCCGCCCCCTCGGCGAACCGGCCCGCGACGCCCTGCCCGAACTGCGCGAACTCGGCCTGCTCCCGCTCCTCGACCAGGTCCTGCGCAGCGGCAGACCCCGCACCCTGAAGTCCCGCAAGGCCACCGACGGCCGCTCCTACACCTTCACCTGCACCCCCGCAGGCGAGGCCGACGCCGCCGACCGCACCAGCGGCCCCGGCGTGCTGGTCTTCGCCACCGACGTCACCGACCACGCCGAGGCCGCCGAACGCCTGCGGGCCAGCGAGCGACGCCAGCGCGAGACCGCGGTCACCCTCCAGCGCTCCCTGCTGCCCCAGGTCCTGGAACAGCCCGACGACCTGCGCATCGCCGCCACCTACCAGCCGGGCGGCACGGAGGCCGCCGTCGGCGGCGACTGGTACGACGTCATCACCCTCGGCGGCGGCCGCACCGCCCTCGTCATCGGCGACGTCATGGGCCGGGGCGTGCGCGCCGCGGCCGTCATGGGCCAGCTGCGCACCGCCGTCCGCGCCTACGCCCGCATGGACCTGCCCCCGCACGAGATCCTCCAGCTCCTGGACGGCCTCGCCGCCGAGATCGACGCCAACCAGATCGCCACCTGCGTCTACGCCGTCCACGACCCCAACGAGGGCCGGCTCGTGTACTCCTCCGCCGGCCATCTGCCGATCCTCGTCCGCGACGAGAACGGCGCCGTCGTCCGCGCCGACGAACCCACCGGCCCGCCGCTCGGCACCGGCGGCTGGGTGCACTCCTCCGGCTCGGTCCCGCTCGGCCCCGGCTCCACCGCCGTCCTCTACACCGACGGCCTGGTCGAACGCCGGGACGAAGACCTCGACGAGGGCATCACCGCCCTGGAACGCGCCCTGGCCGGCGCCACCGGCACCCCCCAGGTCGTCTGCGACCGCCTCGTCCGCTCCGCCGGCGTCCAGGCGGACCACGACGACGACGTCGCCGTCCTCGTCCTCCAGCACCCCGCCCGCACCGGCCACGACGGCGAGCTCTTCCGCAACGCCGCCCTCGAACTGCTCGGCGGCGTCGAAGCCGCCCCCCGCGCGCGTGCCTTCGCCTCCGGCGTCCTCACCAGCTGGCGCTTCCCGGCCGAACTGCACGACCTCGGCGTCCTCGCGGCCAGCGAACTCGTCGCCAACTCCCTCCAGCACGGCACGCCCCCGATGCGACTGCGGCTGCGTCGCACCGACCGCCGCCTCATCATCGAGGTCACCGACGGCGACGACCACCTCCCCAGGCGCCGCCGCGCCGAACCGGTGGACGAGTCCGGCCGCGGCATCGCCATCGTCGCCACCATCGCCTCCGGCTGGGGCGCCCGCCGCACCCCGGGCGGCGGAAAGGCGGTCTGGTGCGAGTTCGTCCTCCCGGCGAAGCAGGAGTCGCCGTAGGGACGCGAAAGGCGGCCGCCACCCAGAGTGACGGCCGCCGTACGCGCGGGCCGGGACGCCGAGGAGCCCCCGGACGGGATCACGCCTCCGCGGCCACCGGCTCCGCGGCCGCCCCGCCGCGCGCCACCACCCGGCTCCGCGCCGCCCACGGATGGTCCTGCGCCGTGGTGAGCGCCCGCCCCAGCCGCAGCGCCAGCGCACTGACCCCCAGCGCGAACACCAGGAACGTCACCACATACGGCCCCGGCAGTGCCGCCGCCAGCGGACCGCCCACCGCCGGACCGACCGCCAGCGCCAACTGCTTCACCAGGGCGAACGCGGAGTTGTACTGCCCCGCGAGGCCGGTCGGCGCCAGATCGGCGACCAGCGGCGCCAGCGTCGGCGACAGCATCGCCTCGCCCAGCCCGAACAGCGCGTACGTCGACACGAACGCGGCCGTCGCCATCGCCTGGCTGCCGTGCCCCAGCCCCGCGTACGCCGCCGCGGCCCAGGCGACCGCCCAGATCACGCCGACCGCCGCGATCACCCGGGACCGGCGCCGCCGCTCGACGAACTTCAGCACCGCGAACTGCGCCACCACGATCACCAGCGTGTTCGCCGCCAGCGCCGTCCCCAGCGTCGACGTCGATATCCCGGCGGCCTCCACGCCGTACGCGCTCAGCCCCGACTCGAACTGGCCGTAGCAGGCGAAGAAGAGCACGAAGCCCAGCACGCACAGCTGCACCATGGCCCGGTTCCCCAGCAGCCGCCGCCACGCGCCCCGGCCCGTCGAACCGGCCGGAGCGTCCTCGACGCGCGGGGCGTGCGGCATCCGCACCGTCGTCATCAGCACGGCCAGCAGCAGGAACACCGCCGCCTCGATCGCGAACAGCAGCGTGAACGACGACACCCGGGAGGTGTCGACCAGGTGGCCGCCTATGAGACCGCCGACGCCCAGACCCAGGTTCTGCAGGAAGAACTGCATCGCGAACGCCCGCGACCGCGTCTCCGCCGACGAGCAGTCCACGATCATTGTGGCCAGTGCCGGCTGCATCACGGCCTGCCCGGCGCCCAGCGCCGCCGCCGACACCAGCACGGTCGCCGCACCGCCCGCCAGCCCCAGGCTCAGCGCGCCGAGCGCGGCCAGGACCAGGGCGGCGAGCAGGACCGGCAGCGGGCCGCGCCGCACGATCGCCCGGCCGGCGAACGGCAGCACGATCAGCGCGGCCACGGCGAAGACGGCGAGCACCGAGCCCGCCGTCATGGCTCCGAGGCCCCGCACCTGCGCCACATAGACGTACAGGTAGGGGACGGTGAAGCCGAGCCCGAACGCGCTGAGTGCGTTGCCCACGTGGATCCGGCGCATCGCTGCGCCCATCGCCCTGGTCACGTTCACCTCTCTCATCTCTCAGGAACGTAGGTGCTTGGGTGCTCCAGTAGTTAGAACTGAAGACTTCAAAGCTAAACTTCGAAGCTAAACTGTACACCTGGAAGGACTTCGACGCCAAGCGGGCCCGTGCCATACTGCGGACATGGGCGACACCCCCGGCATCGGCAGCGAACCGACTCTCGAAGAGCAGATCGCCGCCTACCAGCGCGAGTTCCAGGACCTCGACCCCCAGGTCGAGAAGATCGTCTCGGCGCTGTCCCGTCTGAACCGCCGGATGAACGTCGCCTACGGCCGCCAGACCGCCGCCCTCGGCATCAGCAACGCCGAGTGGGAGGTCCTCAAGGCCCTCGTCCTCTCGGGCGCGCCGTACCGCATGGGCCCCAGCGAGCTGGCCAAGCGGCTCGGTCTCACCCCGGCCGCGATGACCCACCGCATCGACCGCATGGTCGGCGAGGGTCTGGTCACCCGGGAGCGGGACGAGAACAACCGGGTCCGCGTCATCGTGGAGCTGACCCCCGAGGGCCGGGAGAAGTGGCTGGAGGCCATGCGCCTGGCGACGGTTTTCGAGGGCGACCTGCTCCAGGACCTCTCGCCCGCGGAGCGCGCGGTGCTCGGCGAGGTCCTGACCAGACTGTTGCGCCGGGTCGAGGACGCCCAGCCGGACGCCGGCGGCCGGCTCAGCGACCTCGACTGAAAAGATCTTGACAGGGGGTGCTTGACACGCCTCTGTCCGATCCGTAAGGTTCTTCGGGTTGCCAGCGAGCCGTAACGGTTCTCCGGCGACACCTCCCGCCGCACTGCGGCGACAAACCACCAGCACGATCTCCCAGCCGGGTTGTATTTCGGCGTGCCCGAATTCAATTCGAATGGAGTTCGTCGACCCCGAACGGATCCGCGAGGAGCCGATTGGGAATCGCCGAGAAGATCCGCTAAGGTTTGAGACGTCGGAACGGCCCAACGGGCCGGGAAGACAGCCCCGCTGACCGGGGATCAGGTCGAGAAAAGATCTGATAGAGTCGGATCCGCCGGAAAGGGAAACGCGGAAGCGGGAACCTGGAAAGCACCGAGG
>NZ_JAIOAB010000076.1 GCF_019890635.1 Streptomyces sennicomposti
ACTCGGTCGGCGTGGCCGGGGCGGTTGGGGTTTCGCCGGGCGAGGTGGCGGGTGCGCTGCCCGGCGGGGCGGGCGATGGGCTGCCCGGCGCGGCGGGCGGCGTTCCGGCGGGCGGTTCGCCGGGCGCGGCGGCCAGTGCGGCCGGTGCCGCCGGTTCGGCGGGGGCTGCCGGTTCGGCGGGGGCGGCCGGTGGACTGGCGGTCGCGCTGGTGCGGGCGCGAGAGGCGGCCTGCCTCACCCAGGGGGAGCTGGCGCAACGGTCCGGGCTGAGCGTACGGGCCATCCGCAACCTGGAGACCGGCCAGACCGCCCGCCCCCGCAAGCAGTCGCTGCTGCTCCTGGCCGAGGCGCTGGGACTGCCGTCGGCCGAGGTGGGACGCCTGCTGCGACTGCCCCGCACCGGGCAACGGGTCGCGCCGCAGGACGGGGTGGCGGCGCAGGACGGGTCGGTGGCCCAGAACGGGGCCGTGACGCGGGGCGGAGTCGTAGCGCAGGGCGGCGTGCTGCCTCCGGGCGGAGCCGCACCACCGGGCGCACCCGGGCCATCAGGTGCGCCTGCCCCGCCGGGTCCACGCACACCGCCGGACGCGCAAGCGCCACCGGTCGTGCCCGCACCGCCGGGTGTGCCCGCACCGCCGGGTCTCGCGGCCGTATCACCGAGTGTGCCCACGCCCCCGTACGTGGCCGCACCGCCAGGTGTGCCCACCCCACAGGCCATACCCGCATCACCAGGTGTGACCGCACAACCGGCCATGCCCGCATCCCCCGGTGTGACCGCACAACCGCCCATACCCGTGACGCCAGGTGTGCCCGCACCGCCAGGCACACCCACGCCACCAGGTGTGCCCGCGCCACCGTATGCGCCCGCACCGCAGAGCGAAGCCGCACCACCGGTCCGGCAGGCACCACCAACCCTCCCCGCCCCGCCGAGCCTCCCCGCCTCGCCGCTCCCGGCGGTCCCCGCTGAGTTGCCCGCGGCGCCCCGGCATCGGCTGGTGGGCCGGGAGGCGGTCGCCGGGGAGCTGATGGCGCACCTGGCGCGCCGCGACCCCGGCCCCGGCAGGCCCGTCGCGGTCGTCGTCGGACCGCCCGGCGCGGGCAAGACCGCACTGGTCCTGCGGGCCGCCCACGGTGTGCGGGAGCACTTCCCGGACGGTCAGGTCTTCGTCGACCTGCACCCGGCGGACTCGCCCCCCGTCCCCCCGGACGTCCTGGTCCGCCGCGTCGTGCGCTCCCTCGGCGGCGCTCCGGCGACCGAGCATCCGGAGGAGTCCCGGGCCCAGTTGCGCAACGCGCTCAGCACCCGGCGGGTCCTCGTGGTCCTCGACAACGTGGACAGCGAGGCGCAGGTCAGACCGCTGCTGGTGGACGACGGACGCAGCGCGGTGCTGGTGGCCGCGCGGCGCGAACTGTCGGCCCTGCCGGAGCGGTTCAGCCGCCGGATCGGCGCTCTGGAGGAGGCCGACGCCCTCGGGGCGCTGACGGACCTGGTGGGCGCGGACCGTACCGGGGCCGAACGGCCGGCGGCGCTGAGCATCGTACGGTCCTGCGCGGGGCTGCCGTTGGCGGTGCACATCGCCGGCCTGTGGCTCACGGCCCGCCCGCACCGCCGGCTGCGGGACCTGGCGGACCGGCTGGCGGACGAGCGGGACCGGCTGGCGGTGCTGCGGATCGGCGACCTCTCCGTGCACGCCGGCGTGACCGCGTATGTGCGCGTCCTGCCACCGCCGTTGCGCACCGCGCTGCGTGAACTGGCCCGCTCCTCGGAGGACTTCGGCATCCCGGAGATCCCGGCCCGGGTGACGCCGTCGCCGTGGCCGCCCGCCGATCTGCTGGAGGAGCTGCTGCACCGCCAGCTGATCCACCCCGTGCCCGCGGCACGGCAGGACCGCACGCGCTACCGCCTGTACGACGCGGTACGCCTGCACGCGGCCGAAGCGGCCCGCCGGGCGCCCGCCCGCACGCCATGAGCCAGGTGACCGAGGCTCGGGACGTGGTCGGCGTGATTCGTTACGGTGTACGAGTTCCGACACTCGTTCCCCCTCTCCGAGGTCACCTGAAGGGTTGTCAAACGGCTTGGAACGCGACAAAAGCACCATCGCCGCGAGCCGCTGCTCGGTGACCGGTCGGAGGGGCGGGTCTGTCCCAGGTGGCCACCGTGTTCGCTGAGCAGCCTCTCCGTGTGCCCGTAGGGGCCGACGCCCACCGCTGGCGCACCTTCCACGGCGAGCGCGTGCTCGTCGTCGCGGCCCGCACGGTCACCTCGACCGTACGCGTCCTGGAGGCGCTGCCCGCGCTGCTGCGCGACGACGGCCGGGTGACCGTCGTCTTCGCCCACGACCCGACGTCCGCGTTCAACGACGGCGTCCTCGACCTGCTCCGCGCCGCCGGGTGCCGCGTCGCCCCCTGGGCGCAGCTCGGGGACATCGCCCCCGACCTCATCCTCTCCGCCAGCGAGAACATCGACGTACCGGAGGGCGACTGCCCGGTGCTCGTGCTGCCGCACGGCATCGGCTTCCAAAAGCGCGTCCCGGATTCCCGCAGCGCGCGCGAGCGGCTCTCCGGCGTCGTACCGGACTCCCTGCTGGAGTCGGGCCGTGCCTGGCTCGCGATCTCGCACCCGGCGCAGGAGGAGCAGTTGGTCGCCGCCCACCCGAAGGCGGCCGGCCGCACCCTGCTGGTCGGCGACCCGTGCTTCGACGAGCTGGTCGGCAGCCGGCCGCGACGGGCGGCGTACCGGGAGGCGCTGGGCGTCGGGGAGGACCAGCGGCTGGTCATGGTCAGTTCGACCTGGCGGGACACCTCCCTCCTGGGCAGTCACCCGGACCTCCTGCCGCGGCTGCTCGCCCGGCTGCCCTGCGACGAGTACCGGGTGGGCGCGATCGTCCACCCCAACGTGTGGGCGGCGCACGGGGCCTGGCAGTTGCGCACCCTGCAGGCCGCCGCCCTGGAGGCGGGGCTGCTGCTGATACCGGCCGTGCACGCCTGGCGGCCCGCGCTCGTCGCCGCCGACGTCCTGGTGGGCGACCACGGTTCGGTCACGCTGTACGGGGCGGCGGCCGGCCTACCGGTGCTGCTCGCGGCGTTCGGCGGCGACTCGGTGCCCGGGACGGCCGTCCACGAGCTGGCGGCCGTCGCGCCCCGGCTCGATCCGCGCGGGGATCTGCGCCGGCAGGTGGAGGACGCCGTGCGCGAGCACACCCCCGAGCGGTACGCGGCGGTCGCGGCGCGGGCCTTCGCCGAGCCGGGGCACGCCCTGGCCCGGCTCCGCACCGCTGTGTACGAGCTGCTCAGGCTCCCGGAGCCGGCCTCCGCGCCGCCGGTCTCCCCCGTGCTGGCGTCGCCGGAGCCGCCCGCCGCGCCGGTCGCCTCCTGGCAGGTGACCACCGCGGTCACCGGGAGCGGCACGGCCCCGGCCGTCACGGTGCACCGGGTTCCGGCGGCCGTCGCCGCGCACGCCGGGCCGCATCCGGACTCCCCCGCCCACCACACGCACCTGGCGTGCGCGGACGACGAGCGCGACCACCGGCTGACGGAGAGCGCCTCGGTGCTCGTCCGGCGGGACCCCGCGCCCACCGCGGTCGGGGCGCTGCGCTGGATCGAGGACACGCTCGCCCGATGGCCCGGCAGCCTCCTCGCGGCCTCGGCGGTCCGCGGGGGCGGCTGTCTGGTCGGGCTGAGGGACGGCCGCGTCGTGGAGGCCGCCGTCACCGGCCCCGAACTGGACCCGGGGCTGCCGGCGGCCGTCGTCTACGCCTGTCTGAGCGAGGGGATCGGGCCGGACGGCGCCCAGGTGACGCTACGGATCGGCGAGCTGCGGGACGAGGACGCCGTCCTGCGCCTGCGCCCCCTCCCCCGAACCGCCTGACCACCCCCGCCCCACGGCACCACCCGGCCTCACTTTCCGGCGCCACGGTCCCACCCGGCCTCACTCCCCGGCCCCAGGGGTCCCGCCCGGCCTCACTCCCCGGCGTCGTCCGCCAACCGCTCCCGCAGCCCCCGCGCCCGGTCGCGGTCGCCCAGCGCCTCGTGGATGTCGGCGGCCCGGCTCAGGCACTCACGCACCAGCTCCGTCCGGCCACCGGCCCGCCGCGCGACGCCGGCGAGCTGTTCGAGCGCCTGAGCCTCGTCCTACATGTCGTCGGCCACTGCCCTCAACGCCGCGACGGCCGCCAGCAGCTGAATGATCGCGTCCTCGGTCTCGCCGAGATCTCTGTGGATAAGGCCAATGGCGACCCGGACCCGGGCGGCCATCCTGAGGTCAGGCTCCACGCGGTGCTCCAGCTCCTCAAGAGCCCGGTGCAGCAAGACCATGGCCCCCCTGCGATCGCCTTGTCTGCCGAGAGCGCACCCGAGGTAGAAGGTGACCAGGGCGATACCGCGGGTCTGCCCCGCCCGCTCGTTGAGTTCAAGGGAGCGCCGATACATCTCGATGGCCGCAGGCGGATCGACGATGTCCAGGTACCGGCCGAAGAACTCCAGCACGGAGGCCCGCAGCTCAAGGTCACCGCTCGCCTCGGCGCGGGCATTGGCTTTCTGCAACTGCTCCCGGGCTCCGTCGTACTGGCCTAGGTCGACCAGCAGGCGCGACAGCAGGCTGCGCAGCCGGGCCTCGCCCGCCATGGCCTCCGTCAGTTCCCCCGCCGTCCTCGCGCGGGCCGCCGCTTCCTCGGCCGCTTCGATGCCCAGCTCCAGCAGTTCCCGGTGCCAGTATTCGGTGCGGCGGCGGTAGAGGAGCACCACGGCGTACGCCTCGGCCAGGTACCAGGCCGGGGTGTACAGGATGTACAGCTTGTGCCGCACCACCGCGCGCAGTACCTCGAGGACGGCAGAACGCTTGGTCTCCAGCCACTCCAGCGGCTGTGGTCCGCCGACCACGGCGAAGGGATCGACGGCCTCGCGCAGCAACTCCGAGAGGGGCGCGATGCGCAGACGCTCCTCTCTGAGCGCCCGGTCGGCGAACGCGGTCGGCACGAGAAGCTCTTCCAGGTCCCGCCCCAGGCGTTTCCGGAGGCCCTCTCGGGTACGAGGATCTCCCATTGTTCGGGCTTGGTCCAGCTCCTGCTCCGCCGATCGCTGTTCCGCCGCGACCGCTCCACCCGAGCCACGTCGCCCGAAGAGCTGAGCCGTCAGCCGGGCAGCTCCGCCCTTCACCCGCTCCCACGAGTCCGAAACGATCAGCGTCACCAGCGTCATCGCCGCTGATGCAACGATAGTCGCTAACAAGGTTTGCACATGAACCCCCTTCACAAACCGGTACCCGGCGCAGGGCGTCGGTGGCATAGGAGAACGCCGCGTCTCGTATCCACGTGCCCGATCCTCCCCGCGGCCGGCCCCCCTCAGGCGCTCCGTCGTGGTGCAAATCGCCTAATCTAATTTCTTTCGCGGCGTGCAGAGACTAAACCCGGCGAGCGGGCCGGGCGCGGGTCACAGGCTCAAGCCGCCCAAGTGGTCCAAGGCGCGGGCGAAGAGAGCCGTGAGATCGGGTTCGCCGTCGTGCTCTGCCCAGAACAACAGCGTCTCCGTAAGCACGGCGACCAACACCGTCGCCGTGAGTCTGACCTCGTAGCCGTTCTCGTCGACGCTGGTGCGCTCGGCGAGCAGCGCCGCCATGTGCGTCACCCGGCTCTCCTGCTACTGCCGCATGCGGGCGCGCAGGGGCTGCACCCGGGCGGCCAGCTTGAGCCCAGCCAGCATGGTGTCCCGGTCCTCGTTGAGGCCCTGTTCGAGCAGGTGGAAGAGGGTCGCCCGCACCACGTCCGGTACGTGCCGCGTGCCGCTCCAGCGCCTCGTGGTGCAGTTCCAGGGCGCCGCTCAGGTTGCCGAGGCCCTCCTCGGCGGTCCCCAGGCGGGTGAGCCACAGGGCATGCAGGAGTACGTCCCCGCTCCGGACCACCAGGTCCGCGGCCCGCCGGAACAGGCCCCGGGCCGCGCGGAAGTCGCCGCGGTCGAGGTGCACGTCCGCCATGCATGACAGGGGCCGGCTGAGCACATGGGGCCGGCCACCCCGCTCGGCGTGGGCGCAGGCGCGGCCGAAGCAGCTCAGGGCGGCGTCGTGCCGGCCCTGGATCTGGTGGGCCGTGCCCAGCAGGTCGAGCGCCATGGTGGCCAGCCAGCTGTCCGCCAGGCGCTCGGACAGTTCCACCGCCGCGGTCAGCCGGGGCACCACCTCCTCGATGCGGCCGAGGGTCATCGCCGCGGCGCCGAGGCCGGCCAGGGCGCGGGCCTCCTCGTGGACGAGTCCGTCGGCGCGGGCGATCCGCAGGGCCTCGGTGAATCACACTTGCCCCTCGGTGTGGCGGCCCTGGTAGAAGGCGATCATGCCCATGCCGTTGCGCAGAGCGGCGACCATGCGGCGGTCCGAGCAGGCGTCGGCGCAGGCGAGCGCGGCCTCGAAGGCGGACCGGCCGTCGTGGTAGCGGCCGCGGCGCAGCAGGTGGTCGCTGAGCGTCTCCGCGGTTCAGCAGGCGAGGTCCGGCTCGCCCTGCGCGGCGGCCCGCGCGACGACGTCGGGCCGTTCGCCCACCGCCGCGTCGAGCCAGCGCTCCGCCGCCGGCCAGTCGGGGAACAGGTCGCCGGCTGCCCGCGGCCCGGTGGGGAACGCCTCGGGCCCCCAGTCGCTGGCGACACGGCCCGCGTCCAGGTACACCGCAGGGCAGCGGCGTGCCCCGCGGCGGCCTCCGCGGGCGTGGCCTCGGCGAGCCGTCTGGCGTACACCCGGACCAGGTCGTGCAGCCGGTAGCGGCCTAAACGGGCTGCTGGAGCAGGCTGGTGTCGACCCGGTTCTCCAGGATTTCCTCGGCGTCGCGCGGCGGGCAGCCGAGCATCGCGGCCGAGGTCAGCCGGTCCACCTCGGCGGTCGGCACCATGCCGAGGACGCGGAAGCCGCGTCGCAGCCGCTCGGGCAACTGCTCGTAGGACAACCGGAAGGCCGCCTCCACACTGCGGTCGCCCGCCCACAGCGCGCCGAGCCGACCCTCGTCGCCGCTGAGCCGTTCCACCAGGTACGCCGGACTCCAGGCGGGACGGGTCTGCAACCGCGCCCCGGCGATGCACCGGGCCAGCGGCAGCCCGTCGCACAGCCGGGCCAGTTCGCGCGTCGCCTCCGGTTCGCCGTCCGCGCGCCGCTCGCCGATCAGGTGCCGTAGCACGGACACCGCGCTGCCGGTCTCCGGCGGTTCGAGGGTCAGCCTGCGGTCGGCGTCGAGTTCGACCAGCCGCCGGCCGGCGATCAGCACGAGGCTGCCGGGGCCGGCCGGGAGCAGCGGCTCGGCCTGCCGGCTGCCGGCGGTGTCGTCCAGGACCATCAGCAGCCGCAGCGAGCTGGTCGCCGCGCGCCGGCCGCAGTGAGTTCGTCGGGGCCGTCCGGGATCTCGTCGTCGGTGACGCCGAGGGAGCGCAGCAGCCGCGGCAGCACGCGCTGCGGGGACAGGCGGCCGGACGGTCCGGGGCTGTGGGCGCAGATCGACGTAGAGGCAGCCGTCGGGGTAGACGGCGCGCAGCCGGTGGGCCGGGTGGACGACGAGGGTGGTCTTGCCGACGCCCGCGGTGCCGTCCACCGTCATGACCGTCACGGCGCTGTCGGGGACGGGCGCGGTCAGCAGGTCCAGTTCACGTTCGCGTTCGAGGAGCCGGCCAACGGCGCCAGGCAGGTCGTTCACCACGCGCCGCGCGCGGGCGGGCGGGGCGGCCGGGCGGGCCGGTGCGCGGCCACGGAGGTACGCGTCGTCGCGCCGGCAGCACCGCCTCGTGGACGCGCCGCAGTTCCTGGCCGGGATCGACGCCCAGTTCCTGGCGCAGGAGCCGGCGCATGTCGGTGCAGGCCGCCAGGACCTCGGCCTGCCGTTCGGAGCCGTACAGGGCGCGCATGCGCAGGGCCAGCAGCGACTCGTCCAGGGGGTGCGAGGCGGACAGGGCGGTGAACCGGTCGGTGGTGGCGGTGAGGTCGCCCGCCGCCCGCGCGTCAGGCCTGTGCGGCGTGCTCGGTCAACTCCTGTACGTCCAGCTCGACTTCATCGAGGAGGAAGCGGTATCCGCCAGTCCCGCCGCGGACCACCGAGCCCGCCCGGCCGGCTCTCGGCGGGTCGAGCGCCTTGCGCAGCGGGTAGACGTAGCTCGGCAAGACCCGTCGGCCGGTTGCCGGCGGGCTTTCGGTCCCAAACGCCGTCGAGCACTTGCCCGTGGCCAACGGTCGTGTCCCCGCCGAGCACCAGGACCGTGAGTACGGCCTGCCGCCGGGCGGGGCCGATGTCCAGCCGCGCCGGACTGCGCCGGGCCCGGACCGGCCCGAGCACCTCGATCCGGAGCCGCTCAGGGACTCCCGTGCGCCGCGCGCCCCCTGCCCGCTCCCGCACCAGCGGCATTTCACGTGGATTTCACCGCCTGCCGCCACGGTTGGCAAGACCGCCCGGAGCCAGGGCGGACCTGTCGGTTCCGGACACGGCGACGGACACGGCGACTGCGACGGAGACGGTGATGACACGGATCGAGAAATCCACGCAGCGGCTCGCGGAGGGCGGCGGGTTCTCCCTGGACGTGAGTTCGGCCGGCCGGGACGAGGTGGTCCAGGTCTTCAAGGGGAGCGTCCTGCGGGGCGCGCCGGTGGGGCACGCGGTGTCCACGGCGGCGGGCCTCTGGCTGGCGTTCGGCTCCCGGCGTGCGTCCATGGCGAAGAAGGAACTCGGGGTGTTCCCGACCGTCGACGACGCGATCAGGGCCGTGCTGCTGCACAGCGAATGGTGAGGGCGGCCGCCGCGAAGGCGGCCACGGCGAAGGGCCGGTACGGCGGCGCGCCGTCGCCGTACGGCAGGTGACACGGAACGGGGAGCGAATCAGCATGGCGGAGACCAAAGGCGTACTGCTGCCGGCCTATGTGCTGGCCGACGAGTCGGGCTCGATGAGCCCGTACGAACAGGATCTGACCCACGGTCTGGTCTCGCTCTGCGAGGGACTGCGGGCCGAACCGATGATCGCGGCCAAGCTGCGGCTGGCCGTGCTCGGCTTCTCCGACGACGTCCAGGTGCGGCTCGCGGTGGCCGACATGCGCCGCGAGACGAGCCTGCCGAAGGTCGAGATCCGGGGGCTGACGAACTACGAGGCGGTCTTCGACGACCTGTCGACGAGGATCCCGAACGATGTGCGGTGGCTGCGCGGCGAGGGCTACAAGGTGCACCGGCCGGTGGTGTTCTTCCTCAGCGACGGGCAGCCGACCGACGGCGGGGCCTGGCGGCGGCCGCACCGGGAGCTGACCGACCGGGCGCGGACGCCCACCGCCCCGAACATCGTGGCCTGCGGCATCGGCAACGCCGAGGCGTCCACCATGGTGGAGGTGGCGACCCAGCCGGAGTTCGCGTTCATCGCGAAGCCCGGGACCGACATCGGGCGCGCGGTCGCCGAGTTCTTCCACGCGCTGACGGCGAGTCTGGTCGCCTCGGGGCAGGCGCTGAACTCGGGCGCCCCGCAGCTGGTGGTGAACCGTCCGGACCAGTTCAGCATGGCGATCGACGAGGTAGGGCAGTGAACATGGCCGCCGGCCGGGGGCGTTCCAGGCCCTTCGGAGGGTCCCCCGTACCGCCTCCGCCGCCCGCCGCGCCGCCCCCCGTACCGTCCGCGCCGCCCGCCGCGCAGCCCCCGGTGCCGCCCGTACGGTCCGTACCGCCCGCCGCGCCGCCCCCGGTGCCGCCCGTGCCGTGGCGGCCGATCGCGGTGGGGACGCCGGGTCCGGAGTTCGAGGCCCGGCCGCCGGGCCGGTACGCGTTCGAGTTCCCCGACACCGAGTGCGACGGCTGGTCCACACCGTCCCTGTGCCTGCGCTTCGCCTCGGTGCGCGGCGCCCAGCACCGCTACTCCGGCAAGCCCCGGCAGGACGCGGCGCGCGCGGCGTGCCACGAGGCGAGCGGAAGCGTCGTGTTCGCCGTCGCAGACGGCGTCTCCGGCGCCCGCAGACCGGAGTTCGGCGCCATCGAGGCATGCCGGACCTCCGTGGAGCGGATGCTGCACCTGCTGTCGGCAGGCGACGGGCCGCTGGACTTCCGGGACGTGCTGCTCCGGGCCGCCGAACGGCTGCGGCAGTTGGCCCAGTGGTGGCAGGGCGGCCGGGAGCCCGAGCCGGGCGAGGTGGCCGACATGCTGGCGACGACGCTCGTGGCCGGCGTGGTGCGCCCGGACCCGGCCGGACCGGTCGCCGAGCTGTGCCGGGTCGGGGACTCGGGCGCCTGGGTGCTGGACCGGGCCGCCGGCCGGTACCAGGCGCTGTTCGGCGCCAAGACCGGCTCCGGCTCCCCGGTCGTCTCCAACGCGGTCACCCCGCTCCCGCACGTGCCCGACCCGCTGGAGCGGACCGTGGTGCGGCTGGCGGCCCCGCACACCCTGCTGGTCGGCACCGACGGCTTCGGCGACCCGCTGGGCGACGGCGACGGCCAGGTGGGCGCCCTGTTCGCCCGTCAGCTCGCCACGCCCGTCTCCCCGCCGTGGTTCGCCCATCTCCTCGACTTCTCCCGGGAGACCTTCGACGACGACCGCACCCTGCTGGCGGTCTGGCCGCACCCGGGGGCGCCGGCGACATGAGCGCTTCCCGCACACCCGTGGTCGAGCACGGCACGCTCACCCTGGGCCGCCTCCTCGGGCAGGGCGGCCAGGGCAGCGTGCACCAGGTCCTCAACAAGAAGATCAACACATCGGTGAACGGCGGCTGGGACGTCGTCTACAAGGAGTACGCCCCCGCCGTCCTGCCCTCGCTCGACGCTGCGGCCCTGGCCGCGCAGGTGGCGCTCACCGCCTCGCTGAGCACCGCGGAGGGCCGGTGGCTGTGCGAGAAGACCGCCTGGCCCGCGGCCGTGGTGGAGCGCGCCGGCCGCCCCTGCGGGCTGCTCATGCGCCTGGTGCCCGACCGCTTCCAGTTCGCCTACCGGCCTCTGGGCGGCGCCTCCCGGGGCGACCGGCGGCTGGCGAACCTGGAGTTCCTGCTCAACGACGACGCCTACGTGGCCGGCGTCGGCCTGCGCGTCAGCGAACGCGACCGCGTCCTGCTCCTCGCGGACCTGGCGGCCACCCTCACCCGGCTGCACCGGATCGGCATCGCGGTCGGCGATCTCTCGCCCAAGAACCTGCTCTTCACCACCGCCGCCCGCCCCGAGTGCTTCCTCGTCGACTGCGACGCCATGCGGCTGCGCGGCGCGAGCGCGCTGCCCCAGGCCGAGACGCCCGACTGGCAGATCCCGGCGGGCGAGGAGAAGGCGACCCCGTCCAGCGACAGCTACAAGCTGGCCCTGCTCGCCGTCCGCCTCTTCGCCCGCGACCAGACGGCCACCGACCCGGCCGCCCTGGCCGCGCTCGACCCGACCCTGGGCGACCTCGCCCGCGCCGGCCTCTCGGCCGATCCGGCCCGCCGCCCGGCCCCCGCGGCCTGGGCCGAACGGCTCACCGTCGTCGCGGCCACCGCGTCCGCCAAGGCCGCCCGGCGTCCGGCGTCCGCCAAGCCCGCGCCGAAGCCGCCCGCCCCGCCGTCGCCCCGCGGCCCGGGGTCGGCCCGGCCGCCGGGCACTCCGGCAGCGGCACGACCGCCGGGCGGTCCGGGATCGCCACGGGTCCCGGGCGGCACGGGGCCGGGCGGCTCGGGGTCGGCACGGGTCCCGGCCCTGCGGAAGTCCGCCGGCCGGACCGTCGCCGTGGTCGCCGCGCTCATCGCCGTCGCGGTCCTGTTCGGACTGCGGTCCTCGGGCGACGACGGTTCCTCGACCGCGCGGTCCACCACCTCGTCGGGGCAGAGCTCCACCGGCGGCGCCTGGACCGGCGGCACTTCGGCCGACGACTCCGGCGGCGGCCTCGGCACATCGGACGGCACCGACGACACCGACGACGACACCGGGGACGGCACGAGCGCCGGCGGCGGGGACGACACGACGGCCGGCGCCGCCGCCGACGACTCGGACGCCGACGAGGACGCGACCGAGTCGCCGTCGCCCACACCCGACCCGGTCGGCGACGCCGAGGTCGGCTCCTGCTTCGACGACGAGGGCACGCGGACCCGGCCGGACCTGGTGTCGACGTCCTGCTCGCCCGGCGCGTTCAAGGTCGTCGACATCCGGCACGGCACCACCGACCTCGACAGCTGCGACGGCGTCGACGACAGCGACGAGAGCGTCTCCTCCCACCGCCACGACCTGGTGCTGTGCCTGAGCTACCTCAACCCCGGGGGCGACGCCTACCACGCCGGGCAGGGCGACTGCGTCTACGGCCCGAACGGCAGCGGCACCTGGTACACGGAGCCCTGCGAGACCGGCAACTTCAAGGTGCTCGCGGTCTATCAGGGGCGGAACAAGTCCAAGTGCGACGGCTGGCCGCACTACAACCTGCTCAAGCCGTTCAACGGCCCCTCCGGCGCCGGTCTGGACCGCATCCTGTGCCTGTCGATGAACTACCCGGACGCCATGGGCTACGCCCAGGTGCGTCAGTGCCTGCTGAACAGCGGCAGCGGGTCCGACGCGACGTTCACCAACACCGGCTCGTGCGACAGCTCCAACGTCGTCGTCTCGGGGCGGACCGGACGGTACGAGGCGGCGTCGTTCTGCGGGAACGACGGCTGGACGACCTGGCGGTCCCGGGAGTACCCGGAACTCGCCTACACCGTCTGCTACCGCTGGCGCTGACCCCACGGCCCCGGTACGGCCACGGGCCGCGCGGGGGCCGCCCGCATCCCGAACAACGAACGTGAAGGGAGGCCCCGGTGGGGTCCCATTACTGGACGGACGGGGCCGACGAGCCCAACACACCGGACACCCCCGGCAGGCTCACCGAGCCCGCCGAGCCCGCCGAGCCCGGCCCGCCCGGCACGTCCGGCACGCCCGGCACGCGGGCTGTACGGAACGAACCGGGCGCGCAAGGCGCGGGGGACGAACCGGGCAGCCAGGCCGCCCGGAACGAACCCGGCGACCAGGGCGCGGAGAGCGAGCCCGGCGCCCGGGCCGCGCAGAGTGAGCCCGGCACGCAAGGCGCGGAGGACGAGCGGGGCACGCGGCCCGCGCGGAACGAGCCCCGCGCCCGGGCCGCGCGGAACCAGCCGGGCACGCGGGCCGTACGGAACGTACCGAACCTGCCGACCTGGCTCGGCACCCCGCGGGCCGTGCCGCCGCTCCTGGGCCGGCCCGTGTCCGGCCCCGCGTCGACGCCACCGGCATCCCCGGGGCCGACAGCCGCGCGGCCCGCAGCCCCAAGGCCCTCATCCGCACCGCCCGCATCCTCGGGGTCCGCAGCCCGGGAGTCCGCAGCCTCGCGCCCCTCGTCCCCGGGGCGGTCCGCCTCCCCGGTACGGTCCTCCTCCCCCGGGCGGTCCTCCGTCCCGGGTTCCGGCGTCCACCCGGGGTCCCGGACGCCGCCCGGAGGGCAGAGCGGCGCGGGCAGCGCGGGCAGCGCGCAGGCGGCGGGCGGGACCGCCTCGACGTGGGCGCGGCCGGCGTCCCGCCCTGCGACCGGCCCGGGCGGGACGCCGGGGCCGGCCCCGCGATCCGGGCCGCCCACGGTCCCCGTAGCGCCCCGGCAACCCGCACTCACACAGCAGACACCCCCGGGGCCGCCCGTCCCCACGGGCGGGTCTCGTAGCTCCCGCAGGCCCCGACGGTGGGCCGCGTTCGTCGCCACGGCCCTCGCCGCCGTCGTCACGGCGGGGTTGCTGACCTGGCACCGCGCCCCCGGGACGCCGCCGCCCGACCGGCGGGCCGCGATCGCGTCCGCGCTGGTGGACCTGGCGCTCCAGCCCGGTGTGCGCTACCGGGCCGCCGCGGACGGCTCCGCCTGGACCGAGCGGCAGACCACCGCCTCCGGCGCCTCGCTCGGGGACGCCTTGTACGACGGCGCCCCGGTGACGACCATGGCCGTCGGCGGCACCACCTACGTCCGCCTGCCCGGCAGCACCCCGGCCTCCGCCGACGGCCCGGACGACCCGGACGACTCGGACGGCACCGGCACGGGGGCCGGTTCGGACCGCGCGGGCCAGTGGGTCGCAGGGGCGACCCGCGACACGGACTCCCCGGACGCCCCCGAGGCCGGGCAGAGCCCTTCGGTGTTCGCGAACCTCTTGCTGAAGGCGCTCGCCGACAGCGCGACGACGCTGTCGGACGAGGACACCGCGCCCGCCGCGGCCGGCGGCGCGCCGGCGCTCAGCGCGCACACCCCGCAGGGCGTCCTGTACGTCTCGAAGGCGCGCCCCCACCGGCTGCTGGCGTTCGTCCCCCGGGCGTCCAACGGTCCGACGACCGGCGGCTCGGCGACCGGCGGTCCGGCGACCGGCGGCTCGGCATCCAGCGGTCCGGCGACCGGCGGTCCGGCATCCGACAATCCGGCGACCGGCGGCTCGGCGACCGGCCGTACCCTGGCCGCGCTCGCCCGGTCCGGGCCGCGCGGGCTGCTCACCGTGACCAAGCCGGCCGCCCTCCGCACCGGAGTGGACGCCGCGGCGGCGGGCGCGGCGGCCTTCACGGTCGCCCCGCTGTCCCGGGCCGAGAGCGCGGCCCTGGCGGGCCGCATCCGCGAGCGGGTCCCGGAGCTGCGGACCGCGCTGGACGCGGGCGTCAGCGCCCGGGTACGGACCGAGCCGGCCCTGCGCTGCGCGGCCTCCGGGTGCGTGGTGACCTCGCACATCGCGGGCGTCACCCCGAGCGCGGAGGCCAGACGGCGTATCCGCGGCGGCCGGGTCACGGTCCGGCTCACGGCGACGGTGCGGCTCGACGGCCGGGCCGCCGGCACGTGCAGCGCCACCGGGCGGCTGCCGTTGGACGCCCCCGGGGACGTCACCTGCACGGACGCCGAGGCCGGGCCCCTGTTCGCGTCGGTGGAGGCCGCGAAGCGGCGGGAGGCCGAGGCCCGTACGCGGATCAGCGGCGCACCCGAGCCCTACAGCGTCCACGCCACCGCGGACACCGTGGTCCGGGTCCTGGCCGAGGTGGACACCAGCGCCCTGGAGCAGGCCCAGCGGCGGGACGAGGAGCAGCTGGCCCAGGCGCCGTCCCCCGCGGAGTCGGCCGCCCGGACCGCGTCCGCGCCGGCGGGGGAGCGGGACGCGGACCGTCCGCTGGACTGCGCGCGCCGGATGCCGAAGGGCGCCGTCAGGAGCGGCAAGGGGTGGATCCTCAACACGGCCGGCGCCAACGGGCGCACCGAGACCGGGGAGGCCTGCCTGAAGAAGCCGCCGAAGAACAAGGCCGCGAAGCGGAAACCGAACCCGTTCGGTTACGCGGAGGCGAAGGCCGCGGTGCGGCGGCTGGGGCTGGACCCCCGGTACCACCTGTCGCGCTGCCACATCATCGCCGCACGGTTCGGAGGCTCCAACAAGCTGAAGACCAACCTCAGCCCGTGCGGGCAGCTCCTCACCAACAACAGCGGCCTCGGCATGTCGCACTTCGAGATCGAGGTGGCCGGGGACATCGCCAAGGAGCCCGACGGCAGCGTGCGTTATCTGGTGGAGCCGGTCTTCAGGGCGCCCGACAGCAGCATCCCCCGTTGGTTCTCGATGATCGCCGTCTTCTACTCCCCCGCCGGGATCCCCGAGCACGTCCTCTCCCGCACGGTGCCCAACTGGGTGGACGGCGGCCCGGCCGGCGTCACGAACATCGGCAACTGACCTCGTGGGGGCGACGACGATGCGCTCGTCATGGGTGTTCACGCAAACGGCACTTTCCTCATGCACGGTGCACGGTGCACGTGAACGGCCCTCGCCCGGCACATCACCACCCCTGTCCCCGTACCGGCAGCCTTCCTGCGCCCTGTCCACCCGGAGTTCCGCACCGTGGCTCAGACCGGCAGGTTCCATGAGGGACCGTCGGGTGTTCCGAGCCACACGCGTTGGGCGCCGTCCGGGTCCACGGTCAGGCCGAGGTCGGAGTGCGGGGGTGAGCCCGCGTCCTGCCAGACGATGAGAGCGTCTTCCACCTGATCCCAGAGGCGAAGGGGGCCGTGCTGGTGCACACTCCACCCGTCTCCGGCCGGCTCGGTCCACGCCTGCGATCCGGTGGCGACGTCTACGAGGATCACGCCCGTGCCGGTGGTCATGCGTTCCGCGGACGGCGCGGCCAGCTGAGCGAGGAACTGCCCGGTCCAGTCTTCCAGGAGTGCCGGGTCCACACGGGTGGCACGGGTGAGTCCGGGACGTGGGCGGAAGGTGGGTCGGGGCGGGCGTTCGTGGGGGCGGGCGAGCATGTAGCCGATCTGGTCGGGATGGAAGCGGCCGGTGGCCGTGCCGTCGTCCTGGACGGTGAGACGGACGAGTCCGGAGGCGAGCATCCACCCGCTGATGGTGGTGGTGATGGTTCCACCGGCACGTACGTGCCAGAGCCAGGCTGCGGGGATGTGGCGGACGGCGCAGGTGGCCACGATGTGGTCGTACTCGGCGCCGTCCTGGTAGCCGGCCAGGCCGTCGCCGGTGATCAAGGTGGGGTGATGGCCGGCGGCGTGGATGTGGTCAGCCGCTGCAGCGGCCAGGCCTGGGTCGTACTCGATGGAGTACACGTCGTTGTCGCAGAGGCGGCTGCACAGGATGGCAGTGGAATAACCGGTGCCGGTGCCGATCTCCAGCACCGAGTGGCCCTCGCTGATTCCGGCGACGTCGAGCGTGCGCACGATGAGGGAGGGCAGCGTGCTGGACGAGGTGGGGCGGCCGGTGATGGGTCCGGTGGCCTCGGCGGCGGTGATGCCGTCGACCTGGGTGACCCAGGTGGTGTCCTGGTAGACGAGCTTCAGCCACTCTTCGGGATCGGTCAGGTCGCGATGGACGGGGGTCCACTGGCGACCGTCGTACTGGAACAGGTCGTTGCCCAGGAAGAGTTCGCGGGGCACCGTTTCGAGGGCTGTGCGCCATGCCGGGTCGTCCGCATGGACAGCGGCGGCAAGTCGGCGGCGCAGATCTGCGGGGTCGGTCATGCGAGGGCTCCGTGCTGTAGGCGATCGGCGATGGCATGCGTGAGGGGAGCGGTGATGTGGTCGGGGAACCAAGCCCACTGTCCGTTCGGGTTGCACTCGTACCAGTGCCAGACACCATCACGGCCCAGGCCGAAGTCAAAGGCGCCGAAGACGAGCCCGAAGGCATCGAGGTAGGCGTGCACGCCTTCGGCGATGGCCGAGGGGACGGGTACGGGAGTGTAGGCGAGCCGGTCGTAGTACCGCCGCCAGTCCACGCCGGGCGAGCCGTCGATGCGGACGGCGGTGAAGTGGTCCCCCACGGCGGTGAGTCGGATGTCGGCGGACTTTCTGACGCGCTGCTGGAACAAGTGCGCAGTGTGGCGCAGGCGGTGGTCGATCGCGCCCGGATCGACATCCTCGATCCACACGGTCAGCGCGCGGCCGGCCTCGTCGGTGTACCCGGTGTCCCTGAACGGCTTGTACAGGACCGGCCCGTGTTCGGCGGCGAAGGCGCGTACGCGTTCGGGGTCGTTGGTGATGAGAGTGGGTGGCACGGTGAAGCCGCAGGCGGCGGCCGTCGCCAGTTGGGCCGGTTTGTACTCGGCGTCCCGGTTGCGCCATGGGTGGTTCAGGTAGTGGACGCCGGGGAGAGCGGCGAGGATGCCTCCGAGTCCGTAGCGGGCTTCTTCGACGGCCCACCGGGCGGTCTGCTCGTCCATGGCAGGGTCGGCCGTGTAGGAGGTGGGCCGCCGCCAGTACACCGAGCGCACCTCGGCCAGGTCGATGCTCCGGGAGGCGGTGGAGAGAGTGCCGCCGGCGCCGATGCTGCCGAAGGTGCCGGACACGGTCACCTCACGGGGAAAGTCGCCGGGGTCCAGGCGAACCACGGGCACGCGGCGCCGGTTCAGTTCTGTGATCACTTCATCCGCGGTCGCGTCGTCCAGTCGGGTCACGACGAGGACGGGCGGCCCGCCCACAGCCATCAGTCGGAATCCCCGTTCTGGTCGCTGCCCTGGTCCGGCGTACCGTCCAGGCTGGTCTTCGTGCTCGTCTCCTGCGACGTCTGCGACCGCTTGTGCTTGGCCTCGACCGTCAGCGAACCGCCGTCGGGACCGACCCACACGGGGACCTGCGTGTGCGGGTCCAGGACGGGGCGGACGGCAGGGAGGACAGCCGCAGCCGGGTAGGGTCGCATGCGTCCGAGCCCCCAGGGCTCGGCCTGCTTCGGCGACGTCAAGTGCTGCTGCATGAGTCTCCTCTTCTGGATACGCGGGGACACGAGGGAACGGGCGCCCTTATGGGGACCGTTCATCGGCCGCCGGCCTCGGTCTCGATCTCGGCCCAGACCCGTTTGCCCCAGGGAAGGAGATCGGTTCCCCAGCGGGCGGAGAGGGCGTCGACCAGAAGAAGGCAGTGCTCTGTCGCGGGTATTGCCCTGGTCTCACACGCTCGTTGGTCATGGTCGTCGTCACGCCTTGGTCCGGGTGGCTGGGGCCCCGCCCGCATGACTCGGGAAGAGACCTGCGGGCGGGGGGCGCCGGGCTGCGCTCACGGGTGCGCGTCCCGGCGTCCGGCAGTCAGTCAACGCGTGGAGAAGGGGGCGGGGAGACTCCGGAAGGTGACTCCAACCCGGAGTCAGCGCAACGGCGTCGGCCTTAGCATCGTTCCGTTCGCTACTCGGGGGAAGCGCCGATGAACCGTATGTCACCGAACCCGCGTGAGGTCGTCGCCGGTCTGCTCGGGGATGAACGCCTGATCACTGCGTGCGCCGAGCGGGACATGGGCGCGGTGTTCCGGATGCTCAATGCGCGCGGTGTCAGTACGCGGCGCATCGCCGCTGCCGTCGACATCACACAGGGGCGGCTGTACGACTACATGAACGGCAAGAGCCGGGTGGAGAAGCTGACCCTGTTCGAGCAGATCGCCGACGCCTTCCACCTCCCCGGCCATCTGCTGGGACTGGCTCGACGCCCATGGGAACCCGTGCCCGCGAGCAACGAGCACGAGCGGACGGACCGGCCACCGCCGGACGGCGACGACCTGGTGACGATGGATCATTTCCGCAGCGCCGACCGGCAGACCGGCGGCGGCAGGTTGTACGGGGCCGTGGTCCGGCACCTGTCGGACCGGGTGGCGCCCCGGCTGGTCGACATCGGCAGCGGTCCGCAGGTGTTCGCCGCCGCGGCCGCGCTGACCGAGATGGCGGGCTGGATGGCTCACGACTCCGGTCACGACGATCGCGCGGCCAGACACTTCGCCCGAGCTCTCTCCTTGGCGCGCGCCTGTGGTGACCTTCCGCTGGCCGCGCACATCGCTGCGAGCCGCAGCCACCTCGCACTGGAGGCCGGCGACGCGGCCGGGGCTGTCGGCTGGGCACGGACCGGGCTCGAACCGGCCGCGCGGGGGCCTCGCATTCCCGCACTGACAGCGCGGCTGCACACCATGCAGGCGCGTGCGCTGGCGGTGGCGTCTCAGCGCGTGGCGGCCACCCGCGCGCTGGAGGCCGCACACCGTGCCCTGGAAGCATCGCCCGCTGCCGATCATCCGTGGTTGAGCCCGTTCGACGCCGCCGCGCTGGCCAGCGAGTCAGCTCTGGTCCTGCGTGACCTGGAGCAGTACGACGAGGCGCTGCCGCACGCCGAACAAGCTGTTGCTCTGCGCGAGGCGGGGCGGGCGCGGTCTCTGGCTCTCAGCCGGATCAGTCTGGTGGACATCCAGGTGCGCCGACGGGACCTGGACGCCGCAGTGAACGTCGGTCACGAATTGCTCCGTACGAGCCCGACTCTCGGTTCGGTCCGGGTGGTGCGGCAGCTTGACGCACTACGCCGGCTGCTGGAGCCGCACCGCGGGTATCCGCCGATCCGGGAGTACCTGGTGCGGTTCGATGACGCGCGCCGCGCCAGAATGCTCCTGCTGGCCGATCTGATCCCGCCGTCCCCGGGAGGTACCACCCCATGAGGCCGACAGCACCCGATCCCTCCGACGCCGACGCGTGGAACGCGTACCTCGCGGAGGGCAACGCCAAGCAGGCCCGTAAGCGCGTGGCGGCCGACGTGCTGCTGCGGGACCCGTCCGGCCGTGTGCTCCTGGTGAACCCCACCTACAAACCGGGATGGGATCTGCCCGGCGGGATGGCGGAGGCCAACGAGCCGCCCGAGGACACGGCACGCCGTGAGCTGATGGAGGAACTCGGCGTACGCCTCACGCTGCTCGCGCTGCTGGTGGTGGACTGGGTGGCCCCGCACGGCCCCTGGGACGATCAGCTCGCGTTCGTCTTCGACGGCGGCACCGTGGACGAGGACCAGGCCGCCCGGCTACGACCACGAGACGACGAGCTGTCCGAAGCCGCCTTCGTCACGACCGCCGAAGCCGCCGAACGCCTCCGGGACCGCACCCGCCGCCGGTTCGCGCACGCACTGAAGGCACTGGACGCGGGACGGCCGCTGTACCTCCGCGACGGCGCACCCTTCATATGAAGATCGCGCCGCCCAGCCCCAGCGCTTGAGGCACGGCTGCTTTCCCTGGAGAACGGCACCTGACCGGCTTCTTCCGCCGGCCGGAAGCCGAAAGCGGCAGACGAGTCGGGCTGTACGCCGGGTTCTGTTCCGGGGGGTCCTCGCGGGCCCTCCGGTGACGGCCATCCATCTAGGGCCGGCGTTGCCGCCGGCCTCGTGCGGTCTACCCGCGGACTCGGGCGGGCAGCCCTCGAACGTCCGCGCAGAGCGCGTTTCACCGCGCTCCTTTTGACCTTGCTCCGGGTGGGGTTTACCTAGCTGCCCAGGTCACCCTGGGCACTGGTGGTCTCTTACACCACCGTTTCACCCTTACCGAGGACCGAGGTCCCCGGCGGTCTGTTTTCTGTGGCACTGTCCCGCGGGTCACCCCGGGTGGCCGTTAGCCACCACCCTGCCCTGTGGAGCCCGGACGTTCCTCGGGAAGTCCCGTAAGGGACCTCACGCGGCCGTCCGCCCGGCTCGTCTGCCGTACCGGACATGATACCGCCCGGCGTCAGCCCGCCTGCCCGGGGAAGAGATCGGAACCGTTCCCTCGATCGTGGCACACCGCCCCCCTCAGTACCCTGGCGCGGAGTGCCGATGAAGGAGAGACCCCGTGCTTGTGCTGTTGCCCCCGTCCGAAGGCAAGGCCGCGCCCGGCCGTGGCGCCTCGCTGGAGCTGGAGTCGCTGTCGCTGCCGGGGCTGACCGCCGCTCGCGAGGCCGTGCTCGGTGAGCTGGTCGAGCTGTGCCGGGGCGACGAGGACAAGGCCCGCGAGGTGCTCGGACTGAGCGAGGGACTGCGCGGCGAGGTCGCCAAGAACGCCGGGCTGCGCACCGCCGGGACCCGGCCCGCCGGCGAGGTCTACACCGGCGTCCTCTACGACGCCCTCGGCCTCGCCTCCCTCGACGCGGCGGCCAAGCGGCGCGCGACCCGTTCGCTGCTCGTGTTCTCCGGGCTGTGGGGCGCGGTGCGGGTGAGCGACCGCATCCCCTCCTACCGGTGTTCGATGGGCGTGAAGCTGCCCGGGCTCGGTGCGCTGGGCGCGTACTGGCGTACGCCGATGGCGTCCGTGCTGCCGGAGGCCGCCGGGGACGGGCTGGTGCTGGACCTGCGCTCCGCGGCGTACGCGGCGGCCTGGAAGCCGAAGGGCGAGGTCGCCGGGCGGACCGCGAGCGTACGGGTGCTGCACGCGCCCACCCGCAAGGTGGTCAGCCACTTCAACAAGGCGACGAAGGGGCGGCTGGTGCGCGGCCTGCTCACCGAGGGGGTGGCGCCGAAGGGCCCCGCCGAGCTGGTGGAGGCGCTGCGCGACCTCGGGTACGTCGTGGAGGCGGAGCCGCCGAAGCGGGCGGGGCAGGCGTGGACGCTGGACGTGCTCGTTACGGAGGTCCACTGAGGGGCGCTGGACGTGCTGGTGACTGAGGTGCGCTGAGGGGTGCTGGACGTGCTGGTGACGGAGGTGCGCTGAGGGGCGGGGCGGGCGCTGCGGGGCGCTGAGGGCCACCTGGCGAGCACGTTGCAGCATGCGCAACGCTCTTTGCGCAGGGTGCGCCGCCTCGGGAAGATGTGGCCATGCCGTCCACTCCCCTGCCTGACTCCACACCCCTGCCTTCCTCCACGCCGCCCGCCTCCGTGCTGAACCTCGCCCCCGTCGTGCCGGTGGTCGTCCTCGACGACGTCGCCCTCGCCGTGCCGCTGGCACGGGCCCTGGTGGCCGGGGGGCTGCCCGCGATCGAGGTGACCCTGCGCACGCCCGCCGCCCCCGAGGTCATCCGGGCGATCGCCTCCGAGGTGCCGCAGGCGGTGGTGGGCGCCGGTACGGTCCTCACCCCGGCGCAGGTGACGCAGTGCGTGTCGGCCGGGGCGCGGTTCCTGGTCAGCCCCGGCTGGACGGACACCCTGCTGACGGCCATGACGGAGTCCGGGGTGCCGTTCCTGCCGGGGGTCTCGACCGCCTCGGAGGTGGTGGCGCTGCTGGAGCGCGGGGTGCGGGAGATGAAGTTCTTCCCGGCACAGGCGGCCGGCGGCACCGCCTATCTGAAGTCGCTCGCCGCGCCGCTGCCGCAGGCCCGCTTCTGCCCCACCGGGGGCATCGGCCCGGACACCGCGCCCGACTATCTCGCCCTGCCCAACGTCGGCTGCGTGGGCGGGAGTTGGATGGTCCCGGCGGACGCGCTCGCCGCCCGCGACTGGGCCCGGATCGAGCGGCTGGCAGGCGAGGCGGCGACCCTGCGCCGAGCCTCGCGCTGAGCCCTGCACCGAGCCTCGCGCCGGGCGCGTACCGCCCCGCGCTCCACGGGCGGGCGCGCCACGGCGTCGGCGATGCGCGCTCAGCGCAGGTGCGACGTGTCGTTGAACAGCCGTACGCTCGCGTTGCCGTCCGCGTAGTACGCCACCGCCGACAGCGAGGCCGCCGACAGCTCCATGCGGAACAGCGACTCCAGCGGGGCGCCGAGGGCCAGGCGGACCAGCATCTTGATCGGCGTGACGTGCGTGACCAGCAGGACCGTACGGCCGGCGTACGCGGCGACCAGTTTGTCGCGGGTGGCGGCGATCCGGGTCGCGGTCGTCGCGAAGCTCTCGCCGCCGCCGGTCGGCCGCGCCTCGGTGGAGGCGAGCCAGGCGTTCAGGTCCTCCGGGTAGCGCTCGCTCACCTCGGCGAAGGTGAGGCCCTCCCACGCGCCGAAGTCCGTCTCGCGCAGCCCGTCCTCGACCGCCACGTCCAGCCCGAGGCGGGCCGCGACGATCCCGGCGGTCTCGCGGGTGCGGGCGAGCGGGGAGGCGACGACGGCCTGGATCGTGCCGCGCCGGGCGAGTGCCGCCGCGACCCGCTCGGCCTGCTCGCGCCCGATGCCGGACAGCGACGGATCGCTGCCCCCGCTTCCGGAGAACCGCTTCTGCGGAGTCAGCGGCGTCTCGCCGTGCCGCAGCAGGACGAGGGTGGCCGGCGCCCCGAGGTCGGCGGGCGCCCACCCGGGCGTGGCCACGGCCCGCGCGGCCCGCGCGTCGGCGTCCGCCTTCGCTTCGGCGTCCGCGTGCGCGGTGACGTCCGTGTCCTCGGCGGACGCTCCGAGCGCGGGCGCGTCCAGGTCGGGCGTACGGGAAACGGACCCACCCGGACCAGGCGCTCCAGGACCGGCGGTGTCCCGCGCCTCCGCGTCCCGCGCCCCCGCGTCCAGCGCCGCCGTGGACGCCGACGGCGACCACTGTTCGCCGCGCGCCCCCGCGTCCATCGCCTCGTTGGCCAGGCGGTCGGCGTGCTTGTTGCGTTCGCGCGGGATCCACTCGTAGGTGACCCGGTCGGGCGGGAAGACGCGGGCCGCCATCGTGGCGAGCGGCTTGAGGTCGGGGTGCTTGATCTTCCAGCGGCCCGACATCTGCTCGACCACGAGCTTGGAGTCCATCCGGACGTGGACGCGCGCCTCGGGGTCCAGCGCGTGCGCGGCGCGCAGGCCGGCCAGCAGGCCGCGGTACTCGGCGACGTTGTTGGTGACCGTGCCGAGGTACTCGGCCGCCTCCGCCAGCGCCTCGCCCGTCGCCGGGTCGAGGACGACCGCGCCGTAGCCCGCGGGCCCCGGGTTGCCCCGCGACCCGCCGTCGGCCTCGACGACGAACTCCCGTACGCCAGAGCCCGTTGCGTCCGAGCCCCGTACGCCCGTACCCCGGGCGCCGGAGCCCCGTGCGTCAGAATCCTGCACGCCCGAACCTCGTACGTCAGAACCCTGCACGCCCGAACCCCGTACGTCTGGGCCTTGTGCGCCGGACGACCCCGTCACGCCCCGCCGCCCCCTACAGGCCGGACTCGGCGGTGCGCACCAGGATGCGGCGGCAGTTCTCGCAGCGCACCACCGTGTCGGGCGCGGCCGAGCGGATCTCGTTCAGCTCGGTGATGGCCAGTTCCTGGCGGCAGCCCTGGCAGGTGCGCTGGTACAGCTTGGCCGCGCCGATGCCGCCCTGCTGCTCGCGCAGCTTGTCGTACAGCTTGAGCAGGTCCGCCGGGACGGAGGCCGCGACGACCTCGCGCTCCTTGGTCACCGACGCCACCTCCCCGTCGATCTCCTGGAAGGCGGCGTCCCGGCGGGCGGCGGCGTCGTCGGTCTTGGCCTGCACGGAGGCCACCCGCTCGGTCAGCTCGGCGACCCGCTCCTGCGCGGACTCGCGGCGCTCCATGACCTCCAGGACGACGTCCTCCAGGTCGCCCTGGCGCTTGGCGAGCGAGGCGATCTCGTGCTGGAGGTTGGCGAGGTCCTTCGGGGAGCCGACCGCGCCGGAGTCCAGCCGCTTCTGGTCGCGGGCGGCGCGGGTGCGCACCTGGTCCACGTCCTGCTCGGCCTTGGTCTGCTCGCGGGCGCAGTCGCTCTCCTCGGTCTGCGCGGCCACGAGCAGGTCGCGCAGCTGCGTGAGGTCCTTGGTCAGCGACTCGATCTCGGCGTGCTCGGGCAGCGACTTCCGCTTGTGCGCGAGCTGCTGGAGGCGGACGTCGAGGGCCTGGACGTCGAGGAGTCGGATCTGGTCGGCGGGCGCGGCGTTCAGTTGGGGGCTCCCATTAGTTGTCGGTGGTGGCGGTGGACGCCGCGTGGGCGGTCCAGGGGTCGGTGACCGTCTTGGAGACATGGACCCTGAGGTCCCATCCGTTCCGGTCGGAGATCTCGTCGAGCTGGCCGGCGGCCAGCTCGCACCAGGGCCACTCGGTGGCCCAGTGCGCCGCGTCGAGCAGCGCGAGGGGACTGTGGGCGCGGGCCTCGGAGACCGGGTGGTGGCGCAGGTCCGCGGTGAGGAACGCGTCGACACCCGCGGCCCGTACGGCGTCGAAGAGGCTGTCGCCGGAGCCGCCGCTGACGGCGACCGTGCGGACCGGCGCCTCGGGGTCGCCGGCGACCCGGATGCCCTGCGCGGTGGCGGGCAGCCGCTCGGCGGCGCGGGCGGCCAGCTCGCGGACGGTCAGCGGATGGTCGAGTTCGCACACCCGGCCCAGGCCCCGGCGGCCCTGCGGGTCGGTCGGGTCGGGCACCAGGGGGCGTACGACCCGGAGGTCCAGCGCGCCGGCCAGCGCGTCGCTGACGCCCGGGTCGGCGGTGTCGGCGTTGGTGTGGGCGACGTGCAGGGCGACGTCGTGCTTGATCAGGGTGTGCACGACGCGGCCCTTGAAGGTGGAGGCCGCCACCGTCGTCGTGCCGCGCAGATAGAGCGGGTGGTGGGTGACGAGCAGGTCGGCGCCCAGCTTCACCGCCTCGTCGACGATCTCCTGGACCGGGTCGACGGCGAACAGGACCCGGGTGACCTCCTGGCCGGGGTCGCCCACGACGGTGCCGACCGCGTCCCAGGACTCGGCCCGCTCGGCGGGCCACAGGTTCTCCAGCGCGGCGATGACTTCAGACAGACGGGGCACGAGTGCAAGGCTACCTGGGTGTTCGCCCCGGCAGAACCGCCGCCGTGGAGGCGGTGGGGCCGGTACGGGGCGCCGCGCGGGCGGCCGGCGGGGGCGTCCCGGCCGGACCGGGGCCGCCCGTGCGACCGGACTCGCTCACGGCCAGCACAAACGTTCCGCTTTTCTCAGGAGAATCGTTCCTGGAACACCCGTATGTGTGAAGCCTCCGCCCGCCGGAGCCCCGCCTGTGCGTACGAAAACTAGCGTCCTCACAGGAGGTGACCGAGCAATGACAGTCTGTGCCTCTCCGGGGGTCCCGGCCGCACGTGAACAGGAGGGCGCCCCACCGTCGCCGTCGGCCGACGGGGACGGCGGTCCGCCACCGGCCGGCTTCGCCATCACGGTGGACGGAGCCTATGCCGCCCGGCTCGCGCGCGGCGGCGGTTCCTGGTACCCGGAGCGCTGGACGCTGGACGGCCCCGAGCCGTACGCGGTGCCGCTCCCCGGCGACCAGGGCGAGGAGCCCGGCACCGAGGTGCAGCCGATGGGCGACGGGCGGGTCCTGATCCGGCGGCTGGTGGCCGGCCGGAACACGTTCTCGCTGCTCTACCCGACCGGCCCGGGCACCGGCGAGCTGCCGCTCGGCGCCGTGGAGTCCCCGGAGGGCACCCGGCTGCGGCTGCTGCCCCCGGCGCCCGGCGGCGAGCGGGCGTACGCCCTGGCCGTGGGCTCGCGCTCCTCGGCGGTGTGGCTGGTGGCGGGCGGCCCGTTCGGGCCCGAGCTGCTGGCGGAGGTGGAGGGCCACTGCTCGGGCGGGGTCTGGCTGGACCGGGCCGGCCGGCTGCTGGCCCTGGACCGGCGCACCACGGGACGCACCAAGACGGTCGTGGTGGACCTCGGCCGCGGGGGCGCGGTCTCGCCGCTGCTCCAGATCGCGCCGCACAGCGACGACCGGCTGCTGCTGGCCGACCTCGACAGCGGGCTGCTGCTGATCCGCTCGGACGCGCCCTCGCCCGGCCAGTACCGGCTCGGCTGGGGGGTCCTCGGCAGCACGCTGCCGGTGCGGTTCCCGCAGTGCCTGCGGCTGCCGGACTGCACGGTGACGCCGTTCGCGATCCAGCCCGGGCAGGTGCTGACGCCGGAACAGTGCGCGGTGGCGCTGCGCTGCGAGGGCGCGTACGGCAACTGGGTGGGCGTGTGGCGCCCCGCCGACCGCCGGGTACGGCACCTGCCCGCGCCCGAGGGGTGGCTGCCGGGCGCGGGCCTGTGGACCGAGGAGGGCGTACTGCGGCTGCCGTACGCCACCCGGGCGGTGCCGTGCGGGGTGGCGCGGTGGCCCGCGCCGGGACGTGAGGCGGGGCATGAGCCGGGGCGTGAGCCGGGGCGCGAGTTGACGCGCGCGGCTGGGCGCGCGCCGGGGGCGTTGAGTACGCCGGGTGCGCCCGGGGCGCGGGGGGCGTCGGTTACGGCGGGTGCGCCCGGGGTGTCGGGTGCGCTGGGGTCTCGGGGTGCGCCTGGGGTGCCGGGTGCGCCTGGGTCTCGGGGTGCGCCGGGGGTGCCGGGTGCATTGGGGGCGCGGTTGGCGCTGACGGCGGGGGCGTCGCCCGCGTCTGCCGCCCCAGCCGCCCCAGCCGCCGCTTCGGTGCCTGGGGGTGCCTCGGTGGCCGGGGGTGCCTCGGTGGCTGGTGGTGCCTCGGTGCCTGAACGCGCCTCGGCTCCTGGTCCCGGCGCGGTACCGGGTCGGGCCTCGGTGCCTGCCACCGGACTTGGTCACGCCTCGGTGACTGGTCCGGTCTCGGCGGCTGGTCCGGTCTCGGTGACTGCTCAGGCTACGGACCCCGCCTCGGCGACTGCCTCGGTCGCGGTCCCTGCCTCGGCCTCTGGTCCGGGCCCGGCGTCTGCTCCCACCTCTGCTCCGGCCTCTGGCTCGGCACTGGCCTCTGCCTCGGCACTGGCCTCTGGCTCGGTGCCGGTCTCTGGCTCGGTGCCCGCTCCAGTCGCGATGCCCGCCTCGATGCCTGGTCCGGGCGCGT
>NZ_JAIOAB010000077.1 GCF_019890635.1 Streptomyces sennicomposti
CGCCCGGCCTTCGCCCGGCCTTCGCCCGGCCTTCGCCCGGCCTTCGCCCGGCTCCCTCCGGTGCGGGCGGGCCAGCTTGCTTCGGGCTTCCCGCCGTCCTCCGGGCTTCCCGGTGCGGGACCGGCTTCGCCTGGTCTCGCACCGGGAAGCCTCCGTGGCGGGCCGGCGCCGGGTCGGTCATGAGCTGACCTCAGCCCCCTGCCCCGACCGCGCCTCACTCCTCCCAGGCGTCGTCCTTCGCGGCCTCGCGGCGGCGACGGCGGCCGCCGAACAGACCGGGGTTGGCGCGGGCCGCCTGGACGGCGTTGACGCCCACGATCCCGGTCCAGGCCACGAGCAGGCCCGGAAGATGGGCGGTCCCGGCGCCGATCGCCGACAGCGGGACCGCCAGCACCAGCGAGACGACGCCGAAGCCGAACCGCTCCCCCCAGGAGTCGGTGGGCCTCGGCGTCCGCGCGCTGCGCGCCACCGTCAGCTGCCGCTCGGCCAGCTGCTGCCGCACCCGCCGCTCCACGGTGCCGTCGATGCGCTGATCGACCTTCTCCAGGAACGAGTCGACCAGCGCGGACTCGTACTCCTCGCCCAGCTCCCCGCGAACCCGCAGCGTGGCGTCGAGCTCCTTCTTCAGGTCGGTGTCGCGCGCGTCCATTCCGGTCATGCGTCCCAGGCTAGGGACCGGGGCCGCCCCGGCGCATTGGGGAAAGCCCCCGACTTCGGCCGGGGGCGGCCCCTAGGGGACGGGCCCGCCCCCTTAGGGAGGACGGTGCCACCGCCGTCGGCGTCGCATGGCTGCGGGGTCGGCGCGCCGACGGCGGTGGCCGTCCGAGGGCCCCGCGGTCGGGGGCCCGGACGCCGTTCGCCGGGGTGGTGCGAACCGCGTCGCACCACGAGTAGCACGCGCGCCGGCGCACACCACGCAGCGGCGGCCGCACTTGGCCGATCCGTTGCCTGGCCTTGCCCGCTCTGTATGACGTCATGCAGAGTTCTTGGTGTCTGAATAGGAACTGGTCGGGGAGTACTCTCCCGGGTCGTCGACGACTTCTGGAGGGGGAGCACGGCATGAGCGTGACCGACAGCCCTGCCGCACGACTGCAGGCGCTCTTCGAGGGGCACCGGCTCACGCCGACCCAGCGGCGCATCGCGCACAGCATGGTGCGCCGCGCCGCCGACGTGCCGTTCCTGTCCAGCGTGGAGCTGGCCGAGCTGGCCGGGGTGAGCCAGCCGTCGGTGACCCGCTTCGCGGTCGCCCTCGGCTTCGACGGCTACCCGGCGCTCCGCCGCCACCTGCGGGAGGTCGCGCCCGCCGAACCGGCCGGCGGACCGGAGTCGTACAACGAGTACCAGCAGGCCGTCGAGGCCGAGATCGAGAACCTGCGGCACCTGGCGCAGGCGCTCGCCGATCCGCGTCCGGTGCGGCGGGCGGGCCGGCTGCTGGCCGCCTCCCGGCCGCTGCCGGTGCTGGGGCTGCGGGCCGCGGCCTCCCAGGCGTACGGCTTCGCGTACTTCGCCGCCAAGGTCCACCCGGACGTACGGCTGCTCAACGAGGGCGGCACGATGATCGAGGACCGCATCGACGGCGCGGTCCGGGCGGGCGCGTCGGCGCTGCTGTGCTTCGCGCTGCCCCGGCATCCGCGCGAGGTCGTGGACACCCTCGCCTACGCGCGCGGGGCGGGCCTGAGGGTCGTCACGGTCGCCGACTCCGCCTTCGCCCCCGTCGCCAAGCACTCCGACCTGCTGCTGCCCGCGGCCGTCGGCACCGGCCTCGCCTTCGACACCGCCTGCGCGCCGATGCTGCTCGGCCGGGTGCTGCTGGAGGCCATGTGCGACGACCTGCCGGACGCCCAGGCCCGTCTGGAGGAGTTCGACGCGGCGGCGGCGGCCCGGGGCCTGTTCGTGGACTGAGGACCAAGGGACGGCGGTCGTAGGGCCGCTCTCAGACTCGTCTCAGGAACGCTCGCTAGCCTGCCCGCCCGGATGGAAGTGTGCCGGGCACGAGGGAGGCAGCACGTGGCACGCGCAGGACGCGGAGGTCAGGGACTGGCCCGGGTGGCCGTCGTCGTACGGGCCGGGGCGGCGCCGATGTGGTGGCTGGGGGTGTGCGCGGCGGGGATCGGACTGGCCGTGCCGGGGCTGACCGGGCGCCGGATCGGCGTCCTGGCGGGCGCGGCGCTGTTCCTGCTGACCGCCGCCGTCGTGGCCCGCACCGGACGCCGCCGCTACCGGCGCCTCGCCGAGGGCGCCGTCCGCGCCGGCCGGCACGACGTGCTCCAGGACCGCGCGGTGAGCCTGCGGGTGTGGCGGCGCGGACACCGCTGGTGGCTGCTGCTGGCCTTCCTGGCCGCGCTCGGCAGCTCCTTCGCCGCGCCCGCGGCCGCCGGACTGCTGCTGGCCGGCGCCGGGACGGGGCTGCGGCTGAAGGCCGCCTGGCTCGGGCGGCTGGAACGGGCCGCCGACGCACTCCTGTGGGTGCGGGTCGACTGGCTCGGCAAGCGCGGCGGGCGTCCCGCGGGACCCGCGGTCAAGGGCTACCGCAGCACCGGCCCGGCGGCCGGCGACGCGGCCCCGGGCGGGGCACGCCGCCGCACCGCGGCACTGGTCTAGCTAGGGCTTCTCGCCCGGGTCATCCCGGGCTCGCGGGGGCCGCGACGGGCGGGGTCTCACGGGTCAGACCTCCAGATCCTGTTCGATCCGCTTCAGCTGGTGGCGGGCCATCGCCAGGTTGGACCGTTTGGCGTCCAGCACCAGGTAGAGGAAGAGGCCGTTGCCGCCGCGCCCGCTGATCAGCCGGATCAGGTGGTACTGGTCGGACAGGGTGATCAGGATGTCCTCGATCTCGCCCTTGAGGCCGAGGTGCTCCATGGTGCGCATCTTGGCCCGTACGACGTCGGTGTTGCCGGCGGCGGCGACGTTCAGGTCGAAGGTCTTGCTGCCGCCCATCGTGCCCAGCGCCATGCCGCTGGTGTAGTCGACGAGGGCGACTCCGGTCGCACCCTCGATGGAGGCGAGGGCTTCCTTCAGGCAGGTCTCGGTGTTGGCCATGGCGGTTCTCCTTGGTTCTCGGGTTCTCGGGTTCTTGGATCCGCGGGTTCTCGGGTTTCTCGGGTCCGCGGGTCCGCGGGTTCTCGTCAGGTTTCGGTGGCGGTGGGCGCGCCCGCGCCCGGGGCGGTGCCCGTGGTGCGGGGCACGAGGGGCGGCCTGGTCCGCGCCGACGCGGCGGCCGGCGGAGTGGCCGGCGGGGCGGGACGCGGGGCGGCGGCCGGTCGCGCCGCCCGCGCGGGCGTGCGGCCGGCGCCGCGGGCCGTGGCTTCGGCGTCGACGAGTTCGCCGATGCGCGCGCCGGCCCGCCGGCCCTCCAGGTGGAGGCGGCCGACGTTGACGCGGTCCTCGGCGAGCAGCGTCAGCACGGCGGTGCGGCCGGCCGCGTAGGTGGCGACGTAGCCGTGCACGCCGCGCACGAGCAGTTCGCGCAGGTCGCCCTGGCCGGTCACGTCCGTCATGCGCACGGACACGCCGAGCGCCGTCGCGGTCAGCGCGGCCAGGCTCTCGGCCTCCACGCCGGGGGTGTCGTGGGCCAGTACGAGGCCGTCGACGCTCGCGGCGAGAGCGCCGGTGAGCTGTGGGACGCGGGCTCTCAGCCTGCGCAGCTCCTCCAGGATCTCGGGCTCGGCTGCCATCCGGTGTCTCCTCTCAAAGGGCCTCCAGCGCATCCCTGAGCCTCTTCAGCAGCGTGATGTGGGGGTCGGTGGTGTGCGCGAGCCGCTCGGCGATGTCGGGCGGCGGCGGGTCGGCGAGACCGGGCGGCGGCAGCCCGGCCGCGCCCGGCGGTGGCGGTACGGGGCCCGGGACGCCGTAGGCGGCGGACGCGGCGCCCGGCGCGGTGGGCGGCGACGGCGGTTCGGGGGAGGGGCGGGGCGCTATCAGGCCCGCCGCGGCCAGACGGCGTACGTCCACCAGCGTGTGGAACGCCTGCCGGCCCAGCTCCCGGGCCAGATCGGCGGCGGTGCGGGTGCCGTCGATCCGGTCCAGCAGGCTCTGCTGGCGGCCGGTGAGCCGGGGCGCGGCGGCGGTGCGCGTGCGCACCAGCGGCGCCTGGTCGGGCCGCGGGTCGGGCCAGATGCGGTGCAGCAGGTCCCGGCGGCGCAGCGTCTCGCGCTCCAGGGCGGCGACCGGCACCGGCACGACGGCGCCGAGGCGGTGCCCGACGCCGTAACGGAACCGGCCCGGGGTGCTGCTCGGGGCGAGCGCGAAGTACGCGGCGTCGTAGAGCGCGGCCAGGTGGCACAACTGCAGCGCCCCCTCGGCCAGATGACCGCCGCTCAGCAGGAACCGCGCGACGCCCCGGTGTTCGTCGGCCCGGGACAGGGCCTCGCGCCAGACCTCGCCCCGCACGGTGCCGTGCGCGGTGAGCAGCGCGTCCAGCCCGAGCGCCAGCGGGCTCTCGGCGTACGTCACCAGGCCCCCGTCGAGGTGGAGGGCGCCGCCCTCGCGGACCAGGACGCCGGTGGCCCGCTCGGCGGCGAGCCGGGTCAGCATCGGCGAGACGCCGCCCCAGGCCCGCTCGACGGCGGTCGCCTTGTCCCGTACGGGCAGCGGGGGAGGGAGGTCGACCACGGTCATCCCAGCACCAGCCGCTCGGCCATCTCGCCCAGGCGTATCCGGGCCAGGGCGAGGTTGCCCTCCGCGCGGGTCAGCCACAGGTGCAGGAACACGCTGCTGTCGAAGGACGTGTCCACGAACCGCAGCAGGTGGTAGCTGTCGCGGTTGCTGACGATCAGGTCCTCCACCGGGGGTCGCTCGCCGCCGGGGTCGTCGGTGGCGGCGAACGCGCCGTGCTCGGCGGCGAGCCGGGCCAGTTCGGCCGCCTCCGCCGCGGTGGTCTCGTGGTCGCCGCCCGGGGACTCCCCGACGGCGCCCAGGGCCAGTCCGCTCGTCCAGTCGACCAGCGCGGCGCCTCTGGCTCCGGGCAGCCGCATGGCTTCCAGTAGGCACTCGTCGATTCCGGGCACCGTTGTTCCCCTCCCGCCTGGGGTTCGGCTGAGTGATGCAGACGCTACGCACGGTGCACGGGGGCGGTGAGGGTTACGGCATTTTCCGGTGGAACATGCGACCGAGGGGCTAACGTGGGTCGACTGACCGGGTTTTCGCACCAGTTGCGCCGGGCCTTGGCCGTGCTCGCCGCCCTCGGGGGCGCACTGCTGCGCGGGGGGTGGTGAGCGCGCCCCCGTACGCCCCCTCCCCGTCTTCCGCGCCACCCCCCTCCCTGTCTTCCGCACCCCGGGGCGTGGGCTCAAAACCCGTACGGCACCCGCCCTCACCCCTCACCCCCGCCTGCCTCCCGCCCCCGAACGTGTTGACTAGCTCTATTCATCACGTCAGGATGTGAATAGAAGACGCAACAATCCCTCGGGAGCAACCGCCAGGAGGCAGCCCATGTCAGGACCCCGCCCCGTCCAAGCGCCGCGCGGTACGGAACTGAGCGCCCTGGGATGGCAGCAGGAGGCCGCGCTGCGGATGCTCCAGAACAACCTGGACCCCGAGGTCGCCGAGCACCCCGACAAGCTCGTCGTCTACGGCGGCACCGGCAAGGCCGCCCGCGACTGGCGCTCCTTCGACGCCATGGTCCGCACCCTGAAGACCCTCAAGGCCGACGAGACGATGCTCGTCCAGTCCGGCCGCCCGGTCGGCGTGATGCAGACCCACGAGTGGGCGCCGCGCGTCCTGCTCGCCAACTCCAACCTCGTCGGCGACTGGGCCAACTGGGAGGAGTTCCGCCGCCTGGAGGCCCTCGGCCTGACCATGTACGGCCAGATGACCGCCGGGTCCTGGATCTACATCGGCACCCAGGGCATCCTCCAGGGCACCTACGAGACCTTCGCCGCCGTCGCCGCGAAGAAGTTCGGCGGCACCCTCGCCGGGACGATCACCCTCACCGCCGGCCTCGGCGGCATGGGCGGCGCGCAGCCGCTGGCCGTGACGATGAACGACGGCGTCGCGATCTGCGTCGACTGCGACCCGCGCGCCATCGACCGCCGCATCGAGCACCGCTACCTCGACGTGAAGGCCGACTCCCTCGACCACGCGCTCCAGCTCGCCACCGAGGCCCGCGACCAGCGCAGGCCGCTGTCCATCGGCGTCCTCGGCAACGCCGCCGAACTGGTCCCGCAGCTGCTCGCCATGGGCGCGCCCATCGACATCGTTACCGACCAGACCTCCGCCCACGACCCGCTGTCCTACCTGCCGCTCGGCGTCGACTTCGACGACATGGCCGACGCCGCCGCCAAGGACCCGGCCGGCTTCACCACCCGCGCCCGCGAGTCCATGGCCAAGCACGTGGAGGCGATGGTCGGCTTCCAGGACGCCGGCGCCGAGGTCTTCGACTACGGCAACTCCATCCGCGGCGAGGCCCAGCTCGCCGGGTACGACCGGGCGTTCGCCTTCCCCGGCTTCGTCCCCGCCTACATCCGCCCGCTGTTCTGCGAGGGCAAGGGCCCCTTCCGCTGGGCCGCCCTGTCGGGCGAGGCGTCCGACATCGCCAAGACCGACAAGGCGATCCTGGACCTCTTCCCGGAGAACGAGTCCCTGGCCCGCTGGATCAAGCTGGCCGGTGAGCGCGTCCACTTCCAGGGCCTGCCCGCCCGTATCTGCTGGCTCGGCTACGGCGAGCGCGACAAGGCCGGCGAGCGCTTCAACGACATGGTCGCGAGCGGCGAGCTGGCCGCGCCGATCGTCATCGGCCGCGACCACCTCGACTGCGGCTCCGTCGCCTCCCCGTACCGGGAGACCGAGGCCATGCTCGACGGCTCCGACGCCATCGCCGACTGGCCGCTGCTCAACGCCATGGTGAACGTCGCCTCCGGCGCCTCCTGGGTCTCCCTCCACCACGGCGGCGGCGTCGGCATGGGCCGCTCCATCCACGCCGGGCAGGTCACCGTCGCCGACGGCACCGCGCTCGCCGGCGAGAAGATCCGCCGGGTCCTCACCAACGACCCCGGCATGGGCGTCATCCGGCACGTGGACGCCGGGTACGACATCGCCGAGTCGGTGGCGGCCGAGCGCGACGTGCGCGTCCCCATGCGCGAGGGTGACGGGGCGTGAGCTTCCACAGCATGTGGGCGGAGCTGCTGCCGGTCGGCCGCAGCTCCGCCTCCGGCGGATACCGCCGCTACGCCTGGACCGGCGCCGACGCCGAGTGCCGCGCCTGGTTCGAGGACCAGGCCCGCGCGCGCGGACTGGCCTACGAGACGGACCGCAACGGCAACCAGTGGGCCTGGCTCGGCGACCTTGCCGCCGGGAACGCCGTCGTCACCGGCTCGCACCTCGACTCCGTGCCCGACGGCGGCGCCTTCGACGGCCCCCTCGGCGTGGTGTCCGCCTTCGCGGCCCTGGACGAACTGCGCCGCGGGGGAGCGCGGTTCACCCGGCCGCTGGCGATCGTCAACTTCGGCGACGAGGAGGGCGCCCGGTTCGGCCTCGCCTGCGTCGGATCCCGGCTGACCGCCGGGGCGCTGACCGTCGAGGACGCGCACCGCCTCACCGACGGCGACGGCATCACCCTGCCGAAGGCCATGGAGGCCGCCGGGTACGACCCCGACGCCATCGGCCCCGACCCCGAACGCCTCGCCCGCATCGGCGCGTTCGTCGAACTCCACGTCGAGCAGGGCCGAGCCCTGGACCTCACCGGCGACGCGGTCGGCGTGGCCAGCGCGATCTGGCCGCACGGCCGCTGGCGGTTCGACTTCCGCGGCGAGGCCAACCACGCCGGCACCACCCGGCTCGCCGACCGCCGCGACCCGATGCTGTCGTACGCCGAGACGGTGCTCGCCGCCCGCCGCGAGGCCGAACTCGCCGGCGCCGTCGCCACCTTCGGCAAGATCGCCGTCGAGCCCAACGGCGTCAACGCCATCCCCTCCCTGGTGCGCGGCTGGCTCGACTCCCGCGCCGCCGACCAGCACCGCCTGGACACGGTGGTCACCGGCATCGAGAAGGCGGCCCGCGAGTACGCCGCCGCCCACGGCGTCGACCTCGACGTGGTGCGCGAGTCGTTCACGCCCGTGGTCGAGTTCGACCACGCCCTGCGCGACGAACTGGCCCGCATCCTCGGCAAGGACACCGAGCTGACCGTGCCCGTCCTCGGCACCGGCGCCGGACACGACGCGGGAATCCTGTCCGCGCGCGTGCCGACCGCCATGCTGTTCGTGCGCAACCCCACCGGCGTCTCGCACTCCCCGGCCGAGTCCGCCGCCGAGGACGACTGCGTGGCCGGGGTGCGCGCCCTCGCCGACGTACTGGAAGGACTGGCCTGCACGTGACCACCACCGAGCGCGCCGTGACCACCACCGGCCGGACACGGACGTACTGGCTGGAACACGCCTGGCTCGGCACCCACGTCGAGCCGGGCGTCGCCGTGGACGTGGCGGACGGCCGGATCACCGCCGTCCGCACGGGCACGCCCACCCCGCCGCCCGGCGCCGAGCCCTTGCGGGGCCTGACCCTGCCGGGACTGGCGAACGCACACTCGCATGCCTTCCACCGCGCTCTTCGCGGCACCGTCCAGGTCGGCTCCGGCACGGGAACACCCCCGCAGTGGCCGGGACCAAGCAGCGGAGGCAGCGAGCGGGCGCCCGATTCATTCTGGGCCTGGCGTGACGTCATGTACGCGATTGCGGACAAGCTCACCCCGGACAGCTACTTTTCGCTCGCCCGTGCGACCTACGCCGAGATGGCCCTCGCGGGAATCACCACCGTCGGCGAGTTCCACTACGTCCACCACGCCCCCGGCGGCGCCCGCTACGCCGACCCGAACGCGATGGGCGAGGCCCTGATCGAGGCCGCCGCCGAGGCGGGCGTGCGCATCACCCTCCTCGACACCTGCTACCTGTCCGCCGGTTTCGGCGAGGCGCCCGACCACCACCAACTGCGCTTCTCCGACGGCACCGCCGAGGCCTGGGCCGAACGCTCTTCAGTTCTCAAGGAACGCGATCACGCACGGATCGGCGCCGCGATCCACTCGGTGCGGGCCGTGCCCGCCGCACAACTGGCCACCGTGGCGGCCTGGGCGGAGGAACGGCGGGCCCCGCTGCACGTGCACCTGTCGGAGCAGACCGCCGAGAACGACGCCTGCCTCGCCGCCCACGGCCGCACCCCCACCCGGCTCCTGGCCGACCACGGCGTCCTCGGCCCGCGCACCACCGGCGTGCACAACACCCACCTCACCGACGAGGACATCGCCCTGCTCGGCGGCTCCGGAACCGGCACCTGCATGTGCCCGACCACCGAACGGGACCTGGCCGACGGCATCGGGCCCGCGCCCGCCCTCCAGCGCGCCGGCTCGCCCCTCTCCCTCGGCTCCGACAGCCACGCCGTCATCGACCTGTTCGAAGAGGCCCGCGCCATGGAGCTGAACGAGCGGCTGCGCACCCGCACCCGCGGCCACTGGACGGCCGCCGCCCTGCTGCGGGCCGCCACCGCCGACGGCCACGCGGCCCTCGGCTGGGACGACGCGGGCAGCCTCGTCCCCGGCGCGCTCGCCGACTTCACGACCGTCGCGCTGGACTCGGTCAGAACCGCGGGACCGGCGCCCCGGCTCGGCGCCGAGACGGCCGTATTCGCGGCGAGCGCGGCGGACGTACGGCATACGGTCGTGGGCGGGCGGCACGTCGTGCGCGACGGGGCGCACACCCTCGTGCCCGATGTGCCGCGGGCCCTGACGGCCGCCGTCGAAGCCCTGCACGGCTGACCCCCACCGCCACCCCCGAGGACGCCATGAGCAGCACGGAAACGGCCGCCAGCACGGTCATCACGAACATCGCCACGCTCGTCACCAACGATCCCTCCCTCGGCGACGGTTCCCCGCTCGGACTGGTCCGGGACGCGGCCGTCGTCATCGAGGGCGACCGTGTCGTGTGGACCGGTGAGTCAAGCAAAGCACCCGCCACTGACAACCGGGTCGACGCGGGCGGCCGGGCGGTGCTGCCGGGGTTCGTGGACTCCCACTCCCACCTGGTGTTCGCGGGCGACCGCACCGAGGAGTTCAACGCCCGCATGTCCGGCCGGGCCTACAGCGCCGGCGGCATCCGCACCACGGTCGCCGCCACCCGCGCCGCGAGTGACGGGGAACTGGAGGCGGGTCTCGTCCGCTACCTCGCCGAGGCCCTGCGCCAGGGCACCACCACGTTCGAGACGAAGTCCGGCTACGGCCTCACCGTCGCCGACGAGGCCCGCGCCCTCGCCATCGCCGCCCGGCACACCGACGAGGTCACCTACCTCGGCGCGCACATCGTCCCCCCGGACTACGCCGAGGACCCGGCCGCCTACGTGGAGCTGGTCACCGGGGAGATGCTGGAGGCCTGCGCCCCGCACGCCCGCTGGATCGACGTGTTCTGCGAGAAGGGCGCCTTCGACGGCGACCAGGCACGCGCGATCCTCACCGCGGGCCGGGCCAGGGGCCTCACCCCGCGCATCCACGCCAACCAGCTCTCCTACGGCCCCGGCGTGCAGCTCGCCGTCGAACTCGACGCGGCCAGCGCCGACCACTGCACCCACCTCACCGACGCGGACGTGGACGCGCTGGCGAGCGGCCGCACGGTGGCCACGCTGCTGCCCGGCGCGGAGTTCTCCACCCGGGCCGCCTGGCCCGACGCCCGGCGGCTGCTGGACGCGGGCGTCACCGTCGCGCTGTCCACCGACTGCAACCCCGGCTCGTCGTTCACGTCGTCCGTGCCGTTCTGTATCGCGCTGGCGGTGCGGGACATGGGGATGACGCCGGACGAGGCGGTCTGGTCGGCCACGGCCGGCGGCGCTGCGGCGCTGCGGCGCGACGACGTCGGCCGCCTCGCCCCCGGCGCCCGCGCCGACCTGCTCGTCCTGGACGCGCCCAGCCACGTGCACCTGGCCTACCGGCCGGGCGTGCCCCTGGTCTCCCAGGTGTGGCGGCGGGGCGTGCGCGAGGTCTGAGCCGTCCCGCGCGCCGCCCTGAGGCGGTCACGCCGTACCGGCGGCGCGGCCCGGCACGGCCGCTCGCGTCGGCGCGGCACCGGCCCCCAGCGCACACCGTCACGGGCCCGCAGCCTGTACCGTCACCGGCCCGCAGCCTGTACCGTCACCGGCCCGCAGCCCGTACCGTCGCCGGCCCGGCCCAGGAGGGAGGGGCCGGGCCGGCGACGGTCATTCCACGACCGTGAGGCCCTTGCGCAGGCGGACCAGGGTGCGCGACAGCAGCCGGGAGACGTGCATCTGGGAGATGCCCAGCTCCTCGCCGATCTCCGACTGGGTCATGTTGGCGACGAACCTCAGGGACAGGATCTTGCGGTCCCGGGAGGGAAGCTCGGCGATGAGCGGCTTCAGCGACTCGACGTACTCGATGCCCTCGATCCCGTGGTCCTCGTAGCCGATGCGGTCCGCGAGGGCGCCCTCCGACTCGTTCTCCTCGGGCTGCGCGTCCAGCGACGAGGCGGTGTACGCGTTCGACGCCGCCATGCCCTCGACCACCTCTTCGGCGGACAGACCGAGGTGCTCGGCCAGCTCCGACACGGTGGGGGCGCGGTCCAGCCGCTGCGCCAGCTCGTCACCGGCCTTGGCCAGGTCCAGCCGCAGCTCCTGGAGCCGGCGCGGGACCCGCACGGACCACGAGGTGTCGCGGAAGAAGCGCTTGATCTCGCCGATGATGGTTGGCATCGCGAAGGTGGGGAACTCGACCCCACGCGAGAGTTCGAACCGGTCGATCGCCTTGATCAGGCCGATCGTGCCGACCTGGATGATGTCCTCCATCGGCTCGCTGCGGGAGCGGAAGCGGGAGGCGGCGAACTTGACCAGGGCGAGGTTGAGTTCGACGAGGGTGTTGCGGACGTAGGCGTGTTCGTGCGTGCCTTCTTCGAGGGACTCCAGCCGCTCGAAGAGGGACTTGGACAGGGCCCGGGCGTCGTCCGGGGCCACCTCGTCGTACGGGGGGATGTCGGGAAGCCCGGCCAGGGCGTCCTCTGCTGCGTCCTTGGCGCCGATCGGCTCCAGGCGGACCGGAGTGGGTGTCGACGTCGCCCTCGGGGTGTGCGAGGCGTCGAGCCGGGATGACATGATGTCCTCCATCGTTCTCGGCATATGGCTGCCGAAGCCAGTTCGTGCACTGCGGTGTGCGGCGCCTCCAAAGCCGGCCGTGTCGGGTGCGTGTCTCTACTAGCCCTACCCGCTTTCCCAGTGCCGCCGCAAGTGCGTTCTGTGGAAGTATGTCCGTTTGTGTGCGGTTGTTCGGGTGTCGGAGCGCTGCGGGAAGGCGTAGTGTGCGAGGGCGTCAGTCAGCAGCCAAGACCCCGGGAGAGAGAGACGGCATGGACCGCGGGACGGTCGGCAGTGCACAGTCGGGCCGGCTTCTGGTGGAGGTACGGCAGGAAGGTTCGAGTGCCGTCGTGACCCCTGCGGGGGAGCTGGACCACCACACGGCCGATCTGCTGCGCGAGCCGCTCGAGGAGTGCCTCGAGAAGGGGCGCTCGCGCCTGGTGGTGGACTGTTCACGCCTGGAGTTCTGCGACTCCACGGGGCTGAACGTGCTGCTGGGGGCGCGGCTGAAGGCGGAGGCGGCCGGGGGAGGCGTCCATCTCGCCGGAATGCTGCCGGTGGTGGCCCGGGTGTTCGAGATCACCGGGGCGGACGCCGTCTTCAGCGTGCACGACACGCTGGAGGACGCGCTGGCCGAAGAGACCGGCTGAGCCGGCCGCCGAGCAGACGACGTGTCCTGTACGTATCCATACGCATCGGCGCCTTTGGGCCCGGCTGTCCCTGGTGTCACGCCCGGGGGGCCGGAAAACGGGGGTGTTCCGCCGGAACGGTCGGGCAGGAGACATCCTGGACGGACCGGTCGCGCGGACCGGCCGAACGGATCGGTCGCCCGGACCGGGAGCCGGCGAGGGGCTGGACGGCGTGTATGGGGACGTACGCGATGTACGTGTGTAGTGACTTCTGAATCGTGACTGGTGAATCGGTGAGGTGAAGCGCTGATGAGCACCACCCGGCCTTACTCGCCGGGCGACCGCGGCCCGGAGCCCAGCGGCGCTTCCGGGGGTTCCGAGGGGGGCGCACCGGCGGACGGGGCGTCCGCAGGAGGTGCGACGGCTGCGCCGGCGGCCCCGTCGGCGGGTCGTCAGGTCCGCAGGCTGAGCTTCGACGGCGAGAGCGGCGTCGTGCCGCTCGCCCGCGACTTCACCCGCCAGGCGCTGCACGCCTGGGGCTGGCTGCCCGCCGAGAGCGCCGACCAGCGGGCGGCCGCCGAGGACGTGCTCCTCGTCGTCTCCGAGCTGGTCACCAACGCGTGCTTGCACGCCGAGGGGCCGGAGGAGCTGGAGCTCACCTGCGACAACAAGGTGATCCGCATCGAGGTCGCCGACCGCGGCGCCGGCCAGCCCGCCCCGCGCACCCCGCACCGCGCCGGCCGCCCCGGCGGCCACGGCATGTTCATCGTCCAGCGCCTGTGCCTGGACTGGGGCGTCGTCCGCGTCCCGGGCACGTCCGGCAAGAAGGTCTGGGCGGAACTGGGCGCCCCGGCATAACCCTCCGGGCGCCTCCACGACACTCCCCGCCCCGCCGCTCCCAGCGCGCCGGCCCACCACGGCCCGGCGCGCTGCACGTTCTCCGGCCCACGCACCGCCCGTCGCGGTGCGCGCTTCCCGGCCCATCGCTGCCCGGCGCGGTGCGGGCTGCGGTCCCCCGCCCGGCGGGACCGCCCCGGCTGGGCTGCCGGTCCGGTCCGACCGCCCGTCGCGCTGCGCGCTTCCCGGCCCCCACCGCCCCGCCCGGTGCGCTTCCCAGCCCCGCCCCCACACGGCCCGTGCACGGGGCCTGCGTAGGCCGTCGCCCGCTGCCGAGACGCCCCGCGCCCGGCGCGCTGCGCGCTTCCCGGCCCAGGCACCGCCCGGCGCGCTGCGCGCTGCCCAGCCCCCCGCCCACGCGCGGCCCCGTGCAATGGCCCGCATACGCCGCCGCCCGTTGCCGAGGCGGCCCCAGGCCACCCCCCATCCGCGTGCGCTGTGAACGCCCGGAGGGCCACCCCACCCCCCGTCAGGGGAGTGCGGTGGCCCTCCGGAAAAAAACCAGTGAAGAAGTGGCCGTGCGGCCGGGGGTCGCGTCAGCGGACGTCGCCCATGAGCTGCTTGACCTTGCTGCGGTACATCCACACCGCCACACCGGCGATGACGGCGAGGACGGCCTCCAGGGTCACGATGCCCGTCTTGTTGAGGTCGACGCCGGCGATGGAGAGCAGACCGGTCGTGGCGTCACCGGCGGTGACGGCCAGGAACCAGACGCCCATCATCTGGGAGGCGTACTTCGCGGGCGCCATCTTCGTGGTGACCGACAGGCCGACCGGGGAGAGCGTCAGCTCACCGACGGTCTGGACGAAGTAGATCGCCACCAGCCACAGCGCGGCCGCCTTGTGACCGCCGTCGGCGATCGCCAGCGGGGCCAGGAAGAGGAAGAACGACGCACCGATGAGCACCAGGCCCATCGCGAACTTCACCGCGGTGCTCGGCTCCTTGCCGCGCCGGGCGAGCGCCAGCCACGCCCAGGCGAACACCGGGGCCAGCGCCATGATCAGGACCGGGTTGACCGACTGGTACCAGGAGACCGGGAAGTCCCAGCCGAAGATCGTGTTCTTCGCCGAGGACTCGGCGAACAGCGACACGGTCGAACCGCCCTGGTCGTAGATCATCCAGAACACGGCCGCGGCGACGAAGAACCAGATGTAGGCGCTCATCTTCGACTGGTCGGCGCGGGACAGCTCCTTGTCCCGCTTGATCCGGGCGATGACCAGGACCGGGATGATCAGACCGGCGACGGTGATCGGGACCAGCAGCCAGTTCAGGGTGTAGACGCCGGAGAAGCCGACGATCGCGTAGAAGACGACCGCGACGCCCGCCCACAGGGCGGCCTTGGTCAGCGTGGCCCGCTTCTCCTGCTCCGACAGCGGCGTCGGGACGACGTCCGAGCGGGCGTCCAGGTGACGGGAGCCGAGCAGGAACTGCGCGAGACCCAGCGCCATGCCGAGCGCGGCGAGCGCGAAGCCGAAGTGCCAGTTCACGTGCTCGCCGACGGTGCCGATGGTCAGCGGCGCGGCGAAGGCGCCCAGGTTGATGCCGATGTAGAAGAGCGTGAAGCCGCCGTCACGGCGCGGGTCGTCCGCGCCCTTGTACAGGTGGCCCACCATCGTGGAGATGTTGGCCTTCAGCAGGCCCGAGCCGATGGCGACGAGGCCGAGGCCGCCGAAGAAGCTGCCCGACCACGGCAGGGCCAGCGTCAGATGGCCCAGCATGATGATCGCGCCCGCGACGGCGACCGTCTTGCGTGGACCGAGGACCCGGTCGGCGAACCAGCCGCCCGGCAGGGCGAGCAGGTACACCAGCGAGAGGTACACCGAGTAGATCGCGGTCGCGGTGGCCGCGTTCATGTGCAGCCCACCCGGGGCCACCAGATACAGCGGGAGCAGGGCCCTCATGCCGTAGTAGGAGAAGCGCTCCCACATCTCGGTCATGAAGAGTGTGGCCAGGCCGCGGGGGTGGCCGAAGAAGGTCTTCTCGGAACCGGGGGTGCCCGGTCGGACCGAGTCCTTCGTCAGGCTGGACGCCATGGTCGTTCCTTGCTGGTCGGGACGCGCGCTTCGACGAGCGGTTCGCGCGCCCGGTGGGGGGCTGGCCGGCACCGGCGGGACCTGTCGTCCACCCCACGCCCAGGGGAGTACGCCCCGGGTTGCGGAGCGACGGACGGCGGCCACCGGGATCCACGCCTCGCAACGCGACGATGCGTCCAGCGAGGCCCGGCCCTAGGTCATTCCTTTCGAGGCCGGAAAGAACCGGCCCGCACGCAAAAGGGACCCTCGGCGTCGGATGAGCGCCAAAGGTCCGCTGCGTGCTACAGGCGTTCAGCTCACCATACGGCAGGACACTGCCGGATATGGAAGGACTTGAGACGCGGATCACAGGAAGCGATGGAACCGCACACCCGGTTTCGAAGGTGTTTTCAAGGATCGCACCTTTACCTCGGTGGTGCCGACCGGACGCGGTGGACGGTTCGTGGAGGGTTCGCACCCACCGTGTACCCACCGTCGCGACAGCGTCCCGCCGCCGGGCCGCAAGGTAAGAGTGGCCGGATTCGATCACACCTCGGCACCGCCCCGGGGGGTGGCGCGGGCGGACTACCATCACTCCATGACCCGTGTACTGCTCGCCGAGGACGACGCGTCCATCTCGGAGCCGCTGGCCCGCGCTCTGCGCCGGGAAGGTTACGAGGTCGAGGTGCGTGAGGACGGACCCACCGCGCTCGACGCCGGAATGCAGGGCGGTGTCGACCTGGTCGTGCTGGACCTCGGGCTGCCCGGCATGGACGGCCTGGAGGTCGCCCGCCGGCTGCGCGCCGACGGCCACACCGTGCCCATCCTGATCCTGACCGCGCGCGCCGACGAGGTGGACACCGTGGTCGGCCTGGACGCGGGCGCCGACGACTACGTCACCAAGCCGTTCCGGCTCGCCGAACTGCTCGCCCGGGTCCGGGCCCTGCTGCGCCGCGGTTCCGCCGAGCCGCAGCAGCCGCCCGCCACGCACGGCGTGCGCATCGACGTCGAGTCGCACCGCGCCTGGATGGGCGACGAGGAACTGCAGCTCACCGCGAAGGAGTTCGACCTGCTGCGGGTGCTGGTGCGCGACGCGGGCCGGGTCGTCACCCGCGACCAGCTGATGCGCGAGGTCTGGGACACCACCTGGTGGTCGTCGACCAAGACCCTCGACATGCACATCTCCTGGCTGCGCAAGAAGCTCGGCGACGACGCGGCCAACCCCCGGTACATCGCGACCGTGCGGGGCGTCGGGTTCCGTTTCGAGAAGAGCTGACGCGACAAGGGCCGAGCGGCCCCGAGATCCGGGTCCCGGCAGGCAACAGGTAAGAGGTCATGCGCCGTCGACTGATCCAGTCCACGCTCGCCGTGGTGCTCGTCGTGATCGCCGTCTTCGGCGTCTCCCTGGTGATCGTGGAGACCCGCACGATCAGCAACAGCGCGCAGGAGCGGGTCGACTCCGAGGCGCTCAGGCTGGCCAGCATCGTGGACAGCCGGCTGCTGGGCGCGGAGACCGTGAACGCGTCGATCCTGCGCGACCAGGTGGCCCCGGGCCAGTACGCGGTCATCGGCATCCCGGGCCACCCGCCGATCGAGGTCGGCAGCAAGCCCGCCGGGGACGTCATCCACTCCACGGCCACCGGCGAGCAGGGCGAGACGGTCCGCATGGAGGAGCCGCGCTCCTCCGTCACCCGCGAGGTCGGCCGCACGCTGCTGATCATCGGGCTGGTGGCGCTGCTGGCGGTGATCGCCGCGGTGCTGCTCGCGATCCGCCAGGCCAACCGGCTCGCCTCCCCGCTGACCGACCTCGCCGAGACCGCCGAACGCCTCGGCTCCGGCGACCCCCGCCCCCGCCACAAGCGCTACGGCGTCCCCGAGCTGGACCGGGTCGCCGACGTGCTGGACTCCTCCGCCGAGCGCATCGCCCGGATGCTGACCGCGGAACGGCGCCTGGCCGCCGACGCCTCCCACCAGCTGCGCACCCCGCTGACCGCGCTGTCCATGCGGCTGGAGGAGATCACCCTCACCGACGACCCGGAGACGGTGAAGGAGGAGGCGAACGTCGCGCTCACCCAGGTCGAGCGGCTGACGGACGTGGTGGAACGGCTGCTGACCAACTCCCGCGACCCGCGCACCGGCTCCGCGGTCACCTTCGACATCGACGAGGTCATCCAGCAGCAGATCGCCGAGTGGCGCCCCGCCTACCGCAGCGCCGGCCGGGCCATCGTCAGCTCCGGCAAGCGGCATCTGCGGGCGGTGGGCACGCCGGGCGCGGTCGCGCAGGTGCTGGCCGCGCTGATCGAGAACTCCCTCATGCACGGCGGCGGCACGGTGGCGCTGCGCACCCGCGTCACCGGCAACCAGGCGGTCGTGGAGGTCACCGACGAGGGGCCCGGCGTCCCCGCCGACCTGGGCGCGCGGATCTTCGAGCGCACGATCAGCGGCCGCAACTCCACGGGCATCGGCCTCGCGGTCGCCCGGGACCTCGCCGAGGCGGACGGCGGCCGGCTCGAACTGCTCCAGGCGCAGCCGCCGGTCTTCGGCCTGTTCCTCTCCCGCACGCCCCCGCTGAAGCGGTCCGCGGAGGACCTGCCGACGGTGCGCTAGCGGACGCCGGAGGACCTGCCGGCGGTGCGGCGGCGGCGACCGTACGGGAACGCCGCCCGCGGGGCGCGCGGCCCCCGCGCCGCCGTACCGGTCAGCGGTAGGCCTTCGACCGCTGCTTCTTCGCCTCCGGCCGCTTCGGCTGCGCCCGCAGATACGACTCCGCGTCCGCCGCCGCCTCCCGGCTCCCGGCCGACCGGTCGCCGCCGGGCGCGCCGCTCTCCTTGGCGACCGGCAGGGCGCGGAAGACCCAGGTGCGGTAGGACCAGAAGCGGAACAGGGTGGCGATGCCGATGCCGAGGAACTTGAAGACGTTGCTCTGCAGCGGGGTGTCCCAGCCGAAGCCGTACGTCGCCAGGTAGAGCACGCCGTTCTCGATCACCAGGCCGACCGCGCTGAACAGCAGGAACAGCGTCAGTTCCTTGGTGCGGCCGCTCTTGTCGCGGTCCCGGTAGGTGAAGTAGCGGAACCCGATGTAGTTGAAGACGATCGAGACGACGGTCGCGATGATGCTCGCCCGGACCACCGGCAGATCGGTGACGTGCCGTACCAGGTTGAACACGAGCAGGTTGACCAGCAGCCCCGCCCCGCCCACCGCGCCGAACTTCACGATCTCGCGCCAGACCCGCCCGGCCCGCCGCAGCAGCCCGCCGCCGGACTCGGCCGCAGCGGCTTCGGCGGGGGCGGAAGGGGGCGCCGGGGAGGCCGGGGGCGCCGGTCGGCGTCCCGAGGAACCATGTCCCATGGTCGTGCAGGCCCCCGTCCGGGTCGGTTTCGTCAACCCCGCCATGCTAACCAGCGGCGGGTGCCCGCGCCCGCGGACCGCTCACGACCCCCCGAACGGGTCGGAAAGAGTCCCGGAAAGGGCGGGAAAGAGACGGTGAAGGAGTCGGTAAGAGACCGGCCGCGGGCCGGGCGGGGCGGGGCCCCGGGCGGGGGCGGCGGCGCGGGATCCGGCCACGGTGGCCCGGCCGATACCCTAGGGGCGTGACGTTCCCGGTAGTCGGCATGGTCGGCGGTGGCCAGCTCGCTCGTATGACACACGAGGCGGGCATCCCGCTCGGCATCAGGTTCAAGCTCCTCAGTGACACCCCTCAGGATTCCGCGGCACAGGTCGTGAGCGACGTCGTCATCGGCGACTACCGCGACCTGGACACGCTGCGCGCGTTCGCACGGGGCTGCGATGTGATCACCTTCGATCACGAACACGTACCCACCGAGCATCTGCGGGCCCTGGAGGCGGACGGCATCCCCGTGCGCCCCGGCCCCGACGCGCTCGTGCACGCCCAGGACAAGGGCGTGATGCGGGCGAGGCTCGACGCGCTCGGCGTGCCCTGCCCGCGGCACCGGATCGTCGCCGATCCGGCCGACGTGGCCGCGTTCGCGGCCGAGGGCGAGGGTTTCCCGGTGGTCCTCAAGACCGTCCGCGGCGGTTACGACGGCAAGGGCGTGTGGGTGGTGGACTCGGCCGAGGAGGCCGCCGACCCGTTCCGCGCCGGGGTGCCCGTGCTCGCCGAGGAGAAGGTCGACTTCGTCCGCGAGCTGGCCGCCAACGTCGTCCGCTCCCCGCACGGCCAGGCCGTGGCCTACCCGGTGGTGGAGTCGCGGCAGGTCAACGGCGTCTGCGACACCGTGATCGCCCCGGCCCCCGACCTGTCCGAGGAGCTGGCGCTGCGGGCCGAGGAGATGGCCCTGACCATCGCCAAGGAACTCGGCGTCGTCGGCCACCTCGCCGTCGAGCTGTTCCAGACCCGCGACGGCCGCATCCTCGTCAACGAACTGGCGATGCGCCCGCACAACTCCGGCCACTGGTCCATGGACGGCGCGATCACCTCGCAGTTCGCCAACCACGTCCGCGCCGTCCTCGACCTGCCGCTGGGCGACCCGCGCCCGCGCGCGAAGTGGACGGTCATGGCGAACGTCCTGGGCGGCGACTACCCGGACATGTACTCCGCGTACCTGCACTGCATGGCCCGCGACCCCCAGCTCAAGATCCACATGTACGGCAAGGACGTGAAGCCCGGCCGCAAGGTCGGCCACGTCAACACCTACGGCGACGACCTGGACGACGTACTGGAACGCGCCCACCACGCAGCCGGCTACCTGAAGGGCACGATCACCGAATGAGCGCTGTTGGTCCCGTCGTCGGCATCGTCATGGGCTCGGACTCCGACTGGCCCGTGATGGAGGGCGCCGCCAAGGCGCTCGACGAGTTCGAGATCGCCTACGAGGTCGACGTCGTCTCCGCGCACCGGATGCCGCGCGAGATGATCGCGTACGGCGAGCAGGCGGCCGACCGCGGTCTGAAGGCGATCATCGCGGGCGCGGGCGGCGCCGCCCACCTGCCCGGCATGCTCGCCTCCGTCACCCCGCTGCCGGTGATCGGCGTGCCGGTGCCGCTGAAGTACCTGGACGGCATGGACTCGCTGCTGTCGATCGTGCAGATGCCGGCCGGCGTCCCGGTCGCCACCGTGTCCGTCGCCGGGGCCCGCAACGCCGGTCTGCTGGCCGCCCGCATCCTCGCCGCCTACGACGACGAGCTGCGGCACCGGATGACCGACTTCCTCCAGGACCTCAACGACCAGGCCACCGAGAAGGGCAAGCGGCTGCGCGCCAAGGTCGAGGGCGCGGGCGGCTTCGGCTTCGGCACGGGGAAGTGACCGCGGTGAGCTTCCTCGACCGGGCCCGGGACCTGCTGCGCGACTTCCCTGTCGTCGACGGCCACAACGACCTGCCCTGGGCGCTGCGCGAACAGGTCCGCTACGACCTCGGCGCCCGCGACATCGCCGCCCCGCAGAACGCCCATCTGCACACCGACCTGCCCCGGCTGCGCGAGGGCGGCGTCGGCGCGCAGTACTGGTCGGTGTACGTCCGCTCGGACCTGCCCGACCCGGTCCCGGCGACGCTGGAGCAGATCGACTGCGTACGGCGGCTGCTGGAGCGCTACCCGGCGGACCTCGCGCCCGCGCTGAGCGCCGCCGACATGGAGGCCGCCCGCGCCGAGGGCCGGATCGCCTCCCTGATGGGCGCCGAGGGCGGCCACTCCATCGCGAACTCGCTGGGCGTCCTGCGCGGCCTGTACGCGCTCGGCGTGCGCTACATGACCCTCACCCACAACGACAACGTGGCGTGGGCGGACTCGGCGACCGACGAGCCCGCCGTGGGCGGTCTGTCGGCGTTCGGGCGCGAGGTGGTGCGGGAGATGAACCGCCTCGGCATGCTGGTGGACCTCTCGCACGTGGCCGCGACGACCATGCGGGACGCGCTGGACGCCTCCACGGCCCCGGTGATCTTCTCGCACTCCTCCGCCCGCGCGGTCTGCGACCACCCGCGCAACGTCCCGGACGACGTCCTGGAGCGGCTGCCCGCCAACGGCGGCATGGCGATGGTGACGTTCGTGCCGAAGTTCGTGCTCCAGGCCGCCGTCGACTGGACGGCCGCGGCCGACGAGAACATGCGCGCGCACGGCCTGCACCACCTCGACACCACCGAGGAGGGCATGAAGGTCCACCGGGCCTTCGAGGAGGCCCACCCGCGGCCGGTCGCGACCGTGGCCACCGTCGCCGACCACCTCGACCACATGCGCGAGGTCGCCGGCGTCGACCACATCGGCATCGGCGGCGACTACGACGGCACCGCCTTCACCCCGGACGGCCTCGGCGACGTCTCCGGCTACCCGAACCTGCTCGCCGAACTGCTCCAGCGCGGCTGGTCGACGTCCGACCTGGCCAAGCTGACCTGGCAGAACGCGGTACGGGTGCTGGGCGCGGCGGAGGACGTCGCCCGCGACCTGCGGGCCACGCGCGGTCCGTCGAACGCGACGATCGAGGAATTGGACGGCTGAGGACTGGTACCAGTGACGTGTGAGAGAGGGCGGCAGATGACCATAAGCGCCAGTGAGGCCCGCCGGGACCTGTTCCCCCTCATCAAGCGGGTCAACGACGACCACACGCCGGTGCACATCAGCTCCAGGGGCGGTGACGCCGTCCTCATGTCCGCCGCCGACTACGACTCCTGGCAGGAGACCGTGTACCTGCTGCGGTCCCCGGCGAACGCCCGGCGGCTCATGGAGGCGGTCGCCCGGGACCGGGCCGGGACCTGATCGGCGAAATACAGCGCACGCCCTTCAGTGGCATCGGCAAGCCGGAACCGCTGAAGGGCGACCTGTCCGGGTACTGGTCCCGCCGGATCGACGACGAGCACCGGCTCGTGTACCGGGCGGACGACAAGGAAGTGAAGATCCTCAAGGCCCGCTATCACTACAGCGACTGACCGCGGTCGTTCAGCAGGCGCAGAGGCAGAACGGGTGCCCGGCCGGGTCGGCGTAAACCCGGAAGCTCTTGCCGCCCGGCTCGGCCAGCGGCTTCGCGCCGAGCGCGAGCACGCCCCGCTCGGCCGCGTCCAGGTCGTCCACGGTGAGGTCCAGATGGAACTGCTGCGCGTTGCGGTCGGCGCGCGGCCACTCCGGCGGGGTCAGGCCCTCCGCCCGCTGGAACGCCAGCGCCGGCCCGCCCGGCACCTTCAGATCCACCCAGTCGCCGTCCCCCTCCGGGGTTCCGCCGAGCACGTCGGCGTAGAAACCGGCGAGCGCGCGCGGGTCGGGACAGTCCAGTACGACGACACCCAGCTTGGCGAGAGCCATGACTTCCTCCCAGGAAGCAGCGACGGTTACCAGTAAGAGCGGGTAACCAGTAACGGTTACCGTATGCTCGCCCATACGCGGAAACGGCGCAATGAACGTGCGCGGTACCGTCGCCGGTATGAGTGAGAGATCGCCCGCGCCCGGCGGCCTGGCTCTGCTCCAGTCCCTGGTCAACACGCTGGACATCGAGACGGGCGCCGACCGGCTCGACACCCCGCAGGGCCGGGCGGACTTCGGGATCGCCGAGGCGGACCTGGCCGGGGCGCGGGAACTGCGCGAGTCGCTGCGGGCGGCGCTGCTGGCGCACGCCGGCCATCCGCCGCACCGCGCGGTCACGCCGCTGGGCGAGCTGCTGGCCCGTGCGCCGCTGCTGGTGGCGGTGGACGCCCGGGACGGCTCCGCCGCCCTCGCCCCGGCCGACACCGGGCCGCTGCTCTCCCGGGTGGCCGCCGCGGTCGCCGAGGCGCTCGTCGCGGGCACCTGGACGCGGCTGAAGGCCTGCGAGGCCGCCGACTGCCACTGGGCGTACTACGACCGCAGCCCGGCCGGCCGGGGCCGCTGGTGCTCGATGCGGGTGTGCGGGGCGCGCGCGAAGATGCGCCGGTACCGGGCGCGGGAGGGCTGAGCGCGGGCGGGTGGTGCAGAATGCCGGAAGACGCCGGTTCGGCCGACTGAGCCTCGGCCGAACCGGCGTCGCCGGTACCGCCGGGGTCCCAGGCCCACCGTCCTCACTGGTACGGCCGGGGCCGCAGGCCCCCGGCGTCGCCGGTACGGCCGAGGGCCGGCGCCCTGCCGCCTTCGTCGCCGTCACGGCCCGGGCTCCGTGCTCCGCCGTTCCCGCGCCCGCAGGGGACTGTGCCCGCGGAGGACTGCGCCCGCGGGGTCTACGCCGTCGGGCGGCCCATCGCCCGGTACGTCCAGCCCGCGCGGCGCCACAGCTCCGGGTCCAGCGCGTTGCGGCCGTCCAGGACGAGACGGGAGCTGACGGCCTCGCCCAGCTCCGCCGGGTCCAGCTCGCGGAACTCGCGCCACTCGGTCAGGTGCAGCACCGCGTCCGCGCCCCGGACCGCCTCCAGCGCGGAGTCGGCGTAGCCGAGGGTGGGGAAGACGCGGCGGGCGTTGGCCATGCCCTTGGGGTCGTAGACCGTGACCTGGCCGCCCTGGAGGTGGATCTGACCGGCGACGTTCAGCGCGGGCGAGTCGCGCACGTCGTCCGAGTCGGGCTTGAAGGTGGCGCCGAGCACCGCGATCCGCTTGCCGAGGAACGGCCCGCCGCCCAGCGCCTGCCGGGCCAGCTCCACCATCTGCCCGCGCTGGCGCATGTTGATCGAGTCGATCTCGCGCAGGAACGTCAGCGCCTGGTCGGCGCCCAGCTCGCCGGCGCGCGCCATGAAGGCCCGGATGTCCTTGGGCAGGCAGCCGCCGCCGAAGCCGATCCCGGCGCGCAGGAACTTCCGTCCGATCCGGTCGTCGTAGCCGATCGCCTCGGCCAGCTTCGCCACGTCGCCGCCCGCCGCCTCGCACACCTCGGCCATGGCGTTGATGAAGGAGATCTTCGTGGCCAGGAAGGAGTTCGCGGAGGTCTTCACCAGTTCCGCGGTGGGGAAGTCGGTGACGACGAAGGGCGAGCCCTCGCCGATCGGCGCCGCGTACACCTCGCGCAGCAGCTTCTCCGCGCGCTCGCTGCGCACGCCGACCACGATCCGGTCCGGGTGCAGGGTGTCCTGGACGGCGAAGCCCTCGCGCAGGAACTCCGGGTTCCAGGCCAGCTCGGCGTCCTCCCCGGCGGGCGCCAGCTCGGCGATCCTGCGGGCGAGGCGGTCCGCGGAGCCGACCGGCACCGTCGACTTGCCGACCACCAGCGCCGGCCCGGTCAGATGCGGGGCCAGCGAGGCGACGGCGGAGTCGACGTAGCTCATGTCGCAGGCGTACTCGCCGTGCTTCTGCGGGGTGTTCACGCAGAGGAAGTGGACGTCGCCGAAGGCGCCCGCCTCCGCCCAGTCCTGGGTGAAGCGCAGCCGGCCGGTGGAGCCCTCGATGCCGGCCACGTGCCGGCGCAGCAGTTCCTCCAGGCCCGGCTCGTACATCGGGACCTCGCCGCGCCGCAGCATCTCGATCTTCTCGGCGACGACGTCCAGCCCGAGCACCTCGAACCCCATCTCGGCCATGGCCGCGGCGTGCGTGGCGCCGAGATAGCCGGTGCCGATCACGGTGATCTTCAGGCTCATGGGGGTGCTCCAGGAGGGATGACGGCAATGCGCTGCCCGAGCATATCCGGGGCATGGGCGAGGCCCGCGCCGGGCAAAGTCCAGGCTGTCGCCAAGCTCACGTATCCCTGGCGCGGGCGCGGCCTCTAAAATTTGGGTTACTTAACGGTAATTAGCATTCACTGGTCGTCTTTGGAGCGTGAGAGACCTTGGCCGGATCGGCTGACTTCGACCTGTACCGCCCGTCCGAAGAGCACGACATGCTCCGCGACGCCGTCCGCTCGCTGGCCGAGGCGAAGATCGCCCCGCACGCCGCCGCCGTGGACGAGGAGGCCCGCTTCCCGCAGGAGGCGCTGGACGCCCTGGTCGCGAACGACCTGCACGCCGTGCACGTCCCCGAGAGCTACGGCGGCGCGGGCGCGGACGCCCTCGCGACGGTCATCGTCATCGAGGAGGTGGCCCGTGTGTGCGCCTCCTCCTCCTTGATCCCGGCCGTCAACAAGCTCGGCTCGCTGCCGGTGATCCTGTCCGGCTCGGAGGAGCTGAAGAAGAAGTACATGACGCCGCTCGCCAAGGGCGACGGCATGTTCTCGTACTGCCTCTCGGAGCCCGACGCGGGCTCGGACGCGGCCGGCATGAAGACCAAGGCGGTCCGCGACGGCGACCACTACGTCCTCAACGGCGTCAAGCGCTGGATCACCAACGCGGGCGTCTCCGAGTACTACACGGTGATGGCCGTCACCGACCCGGCCAAGCGCTCCAAGGGCATCTCCGCGTTCGTCGTCGAGAAGTCCGACCCGGGCGTCTCCTTCGGCGCCCCGGAGAAGAAGCTCGGCATCAAGGGCTCGCCGACCCGCGAGGTCTACCTCGACAACGTGCGCATCCCCGCCGACCGCATGATCGGCGAGGAGGGCACCGGCTTCGCCACCGCGATGAAGACGCTGGACCACACCCGCATCACCATCGCCGCCCAGGCCCTCGGCATCGCCCAGGGCGCCCTCGACTACGCCAAGGGCTACGTCAAGGAGCGCAAGCAGTTCGGCAAGCCGATCGCCGACTTCCAGGGCATCCAGTTCATGCTCGCCGACATGGCCATGAAGGTCTCGGCCGCCCGCGCCCTGACCTACCAGGCCGCCGCCGCCTCCGAGCGCGGCGACGCCGACCTCACCTACCAGGGCGCGGCCGCCAAGTGCTTCGCCTCGGACATCGCCATGGAGGTCACCACGGACGCCGTCCAGCTGCTCGGCGGCTACGGCTACACCCGCGACTACCCGGTGGAGCGCATGATGCGCGACGCCAAGATCACCCAGATCTACGAGGGCACCAACCAGGTCCAGCGGATCGTGATGGCCCGCAACCTGCCGTAACCGGCCCCTCCGGCTCGCGTGCGCAGCCCCCGGCGGACCCCCGCGGGGGGCTGCCGCACGTCCGGGGCCGCGGGCCCGCCACTCCAACGGCCGCAGCCGCGCCGACTGCTCCGAATGGCGGGCGGTGGCGGGCTGGCGTACCACGGAAGTGTTCGGGGCCCACCCCGGGCCCCGGCTCCCGTCGTCCCCCCCTGGAGGAGCCATGACCCACACCCAGCCCGGCGCCATGACCGCGATGAGCAAGCAGATGCAGGACTGCGTCGACGCCTGCATGACCTGCCACAACATCTGCGAGGAGGCCATGAGCTCCTGCATGCAGATGGGCGGCCAGGCGCAGATGCAGATCATGCGCGCGCTCATGGACTGCTCCGAGACCACCCGGATGTGCGCGGACATGATGATGCGCCGCTCGCCGATGGCCGGCGACATGTGCGCGATGTGCGCCAAGGCGTGCGACATGTGCGCCGAGGCGTGTATGTCGATGCCCGACGACCAGATGATGATGCGCTGCGCGGAGGCGTGTCGCCGCTGCGCCGAGATGTGCCGCTCGATGGCGGGCGCCCCGATGTGACGTCGCCCGGCACGGCGGCGGGGGCCCCCGGCCCCCGGGCCC
>NZ_JAIOAB010000078.1 GCF_019890635.1 Streptomyces sennicomposti
GGCCGCGCCGGGCCGGGGGCCCGCCGCGGCGGGCCCCCCCCCCGCCGCCCCCGAGTCCCAGGCCACCGAGCCCCAGACCACTGAACCCCCCGCCACCGCCGAACCCACCCCCGAGTCCACGCCCGAACCCACCCCCGAACCCCCCTTCAGAATCGTCGCCGTCACCTCCTGCCCCACCGGCATCGCGCACACCTACATGGCCGCCGAGTCGCTGGAGAACGCCGGCCGGGAGGCGGGCGTCGAACTCGTCGTCGAGACCCAGGGCTCGGCCGGCTTCACCCGCCTCGCCCCGGCGCTGATCGCCGCGGCGGACGGCGTGATCTTCGCCCACGACGTCCCCGTACGGGACAAGGACCGCTTCGCCGGGAAGCCGACCGTGGACGTCGGCGTGAAGGCCGGCATCAACCGCCCCGCCGAACTGATCACCGAGGTCCGGCAGAAGGCCGCCCGGGGCGAGACGACCGCCCCGGCCGCCGCCACCGGCACCCCGGTCGAACGCGCCGGCGAACCCGGCGAGGGCTACGGCACCAAGCTGCGCAAGTGGCTCATGTCGGGCGTCAGTTACATGGTCCCGTTCGTCGCGGCCGGCGGTCTGCTGATCGCGATCGGCTTCGCCCTCGGCGGCTACAAGGTCAACAAGGCCCCCTCGGTCATGGACCACTTCGTCTGGACCCAGACCGACAGCTGGGCCGCGCTGATGTTCCAGATCGGCGGGGTGGCCTTCGCCTTCCTCGTCCCCGTCCTGGCCGGCTACATCGCCTACGGCATCGCCGACCGCCCCGGCCTGGTTCCCGGCTTCGTCGGCGGTTCGATCGCGCTGACCATCAACGCCGGCTTCCTCGGCGGCCTGGCGGCCGGACTGATCTCCGGTGCGGTGGTGACGGCGATCCAGCGGGTGCGGATACCGCAGGCGCTGCGCGGCATCATGCCGGTGGTGGTGATCCCGCTGATCTCCTCGGCGGTCGTCGGGTTCCTGATGTTCGTCGTCATCGGCAAGCCCATCGCCACCGCGCAGAAGGGCATGACCGACTGGCTGTCCGGGCTCAGCGGCGCCAACGCCGTCCTGCTCGGCGCGCTGCTCGGCCTGATGATGTGCTTCGACCTCGGCGGCCCGGTCAACAAGGTCGCCTACACCTTCGCCACCGCCGGTATCGCGGTCTCCGACCCGAGCGACTCCGCGATGAAGATCATGGCCGCGGTGATGGCGGCGGGCATGGTGCCGCCGCTGGCGATGGCCCTGGCCACCACCGTGCGCGGCCGGCTGTTCACCGAGACCGAGCGGGAGAACGGCAAGGCCGCCTGGGTCCTGGGCGCCTCCTTCATCTCCGAGGGCGCGATCCCGTTCGCCGCCGCCGACCCGCTGCGCGTCATCCCGTCCGCGATGGTGGGCGGCGCGCTCACCGGCGCCCTGTCGATGGCCTTCGGCGCCACCCTGCGCGCCCCGCACGGCGGCGTCTTCGTGGTCCCGCTGATCGGCAACCCGTTCCTCTACCTGATCGCCGTCGCGGCCGGCGTGTGCGCGTCGACGGCCCTGGTGGTCGCCCTCAAGACCCTGCGCGGCTCCACCCCGGGCGCCCCGGGCGGCAAGCGGGACGAGGGCGAGGACGAGGGGGCGGCACGGGCCGCGTCGGCCGACCGCGAGCAGCCGGTGGCCGCCTGACGGCCCGACGCGGCCACGCCGCTTTGGGGTGCTGTGAGTAGTTCACGTCACCTGCGAGATACGTCACGGTCCGGGGCCGATGCCCCGGACCGTGGTGTTCACTTGAGGACATGCCTGAGCACGTCTCGATGCTGATGTGGTTCGGCGTGGCCCTGCCCGCCGTGCTGATCATCGCCTGCGCCTTCGTTCTCGCCGGCTACCGCTACGGCCTCCGGTTCGAGATCCGCCGACGGCCCGTGCCCGGCCTGCCGGCCCTCCCCCCGCAGCGCACTTCCGGCCCGCACCGCGAGTACGTCGAGCTGTCCGCCGCGGAACGGGCCGCCTTCGCGGGCCTGATGCGCCAGCTCAGCGACGGCTGACCTCCCCGTTCCGACCGCCGTCCCTCCGGCGGCTCAACGGCTCTCCCGGCTCCCGGCGAGTCTCCCCCTCTCCCCGGCCCCCGGCGCGGCCCCGTGGCCGCCCTGCCGTCCGTTACGACACCTGCGCCGCGTCGGCTACGACACCTGCGCCGCCCGCCGCTCCATCGCGTCCCGCGCGGCGTCCTCCGTCGCGTACACCTCGCACATGTGGCGGCCGTCCGGCGTCGCCGTGTGCTCCAGCTCCCACAGCGAGACCTCCGCGCCGTCGCTCAGCAGGAACGCGTGCTCGTACAGCGAGAAGCACAGCCCCGCCCGCACCGACCGGCAGGGGCGGCCGAACGCCTGTGTGATCCGGTGCCCGGACGCCTCCGCGAGCAGCGCCGCGACCTCCGCGCCCGGCCGGTCCGCGTTCTCCGCGCGCCGCAGCAGCCGGCGCGCGTGGTCGCCCGAGTCGTCGGGGGCGTAGGTGTGCCGGGTCTCGGGCAGCGGCGCGAACCGCACCGGCACCGGCAGCTCGAAGTCCGGCGCGTCCGGCGGCAGCGGCAGCCGACCGGTGGCCGTGCGCAGCTCCTCCTCGTCCAGATACACCTCGTGCTGCGACTCGCCGCCGGGCACCGTGTTGTGCACCAGCTCCCACAGCGTGAGCGCCGAGCCGTCGGCGAGCAGCCAGGTGTGCCGGTAGGTCTCGCGGTGCAGTCCGGCGCTGTGGTGCGCCGACCGCAGCGACCCGTCGTACGCCAACGCGCAGTCGAGCCGGCGTATCGTCTCGTCGGGCAGTTCGAAGGAGTTCAGCGCGCGGCCGAGCAGGCGCGCGAGGTGCTCCTCCGGAGACTGCGGGGACTCGCGTGGCTCGTACGCAGCCGTCTCGTACGGAACGCTCAAGGTTTCTCCCGGCGTTGCTGCATGTCACCTGGTGGGTGCATACCGTAGCCCCTCGGTCGGACATCGTGCCCCAGAACCGAGAAAACGTCTGCCGGAAAAACGGCCGGGCCGCGCGAGAAGTTCCCGCACGGCCCGACGAGGCGTCAAAATCCGCTGTTCAGGGGCGTTTCGCGGCGGTCAGACGGCGCTGCCGGCGGTCCACTCGCTCCACGACATGTTCCAGCCGTTGAGCCCGTTGTCCGGGGCGACGGTCTTGTCGGGGGAGTTCTTCACGACCACCACGTCGCCGATGAGCGAGTTGTCGTAGAACCACTTGGCGGTGGTGTCGCCCTGCGCGCCCTGCACGTCGGCGAGGCCCACGCAGCCGTGGCTGGTGCCCGTGCGGCCGAAGGGCGGGTTGCCCCTGTTGTACCAGTAGTTGCCGTGGATGAAGGTGCCCGAGGTGGTCAGGCGCATGGCGTGCGGCACGTCCGCGATGTCGTACTCGCCGCCCAGGCCGACCGTCTGGCTGTTCATCCGGGTCTGGGTGAACTTCTCCGAGATCACCATCGCGCCGTTGTACGTGGTGTGCTCGGGGCTGCCCGTGGAGACCGGCACCGACTTGAGGGTCTTGCCGTCCCGGACCACCGTCATGGTCTGCGTGTTCACGTCCACCGTGGAAACCTGCGAGCGGCCGACCGTGAACGTCACCGTCTTCTTCTGCGTGCCGTACAGGCCGTTCGCGCCCTGCACGCCGTCCAGGTCGATCTTCATGGTGACCTTGGAGCCGGCCTTCCAGTAGTCGTCGGGCCGGAAGTCGAGCCGCTGCGCGCCGAACCAGTGGCCCACCACCTGCTGGCCGCTGCTGGAGGTGACCGTGATGTGCGACTGCACGGCCTTCTTGTCGCTGATCGCCTTGTCGAAGGTGAACGACACCGGCATGCCGACGCCCACCGTCGTGCCGTCGTCCGGCGTGTAGGTGCCGATGAAGCTGTTCGCCTTGGAGACGGTGGTGAAGATGGAGTTCGCGGCGGCGGGCAGCCCGTGGGAGTCCTTGGCGGTCGCCGAGATCTGGTACTTGGTGCCGCGCTCCAGCTGCTCCTTCGGCTTCCAGGCGGAGCCGTCCGCGGAGATCGACCCCGGCACGGCCTGCCCCGAGCCGGCCACGGTCATCTTCACATCGGTGAGCTTGCCGCCGCTCACCTTCACGCCGGTCGCGTTGATCGACGCACTCGTCGAACCGTCCTTGGCCGAGATGACGATCTTCGCCGCGGAGGTCTTGGCGGCGCTGCCGCCGCCATCCTTGCCGGCGTCGTCCGCCTTCGCGTCGCCACCGCATCCGGTGAGGGTGAGGGTGCCGACCATCAGGGCGGCACAGGCCCCCAGGACGCGCCGCGCTGCTATGTCCGGCCTAGTCACGGGCTGCTCCAGGTTCGTCGAGGTGCGTGATCCACTGCACGTGGCGTGGGTGTAGAGGCAGCCCGCCCCCCACGAGGTTCCCGCCGATCGTCCCGAAGACCTCCACGTGACAGAACCGGGACAATCGCAGACCTGACGTGACACACGGGCGGTCATCGCGCGCCCTTGGCCTCCGCCTCCGCTTCTTCCTGGCCCTGCGCCCCTCTCCCCCCGGGGGGGCCGCCCCCCGCCCCCTCCCTCCCCTCCCCGGAACCCTCCACCCCCGTCCCCCAACCCCACAGCCCGCACCCGCACTTCGCCTCAGCGCCCCCCGTACAGCTCCTCGTACGCCGGCCACGCTCCGCCCGGGCCGTCCACCGGCTCGGCGGCGCGCACGGCGCGGACGATCGCGCGGGTCACCATGTCCGCCCCGGCCGCGAGGACGGCGTTCAGGGCGAGGGGGCGGCCGGCCTCCAGCGCACGCGCCCCGGTGGCCAGCGCGAACACCGTGTCCCCGTCGTTGAGCAGATGCACCGGCCGTACGGCCCGGGCGATGCCGTCGTGCGCCGTGCCGGCGAGCTTCTGCGCCTGCGCCTTGGACAGGTCCGCGTCGGTGGCGACCACCGCAAGGGTGGTGTTCAGCGACGGCGGCCCGTTCCGCTCGGCGCACTCGGCGAGCCGCGCACGCGCCGCTTGGTGTGTCGCCGGGTCGGGATACTCCACCCGGCCCTGGAACAACTCCCCGTACAGCACCCCCGTCTCCGGGTCCGTCACCGACCCGGACGCGTTGGCCACCACCAGCGCCGCCACCGTCACACCCGAGTCGAGGACCGTACTGGCGGTGCCCACCCCGCCCTTGAGCGCTCCCACGGCCGCCCCCGTCCCGGCGCCGACGCACCCCTGCGGCACGGGGCCGCCCGGCTCGCTCGCCGCGGCCGCCGCCACCGCCGCCCGCCCGGTGGCCGCGTCCGGCCGGGCCCGGAAGTCACCGCCCCGCCCCAGGTCGAACACGCAGGCGGCGGGCACGACCGGCACCACGTGCGTCGGACCGGGACCGACCCGCACCCCGCGCCCCCGCTCCTCCAGCCAGGCCATCACCCCCGATGCCGCGTCCAGTCCGTAGGCGCTGCCGCCGGACAGCACCACCGCCTCCACCGTCCGCACCAGATTGCGCGGATCGAGGGCGTCGGTCTCCTTGGTGCCGGGCCCGCCGCCGCGCACGTCCACGGCGGCGACCGCGCCGCCCTCCGGCGCGAGCACGACGGTCGTCCCGGTCAGCCACCCGTCGCCCCTGCGGGTGGCGTGCCCCACCCGCAGACCGGCGACGTCCGTCAGAGCGTCAGCTGTCATGGGAACCAGTCTCGTCCCCGCCCGCGCCGGCCCGCGCTCCCCGGGCCGTGAGCGTCACGCCCGCCGCCACCGCGAGCGCCGCGACCAGGCCCGCCGCGAGCACCGTCCACTCGCCCAGGAAGGTGCAGCACACCACCAGCAGCGCCGTGCAGGGCAGCACCAGCTGCGCCGCCAGGCCCGCCTTGAAGTAGCGCGCGTGCAGCGCCCACACGGTGAGCAGATACAGCGCCGTGGGGAGGGTCACGGCCGACGCCGCCGCCAGGGTGGACAGGTGCGTCTTGCCGACCGTCTGCTCCACCGACACCTCCAGGCCCGCCCCGATCGCCGCCGCCGAGGCGAGGATCAGATAGTGGCCGTAGCCCCACAGGAACGACTCCCGGTTGGAGCGCAGATGCCCGTGGATGGGCACCACGAAGTAGATCCACCACGCGGAGAAGACGATCAGCAGACCGCCGGCCGCGATCGGCAGCAGATCGCCGAGCGCGTCGTGCTCGTCGGCGGCCGACTTCACCGCGATCGTCGCCGCCGAGACCGTCTCGCCGAGCACGATGAGCGTGAACAGGCCGTACCGCTCCGCGATGTGGTGCGGGTGCCAGGACGTCGCGTGCGCCCGCTCCGCGTACACCGGTACGCACAGCTCCGCGATCGCCATCACCAGGAACACCCACGGCCGGTCCGGCTCGGGCAACAGCAGCAGCCCCAGCCAGCCGGTCTGGCACAGCAGCACACCGCCCGCGTAGCGCAGCGCCATCCGCCGCTCCGCGCCCGACGCCCACCGGGCCGCCCGCAGCCACTGGGCGACCATCGCCAGCCGCATGATCGCGTAGCCGAGCCACACCAGGAAGAAGTCGTGGTGCTCGAAGCCCCGCGAGATGCCCGCCGCGAGCACCAGCACACCGGCGATCTGCACCAGGGTGACGACGCGGTAGAGCACGTCGTCGTTGTCGTAGGCCGAAGCGAACCAGGAGAAGTTCATCCACGCCCACCAGATGGCGAAGAACGCCATGGCGTAGTTCAGGATGCCCTGGCCCGCATGGCCCTCGGCCACGGCGTGCACCAGCTCCATGCCCGCCTGCGCCACCGCCACGACGAAGCACAGGTCGAACAGGAGCTCCAGTGACGAGGCGGCCCGGTGCGCCTCGTGGCGGCCGCGCGCGGTCAGCGGCCGCAGGGGGCGGGCCGGGTGGCTCCGGGGCGCGGGAGCCGGCCCGGCGGCGGAATCGGAACTGGACGTCATGGCCACCAGCACAGCAGAAACCGGCCCCGAACGCCCGCAGCAACCGGGCCGGGCGGTCGCCGTACCCTTGAGGCATGAGCGACAGCCCCGAGCCGCGCGATCCGAAGAACGCGCTGATCTTCGACGACCCGCTGAGCCAGCAGTCCACGGACGACACCGACCGCGGGTGGGGCGAGCGCACGGACGGCGACTCCGCCGCCGACCTCAAGCGCTTCCTCGACGAGAAGCCGCCGCACCACATCTGACGCGGCCCGCGCCGCGCGGCGCACCTGCCGCGCCCGGCGCTCCCGGCGCGGGCGGCACCGACATCGCGGACGGCACCGCCCGGCGCCGTCGTCGGCGGTCCCGGAGCTAGCGGCCGCCGCCGTGCGTGCCGCCGCGCTGGGCGACCAGCTCGTCGCGGATCTCCTTGAGCACCTGCAGCTCGGTCACCTCCATGACCTCCTGCGCGCCCTCCTTGGCCCGCTTGCGCGCCTCCTGCCGGGCCAGGAACTTGGCCATCGGCAGGACCATGAGGAAGTAGACCACCGCTGCCGTGATCACGAACTGCAGCGCGGCGCCGAGCACCGAGCCCCACGCGATCTCGATGCCCTGGTCGCCCTGGCACGACGAGCTGAGACACGAGCTGTAGTGGTCGAGGTTCTTGGTGCCGATCGCCCCCACGACCGGGTTGATCACCCCCTTCACCACCGCGTTGACGATGTTGGTGAAGGCCGCGCCGACGACCACCGCGACGGCCAGGTCGACCACGTTCCCGCGCATCAGGAAGGCCTTGAAGCCCTGCCAGACGCTCGGGTCCTGCTTCTTGCTCACCGGTGGCCCCTTCTCGGATGTACTGCTGGTCGGACAAACGGCCACTCAACCTACGGGTCACCACAGGGTCACCGCCAACCGGGTGGTCGCGCTCGCCCCGGCCAGCCGCGCGGCCGTGGCCCGGGGCACGCGCAGCGCGATCAGCGCCCCGCCGTCCGTACCCGCGGGGAGCGCGCCCTCCGCGCCCACCGGGACCGCCCCGTCCGGGATCGCCCCGTCCGGGACCGAGCCGTCCCGGCCCGTGCCGCCCGGGACCTCCGCGTCCGTGCCGCCGGTCGTCGCCCGCGGCACCCTCACCACCCGCGCCCCGTGGGCCAGCACCCGGGCCGTACCGCCCGCCGCCGGGTCCCCGGCGGCGATCACGTCGACCCGGTCGCCGGGGCGCAGCAGCCGCACGGTCTCCGCGTCGGCGATGCGTACGGGCGCGGTCACCGTCCGCCCCGCGTCCGTGCCGAGACCGTCCCGGGCTCCCGGCGGCGCGTCCGCCGGCCGGGCCGGGTGTCCCCGGGCCGGTCCGCCGCCCGGCGGGTCCGTCACCGGCCGGGGGCCCGCGGCCACCAGCGCGGCCGCCGCGAGAGCCAGGCCGACCGCCAGGGCCCGCCCGCGCCGCCGTACGAGCCCGAGCGGCCCGTACCGTCCGCCGCGCACCCGCACCGGCGGGAAGTGCGGCACCTCGCACGGGGGCGGGGTGTCCGCGCCGCGCGGACCCGCGACCGGCGCGAGCGACCAGGACGGGGAGGACGAGGGACGGGAAGAGAACGGGGGAGGGGGAGAGACCGGGGGAGGGGAGGACGGGGAGAGGGAGGACGAGGGGAACGTGGGCGAGAGGGACACGTGGACCACCACCTGCGAGGACGGGACCGGACCGGGCGGACCGGCTTGCGCTGCCACGATGAGGCATCGCGCCGAAGCCCGCCGGGCCCCGTGCACTACTCGCCGGTTGTGGAAAACTCCCTCACCCGAACGTGACGTTCCGCCCCCACGGCCGGCCACCGGCGCCCCGCCCTGCGCCAATCCACCGCCCCGCCCCGGGCACCCCGCCGCCCCGCCCTGAGCACCCCACCGCCCCGCCCGGCGTCAATCCACCGCCCCGGCCCCACTCCTCCGTTCGGCCGCTACGGCAGCACGAACCCCGGGTCCATCCCGCCCAGCGCCGTGGCGCACAGGCAGTCCCGGTCCTCCGTGGCCGGCAGCGCCGCCACCGCGTCGAACAGCACGCCCCGCAGCCGTTCCACGTTCGCCGCGAACACCTTGAGCACCTCCTCGTGGGAGACGCCCTCGCCGCTCTCTGCGCCCGCGTCGAGGTCGGTGACCAGCGTCAGGGACGTGTAGCAGAGCTCCAGCTCCCGGGCGAGCGCCGCCTCGGGGTGGCCCGTCATGCCGACCACCGACCAGCCCTGCGCCTGGTGCCACAACGACTCGGCGCGGGTGGAGAAGCGCGGGCCCTCCACGACGACGAGCGTGCCGCCGTCGACGGCCGCCCAGTCCCGTCCGCGCGCCGCCGTCAGCGCGGCCGCCCGGCCGACCGGGCAGTAGGGGTCGGCCAGGGAGACGTGGACGACGTTCGGCAGGGTGCCGTCGGGCAGCGGCAGCCCGTCGAAGTAGGTCTGCTCGCGGGACTTCGTACGGTCGGCGAACTGGTCCGGGACCAGCAGCGTGCCCGGCCCGTACTCGGGGCGCAGCCCGCCCACCGCGCACGGACCGAGGACCTGGCGCACGCCCACCGAGCGCAGCGCCCACAGGTTGGCCCGGTAGTTGATGCGGTGCGGCGGGAGGTGGTGGCCGCGGCCGTGCCGGGGCAGGAAGGCGACCCGCCGGCCGGCGACCTCGCCGAGGAAGAGGGAGTCGCTGGGCGCGCCGTACGGTGTGTTCACCTGGACCTCGGTGACATCGTCCAGGAAGGAGTAGAAGCCGGACCCGCCGATGACACCGATCTCTGCGTTCGCCATGCACAGCACACTAGCCGCAGCGCGGAACAGCCGAAGCAGCACGCGGACGCCGCCGTCCGAACGCTCAAGCCGCCGTCCGAACGCCTCAAGCCGCCGTCCGAACACGCCCCGGGCCACCGTGCGGACCCGCCTCGCGAACACGCCGAAGACCCCGTCGGCGGTGGCCGACGGGGTCCGGAAGTGTGACGTCAGGCGGCGGAGCTGCCCGCGGAGCTGGTGGACGTCGAGGACGACGACGAGGAGCCGCTCGACGACGACGAACCGGACGAGCCGGACGTGGACGAGGAGCTCGACGACTTCGACGACGCCGGGCTGCTGCTCGACGACGAGCCGCGGCTGTCGTTGCGGTAGAAGCCGGAGCCCTTGAAGACAATGCCGACCGCGGAGAACACCTTCTTCAGGCGGCCCGAGCAGTTGGGGCACTCGGTGAGTGCGTCGTCGGTGAACTTCTGCACCGCCTCGAGGCCCTCGCCGCACTCGGTGCACTGGTACTGGTAGGTGGGCACTGTCTTCCTCCTGGCACTCTCACTCGATGAGTGCTAACGACGAACCATAGTGACGTATTCCGTCGCGTCAGTCCACTGCGACAGGTGAGCGGTGACCGACGCCACGTGCCACGGTGCGGCTGCCGGCCCGGGCGGCCAGGCGCGAGCGCAGGGTCACCAGGGCCAGCAGGGCGAGCACCGTGCCGGTCATCGGGACCAGGAATCCGGCCCCGCCCCACAGCCGGTCCTCCAGCTGTCCGGCGACGGTGACGGCGGCGGCCTGCCCCAGCGCGACCGCGCCGGTCAGCCAGGTGAACGCCTCGGTGCGGGCACCGGCCGGGACCAGCCCCTCCACCAGGGTGTAGCCGGTGATCAGGGCGGGCGCGATGCACATGCCGACCAGCAGGCCGAGCGCGGCCAGCAGCGGCACCGAGTGCGCGGTCCACAGAGCGGAGGCGGCCAGCGCGAGGGCGGTGTAGCCGACGAGGAGACGGCGCTGCGGGGCCGCCTTCCAGGCGATCGCGCCGCACACGACGCCGGAGAGCATGTTGCCCGCGGCGAACGTGCCGTACAGGACGCCGTTCAGGCCGGGCTCGCCGATGGACTCGGTGAAGGCGGCCAGCGAGACCTGCATGCCGCCGAAGACCGAGCCGATGCCGAGGAAGGCCGCGATCAGCACGCGTACGCCGGGGACGCTGAGCGCGGAGACGCGCTCCACGCGCGCGTGCCCGTCGCTCGCCGCGACGGACGGCTGGGTGCGCTTCTGGGCGGCGAACAGCAGACCGCCGACCAGGGTCAGCGACGCCTCCGTGAGCAGGCCGGCCGCCGGGGCGACGGCGGTGCACAGCGCGGTGGCCAGCAGCGGGCCGAAGACGAACGTCAGCTCGTCGGTGACCGACTCGAAGGCGGCCGCGGTGGTCATCAGCGGCGAGTCCTTCAGGGTGACGCCCCAGCGGGCGCGCACCATGGGGCCGATCTGCGGCACCGAGGCGCCGGTCGGCACGGCCGCGACGAACAGCACCCACAGGGGGGCGTGCGCCAGCGCGAGGGCGGTGAGGGTGAGGCCCGCCAGGGAGTGCACGAGGACGCCGGGCAGCAGGACGGCGCGCTGTCCGTAGCGGTCGGCGAGCCGTCCGCTGTAGGGCGCGAACAGTGCCATGGCGACGCCGGTGACGGCCGCGGTGGCGCCCGCCGCGCCGTAGGAGCCGGTGGTGTGCTGCACCAGCAGCACGATGGAGATGGTGAGCATCGCGAACGGCTGCCGTGCCGCGAAACCGGGGAGCAGGAACGTCCAGGCGCCGCGGGTGCGCAGCAACTGCCCGTATCCCGGGCGGGAGGAAGCCGTCGAGGTCTTCGCGGGGTCGGTGGTGGTGACCGCGGATCCCACGGCCGTGCCTTTCTGCCGCCTGGTAGCGCCGCCCCGGGTACGGGGGCGCCGAGAGCTGTCCTCTTGCGCGGACTGCGGTAGATGCCGGCGCCCGCTGAGGGGGGCGAGCCGGCCGCCATACGGTCGCGCCAGCTCTGCGTCAGGCAGAGTTGGTTCGATCAGGGTGCGCCTTCATCGTACAGGGGACGGGTGCTCGTGCACCTGTGAAAGCGAGCACCCGGGCGGCCGTAAGCCTGCGATCGGGACACGGGCGTACGTCTGCGACCGGGACGCGGGCGTACGCCGTACTCCGGCGGGCGCGCACCACCTCGGACGCGCCCCCACGCGACGCCCGCATGCAACGCCCGCCTGCAACGCCCGCACGCAACGCCCCCCTGCAACGTCCCGCGGGGCGCCCCCGGTGGGACGCCCCGCGCCGTATCCCTCGGCACCGCTCGGCGGCGAGCGACCTCAGTGCGCCCCGTTGGCGCTCGCTCCGTTCGCGCCCAGCCAGTCGGCGAGCTTGCCGCCGCGGCCGACCGCGCGCAGCCGGCGTTCGGCGGCCTCGCGGACCGGGTCGGTGGCGACGACGAGGAGTTCGTCGCCGCGTCTGAGGACCGTCGTCGGCAGCGGGACAAACGATTTTCCCTCGCGGACGACGAGCGTGACCGCGGACCCGGCGGGCAGCCGCAGCTCGGCCACCTCCACGCCGTGCATCCGCGACCCCTCGGGGATGGCGACGGACAGCAGATGGCCGCGCAGCCGCTCCAGGGGCGCCGACTCGATGCCGAGGTCGGCGGGGCCGTCGCTCTCGCCGAGCCGCAGCTTGCGGGCCAGCCAGGGCAGGGTCGGTCCCTGGACGACGGTGTAGACGACGACCAGCACGAAGACGATGTTGAAGATGCGCTCGCTGTCGGCGACGCCGTTCACCATGGGGATGGTCGCCAGGATGATCGGCACGGCGCCGCGCAGCCCGGCCCACGACATCAGGACCTGCTCGGGCCAGGGCACCCGGAACGGCAGCAGGCTGAGCAGGACGCTCAGCGGGCGCGCCACCATGGTCAGGACCAGGCCGATGACGACGGCGGGCAGGACGTCGTCGATGAGGTCGTGCGGGGTGACCAGCAGACCGAGCAGGACGAACATGCCGATCTGCGCGATCCAGCCGAGCCCCTCGGCGAAGCCGCGGGTGGCGGGCCAGTGCGGCAGCTTGGCGTTGCCGAGCAGCATCGCCGCCAGGTAGACCGCGAGGAAGCCGCTGCCGTGCGCCAGCGCGCCGGCGGCGTAGGCGGTGACCGCGATGGCCATCACGGCGATCGGGTAGAGGCCGGAGGCGGGCAGGGCGACGTGCCGCAGGCCCCAGGCGCCGAGCCAGCCCACCGCGATGCCCAGGGCGGCGCCGATGGCCAGCTCCAGCGCTATCTCGCCCACCAGCACGTACCAGTGTTCGACCGGACCGGCGGTGGAGAAGGCGACGACGAGGATGACGACCGGGGCGTCGTTGAAGCCGGACTCGGCCTCCAGGGTGCCCGTCACGCGCGCGGGCAGGGGGATGCGCCGCAGCACGGAGAAGACGGCCGCCGCGTCGGTGGAGGACACCACGGCGCCGATGATGAGCGCCTGGCGCCATTCCAGCCCGACGAGGTAGTGGGCGCCGGCCGCGGTGATGCCGACGCTGACCGCGACCCCGACCAGCGCGAGCAGCGAGGCGGCCGGAAGGACCGGCTTGATCTCCTTCCACTTCGTGCCCAGGCCGCCCTCGGCCAGGATCACGACGAGGGCCGCGTACCCGATGACCTGGGTCATCTCCGCGCTGTCGAAGCGGATGTGACCGAGGCCGTCCTGGCCCATGACGATGCCGATCCCCAGGTACACGAGCAGGCTGGGGAGCCCGCTGCGCGAGGAGATCCGGACCGCCGCCACGGCGACGAGCAGGACGAGGGAGCAGGCGAGCAGGAGCTGGTTGAGGTGGTGAACAGTCAGTGGCGGTTCCTTCCCCGAGTTCTCCGTCCGGGATGTCCTGGTTCGCCCGGCGTGCGGGCTCGCCGGGTCGTCCGGTTACTTCGTTACCTTACCTAACTCTTGACGCTTTCTTGACGCTTCCCGCGGGAAGATCGAACGCCCGTCCGTGGCTGTCACTCGACTCCGCGTCAAGTGCGACCGGGCCCTGCGCCTATGGTTGCTCCAGCGCTCATTCAAAGTCACAGCCCGACCTGCCGCTCGCGTTAGGACAGCAAGGACAGCGATGCCCCCCAACACCACCGCCACAACGGGTGACAAGCCCGGCAAGTCCGGCCGGAAGAAGGGGCGAAAAGCCCGACTCGTCGTGATCGTCCTGGTGCTGGCCCTCATCGGCGGCATCGCCTACGGCGCCTACTGGTCCGTCAGCACCGTCCGCGCCTCCTTCCCGCAGACCAACGGCGAGGCCACGCTCCAGGGGCTGTCCGGACCCGTCGACGTCAAGCGCGACGGCTACGGCATCCCGCAGATCTACGCCTCCTCGCCCGAGGACCTGTTCATGGCGCAGGGCTACGTCCAGGCGCAGGACCGGTTCTACGAGATGGACGTCCGCCGGCACATGACCTCCGGGCGCCTGTCGGAGATGTTCGGCAAGGGCCAGATCAAGAACGACGAGTTCCTGCGCACCCTGGGCTGGGACCGCGTGGCCAAGCAGGAGTACGACACCAAGCTGTCGGCCGCCACCAAGAAGTACCTCCAGGCCTACTCCCAGGGCGTCAACGCCTACCTCAAGGGCCGCTCCGCCGGGGACATCTCCCTGGAGTACGCGGCCCTGGGCCTGACCAACGACTACAAGCCCACCGAGTGGACCCCGGTCGACTCGGTCTCCTGGCTCAAGGCGATGGCCTGGGACCTGCGCGGCAACATGCAGGACGAGATCGACCGCGCCCTGATGACCAGCCGCCTGGGCCCCAAGCAGATCAAGGACCTGTACCCGGACTACCCGTACAGCCGCAACAAGCCGATCGTCACCGAGGGCCAGTACAACGAGCTGTCCGAGGCCTTCGAGGGCGGCGACAGCGGATCGGACTCCACCGGCTCGACCGGCTCCACCGGCTCGACCGGCTCCACCGGCTCCACCGGTTCCACCGGTTCGTCCGGCTCCACCGGCTCGTCCGGTACGGGCCTCTCGACGGGCACGGGCACGGGTACGGGAACAGGCACCGGTACCGGCACCGGCGCCTCCACGGGCACGTCCGGGACGACCGGCGGCGCCGGAACGGCGGGCACGGCGGGCACGTCCGGGACGAGCGGCTCGGGCGTGCAGGGCCAGCTGATGGGCCTGCGCGACGTCATGCAGGACCTGCCCGCGGCCGTCGGCGTGAACGGCGACGGCATCGGCTCCAACTCCTGGGTGGTCGGCGGCGCGCACACCATCACCGGCAAGCCGCTGCTCGCCAACGACCCGCACCTGGGTCCCTCGCTGCCGTCCGTCTGGTACCAGATGGGCCTGCACTGCCGCACGGTCTCCGACAAGTGCCCCTACGACGTCACCGGCTACACCTTCGCGGGCATGCCCGGCGTGGTCATAGGCCACAACCAGAACATCGCCTGGGGCATGACCAACTCCGGGGTCGACGTCACCGACCTCTACCTGGAGAAGCTCAGCGGCAACGGCTACCTGCGCGACGACAAGACGGTGCCGTTCCGCACCCGCCAGGAGACCATCACGGTCGCCGGCGGCGCCGCCAAGACGATCGTCGTCCGCGAGACGCGGGACGGGATGCCCCTGCTCTCCGACCGCGACGACGAACTCGTCCAGGTCGGCAAGAAGGCCACCGTCGACACCGCCGCGCCCGACCGCGGCGACGGTTACGCCATCGCCCTGAAGTGGACCGCGCTGGAGCCGGGCACCACCATGGACGCCGTCTTCGCCATCGACAGGGCCAAGGACTGGAGCGGCTTCCGCTCGGCGGCGGCGCTGTTCGACGTGCCGTCGCAGAACATGATCTACGCCGACACCAAGAACAACATCGGCTACACCCTGCCCGGCCGCATCCCGCTGCGCGCGAAGAACGACGACGGGTCCGTCCCGGCGCCCGGCTGGGACTCCGGGTACGACTGGAAGGGCTACATCGAGCAGGACGAGCTGCCCTACGAGTACAACCCCAAGCGCGGCTACATCGTCACCGCCAACCAGGCCGTCGTCGACCAGGACAAGTACCCGTACACGCTCACCACGGACTGGGGCTACGGCACCCGCAGCCAGCGGATCACCGATCTGATCCAGTCGAAGATCGACGGCGGGGGCAAGATCTCCACCGAGGACATGCGGCAGATGCAGATGGACAACAGCAGCGAGATCGCCAAGCTGCTGGTGCCCAAGCTGCTGAAGATCGACCTCAAGGACAAGGACGTCCGCCAGGCGCAGAAGCTCCTGGAGGGCTGGGACTACACCCAGGACGCCGACTCGGCGGCGGCGGCCTACTTCAACGCGGTCTGGCGCAACGTCCTCAAGCTGGCCTTCGGCAACAAGCTGCCCAAGGAGCTGCGCCTCAAGGGCCAGTGCCTGTGGGTGGAGCCGGCCGGCAACACCGGCCCGGTCGACGAGACCACCAAGGTCCGCGAGTGCGGCGAGCGCGACGCCGACCAGGCGCAGCCGGACGGCGGCGACCGCTGGTTCGAGGTCGTGCGCAACCTCATGGACGACGAGAACAGCGACTGGTGGAAGACGCCGGCCTCCGGCACCCGCCCCAAGGCCGACAACCGCGACCAGCTGTTCGCCCGCGCCATGATCGACGCCCGCTGGGAGCTGACCGCCAAGCTCGGCAAGGACATCGACTCCTGGAGCTGGGGCCGGCTGCACCGCCTGTTCCTGAAGAACCAGACCCTCGGCACCGAGGGCCCCGGTTTCCTCCAGTACATCCTCAACCGCGGCCCCTGGAAGCTCAGCGGCGGCGAGGCCGCGGTCAACGCCTCCGGGTGGAACGCCGCCGGCGGCTACAACGTCGTCTGGGTGCCGTCCATGCGGATGGTGGTCAACCTCGCCGACCTCGACAAGTCCAAGTGGATCAACCTCACCGGCGCGTCCGGGCACGCCTTCAGCGCCCACTACACCGACCAGACGAGTCTGTGGGCCAAGGGCGAGCTGCTGCCCTGGTCGTTCTCGTCGAACGCCGTCGACAAGAGCACGAGCGACACCCTGGTGCTCAAGCCGTGACGCCGGCCGGCGCCCAGGCCCTGCGCGGCTGACGGCGCCGCCTGCGCCGATGGCCCTCCACGCGCGCGTGGAGGGCCATCGGCGTCCCCGGGGGACACGTCGGACGTCAGCCGAAGCGGTGGACCGCCGACGGCGTCACCGCGGCCCGCACCGGCCGGTCGTGCGGCTCGGCCGGAAGGCGTTCGACGACCTCCGGGTCGTACAGCAGGACCACGAGCGCGGGATGCGCGTCCGCCCGCTCCAGCCGGGCCAGCACCCGGTCGTAGGAGCCGCCCCCGCGGCCCAGCCGCAGGCCCAGGCGGTCGACGGCGAGGCCGGGCAGCAGGACCGCGTCGGCGGCCGTCACCGCGTCCGGGCCGAGCAGCGGCTCGGCCGGCTCGAACAGCTCCATCCGGCCGCCGCCGTGCCGCACGCGCGCGAGGGAGCCCTCGCCGCCGTACAGGCCCCAGTCCAGGTCGTTGTCGGGCATCAGGGCCGGCAGCAGGACGCGCACCCCGCGCGCGTGCAGCGCGTCGAGCAGGGCGTGGGTGCCGGGTTCGGCGCCGACGGAGACGTACGCGGCCACCGTGCGCGCCCGCGCCAGCTCGGGCAGTTCCAGGGCGCGCCGGGCCAGCGCCCGCCCCGCCTCCCGTACGTCGTCGGCGGTCAGCCGGCCGCGGGCCGCGAGCAGCGCGCGCCGCAGCGCCCGCTTGTCGGGCCCCGGCGCCGGTCCGGTGTGATGCAAGGGACTTCCGTGCCTTTCCTCGGATTCGGCGCGTGTGCCGATGTGTGCCGTCAAACCGGGGGACCGACCCTTGTGGGGGCAGCGGATAAGGTTGCCGCCATGAGTCAGAAGCACCCCAGGATCAGCAAGGCTGTCATCCCCGCAGCCGGCCTCGGCACCCGGTTCCTGCCGGCGACCAAGGCCACTCCCAAGGAGATGCTGCCGGTCGTGGACAAGCCGGCGATCCAGTACGTGGTCGAGGAGGCCGTCGCCGCGGGCCTCGACGACGTCCTCATGGTGACGGGCCGCAACAAGCGCCCCCTCGAGGACCACTTCGACCGCAACTACGAGCTGGAGTCGGCCCTCGCCAACAAGGGCGACGCCGAGCGGCTCGCCAAGGTGCAGGAATCCAGCGACCTCGCGACGATGCACTACGTCCGCCAGGGCGACCCCAAGGGCCTCGGCCACGCGGTGCTGTGCGCCGCCCCGCACGTGGGCGACGAGCCGTTCGCCGTCCTGCTCGGCGACGACCTCATCGACCCGCGCGACCCGCTGCTCCAGCGGATGATAGAGGTCCAGGAGGTCTACGGCGGCAGCGTCGTCGCCCTCATGGAGGTGGAGCCCGAGCAGATCCACCTCTACGGCTGCGCGGCCGTCAAGCCCACCGCGGACAGCGACGTCGTCCAGGTCACCGGCCTGATCGAGAAGCCGGACCCGGCGGAGGCCCCCTCCAGCTACGCGATCATCGGCCGCTACGTCCTCGACCCGCACATCTTCGACATACTCCGCAGGACCGAGCCCGGCCGGGGCAACGAGATCCAGCTCACCGACGCCCTCCAGCAGCTCACGCAGAACCACTCCGCGACGGCCGACGCCGCCGGCGGCCCGGTGCACGGCGTCGTCTTCAAGGGCCGCCGCTACGACACCGGCGACCGCGGCGACTATCTGCGCGCCATCGTCCGGCTCGCGTGCGAACGTGAGGACCTCGGTCCCGACTTCAGGAACTGGCTCAAGCGGTACGTAGCCGAGGAGATGTGACGACGTGAGCAGCGCAGGACAGGACACCGCCGGCCCCGACCGCCTGTGGTCGGTGGACGAGCACCTTCAGGACGTCCTGACCACCGTCCGGCCCCTGGAGCCCATCGAGCTGCAACTGCTCGACGCGCAGGGCTGCGTCCTGGTCGAGGACATCACGGTGCCCCTGTCCCTGCCGCCGTTCGACAACAGCTCCATGGACGGCTACGCGGTGCGGGTCGCGGACGTGGCGGGCGCGAGCGAGGAGTTCCCGGCCGCCCTGGAGGTCGTCGGGGACGTCGCCGCCGGCGCGGCCGAACCGCCGCACGTGGGCCCGGGACAGGCCGCCCGGATCATGACCGGCGCACCGCTGCCGCCCGGCGCCGAGACGGTCGTCCCCGTGGAGTGGACCGACGGCGGGCTCGGCGAGGGCCCCGTCAGCTCGATGCGCGCCCGCAGCGCCTCCCCGGAGGGCGCCACCGGGCAGGTGCGCGTGCACCGCCCGGCGAAGGCACGCGCGCACGTGCGCGACGCCGGCAGCGACGTCAAAGCCGGCGACCGCGCCCTGAGCGCCGGCACGGTCCTCGGCCCGCCGCAGATCGCGCTGCTCGCCGCCATCGGCCGCGGCACGGTCCGGGTGCGCCCGCGCCCGCGCGTGGTGGTGATGTCCACCGGCAGCGAACTCGTCCAGCCCGACGAGCAACTGGGCCACGGCCAGATCTACGACTCCAACAGCTTCGCCCTGACCGCGGCCGCCCGCGACGCCGGCGCCATCGCCTACCGCGTGGGCGCCGTCGCCGACGACGCGGACACCCTGCGCACCACCATCGAGGACCAGCTGGTGCGCGCCGACCTGATGGTCACCACGGGCGGGGTGAGCGTGGGCGCGTACGACGTCGTCAAGGAGGCGCTGGCGCACGTCGGCGACGAGGACGAGGCGGGCGGCGGCGTGGAGTTCCGCAAGCTCGCCATGCAGCCCGGCAAGCCCCAGGGCTTCGGCACGGTCGGCCCCGACCACATCCCGCTGCTGGCGCTGCCCGGCAACCCGGTGTCGTCGTACGTCTCCTTCGAACTGTTCGTCCGCCCGGTCATCCGCACCCTGATGGGCCTTCAGGACGTGCACCGGCCCACCGCGCGGGCCACGCTCGCCGCGGACGGGCCGCTCAGCTCGCCCAAGGGCCGCAGGCAGTTCCTGCGCGGGCGGTACCTCGACGGCGAGGTGACCCCCGTGGGCGGCTCCGGCTCCCATCTGATCGCGGCCCTCGCACAGGCCGACGCCCTCATCGTCGTCCCCGAGGACACCGAGTCCGTGGAGCCCGGCGCCGAGGTCGAGGTGGTCCTGCTCGGCTGACCGGCCGCTGTTGGCGGTACCGTGTCGCGCACAGCAGGCCCGCGCGACCGCACCGCGCCGGGCCCCAATCGGGAGCGCCGCAGAGCATGACCACACCTTCCCGGGGGGAGACCCCCGGACCCGCAGAGCACCGCGTACCGGCGGCCGGGCAGGACCGGCTGACCCACCTCGACGACGCGGGCGCCGCCCGGATGGTCGACGTGTCGGGCAAGGACGTGACCGCGCGCACCGCCCGCGCGAGCGGCCGCGTCCTCGTCTCGCCCCGCGTCGTCGAACTGCTGCGCGGGCAGGGGGTGCCCAAGGGCGACGCCCTGGCCACCGCGCGGATCGCCGGGATCATGGGCGCCAAGCGCACCCCGGACCTCATCCCGCTGTGCCACCCGTTGTCGGTGTCGGGTGTGAAACTGGACCTGTCGGTCGCGGACGACGCCGTGGAGATCACGGCCGCCGTGAGGACGACGGACCGCACGGGCGTCGAGATGGAGGCGCTCACCGCGGTCACCGTCGCCGCTCTCACCGTGATCGACATGGTGAAGGCGGTCGACAAGGGAGCGGTCATCACGGACGTGAGGGTCGAGGAGAAGACGGGCGGCAAGTCGGGCGACTGGAGCCGGGCATGACACACGAGGCAGCGGCCGGCGGGACGTACCGGGCGTTGGTGGTCACGGCCTCCAACCGGGCCGCCGCCGGGGTCTACGAGGACCGGGGCGGCCCCCTGGTCGTCGACGGCCTCGCCCGCTTCGGGTTCGCCGTCGACGGCCCCGAGGTCGTCCCGGACGGCGACCCGGTGGAGGCCGCCCTGCGCGCCGCCGTGGCCGCCGGGTACGACGTCGTGGTCACCACCGGCGGCACCGGCGTCTCGCCCACCGACCGCACCCCCGAGGCGACCCGCCGGGTGATCGACCGCGAGGTGCCGGGCATCGCCGAGGCGATCCGGGCCTTCGGCCGCGACAAGGTGCCCACGGCGGCGCTCTCGCGCGGTCTGGCCGGGGTGGCCGAAGGGACGCTGATCGTCAACCTGCCGGGTTCGCCGGGCGGGGTGAAGGACGGACTGGCCGTACTGGAGCCGCTGTTGACGCACGCCGTCGACCAATTGCGCGGCGGCGACCATCCCAGACCCGGCGCCGAGCGTGGGGGTGCGAGCTGAACAGCCCAGTGTGGCCCGCGGTACTCGCGGAGGGCGATGTCGTCCTCCGGCCGATAAAGCTGCGCGACCAGCGGGCCTGGCGTGAGGTCAACCAGCGCAACCGGGGCTGGCTCAGGCCCTGGGAGGCGACCATCCCGCCGCCCACCCCGGGCGGGCCGATCACGCACCGGCCGACCTACCGGCAGATGGTGCGCCATCTGCGGGCCGAGGCGCGGGCCGGGCGGATGCTGCCGTTCGTCGTGGAGTACCAGGGGCGCCTGGTCGGGCAGTTGACGGTCGCCGGGATCACCTGGGGCTCCATGTGCTCGGGCCACGTCGGCTACTGGGTGGACGAGTCGGTGGCCGGGCGCGGGGTGATGCCGACCGCGGTCGCCCTGGTCGTGGACCACTGTTTCCGCACCGTCGGCCTGCACCGCATCGAGGTCTGCATTCGCCCCGAGAACGGGCCGAGCCGCCGGGTGGTGGAGAAACTCGGATTCCGCGAGGAGGGGCTGCGGCCCCGTTATCTCCACATCGACGGGGCGTGGCGGGACCATCTGGTCTTCGCGCTCACCGCGGAGGAGGTCCCCGACGGCCTGCTGAACCGCTGGCGGCGCATCCGCGCCCAGCGGGCGCAGAAGGGGAACCCGGCCTGAGCGGACGGCTCTCTCCATTCCGCCCGCCCGCAGGCCTGCCCGCTCGCCCGCTCGACTCGCCGTGGCCGCCTGTGGGATGCCGGGAGCCGGTGAATTGAATAAGTGTTCGAATTCGAGTCCAAAGGTAATGAATTCGCACCCATCCGCTCTCCCGACGGTCCGCTCATCGCATCAGTCGCAAAAAAAGTTGGAAATATCAGCCAGATCGTGCGACACACCGGCCCAATTGGCCGATGGCCTTGCGTAAACCCCTCTACCGTGTGAGGCGTGAGCAGCAGCGGCCTCATCTACGCAGTCATCGTCGGGGCCTGGGCCGCCTACTTGGTGCCCATGTGGCTCCGTAGGCAGGACGAGCTGAACGAGGCCCGTCCGACGGAACGCTTCAGCACCGCCATCCGGCTGCTTTCCGGACGGGCGGGCATGGAGCGCCGGTACGCCAGGGACCTCAGGGCGCGCTCCGCCGAGGAGGGGGAGTCCAGCGCCGTGTCGCCGGACGCCGTCACCGACTCGGTGGACGTCCGGGCCTTCGCCGTACCCCCGACCCGGACCCAGGAACCCGAACTCCCCCTCGCGCAGGACCGCCAGGAGCGGACGACCGCGCCGGAGCGGGTCGCGGGGCCGGCCCGCGCGTCGGATCCCGCCCGCGCGTCGGGCGCCGGCCGGGCGGCCGGATCCGTCCCGGGGCCGGCCGCCGAGCCGGACGCGGGTTCCGTCCCGTCCAGGGCCGGGACCGCCCGGCAGACCGCGGGACAGACCGGAGGGCCGGACGCCGGATCGCATGCCGGTCAGGCCGCCGGAGCGGCCGTCGGGCCGGAGACGGGGCAGGCGGATCGAGGCGCGGCCCCGGCGGACGGGTCGGCCGACGCGCCCGCGCGCAAGCGCGTCCCGGCGCCCCGGCGCGCGCCCGGCGCGGAGGCCGCGGCGGCACGCGCCCGGCGCACACGGGTTCTCGCCCGCCGCCGGCGCACCACCGTCGTCCTCTTCCTCGCCTTCACCCTCGGCGCGATCGTCGCCGCCGTCGGCGGGCTCGCCTTCCTGTGGGCGCCCGCCGTACCCGCCGTGCTGCTCAGCGCGTACATCGCCTACCTCCGCGTCCAGGAACGCCGCCGGTTCGCCTATCAGATGGACCGCCGCCGCGCCGAGGCCGCCGCGCAGCGGCTGCGGGAGAGCCGGCGCCAGCCGCGCCGCCGCGCCGCCGCGGAGGAGGACGCGGACGAGCCGGAGGCGGGCCCGGAGCCCGAGACGGACCCGGGGCTGTCCGCCCTCGCCGCCGACCGGCGCGCCCTGGTCGAGCAGACCGACCACGCGGAGTGGCTGGACCAGCAGCGCGAGCGCCGCCCGCGCCCCGGCCACGGCGACAGCTGGGACCCGGTGCCGGTGCCGCTGCCGACCTACGTCACCGCACCGGTCGCACCCCGGGCCACCTCCGACGTGGACCTCGGCGCACCGGACACCTGGAGCTCGGCGCGCTCGTCCGCCGCGGTGCCCGAGCAGGAGCCGGCCGCGGCCGAGGCGGCGGAGCCGTCGCCCCCGGACGAGGACCGCGCCGACGACGACGGCCGCACCGACGCCCGCCGGGCCGCCTCGGCCCGCCGCTCCCGCGAGCGCGGCCGCACCCCGCTCTTCGACCAGTACGAGGACGGCGACCGGCCGCGCGCGGCCAACGAGTAGCCGCCCCGGCACCGGCGGCCGCCCGTCCCGCGACCCCCACCGCTGACCAGCCCGGGAACGGATTTCCAACCACCCGGTTGAGGATGCTAGAGTTTCACTCGTTGCAAGGGCCTGTGGCGCAGTCCGGTAGCGCACCTCGTTCGCATCGAGGGGGCCAGGGGTTCAAATCCCCTCAGGTCCACGCAGCTCAAAGCCCCGGTCGGGATCTCCCGACCGGGGCTTTGACGTGTCGTGCACGACGCCGCCACCGGCCCTTCGTCGGCCTCGGAGTGGAGGGGGTTGATCGGCTGTGGAACCGGCTGCCATCTGTGCAGGGGAAACGCCCACGTGACGGGCTTGATCGTCCGCGGCGCTAGCATCCCCGGATGGGTAACTCCGGGTGTCCGTGCATCCTGTGCACGCAGTCGTCGAATGGAGCGGCGTGGAACCACCGAGACCGGGCTGTGGCCGCCAGTACAAGGGACTACGGCTGGCATGTGATGGGAGTCCACGCCGGCAGCGAAGCCCCAGCGGGGTGGGCTTACTCCATAGGCATGTGGCACACGCTGCGCAGCCCGGAGGTGTGCATCTTCGGGCTGGACGTCGACGTCATGATGCCCCTGGTCAATGACGCGGGCGATGCCGTGCGCAGCGGACCTCCGCTCCTGCCTGACCAGCGCCGGAGCGACATCTACGACAATTGCCCCGCTGTCATCCGGCCCGTACACGAGAGCTGGTGCCACGACTTCTTCGGCGCGGGGCTGGACTTCTACCAGGTTTCACCACTGCCCATGGCGCAGCTCTTCTGGCCCGACCGGGAAGGCCGCTTTCCGTGGGAAGACGATGCGGCTGACTACTGCCGAGAGAATCAACCCCTGCTGTGGATCCCCAAGTCGGACACCGCCGGTCCATGGGGAACGGTCTGAGGGCCTGCAGGGCCCCCTGTACGGCGAAGAAGTGCATCGAGGGGGCCAGGGGTGCACATCCCCTCAGGTCCCCGCACAGCCGTTCTCGACGGAGAGCGGTGAATGAGGGTCCCGCTGTGCGCTACAGGGCCTTCGCGTAGCAGAGGCTTTCCTCGTGGAAGCGGTAGTAGCCGAACTTGGTGCAGGGCTCGTAGCCGCTGGAGGTGTACAGGGCGATGGCCTCGGGCTGCTTGGTGCCGGTCTCCAGGACCATGCGGGTGCGGCCGGCCTCGCGGGCGTCGTCCTCCAGGGCGGCCAGGATGCGGCGCGCCAGTCCCCGGCCGCGCATGGAGGCCACGACGAACATGCGCTTCAGCTCGGCGTCGCCGTCCTCGTTGCCCTCGTCGTTCTTGTCCTGGCTGCGCCAGCCGCCGGTGGCGACCGGGGCGCCGTCCTCGTCGTAGGCGATGAGATAGACCCCGTTGGGCGGCCGGAAGTCGGCCGGGTCGAGGTGGGTGGCGTCGCCGCCGTCGCCGTAGCGCACGTGGTACTCGGCCTGGACCTCGTCGTTGAGCTTGACGGCGTCCGGGTGGTCGAACGGAACGGGGCGAATGAACATGTTGAGTACCGTATATCAATGCAGTCGGTGACGGGGGCCGGGGCCGGTCCCTCGCGGGACCCGTTCCAGTGTGCCGGTAGGGTGCCCGGGTGCTGACTGTGACCTCCGTCAATGTGAACGGGCTGCGTGCCGCCGCGAAGAAGGGCTTTGTGGAGTGGCTCGCGCGGACCGGCGCCGATGTGCTGTGCCTCCAGGAGGTGCGGGCCGAGCCGCAGCAACTGCCCGAGCAGGTGCGCGCGCCCGAGGGCTGGCACGTCACGCACGCGCCCGCCGCCGCCAAGGGCCGCGCCGGCGTCTCCCTCTACACCCGCCGCGAGCCCGACCGCGTCCGGGTGGGCTTCGGCTCGACGGAGTTCGACGGCAGCGGCCGGTACGTCGAGGCCGACCTGCCCGGTGTGACGGTTGCCTCCCTCTACCTCCCCTCCGGCGAGGTCGGCACCGAACGCCAGGACGAGAAGGTCCGCTTCATGGGCGAGTTCCTCGCCTACCTCAAGGAGCTGCGCGAGCGCGCCGCCGCCGACGGCCGCGAGGTCCTGGTCTGCGGCGACTGGAACATCGCCCACCAGCAGGCCGACCTGAAGAACTGGCGCGGCAACCTGAAGAACTCCGGCTTCCTGCCTGAGGAACGGGAGTGGCTGACCCAGGTCCTCACCCCCGAGGCCGGCGGCTACGTCGACGTCGTCCGCGCCCTCCACCCGGACGTCGAGGGCCCGTACAGCTGGTGGTCGTACCGGGGGCGGGCCTTCGACAACGACACGGGCTGGCGCATCGACTACCACGTGAGCACGCCGGGGCTGGCCGCCAAGGCGGTCAAGGGGTTCGTGGAGCGCGCGGCCACACACGCCGAACGGTGGTCGGACCACGCCCCGGTGACGGTCGTCTACGACCTCTGACGAGGTCGGCTTGGCTGCCCGGCGTGCGGCATGCCGCCTCTCGCGTAAATAACTTGATGCCTGAGGTGTCGCCTGTCATCCTGATCTGTTCGTCTTCGAAGGGAGTGACAGGTGCTCGCGGACGATTCGATCCTGCTCGCCGAGCTGACACGCCGGTACAACGAAAGAGTAAGTGAAAAAACCGGAACGGATGCTCCCCGGCCGGATTTATACGATCTCCTGCTTGAGAGCTTGGACCAAGCAGACGCCGCTTTCCCTGATGTGGCGACGTGGTCGACTCGAAAATCGCTGGCCCGGATCGAGTGGCGGCGTCGTGGTGCACGCATGGTCCGAAGGGGGATAGCTAAGCGTTACGCTGAGGCGTTTTATGCCTTCGAATCGGCGTTGGCTGCCGGTGAATTTGTCAATCGCTCGCTTGTTCATGCATACGGTGGCTGGATGGATGGATGTCCCGAGGGTGAGCGATTCCCGTCTTTCTTCGGCGTCGATCACACGGTGGGTGGCAAACATGTGAAGGCGTTGCTTCTTCTGGGGATGCACGCACGTAGCGTACGTATCGGGTCAGAGATCCTTTTGCTCCTACAGGAAGGGTACTGTGAGGGCGCTGCCTCTCGTGCCCGCACTCTCTACGAACTCACAGTCAAGATGCTTCTCATTTGCAGGGAGAGTGAAGATGACGGCTGGGAGCTAGCGGAGCGATATTTTGTCTCCTCCCGGCTTGAAGCCTTCTCGAGGAGTGAGCTCTTCTCTGACTCGCTTGACGAATCGAATGCAGCTCTA
>NZ_JAIOAB010000079.1 GCF_019890635.1 Streptomyces sennicomposti
AAGAGACGTCGCGGTTGGCCGGTGGGGAACGTATCTCTTCCGTGGGCACAATAACTGGGCTGCTCCGGCGGTGAGGGTGAGCGGAGGGAGGAATGTCACCTTCCGGGACCTGGAGGAGGCTGTTGAGAGCGAAAGTCTTCGCCACATGTACCTGGAGTGCAACCATGCGGTGCATGTCGGTGCATTGACCTTGATCGAGTCCACTGATTTCCGAAGGAGTTATCTGCATAATTGTCGAAGCGAGGTGGACATCCTGCGCACAGGAAGAATCGGTCAGGCTGCGGCTTTTTACCTTCAGATGGGAACGATGGAGGCGGCCAAGCGACTCACTGCGGATCTCAGCGAGTGGGACTGGATGTTGTCGGCTATCGACTTCCATCGAAGGATCGGGGAAGCGAATCGCTGCTTTTTCAAAATTTACAGCCCTCGGCGTGCGGAATGAACGCGAAGTAAAGACGTAAGCATTGACGGCGGCAGCGGCCACGGTCGACTACCACGTCGGCATCCTGATTCCGGACGCCCGCCCGAGCCCCCCTCACTCCTTGCGCAGTCGCCGGTCCAGGGCCATCGAGAGTTCCGCGTCCACGACGCTCTTCGCCAGGGGGCGCAGGCGGTGGAGGTCGTCCTGGGTGGCGTGGCGGGTGATCAGGTCGGTGAAGAGTTCGGCCAGGGCCTCGGCGTGTTCGCGGACGCGGTGGCCGGCGGCCAGGACCTCGGCGAGGGGGATGCCCTCGCGGACCAGCGCGGCCGAGACGTCCAGCAGCCGGCGGCTGATGTGGACGAGTTCGTCGCCGTCGGTGCCGAGGTAGCCGAGGTCCATCGCGGCGGCCAGGTTCTCCGCGGTGACCTCGCCCGCGAAGTGGTCGGCGAGTTCCTCGGGGGTGAGGCGGACCGGGGTCTCCTCGGTGGGGGCGCCCACGCCCAGCAGGTCGCCCACATCGCGGCCGTGGTCGAAGGCCTCGGCCAGTTCGGCGATGCCGCTGAGGGTGTGGCCGCGCTCCAGCAGGGCCGAGATGGTGCGCAGCCGGGCCAGGTGGTGGTCGTCGTACCAGGCGATGCGGCCCTCGCGGCGCGGCGGCGGGATCAGCTTGCGCTCGCGGTAGAAGCGCAGGGTGCGCACGGTGATGCCGGCCAGCCGGGCCAGTTCCTCCATGCGGTACTCGCGTGGGCCGCCGCCACCCGCTCCGTCGTCTCGTCCAGCGTCTTCTGCCACACCGGCAGCCTATGTTGTATCGCCGGTAACTTTCCTTGGCGCACCCCTACCGATCGGTACGGACCTCCTCTACGCTCTCACCATTGCGCCAGTGTTCACTGGCAGAGTCGCGGGAAGGCCGGTGCGGACCGCACCGGATGCGTGTCGCTACAGGCGAGTCATGGAGGGGCGCTCAATGGCCGAGCAGGAGCACGGGCACGGGAAGAAGCATGTGCGGGTGGCGGTGATCGGGTCCGGCTTCGGCGGTCTGGGCGCCGCCGTGCGGCTGCGCCGCGAGGGCATCACCGACTTCGTCGTCCTGGAGCGGGCCGGCAGCGTCGGCGGCACCTGGCGCGACAACAGCTATCCGGGGTGCGCCTGCGACGTGCCCTCGCACCTGTACTCGTTCTCCTTCGCGCCCAACCCCGACTGGCCGCGCACCTTCTCCGGCCAGCAGCACATCCGCGCCTACCTGGAGCACGTCGCCGACACCTTCCGGCTCCGCCCGCATCTGCGCCTCAACTCCGAGGTGAAGAAGATGACCTGGAACACGGAGCTGCTGCGCTGGGACATCGAGACCACCGGCGGCGACTGGTCCGCCGACGTCGTCGTCTCCGCCACCGGCCCGCTGTCCGACCCGAAGATCCCCGACATCCCGGGCCTGGACACCTTCCCCGGCAAGGTCTCCCACTCCGCCCGCTGGGACCACGACTACGACCTGGCCGGCAAGCGCGTCGCCATGATCGGCACCGGCGCCTCCGCCATCCAGATCGTGCCCTCCATCCAGCCCGAGGTCGCCCGCCTCACCCTCTTCCAGCGCACCCCGGCCTGGGTGATGCCCCGCATGGACCGGGCCGTCACCGGCCTGGAGCGCGCCGTGCACCGCGCGCTGCCGGTGACCACCCGGCTGCGCCGCGGACTGCTGTGGGGCATCCGGGAGTTGCAGGTCCAGGCGTTCACCAAGCACCCCAACGAACTGGGCTTCGTCGAGCAGTTGGCCAAGCGCAACATCGCCCGCGCCATCAAGGACCCGGCGCTGCGCGCCAAGCTCACCCCCGACTACCGCATCGGCTGCAAGCGCATCCTGCTCTCCAACGCCTACTACCCGGCGCTCGCGCAGGACAACGTCGACGTCGTGGCCAGCGGCCTGAGCGAGGTCCGCGGCTCCACCGTCGTCGCCGCCGACGGCACCGAGACCGAGGTCGACGCGATCGTCTTCGGCACCGGCTTCCACGTCACCGACATGCCGATCTCGGAGCGGGTCGTCGGCGCGGACGGCCGCACCCTCGCGGAGACCTGGAAGAACGGCATGGCCGCACTGCGCGGCGCCGCCGCCTCCGGCTTCCCGAACTGGATGACGATCATCGGCCCCAACACCGGCCTCGGCAACTCCTCGATGATCCTCATGATCGAGTCCCAGCTGAACTACATGGCCGACTACCTGCGGCAGTTGGACGTCCTCGGCGGCCGGGTCGCCCTCGACGCCCGGCCGAGCGCCGTCAACGCCTGGAACCGCAAGGTCCAGGAGCGCATGCGGCGCACGGTGTGGAACACCGGCGGCTGCACCAGCTGGTACCTCGACCCGAGCGGCCGCAACACCACCATCTGGCCCGGCACGACGACCGAGTTCCGCCGCGAGACCCGCCGGGTGGACCTCGCCGAGTACGAGGTCGTCCGCGCCACGGCCGCCAAAACCGCCGTAGTACAGGGTGGTTCGGGCGCCGCGGTGAGCGAGGACGCCGGTCCGCAGGTGGAGGTGGGCGCGTGAGCCGCCCCGCCGCCCTCGCCGCCGGCCCCTACGTCCCGCCCGCCGCCGCCCGCGAACTCACCGCCGTCTCCGCCGACGGCGCCCGGCTGCACGTCGAGGTGCACGGCCCCGAGGGCGCCCCCGCCGTCGTCCTCGCCCACGGCTGGACCTGCTCGACCGCCTTCTGGGCCGCGCAACTGCGGGACCTGGCCGTCGACCACCGCGTCATCGCCTACGACCAGCGCGGCCACGGCCGCAGCCCGGCGAACCCGGCGTGCACCACCGACGCGCTCGCCGACGACCTCGAAGCCGTGCTCGCCGCCACCCTCGCCCCCGGCGAGAAGGCGGTGCTCGCCGGCCACTCGATGGGCGGCATGACGATCATCGCCGCCGCCGACCGGCCCGGCCTCCAGGAGCACGCCGCGGCCGTCCTGCTGTGCAGCACGGGCGCGTCCCGGCTGGTCGCCGAGTCGACCGTCGTGCCGATCCGGGCCGGCCGGCTGCGCACCGCGCTGACCCGGCGCGTCCTCGGCTCCCGGGCGCCCCTCGGCCCCGTCACACCGCTCGCCCAGCGCATCCTCAAGTACGCCACGATGGGCGCCCGCACGGCGCCGCAGGCGGTCGAGGCGTGCGCGCGGATCGTGCACGCCTGCCCGCGCCGCGTGCGCCACGCCTGGTCGCAGGTGCTCGACGCGCTCGATCTCGACCACGGCGTACGGCGGTTGCGGGTGCCGGCCGCGGTGGTCGTGGGCACCGCCGACCGGCTCACCCCGCCGGTGCACGCCCGCGCGCTGGCCGCCGCGCTGCCGCAGTGCGTCGGCCTGACCGAACTGCCCGGCCTCGGCCACATGACGCCGATGGAGGCGCCGGAGGCGATCACCGCGAAGATCCGCGAGCTGGTCACCGAGTACGCCGGCCCCCGCGGCGCGGACCGCGCGAACGGCGACGGCGGCGGCAAGGACAACGACAACGACGACGCACGGATCGACGACGTACGGATCGACGACGCACGGATCGGAGAGGGCGCATGAGCAGGGTCAGCCTGGAGGGGCAGGTCGCGGTCGTCACGGGCGCCGCGCGGGGCGTCGGCGAACTGCTCGCGCGCAAACTGTCCGCGCGGGGCGTCAAGGTGGCGCTGGTCGGACTGGAGCCGGACGCGCTCAAGCAGGTCTCCGAGCGGCTGCACACCGAGAGCGCCCACTGGCACGCCGACGTCACCGACCACGAGGCGATGGCCCGGGTCGCGACGGAGGTCAAGGAACGCTTCGGGCGGGTGGACGTCGTCGTCGCCAACGCCGGTGTGGCGACCGGCGGTCCGTTCGTCGAGTCCGACCCGCAGGCCTGGCGGCGGGTGATCGAGGTCAACCTGATCGGCTCGGCGGTCACCGGCCGGGCGTTCCTGCCCGCGCTCACCGAGAGCCGCGGCTATCTGCTCCAGGTCGCCTCGCTCGCCGCGATGACCCCGGCGCCGATGATGTCGGCGTACTGCGCCTCCAAGTCCGGCGTGGAGGCGTACGCGCACAGCCTGCGCGCCGAAGTCGGTTATCAGGGCGTGCGGGTGGGCGTCGCGTATCTGTCCTGGACCGACACCGACATGGTGCGCGGGGCCGACCAGGACGACGTGATGCGGGAGTTGCGGCAGCGGCTGCCGTGGCCGTCCAACAAGACCTACCCGCTCGGTCCCGCCGTGGACCGGATCGTGGACGGCATCGAGCGGCGCTCCAGCCATGTGTACGGGCAGTGGTGGCTGCGCGGGATGCAGAGCGTGCGCGGGTATCTGCCGGCCGTCATCGGGACCGTGGGGCAGCGGGAGATGCGGCGGTTCGCGGACCGGCTGAGCGGGATGCGGATCGGGCTCGTCGGGGCGGGCGGCGCGGCCGACGAGCAGGAGCGCAGTACGGCGGTCACACAGCGTCGTTGATCGACATGCGGAGGGTCACCGCGCGTGTGAATCTGGTCGAGCCCGATCCCCTCACCCACTTGGGGATCGACTCACCCACACGGGAGTGAAACAGCATGGGCATGAAGGACAAGATCCAGGACCAGGCCGAGCAGGCGCAGCAGAAGGCCCGCCAGGGCCGGCAGCAGGGCCAGCAGGGTCAGCAGCAGGGCCGTGAGCGGGCCGGCGAGGCCCGCCAGAAGGCCGGTCAGCGGGCGTCGCAGCAGGGCGAGCGGGCGCGTCAGGGTGTCGGTGACGCGCACGACGAGCTGGACGAGCGCATCGGTGAGGACTTCGACCGCTAAGCGGCCCTCCTCCTCTGCTCGGCCTGGCCGGGACGGCGCGGGGCATCCAAGTTCCCTTGGATGCCCCGCGTTTTGCCGTACTGAGTAGTTCACTCGGACTCGGGGTCGGGGCGCGGGGGGAGGTGGGGGCGGGCCAGGTCCGGGGTGTCGGCGTAGGTGGGCGGGGTGGCCGGGGGGTTGGACGACAGGAGGTCCAGGGCCAGTTCGATCGCGTCGTCCATCTCGCGGTGGCGGCCCTCGGCCCAGTCCAGCGGGGTGCGCAGGCTCTCCACGTCGGGGGCCACGCCGTGGTTCTCGACGGACCAGCCGTACGCGTCGAACCACGCCGCGTTCATCGGCACCGTGATCACCGTGCCGTCGCCGAGCCGGTGCCGGCCGGTCATCCCGACCACGCCGCCCCAGGTGCGCTGGCCGACCACCGGACCGAGCTTCAGCAGCTTGATCGCCGCCGTGATCATGTCGCCGTCGGACGAGGTCGCCTCGTCGGCGAGGGCGACGATGGGCCCGCGCGGCGCGTTCGAGGCGTACGACACCGGCTCGGCGTCGCGGGTCAGGTCCCAGCCGAGGATCGTGCGGGTCAGCTTCTCGATGACCAGCTCGCTGATGTGGCCGCCCGCGTTGCCGCGCACGTCCACGATCAGCGCCGGGCGGGACATCTCCATGCGCACGTCCCGGTTGAACTGCGCCCAGCCCGAGCCGCCGAGGTCCGGGATGTGCAGGTAGCCGCACCGGCCGTCGCTCAACTCCCGGGTCACCGCACGGCGTTTGGACACCCAGTCCTGGTAGCGCAGCGGCCGGTCGTCGACCAGCGGGACGATCGCGACCCGGCGGGAAGGACCCTCGCCCTCCGCCGTCGTGAACGTCAGCTCCACCGTCGTGGCGCCGGCCCCGGCCAGCAGCGGGAACGGTCCCGTCACCGGGTCCACCGGGCGGCCGTCCACGTGGGTCAGCACCGCGCCGTCGCGGATGCCGGCGCCGGCCAGCGGGGAGCGGGCGCGGGAGTCGGAGGAGTCGCCGGGCAGGATGCGCTTGACCACCCAGCCGGCGTCGCGGCGCACCAGGTCGGCGCCGAGCAGGCCCTGCCAGCGCTGGTAGTGCGGCGGGCCCTCGTTGCGGCGGGCGGCGGCCACGTAGGCGTGCGAGGTGCCGAGTTCGCCGAGGACCTCGCGCAGCAGGTCGGCGAACTCGTCGGGGGAGGCGACGCGTTCGACCAGCGGGCGGTACTGCGCGAGCACGCCGTTCCAGTCGATGCCGCACATCCCCGGGTCCCAGAAGTAGTCCCGGACGATCCGGCCCGCCTCCTCGTACGCCTGCCGCCACTCGGCGGGCGGATCGACGGTGTGCAGGATGCGGCGGGTGTCGATCCAGGTCGTGGTGTCGCTGTCGCCCAGCTCGGTGGAGGGGACCGCGCGCAGGTCGCCCTCGTCCACGACGACCAGCCGGGTGCCGTCGCCGCTGACCGTGAACCAGTCGAGGTGGGCGACGAGTTCGGACTTCTTCGCCTTGCTGATGTGGAAGTACTCCAGCGTGGGGCGGCCGGTCATGTCGTTGGGGTTGGCGAACGTCTCGCCCAGCGCGCCGGAGATGGGCCAGCGCAGCCAGACCAGGCCGCCGCCGGCCACGGGGTGCAGCGCGGAGTACTTGGAGGCGGTGACCGGGAACGGCGTCACCCGGCTCTCCAGCCCCTCCACCTCCACCATCACCGCGCCCGGCTCGCCGGTCTCCTCGTCCTCCACCGGGTCGAGACCGCCGGCCGCGGGGCGGCCCTCGGGGGTCAGGGCGAAGGGGGAGGGGGTCGCGGAGGAGAGGGGGACGAGGTAGGGCTTGCAGCCGAGCGGGAAGGACAGGTCGCCGGTATGCACGTCGTACACCGGGTCGAAGCCGCGCCAGGAGAGGAAGGCGAGGTAGCGGCCGTCGCGGGTGAAGACGGGGTTCTCGTCCTCGAAGCGGCCGTCGGTGACGTCGATGACCGTACGGTCCTTGATACGGGCCATCTTGATCTGCCGCAGCGAGCGGCCGATGCCGGGGTGCGACCAGGTGACCCAGGCCCCGTCCGGCGAGAACGCCAGATCCCGCACGGGCCCGTTCCCCGACCGCACCAACTCGGTGACGAGCCCTCCGGGGGGTGCGGAGGGGGGAACGGCTCCGCCGGGGGCGCTGGCTCCGCCGGGGGTGTCAGGGGTGTCGGCTTCGCCGGGGGTCTGGGCTCCGTCCGGGGTGTTTGGGGTGTTGGCTTCGCCGGGGGTCTGGGCTCCGTCTGGGGTGTTGGCTTTGCCGGAAGGTGTGGAGGTATCGGCTTCGCCGCGGGCTGCGGGGGTGTTGGCTCCGCCGGGGGCCTCCGACGCTTCGGCTTCGCCGGGAGATGCGGGCGTGTCGGCCTCGCGGGGGGCCTGGGCTTCGCCGGGGGCTTGGGCTCCGCCCGGGGTGTCAGAGGTGTCGGCTCCGCCGGAAGGCGTGGAGGTATCGGCTTCGCCGGAGGCATCAGCCCCGCCACTCCCCGCACCCCCACCGGACATGTCACCCCCGCCCGAGGCATCGCCCCCACCGGCCCCCTCCCCGGCCTCCCCCGCCCGGAGGAGGTCCCCCAGGCCGCCGGCGTCTTCCCTTTCCTCCGAGACGTCGACCAGGAGGAGGCGGCCGTCGTGGGCGGCGACGGCCAGGCGTTCGCCGTCCGGGTCGGAGACCATCTCCAGGACGCGGCCGAGTTCCCCGGAGGCGAGCCGGCGGGGCGGGTGGGAGCCGGTGGCGCGCGGCAGGTCGGCGATCTCGACGGCGTCCTCTCCGTCGGCGTCGGTGACGTAGGCGATCCGCCCGCTCGCCCCGAGCATCTCCGGCAGCCGCACCCGTACGCCGGGCGTGTCGCTGATCGTGCGCGCCGGCCCGTCGCGGTGCGTCAGCCAGTACAGCGAGCCGCGGACGACGACCGCGCTGGCCCGGCCCGTCTCGTCGACGGAGATGCCGTCCACGTGCTGCGCGGCCGGCACCGGATAGGGGCGCCGCCCCGCCCGCGGCCCGCTCAGCCGTACCTCGAGCCTGCGCGGCTCGGAGTCCGCGGACAGGTCGTCCACCAGCCACAGTTCGCCCGCGCACTGGTACACCACCCGGCTGCCGTCGCTCGCCGCGTGCCGGGCGTAGAAGGCGTCGTGGTCGGTGTGCCGGCGCAGGTCGGAGCCGTCACAGGCGCACGAGTAGAGGTTGCCCACGCCCTCGTGGTCGGAGAGGAAGGCGATCCGGCCGCCGACGAACATGGGGCAGGCCAGATGGCCGCCGAGGTCGGGCAGCAGCCGCTGCCCGTGCAGCCACAGCCGGCCCGTCGCGCCGCCCCGGTAGCGCTTCCAGGAGGCGGGCTCGTGCGGCGGGGTGCCGGTCAGCAGCAGGCTCTTGCGCTCGCCGTCCACGTCGGCTGCCTGGAGGTCGGAGACTGGGCCCCAGGGCAGTTTGCGGCCGGGGGAGCCGTCGGTGGCGACCTTGTAGGCCCAGGTGAAGTACGAGAACGGCTCGCCCTGCGAGGTGACGGCGAGGATCTCGGTGTTGCCGATCTCGTCGGGCGGCGACCAGCCGCACACTCGGGTGTCGGAGCTGCCCCAGTACGTCAGCTGCCGGCCCGGCCCGCCGTCCACCGGCACCAGGTGGATCTCCGGCGCGAGGCTGCGCCAGGTGGTGTACGCGATGTGGCGGCCGTCGGGGGAGAAGCGGGGGTGGCCGGTCTTGGTGCGGTCCACGGTGAGCCGCCAGGCCCGGTCCGCTCCGTCCAGCGGGGCCAGCCACAGGTCGTCCTCGGCCACGAAGCACAACAGGTCGCCGCTGAGGTGCGGCAGGCGCAGATAACTCACCAATCCATGCTTCGCCCGGCGAGGGAGCGCAGCAACTCGTGCCGGCCCGGATGCCGCCCCCTCCTCGGCTCACCCCGCCCTCCCGGATACCGCCCCCGAGCCCGGCGGCGCCCGCCGCGCCCCGCCGCCCCCGCCCTCCTTATCCCGATCCGACAGACGTGACCCAACCCACGTACGAAACTGTTTCGTTTCGCTCGCGGCGTGCGCTACATTCGTGACGTACGAAACAGCATCGTCCGGCGCGGCCGGAGCGGACAGGAAGGGCGGGCGGGATGACCGAGGTGGCGACCACGCGTCGGAGCCGGCTCACGCCCGAGCGCGAGGCCGAGCTGTACGCGGCCGTGCTCGACCTGCTCCGCGAGGTCGGCTACGACGCCCTCACCATGGACGCCGTCGCCGCCCGCACCCGGTCCAGCAAGGCCACGCTCTACCGCCAGTGGGGCGGCAAGGCCGAACTGGTGGTCAGAGCCGTCCGGCACGACAAGCCCAGTTCGTTCGACGGCACCGACACCGGATCGCTCCGCGGCGATCTGCACGCCCTGGTCGCCCGGGAGGACGACTGCACCATGGAGCAGAACTCCGCGCTGATGCGGGGCCTGGCCATGGCGATGCACAACAACCCCGATCTCCGGCAGGCCTTCCGGGAACAGCTCATCGAGCCCGAGACGGCCGCCTTCAACCGTCTGGTGCGGCGCGCCGTCGACCGGGGCGAGGTCCGGGCGGACTGTCCGGCCCTCGACTTCGTGGTGCACATGATGGCCGGCGGGTTCGTCGTCCGCGCGCTGATGGAGGATCAGCCGCCCACCCAGGACTTCCTCCGTTCGTACATCGACGCCGTGGTCCTCCCCGCCCTCGGCGCACCCACCTCCTGACACCTCTCCCCAGCAAGCCCACCTTCTGACGTCACCGCTCACGTCGTCGGGCTGATCCCCCCTGCCCAGTTCCACCCAACGACCTGACCGGGAGTACGCCCCAGTGGCCACGTTCCTGTACAAACTAGGCCGCCTCGCCTTCAGGCGACGGCACTTCGTCGCCCTGATCTGGGTGGCGCTGCTGACGCTCGCCGGCGTCGGCGCGGCCTCCGCGCCCGCCGCGGGCAACACGTCCTTCTCCATTCCCGGCACCGAGGCGCAGAAGGCCTTCGACCTGCTGGAACAGCGCTTCCCGGGCGCGAGCGCCGACGGCGCGACCGCACGCGTGGTGTTCAAGGCGCCGGCGGGCGAGAAGATGACCGACGCCGGCAACAAGGCGACCGTGAACAAGACGGTCAAGGAGCTGGCCGGCGGTTCCGAGGTGGCCTCTGTCGCCGACCCCTACACCGGTCACGCCGTCAGCAAGGACGGCACGATCGCGTACGCGTCGGTGAAGTACAAGGTCTCCGGCATGGAGCTGGAGGACTCCTCCCGCACCGCGCTGGAGGACGCCGCGGACGACGCGCGCAAGGCCGGGCTCACGGTGGAGATCGGCGGTGACGCGCTCAACGCCGCGCCCGAGACCGGCGCCACCGAGATCATCGGCATCGCCATCGCGGCCGTCGTCCTCGTCATCACCTTCGGCTCGCTGCTGGCGGCCGGGCTGCCGCTGCTGACCGCCATCATCGGCGTCGGCATCGGCGTCTCCACGGTGACCGCCCTGGCCAGCGCCCTCGACCTGGGCACCACCACCTCCACCCTGGCCTCGATGATCGGCCTCGCGGTCGGCATCGACTACGCGCTGTTCATCGTCTCCCGCTACCGCGCCGAACTGGCCGAGGGCCGCACCCGCGAGGACGCGGCCGGGCGCGCCGTCGGCACCGCCGGCTCCGCGGTGGTCTTCGCCGGTCTCACCGTCGTCATCGCCCTGGTCGGCCTGTCCGTCGTCAACATCCCGATGCTGACGAAGATGGGCATCGCGGCGGCCGGCACGGTCGTCATCGCCGTCCTCATCGCCCTCACCATGATCCCCGCGCTGCTCGGCTACGCCGGCCGCCGGGTCAAGCCGGCCGGCGAGAAGAGCAAGCTGCTCGGCGGCGGCCGCGCCGCCAAGAAGCCGGCCCGCCCCAACATGGGCACCCGCTGGGCGAGCTTCGTGGTCCGCCGGCCCGTCGCCGTGCTGCTGCTCGGCGTGGTCGGCCTGGGCGCCGCCGCCGTCCCGGCCGCCTCCCTGGAGCTGGGCCTGCCCGACGACGGCTCGCAGCCCGTCTCCACCACCCAGCGCCGCGCCTACGACCTGCTCTCCGAGGGCTTCGGCCCCGGCTTCAACGGCCCGCTGATGGTCGTCGTCGACGCCAAGGACAGCGCCCGCCCGAAGACCGCCTTCACCGAGGTGAGCGACGAGATCAAGGGCCTCAAGGACGTCGTCACCGTCACCCCGCCGCAGCCCAACAAGGCCGGCGACACCGCGACGATCACCGTCGTCCCGAACTCCAAGCCGTCCTCCACCACCACCGAGGACCTGGTCCACGCCATCCGCGGCGCGGGCGACGGCATCAAGGCCAAGACGGACGCCGAGATCCTGGTCACCGGCTCCACGGCCATGAACATCGACGTCTCGCAGAAGCTGAACGACGCCCTGGTCCCGTATCTGGCGCTGGTCGTCGGCCTCGCCTTCCTGCTCCTGATCGTGGTCTTCCGCTCGATCCTGGTCCCGCTGAAGGCGGCCCTCGGCTTCCTGCTGTCGGTGCTGGCCGCGCTCGGCGCCGTGGTCGCGGTCTTCCAGTGGGGCTGGCTGTCCGGCCTGATGGGCGTCGAGCAGACCGGGCCGGTCATGTCGATGATGCCGATCTTCATGGTGGGCGTGGTCTTCGGCCTCGCGATGGACTACGAGGTGTTCCTCGTGACCCGGATGCGCGAGGCGTACGTCCACGGCGAGAAGCCGACCCAAGCGGTCGTGACCGGCTTCCGGCACGGCGCGCGGGTCGTGACGGCCGCCGCGGTCATCATGATCGCCGTCTTCTCCGGCTTCATCGGCTCCAGCGAGTCGATGATCAAGATGATCGGCTTCGGCCTGGCGATCGCGGTCTTCTTCGACGCGTTCGTCGTCCGTATGGCCATCGTCCCGGCGGTCCTGGCCCTGCTCGGCCGCCGCGCCTGGTGGCTGCCGGCCTGGCTGGACCGCGCCCTGCCCAACGTCGACGTGGAGGGCGAGGGCCTGCGCGAGAAGGACGCCGACGCCGACGAGGACCGCGAACTGGTCCACGCCTGATCCCCTTTCCCGCCCGCTTTCCCGCCCGCGCCGAACGGCCGGTGAGGACCCGCACGGGTCCCTCACCGGCCGTTCGGCCGTGCACGGGGCCGGACGCGCCGCAGCCGCAACGCCCCAGGCCGCTCACCCGCCCCGCGACCCGGCGGCGGGCGACCGCCGGGGAAAACCGCGCGAGCGCGCCCCCGCCGATGACGTACCGTGCCCGTATGACGACCGAGGCCGACACCGACGCCGGGGGGTCCGGAGCGCACCCCCGTTTCGCCGAGGCCCTCCGGGGGCTCGGGCTCGACGATCTGCTCGCGCGGACCCGGCGGTTCCCGGAGGCGACCCGGACCGCCGCCGAGGCCGCCGCGGCCGTCGGCTGCGAGCTGAGCCAGATCTGCAAGTCGCTGATCTTCGCCGCCGACCAGGAACCCGTCCTCGTCCTCATGGACGGGGCCTCGCGAGTGGACGTCGAGCGGGTGCGGGAGGAACTCGGGGCCGGGAAGGTCACCCGGGCCAGGGCCGACGTCGTCCGGGAGACCACCGGGTACGCCATCGGCGGCGTGCCGCCCTTCGGGCACCGGACCCGGACCCGCGTCCTCGCCGACCGGTCCCTGCTCGCGCACGACATCGTGTGGGCGGCGGCCGGAACGCCGTACACCGTCTTCCCGATCGCACCCAGGGACCTCGTCGCCCACGCCGGCGCCACCCTCGCGGACGTGCGCGAACGCACCGCGTGACACCGCAGGCCGCCGCCGTGGGGGCACCTCCCCTGCGTTCAGCCGCGGGTGAGCACGCCTGCCGACAATGCGGGAGCCCACGCCGCCCGCCGGGCAGGCCTCTGATGCTGCGCGGCGGTGCGGAAAGGAGCACCCTGGAAGCAGGTGTTCCGGAGGTGATGGACATGGCGATGGACACGATGAAGACCGCAGTGGGCTGGCACGTGGAGCTGGAGTTCAAGGAGGACGACCAGCACACCAAAGCCGCGGCGATGGTCCGTCTGCCCGACGGCAGCGCGGTCCGCGCGCACGGCAGGGCCAGCCGCCACCGCACCGACTCCAACCAGCCGAGGATCGGCGAGGAGATCGCCGGCGCCCGCGCCCTCAACGAACTCGCCGAGCAGCTGCTCACCAAGGCGCACGGCGAGATCGACGAGGCCTCGGGCCGCACCTCCCAGGCGATCCACATGTGACCGGCCGATCCGCAGGTGCCGGACGGACCGCGGTGGGCCGCGGCGGGCGACCGGGGAGCCGTGTGCCCCGTGGGCCGCTGAGCCGTCGTCGTCGCTAGGCCGTCGTCGCGGTCCGTACCGCCCGGACCAGCGCCTGTGCCCTCGGGTCCGCCGTCACGTTGGTGCGGAAGCCGTTGGTGACATAGCCGAAGGCGATGCCCGACTCCGGGTCGGCGAAGCCGAGGGCGCCGCCGCGGCCGGGGTGGCCGAAGGAGCCCGGGGCCAGCAGCGGCGAGGCGCCGCCGTGCAGCATGTAGCCGAGGCCGAAGCGGGTGGGGACGACGAGGACGCGGTCCGGCCCCGCCGAGGCCTCCGTGCGCGCCCGCTCCAGCGTCTCGGGCGTGAACAGGCGTATCCCGCCGTCCACTTCGCCGATCAGGGCGGCGTAGAAGCGGGCCAGGCCGTCGGCGGTGGCGATGCCGTTGGAGGCGGGCAGCACGGCCGCCCGGTACGCCGGGTCGTTCTCGTCGGCGTGCGGGGTGATCGCGCCGAAGGAGCGGCTGGTGAGGGAGTCCGGGTCCGCGTACGCCTCGGCGACCGCGCGCTTGGGCCGGGTCCGCAGGCCGCCGTTCTCCGACGCCGGGGGTTCCACGCGGCCCACCCGTCCGACCCGGGCGCGCTCGCTGTCGGGCAGTCCGACCCACAGGTCCGCGCCGAGCGGCCCGGCCACCTCCGCCGCGATCCACTCGCCGATGCTCCGCCCGGTCACCCGCCGGACCAGGCCGTCCGTCAGCCAGCTGTAGGTCTGGGCGTGGTAGCCGTGGTCCGTGCCCGGCTCCCAGGCCGGCGCCTGCGCGGCCACCGCCCGCGCGCCGAGCGCCGGATCGGCGGCCTCGGCGGGGGTGAGCGGCACGTCGAGCGCGGGGACGCCCGCCCGGTGGGCGAGCAGGTGCCACACCAGCGTCCGCTCCTTGCCGGCCGCCTTGTACTCGGGCCAGTACGCGCCCACCGGCGCGTCCAGGTCCAGTTCGCCGCGCTGGTGCAGCAGCAGGAGCACGGCGGCGGCGACGCCCTTGGTGGCGGAGCGCACGATCTGCGCGGTGTCCCGCTCCCAGCGCGGCGAGCCGTCGGCGCCGTCCACGTCGCGCGTCCCGGCCCACAGGTCCACGACCCGGCGCCCGTCGCGGTAGACGGCGACCGCCGCGCCGCGCTCGCCCCGGGCGGCGAAGTTCTCCGCGAACGCTTCCCCGACCGGCTCGAAGCCCTCGGCCACCGTGCCGTGCACGTCCACGTTCGTGCCCACGTCCCTGCTCCCGTCGTTCACCACTCGTCACCCGCAGCCGCCGTCCGCCTGCGACAGTGAGTGGAACACGGGCGCGCCGCCTGCGATTCCTCGGGGGCGGGCAGGACGGCCGGGCTCAGGTGCGGGCCGTCACCGAGCGCGGGTCGAAGCCGAACGGCAGCTCCAGGCGGTGGGCGCGCATCAGGGCGTCGTCGGAGAGGAGTTCGCCGGTCGGGCCGTCCGCGGCGATCACTCCGTCGCTGAGGATCAGCGCGCGCGGGCATAGTTCGAGCGCGTACGGCAGGTCGTGCGTGACCATCAGCACGGTCACGTCCAACGAGCGCAGGATGTCGGCCAGTTCGCGGCGGGAGGCCGGGTCCAGGTTGGACGAGGGCTCGTCCAGGACCAGGATCTCCGGCTCCATGGCGAGGACGGTCGCCACCGCCACCCGGCGGCGCTGGCCGAAGGAGAGGTGGTGCGGCGGGCGGTCGGCGAACTCGGCCATGCCCACCCGCTCCAGGGCGGTGCGCACCCGCGCCTCCAGCTCCGCGCCCTTCAGCCCGGCCGCCGCCGGTCCGAACGCCACGTCCTCGCGCACGGTCGGCATGAACAGCTGGTCGTCGGGGTCCTGGAAGACGATGCCGACCTTCTGCCGGATCTCGGCCATGTGCCGCTTGCCGACCGGCAGCCCGGCCACCGTCACCGTGCCGGCGCCGCCGCCGAGGATGCCGTTCAGATGCAGTACGAGGGTGGTCTTGCCGGCGCCGTTCGGGCCGAGCAGCGCCACCCGCTCACCGCGCTCGATCGCGAAGTCCACGCCGAAGAGGGCCTGGTGTCCGTCGGGGTAGGCGAAGGCGAGGCCGGAGACCTCCAGAGAAGCAGTCACAGGGTCCATCCCAGCAGACAGACGACGAGCGCGGCACAGGGGAGGGCCAGTGCGTACGACCACTGGGCCCGGGAGGCGGTCACCTCGTCGATGACCGGCATCGAACCGGCGTAGCCGCGGCTGACCATGGCCAGGTGGACCCGCTCGCCGCGCTCGTAGGAGCGGATGAACAGCGCGCCCGCCGATTTGGCGAGCACCCCCCAGTGGCGCACCCCGCGCGCCTCGAAGCCGCGGGACTCGCGGGCGATTCGCATGCGCCGCATCTCGTCGGTGATGACGTCGCCGTAGCGGATCATGAAGGAGGCGATCTGCACCAGCAGCGGGGGCAGTTTGAGCCGTTGCAGGCCGAGCAGCAGCTCGCGCAGTTCGGTGGTGGCGGCCAGCAGCACGGACGCGGCGACGCCGAGGGTGCCCTTGGCGAGCACGTTCCAGGCGCCCCACAGGCCGTTCACGCTCAGCGACAGCCCGAGGACGTGCACCCGCTCGCCCTCGGCGACGAACGGCATGAGCACCGCGAACGCGACGAACGGCACCTCGATCAGCAGCCGCTTGAGCAGGAAGCCGGCCGGCACCCGGGCCGCCGCGGCGACGGCGGCCAGCAGCACGGCGTACAGGGCGAACGCCCACATCGCCTCGCGCGGGGTGGACACCACGACCACGACGAAGGCGAAGGCGGCGGCCAGCTTGGTGTGCGCCGGCAGCCTGTGCACGGGCGAGTGCCCGTGCCGGTACAGCCGATGGGCGTGCCCGGCTCCCATCTCAGGCGGCCTGCGAGACGGATGACCCGGGGGCGTCGGAGTCCGTACGGCGCCGGCGCACGACCCAGAAGACGGTGCTGCCGACGACGACGGTGACGCCGACGCCGATCACGCCCGCGAGGCCGCCGGAGAGCCGGGCGTCGGAGATGTCCTTCACGCCGTAGTCGGCGAGCGGCGAGTCCGCGTTGGCGTGCGGCTTCTCCTTCTGGTCGATGCCCTGGTCGTGGGCGACCTTCTCCAGGCCGTCGGGGCTGGCGGAGGCGTAGAAGCTGACGAAGCCGGCGAGGATCAGGGAGGCGACCAGGCCGGTGATCCACAGCTTGCGGTGGGAGGAGCGGGCGGCGGCGGGAACGGGCGCCGGGGCCGGTTCGGCGGCGGGCGCGTCGACCAGTTCGCCGTTCACCCGCAGCTTGAGGCGTTGCTCCAGGCCGCGCGCGCCGTACACCAGGTCGGGGCGTACGGCGATGACGGCGCCGACGGTGAGCGCGGTGATCGCGGCCTCGCCGATGCCGATGAGGACGTGCACGCCGATCATGGCGGTGGCGACCTTGCCGATGGACACGTCGGTGGTGCCGCCGATCGCGTAGATCAGCGTGAAGACCACCGCGGCGGCCGGGACCGAGAGCAGCGCGGCGGCGAACGAGGCGACGGTCACCGAGCGGCGGCGGCGCGGCAGCACCTTCACCAGGCCGCGGAAGACGGCGTACGCGACGACGGTCGTCGTGATCGCCATGTCGGTGATGTTGACGCCGAGCGCGGTCAGGCCGCCGTCGGCGAAGAGGATGCCCTGCATCAGCAGGACCACGGACACGCACAGGACCCCGGTGTAGGGGCCCACGAGTATCGCCGCGAGGGCGCCGCCGAGGAGGTGGCCGCTGGTGCCGGCCGCGACGGGGAAGTTGAGCATCTGCACCGCGAAGATGAACGCGGCGACCAGACCGGCCAGGGGCGCGGTCCGCTCGTCGAGTTCCCGGCGGGCGCCGCGCAGGCTCACGGCTAGGGCGCCGGCGGCTACCACACCGGCGGCGGCGGAGGTGGGGGCGTTGATGAATCCGTCAGGCACATGCACCGTTCGAGGATAGCGGGCAGTTGCGAACCGGTTGCAAGAGCGAGGACCTCGTGAACCGCGGCGGAGTGCCCCGGCGAGCTGTGGGTACGCGCTCCATGAGCTGCCGATGGTTCGGGAAGCGCTCTCCGGGAAATGTGCGACATTGGAGAGAACGGGGATGGAAGAGGACAGGCAGCTTTCGTGGGGGTCACAGAGCGTAAGGGGTCGTCCGATGTCGGTAGTCGAACAGTACGCACGAGCCCACATAGTCACCGACGACGATCTGCGGGAGGATCCCGGCGCCGTACCGGTCGTCCTGCGCTACGACCCCGACGAGCCCCGGTCGGTCCAGGTCAGGCTGCCCGACCGGCACGAGTGGACGTTCTCCCGCTCGCTGCTCGAACAGGGGCTGCGGGCCCCCGCCGGCACCGGCGAGGTGCGGGTGTGGCCGTGCGGCCGGGTCCAGGCGGTGGTCGAGTTCCACTCCGCGCGGGGCGTGTCGGTGGTGCAGTTCGAGACGAGGACGCTGACGCGGTTCCTGCGGCGGACGTACACGGCGGCGGAGACGCCGGCGGTGGCGCACCGGTAGCGGCGGGGAAGCAGCCCGGTAGCGGCCCGGGCGGGCCGGTGGCGGCGCGCGGGTGACGGCCCGGGCGGGCCGATGGTGGTCGGCCCGCTCCGCGGGCTCCGGGGCGGGGTCCCGGAGGGTCAGCCCTTCTTCAGCAGGGCCGCCACGATCGGGCCCGCCGTGTCGCCGCCGTGGCCGCCGGCCTGGACGACGCCGGCCGCGGCGAGGTCGCCGCGGTAGGCGGTGAACCAGCCGTTGGGCTTCTTCTGCCCGTCCACCTCGGCGGAGCCGGTCTTCGCGCCGTAGTCCGGGCCGAGCCCGGCCATCGCCTCGGCGGCCGTGCCGGACTGGGCGGTGTACCGCATCAGCTCGCGCAGCTGGGCGAGCGTGTCCGCGGACAGGGTGCGCGAGGCGGTGGCGAGCTTGCGGTGGTCCACCGACGGCGAGACCAGGTACGGCTGGTGGAAGGTCCCGGACTTCACCGTGGCCGCCACCGACGCCATGTTCAGCGGGTTCATCCGCACTCCGCCCTGCCCGATGAGCGAGGCCGCCATCTGGGCCGCCGACTGCACCGGCACCGCGCCGTCGAAGGACGGCACCCCGATCGACCAGTTGTCCCGCGACAGCCCGAACACCTCCTGGGCCTGGCGGGTCAGGTCGTCGTTCTTCAGCTTGCCCGCCTGGCTGATGAAGGCGGTGTTGCAGGAGCGGGCGAAGCTGGCCTTGAACGTGCCGTCCTTGATCTCGAAGTCGTCGTCGTTGTGGAACTTCCAGCCGCCGTAGGTGAACGTCTTCGGGCACGGGTGCTGCTTGTCCGCCGACGCGAGCTTCTTCTCGATCAGCAGCGAGGAGGTGATGACCTTCATCGTGGAGCCGGGCGCGAGGGAGCCCTGGAGGGCGGTGTCGAAGCCGTGCCCGGCGTTGGCCACCGCCAGGATCTCGCCGGTGGAGGGCCGCAGGACGACGACGGCGGACCGCTCCCGTTTGGCGACCTGCCGCTCGGCCTCGGCCTGCAGGGCGGGGCTCAGCGTCGTGCGGACCGTGCCCGGGGTGCCCTTGCTCAGTTCGGCGAGCGTCTTGTCGGACAGCTTGGCCTTCTTCGCCGCCGCGCCGCGCACGATGCGCAGCTCGACGCCCGCCTTGCCGCCGGCGGTCTTGCCGTACTTCTCGCGCAGCCCGTCCAGCACCGACCCCAGCGAGGGGTAGGCGGCGGTGGTCAGCTCGTGGCCGTCCCGGTCCAGGGCCCGGACCGGCGGGGTGCCGGACGCGCCGGTGACGAGTTTGTCGCCGTCCCTGAGGTCGGGGTGGACGACGGCCGCGTGCCAGTCCACGACCGGCGCGCCGTCGGTGCCGCGGCGTACGACGGTCAGCGCGCTGTCGTAGGCGAGGGGCGCGGTCACGCCCTGGTACGCCACCGTCGCCTTGACGGAGAACGGCACCTTGCCGCCGCTGGGCGTGCCCTCGGTCAGCGTGACGTTCGTGAGGTGGGCGTCCTCGGCGTACTCGGTGAGCAGGGCGCCGGCCGCCGCCGAGTCGCTGGTCGCCGCTGCGGCCTCGGCCGGCCTGCCCTGTTGCCAGGCCGTCAGGAACCGCCCGGCGGCGGTCTGCACCTCGAGTGCCGTCAGCGGGCCGGTCTTCACCTTCTTGACGCTTCCCGCGGACGCGGTGCGGCCCTCGGCCTCGGCGCCGCCGCCGTGCAGCGCGTAGGCGCCGACGCCCGCGCCGACCACCACCACGGCGACCAGTCCGCCGATCAGGGCCGGCCGCTTCTTCCGTCGCTCGGCGACGCGCCTTCTCTTGCCCACTGCCTTCCGTCCTCCGCGATCCCCAGGGCCCCCGCCGCCCGCGCTGCCGTCGTCCTCGTGCGTGCTCCTGCCGCACGGACGCGACGACGGCGACCAGCCTAGGGTTCCGTCAGGACAGGTCGGCGCCGAAAGGGCGACCGTAGCCAACCTGCGACAATCGCACCGCCGTCGCATGCCCGCAGAGCCGATCGGCCGACCGGCCGACCGGCCCGCGCGGCGGTCGGCGGGTTGCCGCGGAAGCGGGTCTCGGGGCGGCTCAGCCCGCCGCGCGCAGGACCGCCGCCACGATCGGGCCGGCCGCGTCGCCGCCGTGGCCGCCCTCCTGGGTCATCGCGGCGGCCGCGACGTCGTTGCGGTAGCCGGTGAACCAGCTGTTGGACTTGGCCTGCCCGTCGACCTCGGCGGAGCCGGTCTTGGCGCCGATGTCGCCGCGCAGCCCCGACATCGCGACCGCGCCGGTGCCGGTGGTGGCGGTGCGGCGCATCATCTGCTGCAACTGGGCGGAGGTCCCGGCCGGCAGCCCCTGGGCGGTGGCGAGTTCACGGCCGTCCAGGCTCTGCGCGACGAGGATCGGCTGCCGGAAGCGGCCGGTGAGCGCGGTGGCGGTCACCGAGGCCATGTTCAGCGGGCTCATCTGCACCTGGCCCTGGCCGATCAGGTTGGCGGCGCGGTCCGGGCCGCTGACGGCGGGCACCGAGCCGTCGTAGGACGGGATGCCGGTCTTCCAGTCGTCCCGGCCGAGGCCGAAGCGGTCCTGGGCCTCGCGGGTCAGGGAGTCCACCTTCAGCTTGGGGGTGAACTTGATGAAGGCGGTGTTGCAGGAGCGGGCGAAGCTCTCGGAGAGGGTGGCGTGCTCGTTCGCCTTCATGCCCTGCAGGTTGTGGAAGGTCTGCCCCTCCCACAGCACGCTGTCGAGGCAGGGCGCGGGGCCGCTCGCCTGGGTGAGGCCGTTGTCGATGAGGGCGGCGGCGGTGATGATCTTCATGGTGGAGCCGGGGGCGAGCTGTCCGAGGAACGCCGCGTTGAAGGCGTCGTTGCGGTGGTTGGCGACCGCCAGCACCTCGCCGGTGGACGCCTTGACGGCCACCACCGAGGACTCGGCGTACTTCTGCACCGCCTGCTCGGCCGCCGCCTGGGCGCTCGCGCTGAGCGTGGTGCGCAGCTTGCCCGCCTTGCCCTTGGCGAGGGTGAGGAGCGGGGTCTCGGCGGCGTTGGTGTCCTCGTGGTGGATGCTCAGCTCGATGGACGGGGTGCCGCCCGCCTTGTCGCCGTACTTGGCGCGCAGCTCGTCCAGGATCGGCCCGAGCGAGGGGTACTTGTCCTTGGTCAGCACGGCGCCGTGGCGGTCTACGGCCTCGATGGGCGGGGCGGCGGAGGCCCCGGTGACGAGGGTGTCGCCCTTCTCCAGGCCGGGGTGGACGACCTCGGGCTGCCAGTCGACCAGCGGCCGGTGGCTGTTGGTGCCGCGCACGACGGTCAGCCGGCTGCGGTAGGCGAGCGGCGCGGACTTGCCGTCGAAGGAGACGGTGGCCGTGACCGAGAAGGGCACGGTGGTCCCGGCGGCGGCGCCCGGTGTGATCTTCACCTGGCCGATGTGCGCGTCCTGCCCGTAGGAGGACAGCACGGTGCGGGCGGCGTCGGGGAAGTTCGTGTACGAGGCGGCGGTCGTCGCGTCGCCCTGCGCCCACGCGGCGAAGAACTTCGCGGAGGTGTCCTTCACCTCGTCCGCGTTCGGCGGCCCGGTCCGCACGGCCACCGGCGAGTCGGCGGCCGCCGTCCCGTTCAGCGCGGACAGCAGGTTGTACCCGCCGTACGCCGCGCCGCCCACGAACACGACGAACACCCCGCCGACTATCGCGGCCTTGGCCCCCTTGCGCATCCGAGCGCTCCCTCCCCGTCTCCACCCCGTGAGCCTTCGTCCGCGCGGTTTCTTGAACGCGTTCAAAGACTGCTTCGCGCCTAGCACTGTAAGCGGAGCGCCCCCTCAAGGTCACCGAGATTCCGGGAACTTGTCCGAACAGAGATCAGCGGGCTGACCAGGATGGCCCTATTCGGCCATGTATATGAACGACTGAAGCTGTCATGGCCGTTCTGCTGAGCCCGGGGTCGAGGTACGTCCCCGCACGGACGAGAAGTCCAAGACGGCGTCGAACACCTACGTCGTGCAGCAGAACCCGGAGACCGGGCCCGGCAACCACCGGATGCCCCAAGTCCCCCTTCATGTAAGCCTTGGAGCAGACTTCGGCGTTTGGATGCAGGGCATACCCTGGTTGAGAGGTGATTCGATGTCGTCACTACAGGAGAACGTCAGGAATCACCGCCGCCGGGCGGGGATGAGCCAAGAGCAGCTCGCCGAGGCCGCCAGCCTGTCGGTGGGTGTGGTCCGTAAGGTCGAACAGGGCCAGAACGTCAGCGTGGAGTCTCTGAACGCTCTTGCCCGCGCACTCGGGACCGAGACATCCAGCTTGTTCGCCACGGAGGTCCCATCCCCCATCGAGGTGGACTCCAGCGAAGGCCCCAGGCTGATGGAGCTGCGTCGCGCCCTCATGCCGCCAGTCGGCCTGTCCCTCACCCTGACCGAGCCCGAGCAGGTTGTCCCTCTGCGCACGATCCAGAGGGACATCGACGACCAGCACGCGCTGTACCGGACGGACCGCTACGACAGCGTGGCGAAGAAGCTGCCCGGCATCCTGCGCGCCGCCGAGACAGCGGTCGCCCTCAGCGAAGGCGAGGAGAGGCAGCGCGCCGTGATCGTGCGCTCGCGCGCCCTGCTGCTCACCGGCAAGTACCTGACGCAAGTTCGCCGCTACGACATGGCGTACCACGCGCTTGCGCGGGGCATCCAGGACGCCCGCGAGGCCGGGCAGGTCCAGCTCGCCGCGAACGGCGTCGTCGGTATGGGCTGGCTGCTCCTGCGCCAGGACCGTTTCGACGAGGCCGAGCAGCTCGCCGCCCAGACGGCGGAAGCGGTCGAGCCGCGCTTGTCCAGCGCCACGGCGGCCCAGCTCGCGGTGTGGGGTGAACTGCTTCAGCGGGTGGCGTCTGCGGCGATGCGCAACAACCGCCCGGACGTCGCCAAAGAGGCCCGGCGCATGGCGACGACAGCCGCGAGCGCGCTCGGGCGTGAGCACATGAACTTCAACGAGCACTGGGCTACGTTCGGGCCGGTGACGGCCGAGACCAAAGCGATCGAGGATCTGTCCTTGGTCGGGGATGCCCGTGGGGTGCTCAATCGGGCCGACGATGGGCCGGTGGCCGGGAAGGCGCTGAAGAAGCTCGGCCGGCCGAGCCCGAACAACTGGGATCGGCACCGTCTGGACGTCGCACGAGCCCATGTGACGCTCGGGTCGCATCAGGACGCGATGGACGAGCTGACGGGCATCAAGGAGTCGTCCCCCGAGTGGCTGCGGCATCAGGCGATGGCCCGCCGGATCATGCGGGATCTGCTGAAGCACCGTAAGCGGACGTTGACGCAGGACATGCGCGAGATGGCCGTCCATCTGGACGTTGCTGGGTAACTATCACGCTGCGTAGCAAGTCCTGACAGGGCGACAGGTAACTACAACGCTATGTGCCTGGTCCTCGACCGTCGCCGATCGTAGTTTCGTGGTCATGGACGGTCACGACGAGCACAGCAAGCCGGGCATCGGCGACCTGGCCAAGGACACGGCCAAGAACCAGGTCGGTTTCCTGATGGACGAGGTCGGCGGAAAGCTCCTCCCGCGGCCGACGCGCGGTGGCAAGGAGTGGGAGGCCGACCCCGGCGACGTCGAGTCGCCCACGGCCTTGGAGGAGATGCGGGCGCGCAACAACGTCCGCAGCGAGATGCGGAGGCTCGGGCTGTGAGCGGGCCGCACACCGTCCTGGCCTTCAAGCGGTGGCACCCGAAGTCCGCTTCTGACGGGGCGTGGGAGCCGCCACGGACCTGGGCGCTGGGGCACTCGGGGAAGAACCCGAGCCACCTCGGCTTCGAGGAGATCGTCACCAGGCCCTGGCGTCCCTGGACGGATCCCTGATGCGCCGATCAGGCCGCAGGGTGGCCCGTTACGCCGGCCCTGTTCGTTCCCCCGTGCGGCGGGGCCGGGACTCAAGCCCTCCATCTCGGCCGCAGCCTCTTTGGACGGTCGCGGCGGCCGATATGGGGTCAGCAAGTGCAGAGCACCATCCCTTCGCAAATCGAGGAGTGTCCCATGCGTGACGAACGTCCCTGGATCGTGGCCGGCGGCGAGGACGACAGCAACTCGGGCAACAAGCACGGCGGTGGCGGAAGCGAGGGCGACGACTCGGGCCACAGCGACACGAACGGCGGCTCCAGCCGGTGACTGAGCACGATCTGAGGGAGGCCGGCCCCGATGGGCTGGCCTCCCGGCTCATGGAGTCGGGAGCCCTGACTTCGGACTGGCTCTACGCCTACAAGGCGGTGCCGCGCGAGCTGTTCGTGCCTGACGTGATGTGGCCGGGCCGCACCGAGGGCACCGGGCAGGGCGAGGCGATCGACCGCAACGCGGACCCGGAGGTGTGGTTCGCGGCGGTCTACTCGGACCGTTCCCTGACCACCCAGTGGGACGACGGCAAGCACGCGGGCACCGGCAAGGGGAGGACGCCGACGTGCTCCAACTCGCAGCCGTCGATGGTGTTCTCGATGCTGGCCGCGCTCGATGTGCAGGAGACCAGCCGGGTCCTGGAGATCGGCACGGGCACCGGCTGGAACGCCGCCCTGCTGTCCGAACGGGTCGGGTCCGGCAACGTCGTCTCCGTCGAGGTCGACGAGGCCAACGCCAAGGCGGCGCGCGAACGGATCGAGGCCGCCGGCTACCGGCCGACGCTCATCGTGGGCGACGGATTCGAGGGCTACCGCGAGGGTGCACCGTACGACCGCGTCCTGGTCACGGCCGCGCTCACCGAAGTGCCCCACCGGGTGATCGGCCAGGTCCGCACGGGCGGGGTCATCGTCGCCCCGTACGCCACCACCTACGGCGGCGAGGGCGTCGTCCGTCTGGTCGTCCAGCGGGACGGGTCCGCGGTGGGTGCGTTCGTCGGCTCGTCGGCGTTCATGCGGCTGCGCCGGCAGCGCCAGAAGCGGCGGCATGTGCGCGAGTACCTGGGCGGGAAATCTTGGCCGGCCGATGGCGTGAAGTCCCTGACCTCGATCTCTCCGGAGGAGATCGGGGACTGGCTGCCGATGTTCGCCATCGGCCTTCAGACCCAGGGCCTCTTCCCGTGGGCGGAGACTTACGCCGACGGCTCTTACACGCTGTGGCTGCGGGACACCGACGTCACGTCGTGGGCCACGGTCGACTACAAGCCCGGTCGGGAGGAGTTCGAGGTCTACCAGTCCGGCCCGAGGAAGCTGTGGGACGAGGTGACCGTCGCCTTCCTGCACTGGGACTCTCTCGGCCGGCCGGGGTGGCAGCGCTTCGGCCTGACGGTCAACGGCAAGACCGGCGAGCACACGCCCTGGCTGGACTCCCCGAGTGCGCCCTTGCGTCCCGTGCGCTGACCGGCCCGGAACGCGCGAAGGACCCCCTGACCAGTGGTCGGGGGGTCCTTGTTGTGATCATCCGGTATTGGTTGGCCAGGATGTGCAGCAGGGCAACGAGGGTGCCGGACGCCATCAACTCACCATGGGCCATGAGCCCCGGAATGTCGGCGAGGGGAATCCACTCGATGTGACCGGCTTCCTCGAGGTCGGTCGGTTCCCCTACCTTGTCAGCCCCGCGGCCCACGAAGATCTCATGCGGCGAGTCGACCATGCCCACCATGGGCTGATAGGTCACGACGTGTTCCAGAGCCCTCGGGCGCCACCCGGTCTCTTCGACGACTTCCCGAAGCGCCGTCTCCGACGGGTCCTCACCGGCGTCGACGATGCCGCCTGGGAGCTCCCAGCCGAACTGCTGGGGTACGAAGCGGTACCGCCACATCATCAGTACGCGGTCCTGGTCGTCCACCACCGCCGTGACTGCCACCCGATGCAGCTTCACAACGTGATGCTCGAACCGCTCCACACCGGGCGGCTCCACATCCCAGAGCTGCAGCTTGACCCACTGGTTGTCGTAGAGGTTGCGCTCACCATGGATACGCCACGGCTCCACTCCGTCCGGTCGGGCGATGCTCACCGCACCCGGCACACGATAGGAACTTCGCCCGCGCACCTCCAATGCTCCCTCAGCAACGAGGCGGGCGAGTACTTGACGCAGTGCAGTCCTGCCGATGCCGAGTTCATCGACCAGCGTGCGTTCCGAGGGAAGCTTGTCACCAGGTGCGTATGTGCCCGAGGCGAGTCGTTCGCAAAGCGTCGTGTAGACCTTAGCTGTCTTCGGTCCCATCCGCAGAGCACTCTCCGTTCTGAGGTGGTGCGAACCAGCTAGGCCAGC
>NZ_JAIOAB010000008.1 GCF_019890635.1 Streptomyces sennicomposti
CGCAGCGCCCGACCACCCCGCCGAGGCGTCCCTCGGCGGCCCGCACCCCGGAGACGGCGCCCCCGCCCCTCACGGCAGCACCCCCGCCCGCCGTGCGGCCGTCACCGCCTCGCCCCGCGTGTGGGCGCCGAGCTTGCGCATGGCCGAGCGGAGGTAGGCCTTGACCGTCTCGGCGCTCAGTCCCAGCCGGGCGGCGGCGCCCGCGTTCGTCGCGCCCGCGGCCACGCAGGCCAGCACGTCCACCTCGCGCGGCGCCAGCCGTACCGCCGCGGCCGGCTCCGGCGTGGCGGCCGTCAGCAGACCGCACGCGGACAGCAGCTCCGCCCGCAGCGCGGGGTCCGCGATCCGCGGCGCCAGCGCCCGCAGCGCCGCGTGCGCCTCCCGCACCTGTTCCCAGGCCGCCCCGGCGGCGGGCTCCCCGGCCCCGGCCCCGGACCCGGTCCCGGCCCCGGGCCGGGCGGCGGCGAGCAGCGCCCGCGCCTCCTCCCGCACCACCAGCGCCTGCTCCACGTCCCGCGCCGCCGCCACGGCCGCGCTCAGCGTGCGGTCGCCGAGCGGCTGCGCGGTGCGCAGCGCGCCGTACAGCACCCCGCGCACCCGCCGCCGCACCACCACCGGCACCGCCAGCACCGACCGCAGGCCCTCCGCGGCGACCGCCGCGTCGTACTCGTGGCTGATCTGCCGGGACATCGAGTAGTCGGTCACCGCGCACGGCCGGGCCAGCGCCACCGCCTTGCCGCCGAGCCCGTTGCCCGAGACCACCGCGAGGGCGCTCAGCGCGAGCGTCGCCGTGCCCGTCAGCTCGCTGATCCGCACTCGGGGGCGGCCAGGTTCGACCAGGCCGCCGAAGGCGACGGGCAGCCCCGTCGCACGCCGCAGCCGCACCAGCGCACCCCGGATCTCCGCCGCCCCGGACGCGTCCGCCGTCACCCGCTCGTCCCTTCGTCACGGACCCGTGCCCCACCACACCCCCGTTCGGGGGTAGTGAGACCTGCATCACGGATTACACGATGGAGCCGAGCCGCACGGCAATGGTCCGGATTCTGGACCGCACATGGAGGACAGATGACGACGGCGACGGAGATCTTCCGCGGGGCGCGGGACTTCCTGCTGGAACACCGTGAGGACTACGCCACGGCGTACGCCGGTTTCCAGTGGCCCCGCCCGGAGCACTTCAACTGGGCGCTGGACTGGTTCGACGCCGTCGCCGAGGGCAACGACCGCACCGCCCTGCACATCGTCGAGGAGGACGGCGGCGAGGTCCGCCTCTCCTTCGCCGAGATGTCCGAGCGCTCCGACCGGGTGGCGAACTGGCTGCGCGACCGGGGCGTGCGGCCCGAGGACCGCGTCCTCGTCATGCTCGGCAACCAGGCCGAGCTGTGGGAGACCGCGCTCGCCGCGATGAAGCTGCGCGCGGTCGTCATCCCCGCCACCCCGCTGCTCGGCCCCGCCGACCTGCGCGACCGCGTCGAGCGCGGCCGGGTCAGGCATGTGATCGCGCGCGCCGAGGACACCGCGAAGTTCGAGCACGTGCCCGGCGCCTACACCCGGATCTCGGTCGGCGGCCTGCCCGTGGCGGGCTGGGAGCCGTACGAGGACGTGTACGCGGCGCCCGCCGAGTTCGTGCCCGACGGCCCGACCCTCGCCGACGACCCGCTGATGCTCTACTTCACCTCGGGCACCACCGCCCGCCCCAAGCTGGTCGAGCACACCCACACCTCGTACCCGATCGGGCACCTGGCCACCATGTACTGGATCGGCCTCAAGCCCGGCGACGTGCACCTGAACATCTCCTCGCCCGGCTGGGCCAAGCACGCCTGGTCGAACCTGTTCGCGCCGTGGAACGCCGAGGCGACCGTCTTCATCCACAACTACACCCGCTTCGACGCCGCCCGGCTGATGGCCGAGATGGACCGCGCCGGCGTCACCACCTTCTGCGCGCCGCCCACCGTGTGGCGCATGCTCATCCAGGCGGACCTGAGCCAGCTGAGCACCCCGCCGCGCGAGGTCGTCGCCGCCGGCGAACCGCTGAACCCCGAGGTCATCGAACAGGTCCGGCGGGCCTGGGGCGTGCGGGTCCGGGACGGCTTCGGGCAGACCGAGACGGCCGTGCAGGTCTCCAACAGCCCCGGCCAGGTCCTGAAGACCGGCTCCATGGGCCGGCCGAGCCCCGGCTTCCGCGTCGAACTGCTCGACCCGGTCTCCGGCGCGCCCGGCGCGCGCGAGGGCGAGATCGCGCTCGACCTGTCCGCCCGCCCGGTCGGCCTGATGACCGGCTACCACGGCGACGCCGACCGCACCGCCGAGGCGATGGCCGGCGGCTACTACCGCACGGGCGACGTCGCATCCCGGGACGAAGACGGATATCTGACGTACATCGGGCGCAGTGACGATGTGTTCAAGGCCTCCGACTACAAGATCAGCCCGTTCGAGCTGGAGAGCGCGCTGCTGGAGCACGAGGCGGTGGCCGAGGCGGCCGTGGTGCCCGCCCCGGACGAGCTGCGGCTGGCTGTCCCGAAGGCGTACGTGGTGCTCGCGGCGGGCTGGGAGCCCGGCCCCGACACGGCCAAGGTGCTCTTCGAGCACTCCCGGCAGGTCCTCGCCCCCTACAAGCGCATCCGCCGCCTGGAGTTCGGGGAGCTGCCCAAGACCGTCTCGGGCAAGATCCGCCGGATCGAGCTGCGCGAGGCCACGGCCGGCGGCTCGGACGCCGAGTACCGCGAGGAGGACTTCCGGTGAGCGCTCAGCTGTCGTACGCCCACGGGACGAGCGGGACGACCCTGCTCGGCGACACCATCGGCGCCAACCTGGGCCGGGCCGTCGCCGCCTGGCCCGACCGCGAGGCGCTGGTGGACGTGCCGTCCGGCCGGCGCTGGACGTACGCGGACTTCGCCGCCGACGTGGACCGGCTGGCCCGCGCGCTGCTGGCGAGCGGCGTCGCCAAGGGCGACCGGGTGGGCATCTGGGCCGTCAACTGCGCCGAATGGGTGCTGGTCCAGTACGCCACCGCCCGGATCGGCGCGATCATGGTGAACATCAACCCCGCCTACCGCACGCACGAGGTCGAGTACGTCCTCAAACAGGCGGGCATCTCCCTGCTGTTCGCCTCGCTGCGGCACAAGAGCAGCGACTACCGGGGGATGATCGGGCAAGTGCGGCACGCCTGCCCCGACTTGCGGGAAGTCGTCTACATCGACGACCCGAGCTGGACGGAGTTCGTCGCCCGCGACACCCCGGACCGCGCCGACGAACTGCTCGCGCGGGCCGCCGAGTTGTCCTGCGACGACCCCATCAACATCCAGTACACCTCGGGCACCACCGGCTTCCCGAAGGGAGCCACGCTCTCCCACCACAACATCCTCAACAACGGCTACTTCGTGGGGGAGTTGATCGCCTACAGCGAGCAGGACCGGGTCTGTGTGCCGGTGCCGTTCTACCACTGCTTCGGCATGGTGATGGGCAACCTCGCGGCCACCTCGCACGGCGCGTGCCTGGTCGTCCCCGCCGCCTCCTTCGATCCGGCGGCCACGCTGGAGGCCGTCCAGCGGGAGCGCTGCACCTCGCTGTACGGCGTGCCGACCATGTTCATCGCCGAGCTGAACCTGCCCGGCTTCGCGGAGTACGACCTGAGCACCCTGCGCACCGGCATCATGGCGGGCTCGCCCTGCCCGGTGGAGGTGATGAAGCGGGTGGTGGCCGAGATGCACATGGCCGAGGTCGCCATCTGCTACGGCATGACCGAGACCTCGCCGGTGTCGTTGCAGACCCGGATGGACGACGACCTCGAACACCGCACCGGCACGGTCGGCCGGGTGCTGCCGCACCTGGAGGTCAAGGTCGTCGACCCGGCCACCGGCGTCACCCGACCACGCGGCAGGGCAGGGGAGTTGTGCACCCGCGGCTACAGCGTGATGCTCGGCTACTGGGAGCAGCCGGAGAAGACCGCCGAGGCGATCGACGCCGGCCGCTGGATGCACACCGGGGACCTCGCGGTGATGCGCGAGGACGGGTACGTCGAGATCGTCGGCCGGATCAAGGACATGATCATCCGGGGCGGCGAGAACATCTACCCGCGCGAGATCGAGGAGTTCCTCTACGCCCACCCCAAGATCCGCGACGTCCAGGTGGTCGGCGTACCGCACGAGAAGTACGGCGAGGAGGTCCTCGCCTGCGTGATCCCGCTGGACCCGGCCGACCCGCTGACGCTGGAGGAACTGCGCGCGTTCTGCGCGGACCGGCTGGCGCACTACAAGATCCCGAGCCGGCTGAGCGTCCTGGACGCCTTCCCGATGACGGTCTCCGGGAAGGTGCGCAAGATCGAACTGAGGCAGCGGTACGGCGCCGGGGAAAACGCGGCGCCCGAGGAGGTGTGAACCGCCGGACAACGAGTATCCGGTAGGGGCAACCGGGGGACCCCGGTCCGAGGAACCGAGTGCGCAGTCGGCGGCGCACACGGCCACGGGCCGGGGTCCTTTGCGTTCCGGGGCCCGCGGGGCGGAGGGGGCTGCGGGGCGGAGGAAGTCTGCGGGGTCGAGGAAGTCTGCGAGTTCCAGGGGGCCTGCGGGCCCCCTTCGTCGTTCCCGGACGCTCGCCGCTCCCGCACGCGCCCCCCGCGCCCGCCCCCGTCCCGGTGCCCGAGACACCCTTGACGCCCTTTCCGCACCCACCTACATTGCTTCCAGATCGTAGAAAACACTTTCCGCTATACGGAAGTACGGAGAAAGCTCACCGCGGGGCGCGACGGGCGTGCGAATCCGGCAGCCGAAGACAGCAGAAGACAGCCGAAGCAGGAGTACTCGATGGCTCGTATGACCGCTGCCCGCGCGGCAGTTGAGATCCTCAAGCGCGAGGGCGTCACCGACGCGTTCGGTGTGCCGGGCGCGGCGATCAACCCCTTCTACGCGGCGCTCAAGGCCTCCGGCGGCATCACGCACACCCTCGCCCGCCATGTCGAGGGCGCGTCCCACATGGCCGAGGGCTACACCCGCACCCACGCCGGCAACATCGGCGTCTGCATCGGCACCTCCGGACCGGCCGGCACCGACATGATCACCGGTCTGTACTCGGCCATCGGCGACTCCATCCCGATCCTGTGCATCACGGGCCAGGCCCCCACCGCCGTGATCCACAAGGAGGACTTCCAGGCCGTCGACATCGCCTCCATCGCCAAGCCGGTGACCAAGATGGCCGTCACCGTCCTGGAGGCCGCGCAGGTCCCCGGCGTCTTCCAGCAGGCCTTCCACCTGATGCGCTCCGGCCGCCCCGGCCCCGTCCTGATCGACCTGCCGATCGACGTGCAGCTGACCGAGATCGAGTTCGACCCGGACACCTACGAGCCGCTGCCCGTCTACAAGCCCGCCGCGACCCGCCCGCAGATCGAGAAGGCGCTCGCGATGCTGACCGCCGCCGAGCGGCCGCTGATCGTCGCGGGCGGCGGTGTCATCAACGCCGACGCGGCCGATCTGCTGGTGGAGTTCGCCGAGCTGACCGGCGTCCCGGTCGTGCCGACCCTGATGGGCTGGGGCATCCTGCCCGACGACCACGAGCTGAACGCCGGCATGGTCGGCCTGCAGACCTCGCACCGCTACGGCAACGCGACCTTCCTGGAGTCCGACTTCGTCCTCGGCATCGGCAACCGCTGGGCCAACCGCCACACCGGCAAACTGGACGTCTACACGGCCGGCCGGAAGTTCGTCCACGTCGACGTCGAGCCCACCCAGATCGGCAAGATCTTCGCCCCGGACTACGGCATCGCCTCCGACGCCAAGGCCGCGCTGGAGCTGTTCGTGACGGTCGCGGGGGAGCTGAAGGCGGCCGGCAAGCTGCCCGACCGCTCGGCGTGGGCCGCGTCCGCGCAGGAGCGGAAGGCCACGCTCCAGCGCCGTACGCACTTCGACGACATCCCGATCAAGCCGCAGCGCGTCTACGAGGAGATGAACAAGGCCTTCGGCCCGGAGACCCGCTATGTCTCCACCATCGGCCTCTCCCAGATCGCCGGCGCGCAGATGCTGCACGTCTACCGGCCGCGGCACTGGATCAACTGCGGCCAGGCGGGCCCGCTCGGCTGGACCGTCCCGGCCGCGCTCGGCGTCGCCAAGGCCGACCCGGACGCCCCGGTCGTGGCCCTCTCCGGCGACTACGACTTCCAGTTCATGCTGGAGGAGCTGGCCGTCGGTGCGCAGCACAAGATCCCGTACGTGCACGTCCTGGTCAACAACTCCTACCTGGGCCTGATCCGCCAGGCGCAGCGGGCGTTCGACATCGACTTCCAGGTCAAGCTGGAGTTCGAGAACGTCAACTCGCCCGAGCTGGGCGTCTACGGCGTGGACCACGTCAAGGTCGCCGAGGGCCTGGGCTGCAAGGCGATCCGGGTGACCGACCCGGCCGAGCTGGGCGCCGCCTTCGAGCAGGCCAAGAAGCTCGCAGCGGAGTTCCGGGTGCCGGTGGTGGTCGAGGCGATCCTGGAGCGCGTCACCAACATCTCCATGTCGGGCACCAACGACATCGGCAACGTCGTGGAGTTCGAGGAGCTGGCCACCGAGCCGGGCCACGCGCCGACCGCGATCAAGCCGCTGAAGGTCTGACGCACACCGGCACGCCAGCACACCGGCACGCCAGCACACCGGCACGCCAGCACACCGGCACACCGGCACACCAGCGCGTCAGCGCACCTGTTCATCCGCACAGCGCGAAGGGGTGGACCGTCCGAGGACGGTCCACCCCTTCGCCGTGCGCGCACAGCGGGCCCCGCGCCCCCGTACCGGCGGGCCCCGCTTCCCCCGTGCCCCCGTGCACCACGGGCCTTGCTTCCCCCGTACCCCCGTGCCCGTGGTCCGCGGGCCCCCTCGCCCCCGTGCCGACGGGCCCCGCGTGAGGGAAGTCTGCCCGCTCCCCACCCCGCCCGAAGCCCCCGTGCCCGGGTTCAGAGCTTGATTTGAGCATGACGTATCCGCACTGCGCCCGATGCAGTACGCGCCCCGGGGCACCGCCGGAGACCCGGGCCCGCCCGGGCCCTCTCAGATCTCCTCGTGTTCCGACAGTCCCGGCCACTCGTCCGGGCCGCCGCCCTGCCACTCGATGAGGTCGCTCTCCTCGACCTCGATGCGGTCCAGGTCGGCCAGGCGGAGGATCTCGACCACGTCGTCCAGGTGGGAGGCGAGCCCGAGCGTCACGTCGCCCTCGGTGACCCGCCGGGAGCCGTCCAGGGCCGGCGGATGCACCACGATGTGCGGATGCTGCGTGAGGTGGTCCATGCCCTCAGCCTCCCGCCCGCGCGCCCGCCCCGCACCCGGAACCGGAGCCGGCCGCAGGAGCCCGCGCACACGGAAAGGCCCGCGCACGCCGAGGAGCGCCGCGCACGCCGAGCAGCGCCGGGCACACCGAAGAGCGCCGGATGCGGGACCGTCCGCATCCGGCGCTCTTCGGCCCGGTGAGGTATCACGTGAGGGTTGGTGCCCGTCCGACGGCACGAGACTGGGCGCGACAGGACATTCGCGCCGCCGGACGGAGTCGGGTGGGGGAGGAGCCTCGCCGGGGCGAGGCGGGGGTTCCGGGCTGGGACCGCGGTGGGTGCGACGGCCGCGCGAGGCCTTCCCTCTGGTCGAGAAGGCGCTGCGCGCGAGCCTTCACCACCGCACTGGCTCGCACTCCACCGCGGTCCTCGCCCTGACCGCGCGGGTGCCGGAGCGACCACCCCTCATCCGGGTCGTCCGGCGCCCGCGCGGGGCGTTGCGCGTCCGGGTCCCGACCTCCCCGTCAGGACACCGGACGCGGTGTGCGGCTCAGTCCTCGCGCAGGGCGCGGACCGCCGCCTCCACGCGCTTGCCGTACTCGGGGTCGGCGGCGTGGAAGTGTGCGAGGTTCTTCTCGACGACGTCGTTGCGGGAGACCTGCGAGAGGCCGCCGGCGATGGTCGCCACCAGACGCTCCTTGGCGTCCTCGGCGAGCAGCCGGTACAGCTCGCCCGCCTGGAAGAAGTCGTCGTCCTTGGTGTGCTGCGGGGCCTCGTGCGTGCCGGTGTGGCCGGAGACGGGCAGCGGGGCCGACAGCGGGCGGCCGGTCTCCACCGGGCCGTCGTAGGAGTTCGGCTCGTAGTTCTTGGCGTACCGGCCCTGGGAGTTGGCGGCCATCAGGCCGTCGCGGCCGTAGTTGGCGGCGCCGCCGGGGACGGCCCTGGGGGCGTTCACCGCGAGCTGGGTGTGGTTGACGCCCAGGCGGTAGCGGTGGGCGTCGGCGTAGGCGAACAGCCGGCCCTGGAGCATCTTGTCCGGCGAGGGGCCGATGCCGGGCACGAAGTTGTTCGGGGAGAACGCGGCCTGCTCGACCTCGGCGAACACGTTGTCCGGGTTGCGGTCCAGCACCAGGCGGCCCACGCGCCGCAGCGGGTAGTCCGCGTGCGGCCACACCTTGGTCAGGTCGAACGGGTTGAAGCGGTAGTTCGCCGCCTCGGCCGCCGGCATGATCTGGACGTACAGGGTCCAGGACGGGTGCACCCCGCGCTCGATGGCCTGGAGCAGGTCGGTCTGGTGCGAGTTGGGGTCCTTGCCCGCCAGCTCGGCGGCCTGCTCGCCGGTCAGGCAGCGGATGCCCTGGTCGGTCTTGAAGTGGTACTTCACGAAGAAGGCCTCGCCGGCCTCGTTCGTCCACTGGTAGGTGTGCGAGCCGAAGCCGTCCATGTGGCGGTACGACGCCGGGATGCCGCGGTCGCCCATCAGCCAGGTCACCTGGTGGGTGGCCTCGGGGGAGTGCGCCCAGAAGTCCCACACATTGTCCGGCTCCTGGCGGCCGGTGAACGGGTCGCGCTTCTGGGAGTGGATGAAGTCGGGGAATTTGATCGGGTCCTTGATGAAGAACACCGGGGTGTTGTTGCCGACGAGGTCGTAGTTGCCCTCCTCGGTGTAGAACTTCACCGCGAAGCCGCGCGGGTCGCGCACCGCGTCCGCGCCGCCGAGCGAGTCGGCCACCGTGGAGAAGCGGACGAACACCTCGGTGCGCTTGCCGATCTCGCCGAGGAAGTCGGCGTGGGTGTAGCCGGTGACGTCGTCGGTCACCTCGAAGCGGCCGTAGGCGCCGGAGCCGCGGGCGTGCACGACGCGCTCCGGGATGCGCTCGCGGTTGAAGCGCGCCAGCTTCTCCAGGAGGTGCTGGTCCTGCAGGAGGAGCGGGCCGCCGATGCCGGCGGAAGCGGAGTTCTGGTTGTCGGCGACCGGGGCGCCGGACTCTGTCGTGAGCACGCGCTTCGACATCGAAGACCTTCCGTACGAGGGGCAGCGGAAACTTGTTTCCGCTTTGTGGAGCCTAGGTTCGGCGCGATCGGAACGTCAACAGTTTGTTGAAGAACGTCGATCGCCGCCGGGAGACGGTGGAGCGCCGCAGGTGAGCCAGGGCGGCACGTGGTTCCGGGCGACGCCGCCGCCTGGGCGCGACAGGACAGGTGTCAGCGGCGGCGTCGCCCGGAGTTCTCGGGCGGGACCCGTAGGAGTCCCGTCAGACCTGGGCGCCCGACAGGCGCTCCACGGCCCGCAGCAGGGCCGAGTGGTCCAGGCCGCCGTCGCCCTGGGCGCGCAGCGAGGCGACCAGCTGGGCGACCACGGCGCCCACCGGCAGCGCGGCGCCGACGTTGCGGGCGGCGTCGGTGACGATGCCCATGTCCTTGTGGTGCAGGTCGATGCGGAAGCCCGGCTTGAAGTCCCGGTTCAGGAAGTTGTCCTTCTTGCGGGTCAGCACGGTCGAGCCGGCCAGGCCGCCGTTGAGGACGTCCAGGGCCGCGGCGAGGTCCACGCCGGACTTCTCCAGGAAGACCACGGCCTCGGCGCACGCCTGGATGTTCACGGCGACGATCAGCTGGTTGGCGGCCTTCACGGTCTGGCCCGAGCCGTGCGGACCGCACAGCACGATGGTCTTGCCGAGCGCGTCGAAGATCGGCTTCGCCTCGTCGAAGTCGGCCTGCTCGCCGCCGACCATGATGGACAGCACCGCCTCGATGGCGCCGGCCTCGCCGCCGGAGACCGGGGCGTCCAGCACGCGGACGCCCTTGTCCTTGGCGGCCTTGGCCAGGTCGACCGAGGTCTGCGGGGTGATCGAGGACATGTCGATCAGCAGCGCGCCGGACCTGGCGTTCTCCAGGATGCCGTCCGGGCCGTAGGCGATGGCCTCGACCTGGGGGGAGGCGGGCACCATCGTGATGATCACGTCGGCGTCCTCGACGGCCTCGGCGATCGAGCCGGCCGCGGTGCCGCCGGCGGCGGCCAGCCGGTCCAGCTTCTCCTGCTCCAGCGTGTAGCCGGTGACCTGGTAACCCGCCTTGATCAGGTTCTCGGACATGGGGGAGCCCATGATGCCGAGGCCGACCCAGGCGATCTTCGGGAGGTTGCTCATAACGGGGGTGCCTCTCTCAAAAGCTGTGCTACGTCTGCGACTTCGGCGGGCCTGTGCGCGGCCCGAGTGCGCTCATCGGCCCGGGGTGCGCCCGGTGACCCGGTGCGCTCACGGGCCCGGAGTGTCCTCCGCGGCCCGGATTGCTCAGCGGGCCGCGCGGGCCTCGGCCGGCAGCCAGTCGAAGGCCTCGGCGCTCGGCCGGTCGCCCGGCTTGTACTCCAGGCCGACCCAGCCGTCGTAACCGGCCTTGCGCAGCTGGTCGAGCAGCTCCTCCAGAGGGAGGGAGCCGGTGCCGGGGGCGCCGCGGCCGGGGTTGTCCGCGATCTGCACATGGCCGGTCTTGGCCGCGTACCGCTCGATCACCGCGGGCAGGTCCTCGCCGTTCATCGACAGGTGGTACAGGTCCATCAGGAACTTGGCGTTGCCGAGGCCGGTGGCCGCGTTCACCTTGTCCACGACCTCGATCGCGGCGGGCGCGCTGACCAGCGGGCACAGCGGCGACTCGGGCTTGTTCAGCGCCTCGATCAGCAGGGTGCCGCCGATCCGGCCGACCGCGCGGGCCGCCAGCACCAGGTTCTCCAGGGCGAGCGCGTCCTGCTCGGCGGGGTCCACGCCCTCGACGCGGTTGCCGTACAGCGCGTTGAACGCCGTGCAGCCGAGGGAGTCGGCGAAGCCGATCGCCACGTCGATGTTGGCGCGGAACCTCTCCGACTCCTCGCCGGGGATCGACAGGGCGCCCCGGTCGGGGCCGGGCAGCTGTCCGGCGTAGAAGTTCAGCCCGGTCAGCCGGACGCCCGCGTCCTCGATCGCCTTCTTCAGCGCGTCGAGTGCGGACTGCTCGGGGGTGGGGGCGTCGACCCAGGGCCACCACAGCTCGACCGCGGTGAAGCCGGCGGCGGCGGCGGCCGCGGGGCGCTCCAGGAGCGGGAGTTCCGTGAAGAGGATCGACAGGTTGACGTTGAAGCGCTGGTCTGCGAATCCCATCGGGGCCGCGCTCCCTTCCGTATCGCTATTCCGTATTGCGGAAGTTCGTTTCTGCTTAATGGAAGACTGCCGGTGAGAGTCGCGGCTTGTCAAGAGGGGAGCCCCGTCCGCGCGTCCCGGACCGTCCGGGAAGGCCCCTGATCACCGCGCCCGCGTTAGGTTGAGCGGGTGCGATTGAGAGTTGAGTTCACGACCGAACCCTTCGACCTGGACGAGGCGCCGCCCCACGCGGTGGTGGCCCGCGAGGTGGTCGAGGCGGCGGAGCTGGACGCCGTGGACGTCGGGCCGTTCGGCAACACCGCGGAAGGGGGCGCCGACGCGGTCCTGACCGCCGTGGACGCCCTGCTGCGCAAGAGCCTGAAGGCCGGCGCCACCCGTATCTCGCTCCAGGTCAATGTGATCGGGGAGGGTGATAGGTGACCGGGCAGGAGCCGTTCATCGCGGCCGTGAAGCCGCTGGTCGACGCGATCGGCGGCGAGCTGCTGCCGCCGGACGAGGCGGGCCTGGACGACGTGGTGCTCGCCTGGGAGGGCGTGGACGCCGTCGCCGTGCGCCTGCCGCAGCTCGCCGACTCCCTCGACCACATCCTGGCCGCCATGGAGCGCCGCAAGGGCGTGCCGCTGGCGGAGCTGGACCGCAAGGCCAAACAGGAGGTCGTCCGGGTGCTGGAGGCGCGCGGCGCCTTCGCGGTGCGGCACGGCGTGGAGACCGTCGCGAGCGCGCTCGGCGTCAGCCGGTTCACCGTCTACAACTACCTCAACCGGGAAAAAGAAGCCTGAGCGGCGTCGACCGGGAGGAGCGCGACGAAGCCGCGGCCGGGCGTAACCGGCCCGACTCCGGGGTTTACCCGGAATTTTCAACAAAGTGTTGACGTGATGTTTCGGAGAGCGTTAGCTATCCGCAGCCCGTTCAGCACGAAGGCCGTTCGCGGCCACGGAGGCTCCCGTGACTACGACTTCCACGCCGTCGGGCCTCGCCCGCTTCAACGCCCTCCCGGATGCCGCGGCCCGCGCCGCGCTCCTGGAGGCGTGCGCCGCCACGGCGTGGGCGGAGCGGCTCCTGGCCGCCCGCCCCTACGCCGGCGCCGACGATCTGTACGCCGCCAGCGACGCCGCCATGGCCGAGCTGACGGAGGCGGACCTGGCCGAGGCGATGGCCGGCCATCCGCCGATCGGCCGGCCGAGGCCCGGCGACCCGACCTCCGCCCGCGAACAGAGCGGCATGGCCGGGGCGTCCGAGGACCTGAAGGCCGAGATGCTCGAACTCAACCTGGCCTACCAGGACAAGTTCGGCCATGTCTTCCTCATCTGCGCCACCGGCCGGACCGGCGAGCAGATGCGGGACGCGGTCAAGGAGCGGATCGGCAACTCGCCCGAGCAGGAGAGGGAGATCGTCCGCACCGAACTGGGGAAGATCAACCGTATCCGGCTCGGGCGGCTGCTCGAAGACGCCTGAGCCCCGCTCGATGACGACCGGGCCGGACCGGGGACGCCGGGCCCGCCCGGCGGCCTCGACACCCGCTCGACGACGCCCGAAGAGGAAACCATGAGCACCGAGACCACCGCCTCCGTGTCCACGCACATCCTGGACACCAGCGTCGGCCGCCCCGCCGAGGCCGTCGCCGTCCGCCTCTCCGCCCGCTCGGGGCGGGAGGCGGACTGGCAGGCGCTCGGCGGGTCCGCCACCGACGCGGACGGGCGGTGCAAGGACCTTCCGGCCCTGCCGGAGGGCACCACCCACGTGCGGCTCGACTTCGAGACCGAGCCGTACTTCGCCAAGAAACAAGCCGCGGCCCAGCAGGACGCCCCCGCGCTCCGGGACAGCGAGAACGGCCGGCCGGTGTTCTTCCCCGAGGTCACCATCACCTTCGCGGTGGTGCCCGGGGAGCACTACCACGTTCCGCTGCTGCTCAACCCGTTCGGCTACTCCGTTTACCGAGGGAGCTGACCGACACATGACCCGTTTCGTCCTGGGACAGAACCAGTACGGCAAGGCAGAGAACCGCGTAGTCAAGATCACGCGTGACGGCGACACGCACCACATCAAGGACCTGAACGTCTCCGTCGCCCTCTCCGGCGACATGGAGGAGGTCCACCGCAGCGGCTCCAACGCCAACGTCCTGCCGACCGACACCACCAAGAACACGGTCTTCGCCTTCGCCAAGGAGCACGGGATCCAGAGCGCCGAGGACTTCGGCGTCAAGCTCGCCCGCCACTTCGTGGACAACAACGAGCCCATCCACCGGGCCCGCATCCGCGTCGAGGAGTACGGCTGGGAGCGGATCGAGACCTCCAAGGGCGGCGCCCGCTTCGTCGGCGCCGAGGAGATCGCCCACTCCTTCGTCCGCACGGGCCAGGAGACCCGGGTCGCGCAGATCACCTACGACGGCCACGGCATCCAGGTGCTCTCCGGCTTCAAGGACCTCACCGTCCTGAACTCGACCAACTCCGAGTTCTTCGGCTTCCTCAAGGACAAGTACACCACCCTCCAGGAGGACCACGACCGCATCCTCGCCACCACCGTCTCCACCTGGTGGCGGCACAACTGGGACGGCATCGACTCGCACGCCCCCGACTGGGAGCGCTCCTACAACGGGGTGCGCAAGCACGCGCTGCAGGCGTTCGCCGAGACCTACTCGTACTCGCTGCAGCAGACCCTGTTCGAGATGGGCGTCCGGGTGCTCAACTCCCGTGACGAGGTGGACGAGATCCGCTTCTCGATGCCCAACAAGCACCACTTCCGCTCGGACCTGTCGCCCTTCGGGATCGACAACGAGGCCAAGGACGGCGCCGTGTACTACGCCGCCGACCGCCCCTACGGCCTGATCGAGGCCACCATCCTGCGCGACGGCGCCGAACAACTCATCCCGGTCGACATGACCAACCTCTGACGCGGGACGCGCGCCACCGGCCCGGCCGCCCGGGCCGGTGGCGCGCCACACCGGAGGGAACACCATGGCACAGCCTGCAACGGAGCCGGCGAAAGGCTCCTGTTCCACCCCGCCGGTGCACACCGAGGACGCCGTCACGTCCGTGCACCCGGTGGACGAGAAGCTCCACCCCTCGCGGCTCGTCCCCGCCGCGCTCCAGCACATCGCCGCCATGTACGCGGGCGTCGTCACTCCTCCGCTCATCATCGGCCAGGCCTGCGGCCTCGACATCGCGGCCCGCACCCGGCTGATCGCCGCCTCGCTGCTCATCGCGGGCGTGGCCACCATCCTGCAGACCATCGGCGTCAAGGGACTGGTCGGCAATCGCCTGCCCTTCGTGAACGCCGCCTCCTCGGCCGGCATCGCGCCCATCCTCGCCATCGCCGAGACCAACTCCACGGGACACCAACTCCCCGCCATCTACGGCGCGGTGATGGTCGCCGGCGTCTTCTGCCTCGCCATCGGACCGTTCTTCGGACGGCTCCTCAGATTCTTCCCGCCGCTGGTCACCGGCGTGGTCATCACGCTCATCGGCGTCACCCTGATGCCCGTGCCCGTCGGCTGGGCGCAGGGCGGCGACAAGACCGCCGCCGACTTCGGCTCGATGCGCAACCTCGCGCTCGCCGGCTTCACCCTCGCCGTCATCCTGCTGATCCAGCGTTTCGGCAAGGGCTTCGTCAAACAAGTCGCTCTGCTCTTCGGCCTGTTGGTCGGCACGCTGGCCGCGATCCCGTTCGGCATGGCCGACTTCAGCGGCATCCGGTCCGCGCCCGTGGCCGCGCTGCCCACCCCGTTCGCCTTCGGCGCCCCCGAGTTCCAGCCCGCGGCCATCCTGTCGCTGTGCATCGTGATGCTGGTGCTGATGACCGAGTCCAGCGCCGGGATGCTCGCCCTCGGCGAGATCTGCGACCGCCGCGCGGACGCCCGCACCATCACCCGCGGCCTGCGCACCGACGGCATCGCCACCCTGCTCGGCCCCGTCTTCGGCGGCTTCCCCACCTCCGCCTTCGCCCAGAACGTCGGCGTCGTCTCGCTCACCCGGGTGCGCAGCCGCTACGTCGTCGCCGTCGCCGGCGGCGCCCTGCTGGTCCTCGGCGCCTTCCCGGTGCTCGGCGCGGTCGTCTCCCTGGTGCCCATGCCGGTCCTCGGCGGCGCGGGCATCGTGCTGTTCGGCTCGATCGCCGTCAGCGGCATCCGCACCCTGTCCGAGGCGGGCCTCGACGACAGCTCCAACATCATCCTGGTGGCCGTCGCCCTCGGCGCGGGCATCATCCCGCTGGCCGCACCGACCTTCTACGCCGAGTTCCCGGCGTGGGCGCAGACCGTCCTCGGCTCCGGGATCAGCGCCGGCGCGATCGTCGCGGTCCTGCTCAACCTGTTCTTCCACCATCTCGGCACCCGGAGCCGCACCGCGGCCCCGGCACTCAAATCCTCCTAGGGTCCTGCCGTGCCCTCCCCGTGGTCCCTCCGGCCACGGGCCGCCACTGAAAGACAAGGAAGCGCAATGGCACCATCGGCAGCCCAGCGCATCGTCATCGAGAACTGTTCGATCGCGACCGTGGACGCGAACGACACCGAGTACGCCTTCGGCCACCTCGTCATCGCGGGCAACAGGATCGAGTCCGTCGGCGCCGGCCGGGCCCCCGAGAACCTGGCGGGCGTGGAACGCCGGATCGACGCGAGCGGCCATCTGGTCACGCCCGGTCTGATCAACACCCACCACCACTTCTACCAGTGGATCACCCGGGGCCTGGCCACCGACCACAACCTGTTCAACTGGCTCGTCGCGCTCTACCCCACCTGGGCGCGCATCGACGAGGAGATGGTGTACGCCGCGGCCCAGGGCTCGCTGGCGATGATGGCCCGCGGCGGCGTCACCACCGCCATGGACCACCACTACGTCTTCCCGCAGGGCTCCGGCGACCTGTCCGGGGCCGTGATCCGCGCCGCCCGCGAGATGGGCGTCCGCTTCACCCTGGCCCGCGGGTCGATGGACCGCAGCGAGAAGGACGGCGGCCTGCCCCCGGACTTCGCCGTCGAGACGCTGGAGGGCGCGCTCGCCGCCACCGAGGAGACCGTCAGGAAGCACCACGACGCCTCCTTCGACGCCATGACCCAGGTGGCCGTCGCCCCCTGCTCCCCGTTCTCCGTCTCCACCGAACTGATGCGCGAGGGCGCGGAGCTGGCCCGCCGTCTCGGCGTACGGCTGCACACCCACGGCTCGGAGACGGTCGAGGAGGAGAAGTTCTGCCACGAGCTGTTCGGCATGGGCCCCACCGACTACTTCGAGTCCACGGGCTGGCTGGGCGAGGACGTGTGGATGGCGCACTGCGTCCACATGAACGACAGCGACATCGCCGCCTTCGCCCGCACGAAGACCGGCGTCGCCCACTGCCCGTCCTCCAACGCCCGCCTGGCGGCCGGCATCGCGCGGGTCCCCGACATGCTGGCGGCCGGCGTCCCGGTCGGCCTCGGCGTGGACGGCACCGCCTCCAACGAGTCCGGCGAACTCCACACCGAACTGCGCAACGCCCTGCTGATCAACCGCCTCGGCGCGCACCGCGAGGCCGCCCTGAACGCCCGTCAGGCGCTGCGCCTGGGCACCTACGGCGGCGCGCAGGTCCTCGGGCGGGCCGAGCAGACCGGCTCGCTGGAGGCCGGCAAGCTCGCCGACCTGGTGCTGTGGAAGATGGACACCCTCGCCCACGCGTCGATCGCCGACCCGGTGACCGCGCTCGTCTTCGGCGCGGCGGCCCCGGTCACCGCGTCCTTCGTCGACGGCCGCCAGATCGTCGCCGACGGCCGACTGCTGCACGCCGACGAGGACGCCATCGCCCACGCCACCCGCACCGAGGCCCAGCGCCTGGCCAGGGTCGCCGCCCAGCGCTGACCCGCTCCGAGAACTCCGGTCGGGGGGGACGGCCCCCGACCGGTAGCCGCGGACCCGAGCGGGGTCCACGGCGGCCGGCTCCGGGGCGCGCGCGGACGCGCGCGCCCCGGGACGGTGTCCGTTCGCCACCCCCCGAGGGTCGCCTCCAAGACCCGCCCCCGGTCCCGCACGACCACACGCACCACCTCCCTGACACCCACGTCAGCAGACGTGTTAACCGACCGGAGGAGCAGCCGTGGCCACTCACCCCGCGTCCCGCGATGAGGCACGACAGCCAGCCGAGTCCACCCACCCCGTCGACGAGAAACTCCCCCCGCTCAAAATGGCGACCAGCGGCCTGCAGCACGTGGCCGCCATGTACGCGGGTGTGGTCGCCCCGCCCCTGATCGTCGGCGCGGCCGTCGGCCTGTCCGGCACCGAACTGACCTTCCTCACCGGAGCCTGCCTGTTCACGGCCGGTCTCGCCACCTTCCTGCAGACGCTGGGCATCTGGAAGATCGGCGCCCGGCTGCCCTTCGTCAACGGCGTCACCTTCGCCGGCGTCGCCCCCATGACCGCGATCGTCGCCTCCACCAAGGACAAGTCCGACGCGCTGCCGATCATCTTCGGCGCGGTCATCGTCGCCGGCCTCCTCGGCTTCCTGGCCGCACCCGTCTTCTGCAAGGCGGTCCGCTTCTTCCCGCCCGTGGTCACCGGCACCGTCATCACCCTGATCGGCGTCTCCCTGCTGCCCGTCGCCTTCGGCTGGGCACAAGGCCCGAACCCGGCCGCACACGACTACGGCTCCGCGAAATTCCTCACCCTGGCCGGCATCACCCTCGTCATCGTTCTGCTGCTGCGCCGCTTCACCCGCGGCTTCGTCAAGCAGATCGCCGTCCTGCTCGGCCTGATCGCCGGCACGATCATCGCGATACCCTTCGGCGTCACCGACTTCGGCCCGGTCGCCGACGCCGACGTGGTCGGCTTCCCCACCCCGTTCCACTTCGGCGCGCCGCAGTTCCACATCGCGGCGATCGTGTCGATGTGCGTGGTGATGGTGGTCTCCATGACCGAGTCCACCGCCGACATGCTCGCCCTCGGCGAGGTCGTCGAACGCCCCGCGAACGAGGACACCATCAAGGCGGGCCTGCGCGCCGACACCCTCGGCTCCGCCCTCAGCCCCCTGTTCAACGGCTTCATGTGCAGCGCCTTCGCACAGAACATCGGCCTGGTGGCCATGACCCGCATCCGCAGCCGCTTCGTCGTCGCCTTCGGCGGCGGCTTCCTGGTCCTGATGGGCCTGTGCCCGATGGCGGCCTCGCTGATCGCCGTCGTCCCGCGCCCGGTGCTCGGCGGCGCGGGCGTGGTGCTGTTCGGGTCGGTCGCCGCCAGCGGCATCCAGACCCTGGCCCGGGCCGGCCTCGACAAGGACAACAACGTCCTGATCGTGGCCGTCTCCCTGGCCGTCGGCGTCATCCCGATCACCGTCCCGGAGTTCTACCACGCCTTCCCGGAGACGGCCCGGATCGTCCTGGACTCCGGCATCTCCACCGGCTGCGTCGCCGCCGTCGTCCTGAACCTGGTCTTCAACCACCTCGGCAAGTCCCGCAAGGAGGAACGGGACGTCACCCACCCCATGGAGGCGGGCGAGGAGATCGCCGTCGTGCACTGAGGGCACCCGCGGAAGCCTTGAGGGGTACGGCCCGGCGACCACCGGGCCGTACCCCTTTCCCGCGTCCCGTACGCCGCTCTACAGGCCGAACAGGCCCGGGTCGGCGGCGAGTTCCTTGAAGTGCTCCTGGGGAGCGGCGACCAGCTTGCGCGTCTTCAGGTCCAGCAGGCCGCCGACGGCGGTGATCTCGGCGGCCACCGTGCCGTCGGTCTTGCGGACCGTCTGCTCGATGCGGAACGTCTTGCCGCCCGCCCACGAGAACGCGCAGGTGATGTCGATCTCGTCGCCCGCCAGCAGCTCCCTGCGGTAGCGGATCGTGGTCTCCAGCGCCACCGGACCCACGCCCCGCGCGACCAGCCCGGTCTGGGTGATCCCGGCCGCTTCGAGCAGCGACCAGCGGGCGTGCTCCGCGTAGTTGAGGTACACGGCCTGATTGACGTGGCCCTGCGTATCGGTCTCGTACCCCCGCACGGTCACCCGCACGGAAAACGGCTCGCTCACGGCATCCCCTTCGCAGCGTCTCGCATGTCGATTCCCCCCGATGTCACTCGCCCCCGATCCTGGCACGCCGGTCACACCCGGCGCGGGGACGCCAGCAGATACCTGGCCCGGGTCCGCGGCTCGGTGTACTCCCCGGCCTGCCACCCCGCCCGCTCCAGCGCGGCCCCGCACGCCCGCAGCGCCTCGCCGTCCGGGCCGTACACGGCGACCGCCTCCGGCTGCGCGGTCGCCCGCACCCGGTACCCGTCGTCCCCGTCCGGTCCGGCGGGACGGCACCCGGCCGCCTCCAGGGCCAGCGCGGCGGCCCGCACCAGATGCGTACGCTCCCACCCGCACGGGCGGTCCGGGCTGCCGTCCGGATTGGTCATCCGCCGCAGCTCCAGCAGCCCCTGCCAGGCGCTGTGCACCTCGCGGACGCGGGCGGGGTCGCCGTGCGGAGACGCCGCCCGGTCCTCGCCCCCGACGCGGGCGGCGAAGACCCCGCCGGAAGCGTCCTCAGGGGCGGTGGCCGCGTCCGTGGCGGCGGCGGAGCCGTCCGGCTCGGGCTCCGCCTCCCGTATCCGGTGTCCGGCCGGGGTGAGGAAGTGGTCGTGCGGCGGGCGCGGGTGCCGGAACGCGAGCCCCCGCTTGACCAGCGCGTCGAGCTGCGCCGGGGTGCCGCGCAGCCGCCCGGTCACCGGGTCGGCCGCGTCGATGACACGGCGCTGCGCCGCCGTGGGCGGTCGTGTCACGGCGTCCTCCCTCCCCGTGGCCGCAGCAGCATGGACGAGTGGGCCGGGAAAGTTCTCCCGACCCACTCAGAAGGCTACGACCCGGGTCTGACAACGCCCCGGGAGCCGGCCGTCAGTCCGAGGTCTCGACCGGTGCGGGGGGCCGGATGTTCCAGCCCGCGATCACCGGCCGGTCGTGCTCGGTGCCCAGCCGGCACACGGTCCCCGTGGCCAGCTGGAACAGCGCGCCCGCCGACGGCGGCAGACCGAGCCGCCGCGCGGTGAGCACCCGGAGGAAGTGGCCGTGCGCGACCAGCAGCACGACGCCTTCCGTGTTGGCGAACGCGGCATCCACCTTCGCCAGCATCCGGTCGGCCCGCTCGCCGACCTGCTCCACGGACTCTCCGGGATGTTCCGGCGGACCCGGCGCCACCCCGTCCGTGAACAGGAACCAGCCCGGCCGCGTCCGCTGGATCTCGGGCGTGGTGACGCCCTCGTAGCCGCCGTAGTCCCACTCGTGCAGATCCGCGTCGACGCGCGCGTCGTGCACGCCGATCAGCTCGGCCGTCTCCCGCGCCCGCAGCAACGGGCTGACGAAGGCCGCGCCGATGCGGTGCGAGCGGATCAGCGGCACGAGCCGCCGGGCCTCCTCGCGGCCGTGCTCGGTGAGCGGCACGTCCGTGCAGCCGGTGTGCCGCCCGGAGCGCGACCACTCGGTCTCCCCGTGCCGGACGAGAAAGAGGTCACCCACGTGCGCTGTTCCTTCCCTGACGTCGCCGAAGACACCCTGTCACGTGCCGGGTACCCCCGCAGCCGGGACTGCGCCGTACGGCCGGTAGGGGCGTTTCAGCACTCGGCGGCGTAGGGAAGGAACGCGGCCCACCCCTCCGGGGCGAAGGCGAGGTGGGGACGGCGCGTGTCCTTGGAGTCACGGACGTGGACGGTCCGGGGGGTGTGGGCGACCTCTACGCACTCGGGGCCGTCGTTGGTGCTGTAGCTGCTCTTGAACCAGTTCAGGGTGGGCTCGGACGAGTGAGCTGACATCAGATGAGTCCTCCGACGTTCTCGATGAAGGTGGTCCACTGGTGGGGGTGAAAGGCGAGCTGCGGGCCTTGCATGGACTTGGAGTCGCGCACGTGGATGGTCTTGGGTGCGTAGGCGACCTCGACGCACGAGGGGCCGTCGTTGGTGCTGTAGCTGCTCTTGAACCAAGCGAGTTCGCTACTTCTCTCGGCCGAGGGCTTCGCGGTCATGTCTCTTCCAGCACTTTCTTGATGAAGTCCCGCGATCTACGGGGCGTGAGAGCCTGCGCCCGGATGATCCCATAGCGCATCTCAAGGATCTGGACCTCCCTCGGGTCCGAGATCACACGGCTGATGAGCTGGACTTCGTTCAGCCCCACCGTCTTGCCGTTCTTGAGACGCAGCAGACGGAACGAGCCCGCGAGACCAGCGTTGTCCTCACAACCCAACGGCAGTACCTGAATGTCGATGTGGCGGGCATGCCCTACTTCCAACAGGCGTTCGAGTTGGTCACGCATCACCATTCTGCCCCCGATGGGTCGCCGCAGGGTCGCCTCGTCCTGAACGAAATTGCAGACGGGCTTCGCGGTCGAGCACTCGATGATCTGCTGGCGGGCGAGTCGGGCGGCGACCTGCCGCTCCAACTCCTCCTCAGGTAGCGGGGGCCGACGCGCCTCGTACAGGGCGCGGGCATAATCGGGAGTCTGGAGGAGCCCGTCGATGACGGAGGTCTCGTACGATCCCATCTCGATGGCCTCCGCCTCCAACTTTTTTACGTCCCGCACCTTCTTCGGGAACCGAGCTTCTTCTACGTCCTTCAGCAACTCAAGGATGAGCCCGCCTGCACCGAGTACCCGATCAGCCTCACCGAGGAACTGCTCACTCGGCGCCCGCCGCCCCCGCTCCACCGAGGAGACCTGTTCCTCGCTGTAACCGATGGCCGCGCCCAGCTCGGCCTGGGTCAGCCCCGCGCGCTCGCGGAACTTCTTGATGATCCTGCCGACCGTCCGGAGGACCGCCGCCGACTCCTCATCGTCCCAGCCCGCTTCCATCGCGTCGCCGAACTCCATCGCACCCACGCTCCGACACCTCCCGTACCTTGCCCGATCCCAACTCCCCGCCGATCCGCGGCGTAACGCGGCGCTGCCCGTACAGACCCGGACGGCACCCGGACAGTGACGCTGCGTACCGTCGTCGTCGCTGTGCAGCGTAGTGACGAGCCGCCACGCTGGGTGACATGAACGCCGAGATCTCCACCCCCGGGTGGACCGCAGAATCCCTCGCGCCCACGGGGCACTTCACGATCCGTCTGTCGGCGACGCCGAGGGGCGCACGACTGGCCCGCCGCCTGGCGACCCAGCAACTGGCGGACTGGGGCTGGGGGTACGAGACGGAGGCGAGCGGGACGGTCGCCCTGCTGGTCGCGGAGCTGACCGCGAACGCGGTGCGGCACGGCCGGGTGCGGGGCCGGGACTTCCGCATGTCGCTGACCCTGCACGCGGCGGACCCGGCGCTGCGGATCGAGGTCACGGACGCGAGGCCGGACCACCGCCCGCCCACGCCGGGCACGCTCCCGCAGTCGCCGCCGGACGAGGAGTCGGGCCGGGGTCTGCTGCTGGTGGAGGCCCTGTCGACCCACTGGGGAGTGACGAACGGGGACCCGTACACGAAGACGGTCTGGTGCGAGGTCCTCCTGAACTGACCGCGTCACCGCAGGCGCGTGGCCCCCGGCCCCGCCGCGAAATGAGGGTGCGGGCGCCGTGGGCCCCTGCTAGCGTCCGGGGCATGAAGCGCGCTGCGATGACGACGACGCCGGAGAGTGTCCCGGCGCGCTGACCGATGTCTCAGTCCGAAGCCCCGGGGCGAGTGCCCCGGGGCTTCGGCTTGCGGTCGCTCGCCCGATGTCCGCGAGGAGACCGCCATGCACGACCACCGCAAGCTCGGCCGTGAGCTGGACCTGTTCGACACCGACCCGCTGCTGGGCGCGGGGCTGCCGTACTGGCTGCCCGACGGCGCGACCGTACGGCACACCCTGGAGGAGTACATCCGCGACGCCGAGCGGCGGGCGGGCTACCGGCACGTGTACTCGCCGGTCCTCGGCAAACGCGAGCTGTACGAGATCTCCGGGCACTGGGATCACTACAGCGACGACATGTTCCCGCCGATGGACCTCGGCGGGGAGCAGGTCGTGCTGCGGCCGAGCCTGTGCCCGCACCACGCGGTGATCTACCGCTCCCGCGCGCACAGTTACCGCGAGCTGCCGCTGCGGATGGCCGAGCTGGGCGGCATGTACCGCTCCGAACTGTCGGGCGTCCTCGGCGGATTGACCCGGGTACGGGCGATCCAGCTCAACGACGCGCACATCTTCTGCACCCTGGACCAGGTCGCCGAGGAGGCGGGGGCCGCGCTGGAGATGATCCGCCGGGCGTACGAGGCGCTGGGCATCACCCCGGCCCGCTACCGCCTCTCCCTCCCGGGCCCCGGCGGCAAGTACGTGGCCGCACCGGAGAAGTGGCGGCGCGCCACCGCCCTGCTGACCGAGGTCCTCGACCGCTCGGGGCTGCCCTACGAGGCGGCCGAGGGCGAGGCCGCGTTCTACGGCCCGAAGATCGACGTCCAGGTCGCCGACAGCGCCGGCCGCGAGTCCACCCTGTCCACCGTGCAGGTCGACTTCCACCAGCCCGAGCGGTTCGACCTGCACTACATCGGCGCGGACGGGGCCAGGCACCGCCCGGTGATGGTGCACCGCAGCATCATCGGCAGCGTGGAGCGGGCCGTCGCCCATCTCGTCGAGGCGCACGGCGGAGCGTTCCCGGCCTGGCTGGCCCCGGTCCAACTGGCCGTCCTGCCGGTCTCCGCCGCCGAACTGCCGCACGCCGAGGCTTTGGCCCGCCGCTGCACCGACCTCGGCCTGCGCGCCGAGATCGCGGCCCCGGAACGCGGAACCCTCGGCGCCCGCGTCCGCGCCTCCCGCCTGGTCCCGTACCAGGCCGTCATCGGCGCGAAGGAGGCCACCGACGACCACGTGTCCCTCCGCCTGCGCGACGGCCGCCGCCTGCCCCCACAGCCGACCACCGACGCCCTCACCCGCATCAACGCCTTGACCGCCTCCCACAACCCCGAGTTGTGGCCCGCCGTCAAGGCGTAACGGGCGCAGCGACCGCATACGCGTTAGCCGTCGTCCTGCCTCCGGCCTGGACCTCAGTCCACGCCTCGGAGGTACACCCGGCTGTGCTGAGCGTCGAGCGGATGCACGGCGGCGCTGAGCGAGTTCAAGTCTCCCTGGCAGGGGGCGCACACCGGCCCTTCGGTGACGTCGGCGAGCGCCTCGGGCTCGGGCAGTCCGAGGTGGGCGAAGGGAGTGGTCGGTTCGCCGTCACCGGCGGAGGAGAGGGCGTGCGCGCGGTGCGACAGAGGGCTGTCGGGCCGCAGTTCCCGGACGAACGCCTCGGTGTCTTCCTTGGGCAGCGTGAACGCGAGCAGTAGCCCGTCGTCCTGGAAACCCTTCTGGTAGGCGGCCCGTACATCCGTTGCTCGCGCCGGGATCGTCGTACGCATACGTCGAGCCACCTCCGCCGGCGTCGTCCCCTCGACCCAGTACGGCACCCGCCGCCCAACGTCCGATTTCCCACGCCCGGAATCGTGCTGAGTCGGACCGGACGAGCACGCCCCCAACGCGCACACCAGCACGACACCCACCACCGCTCCGACCGCCCGGCCCGGGCCCCACGGCGCCGCGCGCAAGAATCGGTCCCTCACCGTGCGTCGCCGTTTCGCCCGATGTCCGTACGCGTTCCGTCCCGGCCAGGATCGGCCGGAGGGGGCAGCGGCGCTGAATCGCCGCTGCCGGTGCCCAAATCGTAGTGCCGCACTGTTCCAGTGCCTCGCATGTCGTACTCCTTCGCCAGGCCGGTCGTGTGCAGATGAGCCATGTCCGCGTCGGTCACGGTCGTCGGCCCGATCTTGGTGGCCTTACCGGGGTCCCAGTTGTACCGGTCCCAGACATTGACCTGGTAGTCGAGACTGACCTTCGGTTTGCCGTCCGGTCCCGGCACCACGGTGACAGCACCGGTGGTGTTGGTGTTGGCGCTGCCTACCGCCAGGTACCAGTTGCGGTCACTGTGCGTGTATCCGGCGCCGGCGGTCTCGACCGGGATCGTCACCGGCTTGCCGCCGGACTTCTCGTAGGCGTCCAGTGCCGTTCGACGCCATTCGTCCTGATGGTCCCGGATGGACTTCTCGGCCGCGGTACGAAGCGCGACGTCGTCACGCATCATCCTGTCCACATCGAGATCGAGAGTCGTCCCGGTGCCACGCAGGTAGTGGTCCATATTGCGGGCGGCGTCGGTGTTGCCGATGAAGTCGCCGCCGTTCGACATGGCCTTCGCTTGGGCGAGGACCCAGAAGTCGTGTGCACCGGGGTCGTCCACGTCATACGGACCCGCGCCGTCGTCAGGTGCCACCTGCTTGACCTGAGGGCTGAGGATGCCGGCGGAGAGCAAGTCGTCCTGGTGCTGAGTCCACAGTTCGGCGCGAGCCTGCGGGCTCAGTGACTCCCACAGCCGTCGTAGTTCAGCCTTCTGCTGCGCGTTGGCATCGCCGCCGAGTTCGGCGAGTTCCAGGGCGCGCGGCAGCATGTCCTCATCAAGCGAAGTGTAGGTGGCGTGGCCCGCGTTGTAAGGATCGTTGCCGTGGCTGCGGCCCAGTGCACGAACGACGGCGGCGTCGATCTCCGCGGCGTGACGCACGACGTCGGCGAGGCTGTCCGCGTACCACTGCATCAGATCCTTGGCCTTCTGCCCCTCCTCCTTGCCGTCGACCGTGCACATACCAGGCATGACCTTCACCGAGCCGTTCTCGCCGGCGACGACGAGGTAGCCGTCCTCGCGTGCGTCCGCCTCCAGACTCTTCGCCCTGTGCTGCAGGCCGACCAGCTCCTGGTGAGCGTCGTCCAGGACGCTCCAGATACTCTTGGCCTCACTGTGCAGATCAGTGCACTCCTTGGCCGTCTTGTCCACGAACTCCCGGGTCACAGTGGCGTTGACTCCGGCCCAGCGCGCCTTGTCGGCCTTCGCCTTCAGCCCGTCCTGGGCGTCTTTGGCCAGGGCTTCCAGGTGTTTGACCGCCTGTTCCCACGTATCCACCGCGGACCCCAGTTTGCTCAGGTCCACGTTCAGCAGATCGTGGTAGTCCATACTTCCTCCTCCCGGTCACTTGAAGTAGCTGTTCAGAACGGACACGGGGACGGCGGTGCCGTTCCGGCTGCGGACCTCGGCAGCGATCGCGTCGTCGTCGTGCGCATGCCGCTTCTTCGAGTAGTCCAGGTGATTCGATATGTGGGCGAACGCCTGCAGGACCGCCTTGACCTGCGAGGTCCACACCGAAACGGTCGTCTCCAACCCCGCCCCCATGCCGAAGTGATGACTCTTCAGCGCGGCGGCGGCCTGCATCGTCGTACCGGCACCGTGGGCATCGGCCCCCGCTCCCGCGATGTCGACCTGATCGTGCAGGCGGGTGTGCAGTTGGAAGGCCTCGTGCCCGACGGCACCCAAGTCGTCCTGATGAACGACGAGGTCCCCGTCACCGCCCGCGCTCGGCGCGTGGTCGAGGTGCAGACCGGTCGCCCTCTCCTCGGCGACGCGTCTCTTCGACCGTTCCCATTCGTCCCAAGTCATATGCTCCGAACCCCCGTTGCGACGGCTTGGCCCGCCTCGTCATACGTACACCTGATAGCAGCTTACGTACGTATGACCGCGTCGGCGCGGACGTTGGTTCCCCGCGCCGATGGTTCCCGGCGCTGGACCGAACGGTGGCGGAGCTGTACGGCGGTCACCGCGGGATCACGGCCGGTAGGCTGACGGTGAGGGAAATCGGCACGACGATCCGGCACCACACGAGGGCGAGGGCGACGAGACGACATGGCGCTGGACGACAGCAGCCAGGGGCGCACACGGGACCGGCGGTCGGTGTACGAGCGGTACCAGGTGAGTGGAGGAGAGGCAGCGGAGTCGGACGCCACCGGCCTGTCCTCGTTCCAACTGGAAGTCAGCGCCGACGGGCGGCCTACCGATGTCGAGCGGGAGGAAACCGACGAGGAGAGGGATCGGATCACTTCCCCGTTCGACCCTGAGCACATCGACATCGAGACCCGCACGACCACGGTCGACCTGCTGCTGTCCCGGCTGCGCAACGAGATGATCGACCTCGCTCCAGACTTCCAGCGTCGTGCGGGCATCTGGACCGATGAGAAGCAGAGCCGTCTCATCGAGTCGCTCCTGCTACGCATTCCCATTCCGTCCTTCTACGCTGCGGAGAAGAAGGATGGGAGTTGGGCCATCGTCGACGGAATCCAGCGACTGACCTCCATCGCACGCTTCTTGGACCCCGAGACGGTGCATGCTCAGCCGCTGAAGCTCACTGGCCTGGAATACCTGCGCAATTTTGCGGGAGCCGATTTCGCGGATCTTTCAGGCAAGCTTCAGATCCGGCTTCGTGAGACGGAGGTCGTCGTTCATGTCATCCGTCGAGGCACGCCGGAGCCAGTGATGTTCAACGTGTTCGCTCGTATCAACACCGGAGGCGAACCGCTCACGCGGCAGGAGATCCGACACGCACTGATTCCCGGCCGTGCCAGGACCCTGCTCGCGGAACTCGCGGAGTCCGAGGAGTTTCAGAGCGCGACCGGCCACAGCGTGGTGGGCGATCGGATGGCCGACCGGGAGATGGCCCTGAGATTCCTCGCGTTCCGGCTGACGCCGCCCAGCGCCTACCGCTCAGGCGACTTCGACTCGTTCCTGGCCGACGCCATGCACCTGATCAATCGCTTGGATCCGGAGGACGAGGAACGGCTGCGAGCGGAGTTCGCTACGGCCATGGTCGCGGCTCAGCGAATCTTCGGCATCCACGCCTTCCGTAAGTACCGGTGGCGTCAGCAGCGCAAGTCCCCCATCAACAAAGCCCTGTTCGAAAGTGTCGCTGTGAACCTCGCATCGCTTGGTGCCGAGGGTCGGAGAAAACTGGAGCAGCACGATGTGCTGAACGCCTTCGCGGACTTGATGGAAGACACCGAGTTCGAGCGATCCGTGTCCGTGGGAACCGGTGATCCCAAGAAGGTGCGGAAGCGGTTCGACGCGCTCCAGGAACTCTTCGAGGACCTTGTCGACCAACCGGTTCAGGAGGCAGGTAAGTGATCACCCGACTCGCTCTGGTCAACTTCAAGGCCTTTCGGAGTCTGGAACTGCCGCTCGGCCCACTGACCCTTCTCACCGGGCTGAACTCCTCGGGCAAGAGCAGTGTGCTCCAGGCGCTGGGCGTGCTGCGCCAGTCCTACGAGGCAGGCGGTCTACGCGAAGGGGGCTCCTTCGATGCGGATGGATTCCTCCTGAACGGTGAACTCGTGCGACTCGGCACTGCCCAGGACGTACTGCATGAGGACTTCGGACCGGTCGAAGGCCTGTTCCCCTTCGTCCACGCGTCTCAGATCGTCGTCGGATTCCTGATCACACAGGACGGGGTGGAGTACGGCTGGAACGCGGAATACGACCCGGCGCAGCCGGATCAGGACCTGATGCCGGTGTACACGCCTCAGATCCATGGCTCGGCCCCACTCGCCTACAACCCGTTCCAGTACCTGCACGCCGATCGCATCACGCCGGCGGTCACCTACCCCCGGTCACACCTGATCGCCATTGCCCGCGACTTCCTGGGGGTGCGGGGCGAACATACGGTCAACTACCTTCGGCACCATGCTGACCGTAGGGTCCTCGAAGGCCCTCTGCGTCACCCGCGAGCCGCCTCTCCCCGGCTCCTCGACCAGACCGTCGCCTGGATGCAGGAACTGTGCCCGGGGGTCAATCTCCAGGCCTCCGCCATCGAGGGCACCGACTCCGTCCGCCTTTCCTACGGCTTCGGCGGCACCGCGGGCATCAACGCCACCCGCCGGCGACGCCCGACCAACGTCGGCTTCGGCCTCACCTATGCCCTGCCGATCGTGGTTGCCTGCCTCAGTGCGACGTCCGAGAGCCTCATTCTGCTGGAGAATCCGGAGGCTCACCTGCACCCCAAGGGCCAGAGCCGCATGGCCGCACTGCTCTCTGCAGCCGCCGCCACGGGTGCCCAGCTGATCGTCGAGACGCACAGCGACCACGTTCTGAACGGTGTGCGGATCGCCGTGAAGGAGAGTGTCCTACGGCCCGAGGCCGCTGTCGTGCACTACTTCCGCGGGAACGGGGCGGGCGCCGAGGTCGTCACCCCTCATATCGACAAGGACGGCATGATCGAACACTGGCCCGAGGGCTTCTTCGACGAGTGGGAGCACTCGTTGGACCAGTTGCTTGACTGATGCAGAGCGTGGGGGAGAAGGCTGGATGCCGCTGCTGTTCCTGAACGAGAAGTCGTGGGGGATGCCCTGCGACCCAGCACGCGCCGACCGGGCGATGTCGGACTTCGTCGATGCCGTCCGGGCCGTTGCGGCCGAGGACAGAACCGGCACGGCCGTGGTGAGCGAGTTGCCGCTCAAAGCGCTGGAGATCGCCGAGGGATACCCGATCACCAAGTGGATCGGCAGCAACCCCCGCAACCACGCACGCTGGCAGCGCCTCCGCGCTCTGCAGAATCGGTCCCCGGTCCGCAGTGTCCTCCCGGCCGAGGATGCGGCGGACCATCTGGAATACCACCATCGGGAGACTGTCGTCCTCGGCCTCGGGGCCGCCCATTTCATGGACGGCCTCGCAGTGAGTCTGCCGGTCGTCCCGGACTGGCACACACCTTCTGTTCTCCTGCATCGCAGGGAACTGAGCGAGTCGGACGCCGGCTCGCTGACCTTGACGCACGACATCGTGAGTGTCCGAAACCTGTCGGCGCAACCGCACGTCGACGAACACCGTGCCTGGATTCGCCAGAGCCGCCTGCACGCCGTCACCTCAGGACGCGCGATCTGGGAACGGCGCGCGGACCTCTATCCGCACCTGGACTTCCTGCCACGCACCGAGGAGCAGCTGACCGCGCTCGGACCGCACTGGGTCGTCCCGGTGCGTCGTTGTCTGGAGAAGCTGGAGGAGGCGGTCGGGGCCTGGGAGCCGGCAGCCTCGGCCGAACCCGACTGGCTGACCAAGGTGACTCCGGAGGGCGAGACGCGCAAGCGTGAGTGCTGGTTCACCGACCTGGACGGGGCGAAGCACTGCTACCACCTGCATGCTCGCTTCACTCCGGGACCGGGTCGCATTCACTTCCGTCTGCTCCCGACGAAGCGGGCGATCCAGCTCGCACACATCGGCAGCAAGATCCGCCCGGACCTGTGAACCACCCCCGCCGTCTGGCGACCCAGCAACTGGCGGACTGGGGCTGGGGGTACGAGACGGAGGCGAGCGGGACGGTCGCCCTGCTGGTCGCGGAGCTGACCGCGAACGCGGTGCGGCACGGCCGGGTGCGGGGCCGGGACTTCCGCATGTCGCTGACCCTGCACGCGGCGGACCCGGCGCTGCGGATCGAGGTCACGGACGCGAGGCCGGACCACCGCCCGCCCACGCCGGGCACGCTCCCGCAGTCGCCGCCGGACGAGGAGTCGGGCCGGGGCCTGCTGCTGGTGGAGGCCCTGTCGACCCACTGGGGAGTGACGAACGGGGACCCGTACACGAAGACGGTCTGGTGCGAGGTCCTCCTGAACTGACCGCGTCGCCCCAGGCGTGGCCCGCGCCGGGATCGTCGTACGCATACGTCGAGCCACCTCCGTCGGCGTCGTCCCCTCGACCCAGTACGGCACCCGCCGCCCGACCGGCTCCGAGAAGCAGGCCCCCAGCGAACACACCGACACCGACCCCAGGAGGGCGCCGACCACCTTCGTCCACACCCTGTTCACGCCTCGTCCCCGTGCGTGAGCCGGCCGCCGGTGAGCCGCCAGAGGTGCTGATGATAGGTCAGCTGCCAGGTATCGTCGGCGGTGATCGCCCGCTCGATCCACTCGCGCAGTTGCGGGAGGGCCTGCTCCCGGAGGACCGCACGGGTGGCGGCGCGGTCCGCGGCGGCCAGCGGATGCACGTCGACGAAGCAGCCGACCGAATCCGGGTGGACGCCGCGGCCGTAGGTGCGGGAGAGCGGAGCGACCCAGGCCGCTCCGAGGACGATGTCCCCGCTGCCGCCCCCGGTGAGGAACCGCAGCTCCCTGACGTGGTCCAGGCGCGGGCCGAGACACTCGGCGACGTCGGTTCTCGTCAGGGGCCAGGCCCGGCGCCGGGGCAGCCGTCGATCGCGTGCGGACATGCCGGACAGGACCGCAGACGGGGACGCGGCGGGGCGGCCGCCCCCGGTATGCGAGGGCCGGTCAGCCCCAGACGGGCTTCTCGTGGTTCTCCGGTTCGTCCGTGAGGAACCCGTCGAGCATGCGGGCGGTCTGGAGCGCCATGCTCCTGCAGAACTCCTGCTGGCCCGATTCGTCCGCCGGGATCTCGGACTCGCTGTACGTCACCGTGATGAAGAGATTCTCACGCCGGAAGTGAACCCATGCCATGTCCCTCTTGCCGGACTTGTCGCTCTTCTCGTCCATGACCGCCTGCAGAACCTCCTCTCCGAGTGCGTCGGACGGCGGTACCTCGCTGGTGGTGATGGTGGAGTCGAAGGGGTTGGGGCCGGGCTCGATCGCGGCCATCCGCTTCCGCGCGTCCGCCTTGCTGTCGAGCAGGTCCGCTTCGACCACCACCTGGAACGGGATGGTGCCGTCCGCCTTCCACCCGCAGTTCGCGTTCTTGCTGTCGTTGGTGGACGGGTGCAGTTCGTAGGCCGCCAGTTGGGTGTACCCGCGCATCCGGTTGCGCTCCAGATAGCCGCACAGGTCCGGCATCCGCTGGAACCGGGCCGTCGCCGCGGTGCTCGGACTCGGGCTGGAGGTCGATCCGGTGTCGTCGGCGCGTGCGGCGCGGTGGCCGGCCGTGGCGTAGTAGGTGACGGCGGCCACCAGGACGAGGGCCGCCGAGAGGGACGCCAGAAGGACGGCACCCCTGCGGCCGGTCCAACGCCGGTCGGGCATGGGGAGCCTGGGCGGCTCGGCGTCCTCGCTGTCGCCTCCGGCGTCGGGAAGGGCGCGCGTGGGCGTGGCCGGCGGCAGCGGCGCGGTGTGGTCGGCGTCCGCGCGCAGCCGGGCGAGGCGCTCACGCACCGCCGCAGCCGGGCGGGGACGGCCGTCCGGGTCTCGCTGGAGGAGCTCCGTCAGCAACCGGGCCACCGGAGCCGGGACGTCGGGCCGCAGCGCGGTCACCGGCCGGGGCTCCTCGTCGAGTTTGCGGCGGACCACCGCCAGCGGGGTGCCGTCGCCGAACGGCGGCTCCCCGGTGAGCAGGGCGAACAGGACGCTGCCGAGGGCGTAGAGGTCGGAGCGTTCGTCACCGCGCTGGTCCAGGAACTGCTCGGGCGCCCCGTACTGGGCGGTGCCCACCGGCGAGAGCACGCTGGTCGGCGCGACCGTGAACGTGTGGGCGTGGGTGAAGCCGGCGATGCCGAAGTCCACGACCTTGACCGAGCCGTCGGCGGTGAGCATGACGTTGGACGGCTTGATGTCGTAGTGCACGACGTTGACGGTGTGCGCGGCGACGAGGGCGGCGCAGATCTCCTCGGCGATCTCCAGGGCGCGCCCCACGGGCAGGGGGCCGTGCCCGTGCAGATGCTCGGCGAGGCTGGTGCCCTCGATGTGCTCCATGACGAGGAAGTGCACGTCCTCGTGGACCCCGCTGTCGTGAAGGGCCACGACGTTCGGGTGGTTGATCTGGGCCGCGGCGACGGCCTCGCGTGCGAAGCGCTGGACCAGCTCGGACGATGCGCTGTCGTCGTGACGCAGGAGCTTGACGGCGACGGCGCGGTGCAGGCGCCGGTCCCGGGCGGCCCACACCTCGCCCATGCCGCCCCGGCCGAGCAGCCGGGTCAGCTCGTACCTGTCCGCGATGAGAGCGCCCCGCTCCACCCCGCCACCTCCCGTGATCGGCACCGGCGCCAGCATGACGGATCACGCCGGGGCGCGGCAGCCGGTTCCCGCCACACGGGGGTGAGCAACGGCGGCCCTTACTGCCGGTACCCCCCGAGGAACCGCCCGATCCTGCTGATCGCCGTGTCCAGGACGTCCGCGTGCGGGAGGGTGAGGATGCGGAAGTGGTCGGGGGAGGGCCAGTTGAAGCCGGTGCCCTGGACGACCTGGATCTTCTCGCGCAGCAGCAGGTCCAGGACGAACTTCTCGTCGTCGTGGATCTTGTGGACCTCCGGGTCGAGGCGCGCGAACGCGTACAGCGCGCCCTTCGGCTTCACGCACGAGACGCCGGGGATCTCGTTCAGCTTCTCCCAGGCCACGTTGCGCTGTTCGTACAGCCTGCCGCCCGGCGAGGTCAGTTCCTTGATGGACTGGCGGCCGCCCAGCGCCGCCTGGATGGCGTACTGCGCGGGCGCGTTGGCGCACAGCCGCATGGAGGCCAGCATGGTCAGGCCCTCCAGGTAGTTGCGCGCGTGCTGCTTCGGGCCGGTCACCACCAGCCAGCCCGAGCGGAAGCCCGCCACCCGGTAGGTCTTGGACAGGCCGCAGAAGGTGAGGACGACCAGGTCCGGGGCGAGCGCGGCGGTCGAGTGGTGCACGGCGTCGTCGTAGAGGATCTGGTCGTAGATCTCGTCGGCGAACACCATCAGGCCGTGCCGGCGGGCGAGATCGAGGATGCCCTCCAGGATCTCCTTGGGGTACACCGCGCCGGTGGGGTTGTTCGGGTTGATGATCACCACCGCCTTGGTGCGGTCGGTGATCTTCGCGGCCATGTCGTCCAGGTCCGGGTACCACTCGGCCTGTTCGTCGCACAGGTAGTGCACCGCCTTGCCGCCGGCCAGCGTCGTCACGGCCGTCCACAGCGGGAAGTCCGGCGCGGGGATGAGGATCTCGTCGCCGTCCTCCACCAGCGCCTGGACGGCCATGGAGACCAGCTCCGAGACGCCGTTGCCGAGGAAGACGTCGTCCACGCCGACCTCCAGCCCCCGCTCCTGGTAGCGCTGGGCCACCGCGCGCCGCGCGGAGAGGACGCCGCGCGAGTCGGTGTAGCCGTGCGCCTGGGGCAGCATCCGGATCATGTCCTGGAGGATCTCCTGCGGCGCCTCGAAGCCGAACAGCGCCGGGTTGCCCGTGTTCAGCCTGAGGACGCTGTGGCCCGCCTCCTCCAGGGCGTTGGCGTGCTCGATCACCGGGCCGCGGATCTCGTAGCAGACCTCGCTGAGCTTGTTCGACTGCCGGAACTCCATGCGCTCCTCCGGGAACTCGTGTTGCTTGGTTTTACCAAGTAGGAGCTTGGAAAGTCCAACGACATGTCTAGACTGCGTCGCATGTCACCTCGCCGAAGCTACGACCAGTACTGCTCCGCCGCCCGCGCGCTCGACCTCGTCGGCGACCGCTGGACGCTGCTGATCGTCCGTGAACTGCTGGCCGGTCCCCGCCGCTACACCGACCTGCACGCGGACCTGCCCGGAGTCAGCACGGACGTGCTCGCCTCACGGCTGAAGGACATGGAGCGCGACGGCCTCACCGCCCGCCGCCGGCTGCCCCCGCCCGCCGCCGCCTACGTCTACGAACTCACCGACCGCGGACGCGCGTTGCTGCCCGTGCTCCAGGCGCTGGGGGAGTGGGGGCAGCCCGAACTCGGCGTGCCCCGGCCCACCGACGCCGTACGCGCCCACTGGTTCGCCCTGCCCCTGCTGCGCGCGCTCGACGGCGAGGGCCTGGTCGAAGTGCGTCTGGAGGAAGGCGTGTTCCACCTCCACGTCGGCGCCGAGGACGGTCCCGTGTACGGCGACGGTCCGGCGTCCGGCGCGCCCGACGCCCGGCTCGTCCTCGACTCCGCCGTCTGCACGGCCGTCGCCCGGGGCGAGGTGGCCCTCGCGGACGCGGTGCGCGACGGGCGGGTGGACGTGAGCGGCGACGGCACCCTCGCCAAGGCGCTGCGGGAGGGATGACGGAAGGCCCGTCCTCCGGGGAGGAGAACGGGCCTTCGCGGGAAAAGATGTGACTGGGCGTCAGTTGCCCGGCGCCCGGGACGGGCGTCCCGAACCCCGCGTCAGCGCGTACCCGCCGATGCCCGCGAGCGCGGCCAGCACGGCGCCGATCCCGCTCCACACCCAGCGGTCCGACCACCAGGAGGAGGACCAGCCGCCGTCCGGCTCGATGCTCGACAGGACCGGGTGCTTCTTCGAGCCGTCCGCCGCGTCGCCGTCGTCCTTCGCGGAGGTGACCGCGATGCCCGGGACCAGCGGCTGCGCCAGCGAGCCGTCCACGGCCGCCGGACCGCCGATGTGCTTGGAGTCGGCCCGCACCTCGGCGTTCACCGGCTGCCCCAGGTCGGACGCCTGGAGGCCGACCACGGTGAGCCGGACGTAGTAGGTGCCGGGCAGCGGGTCGTTCGCCCACGGCTCCGACCAGGCGCGCACCGTGCGCAGGACGCAGGCCAGCTCCACGGTGGCGGTGCCCGCCGCCGCGGTGCGGGTCTGCGCGCCGTACTGGCACGCCTGGCGGCGGCGCAGCCCGTCGTACACGTCGAGCTGCCAGGTCTGCGCGGCGTGCTTCTCCGGCAGCTTCACCGTCGCCTTGACGGTGGGCCGTTCGCCCGCGTCCGCCGGGAACGACCAGTACATGTAGTCGCCCGTGGAGCCGGAGGCGGTCGCCTGCTGCCCCTGCTCGATCTCCGTCGCCGTACGGAACGACGTGCCCGCCTGGGTCGGCGCGTCCTTGTCGCCGGACGGGCTCGGGGAGGGCGAGGAGTCGGCCGCGGCCGGACCCGCGGCCAGTCCCACGGCCAGCAGCGCCGCGCTCAGCACACGTGTGAAACGCATCAGTTCGTCCTCCAGATCGTGACCCGCCAGCGCGAGAGCCAGCCCCAGACGAGGCCCGCCAGGAAGCCGACGACCACCAGCAGACCCAGCAGCCACCAGCCGCGGCCCAGACCGAACGCCGCCACGTCGTGCGCCGCGCTCGGACCGTCCACCACGTCCACGGTCAGCTCCAGCGGCAGACCCGGCGTGGTCTTCACCCCGGCCGCCGCCGAGAAGGAGTTGGTGACCTGGAGGCACACCGTCTCGGCCGGCGCGTCGTCATCGTCGCTGTCGGCCTTCGGGTAGCGCAGACCCGTCGAGATCACGTCCGTACGGCCGGTGCCCGCGGCCTCGCCGCGCACGATCTCCCGCCCGTGCAGCGTCACCGCCCGCAGCAGCACCCCGTAGTCGGGGTTGACCGTGCGGTCGTCGGCGACGCTCACCGAGGCACGCAGCTCCTGACCGGGCTCGACGTTCACCCGGTACCAGCGCTGCTGCCCGAACTCCTCGCGGTCGGTGTAGAGACCGGATTTCAGCTCGGGGGCCTTCACGCAGTCGGCGGCGCCCTGCACGGCCACCGGAGTGACCACCGGATCGGCGGCCCGGTCTACCAACTGGCCGACCCGGTCGCTCAGTTCGTCCTTGTGCCGGACGTCGGTGTAGGTGCCGCCGGTGGCGTCCGCGATACAGCTGAGCTGGTCACGCGTCTTGGCGTCGGGCACCAGGCCGAGGGTGTCGATGGTCAGGCCGATGCCCTTGGCGGCTATCTCGCGGGCCACCTCGCACGGGTCCAGCGGCTGGCAGGTGTCCTCGCCGTCGCTGATCAGGACGATACGGCGGGTGCCGTCACCGCCCTCCAGATCGGTGGCCGCCTTCAGCAGCGCGGGACCGATCGGCGTCCACCCGGTCGGCGACAGCGTCGCGACGGCCGTCTTGGCCTCGGTGCGGTTCAGCGGGCCGACCGGGTAGAGCTGCGCGGTGTCCTTGCAGCCCTCCTTGCGGTCGTTGCCCCGGTAGTCGGCGCCCAGCGTGCGGATGCCGAGCTGCACCTCCTCGGGCGTCGCGTCGAGCACCTCGTTGAAGGCCTGCTTCGCCGCGGCCATCCGCGTGCCGCCGTCGATGTCCCGGGTGCGCATGGAACCGCTGACGTCCAGGACGAGTTCGACCTTCGGCGCGGCCTGCCCGTCCGTCTCGTCGGCGACCGCGCCGGCGGGGAACGCGATCCCGGCCGTCAGGGCGGCGAGCAGAGCACAGACCCCTGCCGCCAGCCGTTGTCTTGTGATCATCGGCGGATCCTATTGACCAAACCCGTCCGGCTTCAAAACGGCGGGTGGCCGCGGCGGACATGTCCGTCACGTCGTCAGATCGCGCCGCCCTCCCGGTCCGTGGCCAGGAGGCCCGCGAGACGGGCCCGGTACAGCGCCGCGACGGTGAACCCGTCGGTGATCCGCCCATCGGCGACCATGGCCTCCGCCTCGGCCGGAGTCACCGTGACGACCCTCCCGATCGCCTCGCCCTTCTCCGGATCGCCGAAGCCGTCCACCCGGGCCGCGTACAGCTGCACCCGATGGGCCAGCAGGCCGGTGTCGGGGTGGACGTCGCCGAGCGCGATCACCTCCGTCGGGGTCGCGGCGATCTCCTCGCCCAGTTCCCGCGTGACGTTCTCCTCGCCCGTGGCGCCGGGGTCCCCGAAGCCGCGCACCGCCTCCCAGTGCCGCCGGCGGGTGGCGTGCCGGTAGTGCTCGATCAGCACGACCTTCCCCCCGGGCCCGAGCAGCGGCAGCACCACCACGCCGGGGGAGGCGCCGGGAGGCGGCAGGAGCCGGTCGTACAGACCCAGCCGGCCGTCGGGGAACCGCACGGGATCGCGCAGGTACCACAGATAGCGGTTGGCCGAGATCACACCGGTCCGGACCGGCCGGACCGCCGCCCTCAGCCGCGCCCACAGGGCCCCGGCCCGCCCCTGTGGGCTCTGCCCGGCCGCGGCGGCCGCGCGCCGGGCCCGGCGGACCGAGGCCGGTTCCGTCAGGATCTCGATCTCCCCGGGATCGTTGCGGAACCACTCGGGGACGGCCCGGCGCAGGGCCTCGTAACGGCTCATCGGACCTTTCGGGCTGTGCAAGGGCGTACTCCGGGGTCAGTACTCGGGCAGGTCTTCGTTGTCCTGGGTGGTCGTGGACGCCGTGCCGGTGGGGCCGGGCCCGGTCGCGTCCCGGTAGCCGGGCAGCCGCTGTACGAGATCGTGGAACTGCGCCCATTCTCGTTCACCGGCCAGCCGTACGGCGGCTATCTCGCGGGCGAACCGCTGCTCCCGCCGCCCGGCGATCCGATTGCGCAGCACCAGCTGCACCGATCCGGTGAGCGACCCGCTCACCGTCAGCGGCAGCACCGAACCCGCCACCTCCCACAGGTCGTTGCCGCTGACGGCGGTGAACACGGCCGCGCCCACGGTGACCACCACCTCGACCACCGGACGCCACGGGGCCGGCCGGGCCCGATCGCGATGCCGCGCCAGTTTGAGGATCTCCGAGTTGAGCCGGACGTAACGGTCGAAGACCCGCCCCACCGAGTCGTGGAACGCCTCCGGGGCGGCGGTCAGCGCGCTGAACGCCCGGACGTACTCGTTCCACGCGGAGGTCTGCCGCAGCTGATAGATGTCGTGCAGGGTCAGCGCGTTCACGGCGGCGGGCGTCAGATGGTCCTGGACCGTGGCGAAGCTCTGCCGCCGCAGCAGGGTGAGCAGTTGCTCCGGGTCCTCGATGAACCCGGCGGTGCTCCTGGCCTCCCGGGCCTCCTGCAGCACCACCCGGCGCAGGCTGCCCACGGGCGTGAGGGGGTAACGCCCCAGCGCGTCGGCCAGGTTGACGTTGTAGACCAGGTCGAGGAGCTGCTTGATCTCCGCCGCGAAGGGCTTGCCCCCGTCGTACCTGCCCTCCGCGATGTTCGTCCCGGGGACGGACACGAACTCCTCGTACAGCGTGTTGCGCACGACCGGCTGCCTGCGCACGCTGAGGTCGTTGCTGAACGCGACGACCTCGCCGAGCCGGCGCGCGAACCGGTCCGCGTCCCGCCGGTCCACGCCGACCTGGGCGGCGAGGACGTCGATGTCCTTGGCCGTGAGGCCCTGTACCCGCTCGGCGAACGGCTGGAACAGCCGGATCCGGGTCTGCTCCCGGTTCTCCTGGTCGCCCGAGGTGTCGTCCCAGGACATGCGCACACAGCGCACCCGGTCCGTGGCCGGGATCCCCGCCAGCGTCTCCTGCCAGGCGGTGAACCCGTCCGGCCGCGCGTGGAGATGGGCCGGCGGCTCCTCGGCCGGGTGCCGTTCGTTGAGCAGGAAGGGCACGATGGCCCCCGAGGCGAGGAGCTTCTGGTGCGCCGTGCGTGACTCGCCCTGCTGCGCGAAGTCGCGGCTGATCGCGTCGTTGTTGTAGAAGTAGGCGCGGTTGATCACCACCTGGCTCGCGTTGATCAGGCTGCGGAAGTACTCCGCGCGCACCTCCTGGAGCCGCTGCGGGGCGATCTGGTCGAGGGACCGCCCGCGCGCGATCATGTCCTTGGCGAGAGGCGCCGGAACCCACTGGTTGTCCAGCGATTGCGCGATCACCGCTCCGGACTCCAACTGCTCCGGGCGGATCGGCGTCATCAGGCCGTCACTGCTGTTGCCGTCAGTCATCTGCTGCTCTCGGGACTCTCGTGTCGGGTGGACTCCACAGAGCTACCTCCCGGTCGGCGTCGCAGGGGCCGATGTGTCCTTTTCGGTACACACGATGACCGATATCCAGCCGCCCGGCGTCATGCGTTCCCGACGCCGCCGAGAGGGTTGGGCAGTCGCGTCCAGATATCCCCCGAACGGCCCGGCGACAACCGCATCAGCGTCAACGCCTTCGTGGGCAAGGGCTCTTCGCGCAGTGCCCGGGTGTCCGGTGTGTCCGGCAGGTCCTCGACGGCCGCCTCCATGGCCGCCCGCAGCGCCGGGGCCGAGCCGGTCGTGCCCGCCAGCGCGCCCGCCACCAGGGAGCCGAACAGCTTGCGGCGCAGGGCCACGGGATCGTCGGTGAGGTTGCGGGCGGGCAGGTCCGGCGCCCGCATGCTGTGCCGGGCCAGCCGGTCCGGGCTCACCCGGATGTCCGCCAGGTCGCGGTAGACCAGCCGCAGCGGCGCGCCCGACGCGGAGAGCACCACCAGCAGGTTCTGGCCGTGCGCCTCCAGGGCCACGCCCAGCTCCAGCAGGCGCAGCCCGACCGTGAGGGCGAGGCGGGCGAAGTCGGCTGCCCAGGCGGGGGAGTTCGGCAGGTCCGTGGTGGCGAGGGCCGCCACCGGCAGGACGTGCTCGCCCGGCGCCGCGTAGGCGCGCGGGGACTCGCGCCACAGCGCCGCCAGGTCCGCCGTGCCGGCGGCGGCAGCACCGAGGGTGCGGGTGACGTGCAGCAACCCGTCCGTGCGGGCGGCCAGTTCCTGCGCGAAGGCCGACAGCACCGCCGAGGCCGCCACCGAGCCCACCGAGATGTCCCGCACCGACGAGGTGAGCCGCGCCGACAGCGCCGTCTTGACGTGCGGGCCGTCCGGCAGGGCCAGGGTGCGCAGGGACATCAGCGGATGCGCCACGAGCCCGGCGCGCCCGCCCGCCTCCACGCCCGCCCCCGCGCCGCCGCCCCCGCCTGTACGGCCGTCGCCCGCGCCCGTGCGCTTGAGCACATGCCGTGCCTGCCACGGATGCACCGGCAGCAACAGCCGTCCGCCCGACCGCAGTTCGCTCGGCCACTCCCCGCTCACCAGGCACTCCGCCACGGGCACCGGCAGCAGGCCCAGCTCCACCACCGGCCGGTGCTCCGGGCCGTACGCCAGCTGCTCGGCCACCGAGAAGCCGGGCCGGGAACGGCAGTTGGGGTGGAAGGGGTGCCCGTCCACCACCCGCTGCTCCCACTCCCAGTCCGTCGCGGGCCACTCGTTCGGGTGAGTGCCGGGGGACGGCGGCCGGTCGGCCCGCGACAAGGCCAACGAGGCGACGCTGTGCGCCAGTTCGGCGGCGAACGCCTCGCCGTGTGGCACGGCCAGGTCCGTCACCAGACGCGCCGGATGGTCGTAGGAGGTGCCGTCGAGACGGACGGCGGAGACGTACGCGGTGGTGGCGTACGGGTCCGACGGCGGGCCGTCGAGCATGCGACCGTCGGAAAGCCGCAGCACCAGGCCGTCGCGCACCCGCTCCCGGCCCGCGATCCACGGCAGCGGCTCGTGCGCCAGGGCGCGCCACAGGCGGGTCAGCACCGCCGCCCGCGCGCCGGGCAGCTCCCGGTCGTACCCTGCGACCAGGCCGGGCCGCTCGACGGCCAACTCCTCGCCGATCTCGGTCTCGGCGGTCGGGGAACGGTGCACGATCGGCCTTTCGGTTGCGGGTCGGGCGTCACGGTAGCGCGCGCCGGGCAGACATACTGATCACACCGCACCGTGTGGACGTATGGAACGAATGGAACGCGTGGAGCCCATGCCCCTCAGCGCCGACGCCGGAGCGCGCGCCGACGCGTACGCCGCCGCGCCCCTGCTGAACTGCCTGATCCGCGAACTGGCGCAGCCCTGCCCGGACCCCGCGGGACGGCAGACGTACCGGCTGCCCGGCGGTGGGCGGCTGCTGCGGGTGCGCACCGGACGGCGGCCCGCCGACCCCGAGGTCCGCACGGACGGCGGCTGGCGGCGCGTCGGCCACACCGAGCTGGTCAAACTCGTCGCCGACGAACTGCGCCGGCACACCGGCCTGACCAACGACGAGCTGCCCGCCGAGATGATCGACAGCCGGGAGGCGGTAGGGGCGCTGCTCGCCGCCCGCGACCGGACGGCGGCCCCCGCCGATCCGTATCTGCGCTCCGAGCAGTCCCTCGTCACCGGCCACCCCTACCACCCGGCGCCCAAGGCGCGCGGCGGCGGCCCGGTCGCCTCCTGGCTGCCGTACGCGCCCGAGGCGTACGCCCGCTTCCCGCTGACGCTGCTGGCCGTGCGCGAGGACCTGGCCGTCGAGGAGGGCGACACCTCGGCGCTCGACGCGCTCGGCCAGGCCCCGCCCGGCTACCGGCTGCTGCCCGCGCACCCCTGGCAGCTGGACCTGATCGGCGGCGACCTCGCCGAGGCGTTCGCGGACGGCCGGCTGCTGCGGCTCGGGCACACGCCGTTCGAGACGTGCCCGACGGCGGCCGTCCGCACCGTCCACGCCGCCGGCCCCGACCTCTTCCTGAAGTTCAGCCTGGACGTGCGGATCACCAACGACGTGCGCCGGCTGTGGCGGCACGACCTGCTGCGGCTGCGCCGCACGGACGCGGCCGCCGTCACCGCCTTCGCGGCCCTGGACGGCCCGGCGGCCTGGCTGAGCGACCGCGGCTACCGCACCGCCTCCTTCGCCTTCGAGGAGCTGGCCGTCGTCGTCCGCGACGGACTCGGCCGGCACGCGCTGCCCGGTACGACGGTGCTGCTCGCCGCCGCCCTCGCCGAGGGCTTCGACGGCAACCCGCTGGACCGCCCGATGGACCCGGCGGTGTGGTGGGCGGCGTATCTGCGCCAGGTCGTGCCGCCCGCCCTCGCGGCCTTCGCCGACCACGGCGTCGTCCTGGAGGCGCATCTGCAGAACTCGCTGATCGCCGTGGACGCGGCCGGGCTGCCCGTGCAGGCGCTGTTCCGGGACGCGGAGGGCGTGAAGCTGCTGCCGGAGACCAGCCGGGCGGCCGGCTGGGAGCGGCTGGTGTACTGCCTGGTCGTCAACCACCTCACCGAGATCGCCGCCGCCCTCGCCGAACGCCACCCCGGCTTCGACCCCTGGCCCGCCGCCCGCCGCGAACTCTCCCGCCACCCCCTCCCCGAGATCCCCGCCCTCCTCACCACCCCCCCCCTCCCCGCCAAGACCAATCTCCTCCTGCGCTGGACCGGCGCCGACGGCGCGGCCGCCCGCTACCGCCCGCTGCGCAACCCGCTGGCCGGGGCGTAGGAGACGCCGGGAGCGGAGCCGGGCGGGGCCGGGCGGGTCGGCCCAGGGCGGGCGGGAGCGGCCGGGAGCGGCCGGGGGAATGAGTGTTTAGTCCGCCTGCTACGGGTCACGCGACCTGTCGGAACGAGGTGACCCGTGCCGGCGGGCCGCGCGGTGCGCGATGCCCGGCGGCGACCGCCGTCACGCACCCGATCGGGCGTCGGAGCACGAGGAAGCCGCGACGTGACTGCTGACGCACCACGAAAGGCAGACCCATGACGGAGATCCGACCCGCCACGACGACCGACTCCGGGGCGCCGGTGGAGAGCGACGAGCATTCGCTCACCGTGGGCCCCGGGGGGCCGATCCTCCTCCAGGACGCCTACCTGATCGAGCAGATGGCGCAGTTCAACCGGGAGCGGATCCCAGAGCGCCAGCCGCACGCCAAGGGAAGCGGCGCCTTCGGCTACTTCGAGGTGACCGACGACGTCAGCGCGTACACGAAGGCGGCCCTGTTCCAGCCCGGCGTCCGCACCGACCTGGTCATCCGGTTCTCCACCGTCGCCGGGGAGCGCGGCAGCCCGGACACCTGGCGCGACCCGCGCGGCTTCGCGGTGAAGTTCTACACCAGCGAAGGCAACTACGACATGGTCGGCAACAACACGCCCGTGTTCTTCGTGAAGGACCCGATGAAATTCCAGCACTTCATCCGGTCCCAGAAGCGCCGCGCGGACAACAACCTGCGCGACCACGACATGCAGTGGGACTTCTGGACGCTGTCCCCGGAGTCCGCCCACCAGGTCACCTGGCTGATGGGCGACCGGGGCATCCCGCGCACCTGGCGCCACATGAACGGCTACACCTCCCACACCTACATGTGGATCAACGCCGACGGCGAGCGGTTCTGGGTGAAGTACCACTTCAAGACGGACCAGGGCATCGAGTTCTTCACCCAGGACGAGGGCGACCAGATGGCCGCGGCCGACACGGACTATCACACCCGGGACCTGTTCGAGCACATCCGGGACGGCGACTTCCCGAGCTGGACCCTGTACGTCCAGGTGATGCCGTACGCGGAGGCCGCGCACTACCGCTTCAACCCCTTCGACCTCACCAAGGTGTGGCCGCACGGCGACTATCCGCTCATCCGGGTCGGCCGCATGACGCTCGACCGCAACCCCACCGACAACCACGCCCAGATCGAGCAGGCGGCGTTCCAGCCCAACAACTTCGTCCCCGGCATCGGCCCGAGCCCGGACCGCATGCTGCTGGCCAGGCTGTTCTCCTACGCGGACGCCCACCGCCACCGCATCGGCGCCAACTACCAGCAGCTGCCGGTGAACGCCCCGATCGTGGACGTCCACACGTATTCCAAGGACGGGGCGATGGCCTACCGGTACACCACCGACCCGGTGTACGCCCCGAACTCCAAGGGCGGCCCCGCCGCGGACACGGAGCGCTACGGCTCGCCGCCCAGCTGGACGGCCGACGGCGAGATCACCCGGTCCGCCTACGTCTCCCACGCCGAGGACGACGACTGGGGGCAGCCCGGCACCCTGGTGCGCGAGGTGCTGGACGACGCCGCCCGCGACCGCCTCGTGGACAACGTGGTGGGGCATCTCCTGAACGGCGTGAGCGAACCCGTCCTCGAACGTGCTTTTGCATACTGGTCGAACATCGACGAAAACATCGGCAAGCGCATCGCCGCCGGGGTGCGTGCCAAGGCCGACGAGAAGGACCCCAAGGCCGCCGCGCAGAGCAACCCGGCGCGCAGCTCGATGCAGCACAAGGCGTGACGGGGCGGCGCAAGAGGTAACGGGCAGCACGCGGGACAGCACAAAGGCGTCACGGGAAGGGTGTGCCGTCGCGGGCGCTCGCGGGCCCGCCTCCCCGCCGGTTCGGCACGTGTGATCACTATGCTGGCGTCGGGCATGGTGGGCGACCGGTGGGGATGGACGGGAAGATGCTGCGAGAGGTCACTGCGACGCGCTATGTCGAGCCCCTGCACTCCGGCGGCTCGGTCCCCGGCGTCGTGGAGGCCGACGACCTCGGCACCTACGTCGTGAAGTTCACCGGCTCCGCCCAGGGCCGCAAGGCGCTCGTCGCCGAGGTGGTCGTGGGGGAGCTGGCGCGCGCCCTCGGGCTGCGGTTCCCCGAACTGGTGCTGGTGCACTTCGATCCGGAGCTGGCCGCGCACGAACCCCACCAGGAGGTACGCGACCTGCTCGACGCCAGCCCCGGCGTCAACCTCGGCATGGACTATCTGCCGGGCGCCCGCGACTTCACCCCGAAGGCCGCCGAGACCTTCGCGGTGGACCCGCTGGAGGCCGGGCGGATCGTGTGGCTGGACGCGCTGACGGCCAACGTGGACCGCACCGTCCACAGCTCCAACCTGATGATCTGGCCGACACTCGGCACCGTGCCGCCGCGGCTGTGGCTGATCGACCACGGCGCCGCCCTCGTCTTCCACCACCGCTGGGACACCTCGGCGCCCGACAAGGCGTACGACTTCCGGCACCACGCCCTCGGCCGGTACGGCCCCGACGTCCGGGCCGCCGACGCCGAACTCGCCCCCCGGGTCACCCCCGAGCTGCTGCGGTCGGTCCTGGCCGAGGTGCCGGACGCGTGGCTCGCCGACGAGCCGGGCTTCGCCGGCCCGGAGGAGCTGCGCGCCGCCTACGCCGACTACCTCGCCGCCCGGGTGGCCGCCTCCGCGGCCTGGCTGCCCACGGACTTCCCAGGCCGCGCCGAACTGGCCGCCGAGGAGGCCCGGCGCGCGGCGAGGACCCGGGCGGGACGGCCCGACTGGCTCAAGCGGGTGCCCGATCTGCACGGCAAGCCGGCCGCGGAGAAGGACTGGTCGGCCCACCTGGAGTAGCCCGCCCCGGGGGAGACACCGCACGAGAACGTGTGCCGGAAGTGTGCGGCAACGTGTGCGGCGATCCGCACGCGAACCCGTGCGGGCACACGTGTGAGCGGTCCCCGGGACGTGCTTCCCGGGGACCGCTCACCCCCCGCGGCTCAGCCCCGCAGCCGCTCGTACGCCGGCAGCGTCAGGAAGTCGGCGTAGTCCTCGTCCAGGGACACCTGCAGGAGCAGATCGTGGGCCTGCTGCCAGTTGCCCGCGGCGAACGCCTCCTCGCCGATCTCCTCGCGGATGGCGGCCAGTTCCTCGGCGGCGACCTTGCGGGCCAGCTCCGGCGTGGCCTTCTCGCCGTTCTCGAACTGGACGCCCGCGTTGATCCACTGCCAGATCTGCGAGCGGGAGATCTCGGCGGTGGCCGCGTCCTCCATCAGGTTGAAGATGGCGACGGCGCCCAGGCCCCGCAGCCACGCCTCGATGTAACGGATGCCCACCTGGACGGCGTTGACCAGGCCCGCGTACGTCGGCTTGGCGTCGAGGGAGTCGATCGCGATCAGGTCGGCCGCCTTCACGTCCACGTCCTCGCGCAGCCGGTCCTTCTGGTTCGGCCGCTCGCCGAGGACCCTGTCGAAGGACTCCATGGCGATCGGCACCAGGTCGGGGTGGGCGACCCAGGAGCCGTCGAAACCGTCGCCGGCCTCGCGGTCCTTGTCGGCGCGGACCTTCTCGAAGGCCACCTTGTTGACCTCGGCGTCCTTGCGGGAGGGGATGAACGCCGCCATGCCGCCGATCGCGTGCGCGCCGCGCTTGTGGCAGGTGCGCACGAGGAGTTCGGTGTACGCGCGCATGAACGGGGCGGTCATCGTGACCGCGTTGCGGTCCGGCAGGACGAACTTCTCGCCGCCGTCACGGAAGTTCTTCACGATGGAGAACAGGTAGTCCCAGCGGCCGGCGTTCAACCCGGAGGCGTGGTCGCGCAGTTCGTAGAGGATCTCCTCCATCTCGTACGCGGCCGTGATCGTCTCGATCAGGACGGTGGCGCGGACGGTGCCCTGCGGGATGCCGACGTAGTCCTGGGCGAAGACGAAGATCTCGTTCCAGAGGCGGGCCTCCAGGTGCGACTCCGTCTTCGGCAGGTAGAAGTACGGGCCCTTGCCGAGGTCCAGCAGCCGCTGGGCGTTGTGGAAGAAGTACAGGCCGAAGTCGACCAGGGCGCCCGGGACCTGGCGGCCCTCGGCGTCCACGAGGTGCCGCTCGCTGAGGTGCCAGCCGCGTGGGCGCATCACGACCGTGGCCAGTTCGTCGGCCGGGCGCAGGGCGTAGGACTTGCCCGACCTCGGGTCGGTGAAGTCGATGCGGCGGGTGTAGGCGTCGATCAGGTTGAGCTGGCCGAGGACGACGTTCTCCCAGGTGGGCGCGGAGGCGTCCTCGAAGTCGGCGAGCCAGACCTTCGCGCCCGAGTTGAGCGCGTTGATGGTCATCTTGCGGTCGGTGGGACCGGTGATCTCGACCCGGCGGTCGTTCAGCGCCGCGGGGGCCGGGGCGACCTTCCAGGAGTCGTCCGCGCGGATCGCGGCCGTCTCCGGGAGGAAGTCGAGGGTGGAGGTGCGGGCGATCTCGGCGCGGCGCTCCGCACGGCGGGCGAGGAGTTCGTCGCGGCGCGGCGTGAACCGCCGGTGCAGCTCCGCCACGAAGGCGAGCGCCGCGTCGGAGAGGACCTCCTCCTGCCGGGGCAGGGGCTCGGCGTCGACGATGGCCAGCGGGGACGGCGCTGGTGCGGACATGAGCTGTCACTTCCTTCGGGGGAGCTTCTTCAGCGAACCACGTTCACCGCCACCGCGCCGTGGCACTGGATGCCAGGAGGCACGAATGGGGTATATGGCGCCCACGGATCGGCCAGGCGCTTCTGATCAGTGGATACTAGTTTCCTCATGGTGGAAGTTCAATGGTTTGTTGATGTCGAGATTCTCTGAGTCGAGGGACTGTGGCGTTCAGTGCCACGCCGTTCACTCCAGGTCGCCGTTCGCTCCCGGCGCGCCGCACGGGCGCACTCCGGACGCGCCGGACCGGCTCACTCCAGGCACGCCAGATCGGCCTCGGTGTCGATGTCGTACGGCTGCGCCACGTCGCCGCACTCCACCAGCGTGATCTCCGCCGCGTGCTCCTTCAGATAGGCGCGTGCCCCCCGGTCGCCGGTCGCACTCGCCGCGATGCCCGCCCAGTGCGCCGCCCCGAACAGCACGGGATGCCCGCGCACCCCGTCGTACGCCGCCGCGGCCAGCGACGTGTCGTCCTTGAACGCGGCCCGCACCCGGCCCGCCGCCCGTGCGCCGATGCCCGGCTGGTCCACCAGGCACACCAGCGCCGCCCGCGCCCCCGAACCGGCCAGCGAGTCCAGTCCCGCCCGCAGCGAGGATCCCATGCCCTCCTCCCAGCCCGGGTTGTTCACCAGCACGCAGCCCGCGAGCCGCGCCCGCTCCCGTACGTCGCCGGAGCGCGCCCCCAGCACCACGTGCACCCGGGCGCAGCCGGCCGCCCGCAGCACCGCGACCGCGTGCTCCACCAGCGGCCGGCCCCGGTGCGTCAGCAGCGCCTTGGGCCGCCCGCCGAGCCGCCGCCCGCCCCCGGCGGCCAGCACCAGCCCGGCCACCTCGTCCGTCGGCCCGGCCACCTCGTCCGTCGGCCCGGCCACCTCGCCGGGCCCGGCGGCCCCGTCCGGCCCGCTCACCTCGTCGTCCGTGTGTGTCATGCGTCCTGCATACCTGACCACCGGACGGCCGCGCGGTTTCGTGGGGCTGAATTTCGGTCCCCGTGCTGGCGCGGCCCGCCCCCGGTGTCGTTTACTACCCGCGTCCGGGGACTGCGCACGACGACGTGCGAGGGGGAGGGCTGTGTTGCGGAGCTTGGACCAGCGGCCGGTGGCGGGCAGCGAAGAGGACCCGAGGGTGGCGGGACTGCGCACCGCCGTGTCCCGGTTACGCCGCGAACTGGCCGCTCATCCCGTGGAGTTCGCCGACCGCTCGATAGCCGAGGACGAACTCGCCGCTCTCGCCGCGATGGCCGCCCACGGCGTCCCCGAGATACCGCGGCTGCGCCGCTCCCTGCTGCTGATCGCCGGATCGATAGGCTCGGTGAGCGCCCTGCGCCCCGGCCTGTCCGAGGTGCGGGCCGCGGTGGACCTGTTCGGGCAGCCGCCACGCGGCTGACCGGCCGAGAGGCGATACGGGTACCGGCACGGGGGCGGGCACGCCCCGCCGCGGTGCGCAGCCCGCGCCGACACGGCGCTCAGGGCCCGTACGGGTACGGCGGATACGGCGCTCAGGCCCTGCGGCGTCGTACGAGCCCCTGTTCGGTCGCCGCCGCCACCGCCGCCGTGCGCGACTCCACGCCCAGCTTGGCGTAGACGTGCACCAGATGGGACTTCACCGTGGCCTGGCTCAGGAACAGGCGCTTGCTGATCTCCAGGTTGGACAGCCCGTCGCGGACCAGCTCCAGCACCTCCAGCTCACGGCGGCTGAGCGCGGCGGCCGGGGTGCGCATGCGGTCCATCAGCCGGTGCGCCACCGCCGGGGCCAGCGCCGAGCGCCCCGAGGCGGCGGTGCGCACCGCCGCCGCCAGCTCCCGCGGCGGGGCGTCCTTCAGCAGATAGCCCGCCGCGCCCGCCTCCACCGCCGCGAGGATGTCCGCGTCCGTGTCGTACGTCGTCAGCACCAGCACGCGCGGGGCCCCGGTGCGGGCGGTGATCTGCGCCGTCGCCTCCGCGCCGTGCGCCCCGCCCGGCCCGAACTGGAGGTCCATCAGCACCACGTCGATCCCGCCCGCGGCGGCCAGCTCCACGGCGCGCTCCGCCGTCGGCGCCTCTGCGGCGATCTCGAAGTCCGGCTCGGCGGCCAGCACCGCCCGCAGCCCGGCACGGACCACGGGATGGTCGTCGGCCAGCAGCAGCCGGATCGGCCCGCTCCCCTCGGTCATGTCCTCGGGTGTCATACGGCGCTCCCCAGGTCCGGGTCCGGGCGGGGCAGGGTGACCGCCACCGCCGTGCCCTGGCCGGGCGCCGACTCCACCGTGAACGTGCCGCCCAGCGCCGTGGCGCGCGAGCGCATCGCGGGCAGCCCGAAACCGCCGTCCGCCCCGCCGCCCCCGCCACCGCCGGCGCCCCCGCCCACGGCGGCCGGCACGGCGTCCGGCACGAACCCGACCCCGTCGTCCACCACGTCCAGCGCCACCGCCGTGTCCATGAAACTCAGGGTGATCTCCACCCGTCCGGCGCGGGCGTGCCGCAGCGTGTTGCCGAGCGCGGACTGCGCGATCCGCAGCAGCGCCACCTCGTACGGCGTCGGCAGCTCGGCCGGGACGCCGCTCACCGAGAACCGGACCGCCGGCGGCCCCGCCGTCTTCGCGCACAGCCGTTCGAGGGCGCCGGCCAGCGAGCCGCGCTCCAGATCCGGCGGCGTCAGCGCGTGCACGAACCGGCGGGCCTCGGCGAGGTTGTCCTGCGCGGTGGCGCGGGCCTGCTCGATGTGGACGGCGGCCGGGGACCCGTCCGGCACCGCCCGCTGGGCGGCGCGCAGCAGCAACTGGATGCTGGACAGACCCTGCGCCAGCGTGTCGTGAATCTCCCGGGCCAGCCGCTCCCGCTCCGCCAGCGTGCCCGCCGTGCGCTCGGCGGCGGCCAGCTCGGCGCGGGCGGCCACCAGCTCCTCGATCAGCCTGCGGCGCCGCTCGCTCTCCCGGTACAGCGCCTCGTAGCCGAGCACGGTCGCCACGGCGACCCCCGCGCCGAGCAGCGGCCCGATGAACGCGCCCGGAGCGAGCTGCCCGCCGTGCCCGACGAACCCGGCGATGGCCGCCGCAGCGGTCACCGCGACCGCGGGCAGCCCCCAGCGCACCGGCAGCAGGTGCAGCTGGAGGAAGTACAGCGGGAACGCCGCCCACAGCGCGTCCGGCGAGAACACCAGCAGCACCAGCCAGGACGCGCACAGCACCCCCAGCCACACCGTCGAGGCGCGCCGGGAGCGCCGTACGGACCGGTTCAGCACGCCGACGGCGAACACCGCGCCGGTGGCGAGCGCCGCTGTCACCGTCGCGGCCGCCGACGGGCCGTGCGCGCGGGCCGCGGCGAGGGCGAGCAGGCCGGTGAACAGGGCGTACAGGCACAGGCGCAGGGCGGCGACGACGGAGGAGTGGGGGCGGACGTCCATGACCGCTCCAGGGTAAGCGGGCGCCGCGCTCCGTCCGTCAACCGAAAGTTTGAAAGCCTCCCGCACCCTTCGGCGCCCGTGGAGCGTGCCCCGGCGCGATGCCCGGCGGGGGCCGCCGCACGCAGGGTGGGGGCATGTTCGTCGCATGGAGAGACCTCCGGTTCGCCAAGGGGCGGTTCGCCCTGATGGGAACCGTGGTCGTACTGATCACCCTGCTCGTGGGACTGCTGTCCGGGCTGACCGCCGGGCTCGCCGAGGAGAACACCTCGGCGATCGGGAAACTGCCCGCCGACCACCTCGCCTTCGCCGCGCCACCGGACGGCCGGCCGGTCTCCTTCACCGGTTCCTCGCTCGCCCCGGCCGTCCTCGACCGGTGGGCGGCGCGGGCCCCGTACGCGGAGCCGGTCGCGATCAGCACGGTCGACTCGGCCGCCGGGGACCGCACGGCGGCGGTGTCGGTGTTCGCCGTCCGGCCGGGCTCGGGCATCGCCCCGCCCGGTGTCGCGCCGGGACACGCGGTGCTCTCCGCCAAGGCCGCCGACGAGCTGGACGCCCGCCCCGGCGACCGGGTGCGCCTCGGCTCCGCCTCCTGGACCGTGGCCGCCGTCTCGGGCCGCGCCTCCTACAGCCATACGCCCGTGGTGTGGACGGCGTGGGACGGGGGCCGGGCGACGGTGATCGCGCTGCGCACCGGCGGCGCGGACGTCGCCGCCGCCGACCGGGCCGCCGGGACGCGGACCCTCGCCAAGGGCGACGCGCTCACCGCCATCGGCTCCTACCAGGCGGAGAACGGCTCGCTGCGGCTGATGCGGGGCTTCCTGTTCGCGATCTCGGCGCTGGTCGTCGGCGCGTTCTTCACGGTGTGGACCATCCAGCGCTCCGGCGACATCGCGGTGCTCAAGGCGCTCGGGGCGTCCACCCGGTATCTGCTGCGCGACGCGCTCGGGCAGGCCGCGGTGCTGCTGGCCGCCGGGACGCTGCTGGGGTCCGCGCTGGCGGGCCTCGCCGGACGGCTGGCCGGGGGCGGCTCGGTGCCGTTCGTCCTGGACGCGCCGACCCTGCTGGTGCCCGCCGCCGTGATGACCGTCCTCGGGACGGCGGGCGCCGCCCTCGCCGTGCGGCGGATCACCGCCGTCGATCCGCTGACCGCGCTGGGAGGCGTGCGATGAGCCTGCTCCTCGAAGACGTCACCCTCACCTACCCGGACGGCGACGGCCGGCTGACCGCGCTCGACCGGGTGCGCCTCGCCGTGCCCGCGGGTGCGCTGACGGCGGTGGTCGGGCCGTCCGGCTCGGGCAAGTCCAGCCTGCTCGCCGTCGCGGCCACCCTGATCGCCCCGGACAGCGGCCGGGTGTGCGTGTCCGGTACGGCGACCGGCGACCTGAGCGCGGCGGAACGGGCCGTGCTGCGGCGGCGGAGCATCGGCATCGTCTTCCAGCAGCCGAACCTGCTGCCCTCGCTGACGGCGGCCGAGCAACTGGAGGTGATGGCCCGCCTCGACGGACGCCGCACGGCATCCGGGCGCGCCCGCGAGCTGCTGGCCGCCGTCGGTCTGGACGGCCTGGCGCACCGGCGCCCGCACCAGCTCTCCGGCGGTCAGCGGCAGCGGGTGAACATCGCCCGCGCGCTGATGAACGAGCCGTCCGTGCTGCTGGTGGACGAGCCGACCAGCGCCCTCGACCACGAGCGCGGCGCGGCCGTCCTCGGCCTGCTGGCCCGCCTCACCCGCGACCGGGGCACCGCCACCGTCCTCGTCACCCACGACCGCGGCCGGCTGGACCTGGCGGACACGGTGCACGAGATGCGCGACGGGCGGCTGGCCGCGCTGACCCCGTAGCGCGCCGGGGTCCGGCCGGGCCGTCGGACCCGAGTTCGGCCGGGCGGCGGGACCGGGGCCCGGCCGGGCGGCCGGACCGGAGTTCGCCCGGGCGGTCCGACCGGAGTTCGGTCAGGCCGCCGGGCCCGGGTTGGTCAGGGCCTGGGACAGCTCGGCCGCCACCTGCTGGAGGACCGGGACGATGCGCTCGGTCACCGCCTCGGTGACGCGGCCCGCCGGACCGGAGATGGAGATCGCCGCGGCGGTGGGGGAGTCGGGGACGGAGACCGCGACGCAGCGGACCCCTATCTCCTGCTCGTTGTCGTCCATCGCGTAGCCGAGCTGGCGCACGTCCGCCAGGGCGGCGAGGAAGCCCTCCGGGGTGGTGATCGTCTTGTCCGTGGCGGCGGGCATGCCGGTCCGGGCGAGCAGGGCGCGCACCTCGTCCTCCGGAGTGTGCGCGAGCAGCGCCTTGCCGACGCCCGTGGAGTGCGGGAGCACCCGGCGGCCGACCTCGGTGAACATCCGCATCGAGTGCCGGGAGGGCACCTGCGCGACGTAGACGATCTCGTCGCCGTCCAGCAGCGCCATGTTCGCCGTCTCGCCGGTCTCGTCCACCAGCCGGGCCAGGTAGGGGCGCGCCCAGGTGCCCAGCAGCCGGGACGCGGACTCGCCGAGCCGGATCAGCCGGGGGCCGAGGGCGTAGCGCCGGTTGGGCTGCTGGCGGACGTAGCCGCAGGCGACCAGCGTGCGCATCAGGCGGTGGATGGTGGGCAGGGGCAGTCCGCTGGTCGCGGACAGCTCGCTCAGCCCGACTTCGCCGCCCGCGTCCGCCATCCGCTCGAGCAGGTCGAAGGCGCGCTCGAGGGACTGGACCCCACCGCTGGCGGAGGGCTTGGCGGAGTCGGTGGTGCTGGCGCTGGACGTCGGCACGGCGCGTTCCTTTCGGGGCGGGCAGGAAGGGCAAAAGCCTACCCGGGGGGCGGTTGACTCCCTGCCTGTACGGAACTACGTTCTGTCTGTTGGAATTCTAATTCCGCTTTGTGGAAACGTCCAGAGTGCGCCCGCCGTAACCTCCGTAGAGCAGTGTGCCTCTTGACGGGGTCTGAGCGGGAGTGAAGACTCCTTCAACAGAATGTTGAAACAAGAGAGGGGTCCGGGTGTCCGACGCTGAACTGGTCCTGCGCTCGACGCGTGTCGTCACGCCCGAGGGGACGCGCCCCGCCTCCGTGGCGGTCGCCGGCGGCACGATCACCGCCGTACTGCCCCACGACGCCGACGTGCCCGCCGGAGCCCGGCTGGAAGACCTCGGCGACGACGTCCTGCTGCCCGGCCTGGTCGACACCCACGTGCACGTCAACGACCCCGGCCGCACCGAGTGGGAAGGCTTCTGGACCGCCACGCGCGCGGCGGCGGCCGGCGGCATCACCACCCTGATCGACATGCCGCTCAACTCCCTGCCGCCCACCACCACCGTGGGCAACCTGCGGGTCAAGCAGGACGTGGCCCGCGACAAGGCGCACATCGACGTCGGCTTCTGGGGCGGCGCCCTGCCCGGCAACGTCAAGGACCTGCGCCCGCTGCACGACGCCGGCGTGTTCGGCTTCAAGGCGTTCCTCTCGCCGTCCGGCGTGGACGAGTTCCCGCATCTGACGCAAAATCAACTCGCCGTCTCCCTCGCGGAGATAACCGGATTCGGCGGCCTGCTCATCGTGCACGCCGAGGATCCGCACCACCTCGCCGCCGCCCCGCAGCACGGCGGCCCCAAGTACACCGACTTCCTCGCCTCCCGGCCGCGCGACGCCGAGGACACCGCCATCGCCGCGCTCATCGCCCAGGCCAAGCGGCTGGACGCGCGCGTGCACGTGCTGCACCTGTCCTCCAGCGACGCGCTGCCGCTGATCGCGAAGGCCCGGGCGGAGGGCGTGCGGATCACCGTCGAGACCTGCCCGCACTACCTCACCCTGACCGCCGAGGAAGTCCCGGACGGCGCCAGCGAGTTCAAGTGCTGCCCGCCCATCCGCGAGGCCGCCAACCAGGACCTGCTCTGGCAGGCGCTGGCCGACGGCACCATCGACTGTGTGGTGACCGACCACTCGCCCTCCACCGCCGACCTGAAGACCGACGACTTCGCCACCGCCTGGGGCGGCATCTCCGGCCTCCAGCTGAGCCTGTCCGCCGTGTGGACCGAGGCGCGCAGGCGCGGGCACGGTCTGGAGGACGTGGTCCGCTGGATGTCCGCGCGCACCGCCGCCCTCGTCGGACTTGGTCAGAAGGGCGCCATCGAGGCCGGCCGGGACGCCGACTTCGCCGTCCTCGCGCCCGAGGAGACCTTCACCGTCGACCCGGCCGCCCTCCAGCACCGCAACCGCGTCACCGCCTACGCCGGCCGCACCCTGCACGGCGTGGTGAAGTCCACCTGGCTGCGCGGCGAACGCATCGTCGCCGGCGGCGAGTTCACCGCGCCGAAGGGCCGCCTGCTGACCCGGCCCGAGTGACCGAGCGGCCCCGAGCCACCTCCCGCGCGTGCCACCGCGTCCGCACCGTGAGCGCACCGCATCCGCACCGGCCGAGCGCCGGCTCCCGAAAGGAAGAACTGATCACCGTGACGGCGACACCCCGTTTCACCGGCGACGCGAACCCCTACGGAGGCGGTGACCCGTACGCGGACTACCGCACCGCCGACTTCCCCTTCACCCAGTACGCCGACCTCGCCGACCGCCGGCTCGGCGCCGGTGTGATCGCCGCCAACGACGAGTTCTTCGCCCAGCGCGAGAACCTGCTGGTGCCCGAGCGCGCCGAGTTCGACCCCGAGCACTTCGGGCACAAGGGCAAGGTCATGGACGGCTGGGAGACCCGGCGGCGTCGCGGCGCCTCCGCGGACCACCCCTGGCCCACCGCCGACGACCACGACTGGGCGCTGATCCGGCTCGGCGCGGCGGGCGTCGTGCGCGGCATCGTCGTCGACACCGCCCACTTCCGCGGCAACTACCCGCAGGCCGTGTCCGTCGAGGCCGCCTGCGTACCGGGCTCGCCCTCGCCCGAGGAACTCCTCGCCGACGACGTCAAGTGGACGACCCTCGTCGCGCGCGCCCCGGTCGGCGGCCACGCGGCCAACGGCTTCGAGGTCGCCGTCGAGCAGCGCTTCACCCACCTGCGCCTCAACCAGCACCCCGACGGCGGCATCGCGCGGCTGCGCGTGTACGGCGAGGTCGTGCCCGACCCGAAGTGGCTGGCCGTGCTCGGCACGTTCGACGTGGTCGCCCTGGAGAACGGCGGCCGGGTCGAGGACGCCTCCAACCTCTTCTACTCGCCGGCCACCAACACCATCCAGCCCGGCCGCTCCCGCAAGATGGACGACGGCTGGGAGACCCGCCGCCGCCGCGACCAGGGCAACGACTGGATCCGCTACCAGCTGGTCGCCCAGTCCCAGATCCGCGCCCTGGAGATCGACACCGCCTACCTCAAGGGCAACAGCGCCGGATGGGCCTCGGTGTCGGTCAAGGACGGCGAGGACGGCGCGTGGACGGAGATCCTGCCGCGCACCCGCCTCCAGCCCGACACCAACCACCGCTTCGTGCTGCCCGCGCCCGCCGTCGGCACGCACGCGCGCGTGGACATCTTCCCGGACGGAGGCATCTCCCGGCTGCGCCTGTTCGGCTCCCTGACCGAGGAGGGCACCGCCCGCCTGTCGGCCCGCCACCAGGAACTCGGCGGCTGACCCGACCGACCCGCGGGGCGCCCCGGCCCGACAGCACCGGGGCGCCCCGCGTCATGCGCAGTACGGGGCGGCTCGCCGACGGCGGGGTCCGCCCCCGCGTCATACGCCCTACGGGGGCGGCACGCCGACGGCCGACGGCCCGTGCCCGTCCGGCGGGAGGCGCCGAGCGGCCGCGCCCGTCATCCGCGAGGGCCGTTCCGGCGGTCGCCGGCACTCACCGGTCACGCCCCGCGCCGCACCGCGCCCGGCGGCCCGGTCCGGGCCGCCGGTCAAGGCCGGTCAGGGCCGGTCAGGGCCGGTCGAACCGGGCGGCCACGGCGTCCAGGACCCACTCCAGACCGGTCGTGAAGGACGTCTCGGGGGTCACGTGCGTGCCGTCGTGCACCATCCTGGCCAGCGCCGGGAAACGGCCCGTGGCCAGCAGCTTCGTCACATACGGGCCGAAGGCGCGCTGCCACTCGCGCTCGTTCAGGCCCGTGGCGCGCTCGGCCCGCAGCCTCGCGATCTCGCGCCTGATCGCCCCGATGTAGTAGGAGCTGACGGTCTCCACGGCGCGCAGCGCCGTGTCGATGTCGGCGAGGCCGTCCAGGGCGGCCAGCGTGGCCTCGGCCACGGCGAGGCCGTTCGGACCCAGCGTCGGGCGGCCGCCGAGCAGGTCGGCCAGCCACTCGTGGCGCAGAGCGGCCCGCCTGGTGCCGTGGGCGAGGCCGCGCAGCGCCTCCCGCCAGTCACCGGGCGGCTCCGCGGGCAGGATCTCGGCCTGGACCTCGTCCACCATCAGGTCGAACAGTTCTTCCTTGGTGGAGATGTACCGGTACAGCCGCATCGGGCCGGCGTCCAGCCGGGCGGCGACCTTGCGCAGCGACACCGCCTCCAGCCCGCCCTCGTCGGCCAGCGCGACGGCGGCGGCGACGATCCGCTTCCGGTCCAGCGGCAGAGGGCGCGCCGGCGGCTCCGGCCGGTCCCAGACAGTCATGGTCACACCGTACCGTTGCGATACACCGTATCGACCAATACGGTGTATCGGCATGAGACAACGTATAGCCGTGGTCGGGGCCGGCCCCGGAGGCCTCGCCTTCGCCCGTGTCCTGCACCGGCACGGCCACCCCGTCACCGTTCTCGAACGCGATCCCGGCCCCGACGCGCGGCCCCCGGGCGGCACGCTGGACCTGCACGAGGGGCTGGGCCAGCTCGCGCTGGACAAGGCGGGGCTGCGGGCGGAGTTCCGCGCGTCGTCCCGCCCCGAGGGGCAGGCCATGCGCATCCTCGCCCCGGACGGGACCGTGCTGCGCGACTGGCGGCCCCGCCCGGACGAGCGGGCCCATCCCGAGATCGACCGCGGGCGCCTCCGCGATCTGCTGCTCGGCCCTCTCGACGTCCAGTGGGGCCGGGGCGTGACCCGGGTGACGCCGGGGACCCCGGACGGTGCGGTGGTCCATTTCGAGGACGGGCGGCAGGAGGCGTTCGACCTCGTGGTCGGCGCGGACGGCGCCTGGTCCCGGGTCCGCCCGGCCGTGTCGCCGGTGACGCCGCACTACACCGGCGTCACCTCGGTCGAGACCTCCCTCGACGACGTCGACACCCGCCACCCCGATCTCGCCGCGCTGATCGGCGACGGTTCCGTGGCCGTCTACGGCGCCAACCGCTCCCTCGTCGCCCAGCGCAACAGCGGCGGCCACGTCAAGGTGTACGCCAAGTTCCGCGCGCCGCTGGACTGGCACGCGGACCTGGACATGGCCGACGCCGAAGCCGTGCGGTCGGCCCTGCTGGCCCTGTTCGACGGCTGGGCCGCACCCGTCCTCGACCTCCTCCGCCACGGCGCCGCGTTCGTCCACCGCCCCTTCCACGTCCTGCCCGTGTCCCACACCTGGACCCACGTCCCCGGGGTGACGCTCCTGGGCGACGCCGCCCATCTGATGCCGCCGCTGGGAGCGGGCGCGAACCTCGCGATGCTGGACGGCGCCGAACTCGCCGAGTCCCTCGCCACCGGCACGGGAGAACCGGACGAGGCCGTGCGCGCCTTCGAGGAACGGATGTGGGCGCGGGCCGGCAAGTGGGCGAAGATCACGACGGCCGGCCTGGAACGCCTGGTGAGCCCGGACCCCGCCGAAGCCCTCGCCGTCTTCGACCAGGTCCAGCCGGCCTGACGGGACGGCGGGACCGACCTGGTCGGAGTGCCGCGTCCGGCGGGGGTGTCGCGTCCGGCGGCGCGCCTCACGCCGCGTGGCCGCCGTCCACCGCGAACTCGGCGCCGGTGACGTAGGCGGCGTCGGCGCTCGCGAGGTAGGCGACCATCGCCGCCACCTCCTCGGCGGTGCCGAACCGGCCGAGGGCCGTCAGCGCCGCCTGGCCGGCCGCGAACGGCCCGTCCGCCGGGTTCATGTCCGTGTCGATCGGGCCCGGGTGGACGATGTTCGCGGTGATCCCGCGCGGGCCCACCTCCCGGGCGAGCGCCCTGGTCAGACCGATCAGGGCGGACTTGCTCATCGTGTACAGGGTGCCGCCCGGTCCCGGCACCCGCTGCGCCATGCAGCTGCCCACGGTGATGATCCGGCCGCCGTCGCCCATCCGCCGCGCGGCCGCCCGGCAGGCCAGGAACACGGCGCGGACGTTCACCGCGAGGACCCGGTCGGCGTCCTCGGGCGACAGCGTCTCCACGGGGCCCAGCACGCCCACCCCGGCGTTGTTCACCAGCACGTCGAGCCGCCCCAGCTCGGCCACCGCGCGGTCCACCGCCCCCTCGGCCTCCCCCGGGTCCGCCGCGTCGGCGCGCAGGGCCACCGCCCACCGCCCGAGCCGTCGTACCTCCCGTACGACCTCCTCGGCCGCTTCCTTGCCGTTGACGTAGGTGATCGCCACGTCGTGGCCCGTGCGGGCCAGCCGTACCGCCGTCGCCGCACCGATCCCGCGACTGCCGCCGGTCACCAGGGCCACCGGGGCTCCGCCGCCCGCCGCGGACTCGGCGCTCTTCTCGTTCGTGTCGGTGTTCGTGACGGTGTTCGTGTGGATGCTCGTGTCGATGTTCGTGTTCGTCTCCGAAGTCATGCCCACCATCTCAGCGGCCGGGCCGCACGGACGCTGGCGGCGAACGGACACCGAGGTCGCGGCCCTCTCACTCCGCCTTCACGCGGTCGGCGACGACGAACAGCACCAGGGCCAGCACGAGCAGACCGACACCGGCCCAGACCTCGTGGCCGTGGAGGAAGGGAACCCGCCACACCAACCCCGCCCGCCAGTGGGCGAACCGATGCGCCAGAGCGAGCGCGCCCTGCACGAGAGCGAGGAATCCGGCCACTTCCAGTGCTTTCTTCATGGTCACGACCCTCGCCCCGCGCGCCCGCCGCGCACATCGGCCGCCGGCCGCCCGGCGCGCGCCGAAGGTATGCGGTCGCACCCGCGGACCGCGCCGGCCGTCGCCACCGCCGTACCCCAAGTCGCCGCCCCCGCACCGGAAGTCGCCGCCTTGGCGACTCAAGTAGCCAGTCCGCCGCCGAAGGTCGCCGATCCACCGAACGGGCGGCCGGGACGCGGAGGCGCGCGCGTAGATTCGTGGACCGTGACGTACGACGGGACGACGACCGGGGAGACGCCGCCCCGCACCGGGCGGCGGTGGTGGCTGCCGTCCGCCGTGGCCGACCAGCTCGACCTCGACCCGGACCGGGACACGGCCCCCGGCCCCGCCCCCGGCCGGCGGCCACGCCGCTCCCGCCGCACCGCGCGCGACTGGATCGTCGACGTCTTCTGCTTCCTGACGGCCGTCGTCCTCGCGCTCGTCGTCGTCAGCGACATGGACGACGCCCCGCACATACCGCCCGCCCTCGTCGTCGCCGACCTGGCACTCGGCGCGCTCGCCTGCTGCGCGCTGTGGCTGCGCCGCACGTACCCCTTGACCCTGGCCGCCGCGATGGTCACCGTCGGCCTCGTCTCCACCACCTCCGCCGTCGCCGGTCTGCTGACCCTCTTCACGCTCGCCGTGCACCGGCCCTTCCGGTACGTCGCCTGGGTCGGCGGGGCCTCCCTCGCGGTGCTCCCGCTGCTGTACTGGCTGCGTCCGGACCCCGGCCTCACGTACGCCGCCGGCATCGTCTTCACCGCGCTGCTGAACCTCTCCGCCATCGGCTGGGGCATGTTCGTCCGGGCCAAACGGCAGCTCATGCTCAGCCTGCGCGACCGCGCCCGGCGAGCCGAGACGGAGGCGCGGCTGCGCGCCGAGCAGGCCCAGCGGCTCGCCCGCGAGGCCATCGCCCGGGAGATGCACGACGTGCTCGCGCACCGGCTGACCCTGCTGAGCGTGCACGCGGGCGCACTGGAGTTCCGGCCCGACGCGCCCCCCGAGGAGACGGCGCGGGCCGCCGGGGTGATCCGGGAGAGCGCCCACGAGGCCCTTCAGGACCTGCGGGAGATCATCGGCGTGCTGCGTGCCGGCGACTCCGACGACGCGGGGCGGCCGCAGCCGACGCTCGCCGCGCTGGACGACCTGGTCGCCGAGTGCCGTGCGGCCGGGATGAAGGTCGTGGCGGCCGGGATGCCCGCCGCCGCGGACACCGTGCCCGCCTCCGTGGGCCGCACCGCCTACCGCATCGTCCAGGAGGCCCTGACCAACGCCCGCAAGCACGCCCCCGGCACGGAGGTCACCGTGACCGTCACCGGCGCCCCGGGCGAGGGGCTGGACGTGCGCGTGAGCAACCCGCCGCCCGACGGCGAGGTCCCGCACGTCCCCGGCTCCGGACAGGGCCTGATCGGCCTCACCGAACGGGCCGCCCTCACCGGCGGCACACTGCACCACGGCCCGACACCGGACGGCGGCTTCGAGGTCCGGTCCCGCCTGCCGTGGGGATGACCGCGCCCGGAACCGGCACGGTGCCGACACCGACCTGGCCGGCCACCGTCGTCGGCCGTCTGCGGTGCCATCGCGCGGTGGCGCAGGGCCGTAGCAGCGGCCGGTGGTCCACAGCCGGGTCACCACGCGGCGACGCACCGCCGTAGCAGCGGGCGGCGGTGAGTCGCCGGTGCCCTCGCAAGGCGCCTCCCGGCCGTGTCACCGTGCCTGGCGCCCCGCGTACGTCCCGCCGCGCGGCGCTACGGCGCTGCGCCGTAGCGCCGTGCGGCGTTCGTGTCCGGGGTGCCGCACGGTGGCCCGCGTCCGTGCCACCCCGCACCGGATCAAGGGCGTAGCACCGCGCGGCGGCCGTGCAGCTCGCCGCGCTCCATGCGGTCGTGCAGGCGTGCCGCCTCGCTCATCGGGTGCAGTTCCAGCGCGCGTGGCCGTAGTCCGCCCGCCGCCAGCCGTTCGTTGACCGCCTGCGCCGCGCCGGCGAGTTCGGCGACCGTGGCGTGGGAGATGACGAAGCCGCGTACCGAGCCGTCCTTCATGTAGAGCGGGCCCACCGGCAGGACCGGCTCGTCGTGGGCGCCGGACATCAGGACGATCCGGCCGCGCCGGGCCAGCAGGGCGACCGCGGTGCGCAGATCGTTGCGGCCGGAGGTGTCCACGTGCACGTCCACCCCGCCGGGCGCGAGCGCCGACAGCCGTCCGAAAAGGTCCGGCGCGCGGTAGTCCACGACCTCCGCCGCGCCCAGGGACCGGACGTGCGCGTGGTCGCGCGGCGCGGCCGTGGCCAGCACCCGCGCCCCGGCCCGCGCCGCGAACTCCACCAGCGCGCCGCCCACGTTCCCGCCCGCACCGGCGACGAACACCGTCTCGCCCGGCCGCAGTCCGCCGTGCGCGAAGAGGGCCAGATGGGCGCTGGCCGCGGGGTGCAGCACGGCCACGGCGTCCGCCGGGCGCACCCCGGACGGCAGCCGGTACAGACGGTCGGCCGGCACCGTGGCCCGTTCGGCGGTCGGCCCCTGCCGCCCGTCGTGGCCGAGGCTGTCGCACCACACGGCCTCGCCCGCCGCGAAACCGCACGCGGGGGAGGCCACGACCCCCACGAGATCGCGCCCGATGACGAAGGGGAAGGTCAGCGGCGTACGGAACACCCCGGACCGTACGAACGTGTCCACCGGGTCCACTGCGGTCGCGAGCACGTCCACCAGCACCTCGCCGGGACCGGGCACGGGCGCGGGCAGCTCGCCCCAGCGGATGACGCCGGGCGGGCCCAGTCGCTCGATGTACGCGGCACGCATCGCCGTCAGTCTTCCACGCGGACCGACCCGCCACCACGGCGGCGAGCCGGTGTGGCCCGGGCGCGGGCCGTTTGGTTGGCTGAGGGCCATGACGCCGATCCGACTGCTCCTCGTGGACGACGACCCCCTGGTACGCGCCGGGCTGTCCTTCATGCTGGGCGGCGCGGACGACATCGAGATCGTCGGCGAGGCGGCCGACGGCGCCGCCGCCGAGGACCAGGTCGAGCGCGTCCGGCCGGACGTGGTCCTGATGGACGTCCGCATGCCCGGCGTGGACGGGCTGACGGCGACGCAGCGGCTGCGCGCCCGGCCCGAGCCGCCGCAGATCGTGGTCCTCACGACCTTCCACGCCGACGAACAGGTGCTGCGGGCGCTGCGCGCCGGCGCCTCCGGTTTCCTGCTCAAGGACACCCCGCCCGCGCAGATCGTGGAGGCGGTGCGCCGGGTCGCGGCCGGCGACCCCGTGCTCTCGCCCGCCGTCACCCGCCAGCTGATGCGGCACGCGGCGGGCGGCGCGGCCGGGGACCGGCGCACCCGCGCGCGGGAGCGGGTCGCGGCGCTGGCCGAGCGGGAGCGCGAGGTCGCCCTGCGCGTGGGCCGGGGGCTGGCCAACGCGCAGATAGCGGCCGACCTGTTCATGAGCGTGCCCACCGTCAAGACGCACGTCTCGCGCATCCTCGCCAAGCTCTCCCTCGACAACCGCGTGCAGATCGCGCTCCTCGTCCACGACGCGGGCCTCCTCGACGAGGACGCGTACTGACTTCCCGCGACCTGACTTCCCGCGACCTGGCTCCCCGCGACCTGACTTCCCGCGGCCTGGCTCCCCGCGACGGGGACGCGTACCTCCTCGGCGGGGACAAGCACTGACCTCCCCCGGCGGGGACGCGGACCGCACCGACCCCTCGTGACAGGTACGCGTCCTACTCCGGAGCCGAGTCCGCCCGGCTGGGCCCGGTCTCCGGCCGGTCCGGGGCGTCCGGGATCTCCGCCAGGGACACCGGCCGGTGCTCGCGGCGGGAGAGCTCGCAGGCCTCCGCGATGCGCAGGGCCCGCAGCGCCTCGCGGCCGTCGCACGGGTTGGCCCGCTCGCCGCGCACCACCTCCACGAACGCGCACAGCTCGGCCTCGTACGCCGGCCCGAACCGCTCCAGGAACCCGGTCCACGGCTTGTCGGCGGCCGGCGGCCCGGTCGGTTCGGTGGACGCGATCGGCGTGCGGTCGTCCAGGCCGACGACGATCTGGTCCAGCTCCCCGGCCAGCTCCATGCGGACGTCGTAGCCCGCGCCGTTCAGCCGGGTCGCCGTGGCCGTGACCAGGGCGCCGTCGGCGAGGGTGAGCACCGCGGCGGCCGTGTCCAGGTCGCCGGCGTCGCGGAACATCGCCGGACCGGCGTCCGACCCGGCGGCGTACACGTCGACCACCTCGCGCCCGGTCACCCAGCGCACCATGTCGAAGTCGTGGATCAGGGTGTCCCGGAACAGTCCGCCGGACAGCGGCAGCCAGCCGGCCGGCGGCGGTTCCCGGTCGGAGGTGAGCGACCGGACGGTGTGCAGCCGGCCCAGCCGCCCCGCGAGCACGGCCTCCCGCGCACCCGCGTACCCCTTGTCGAAGCGGCGCTGGAAGCCCATCTGGAGGACCGTGCCCGCCCGGTCCACCTCGGCGAGCGCCTGGAGCGTGCCGGGCAGGTCCAGGGCGATCGGCTTCTCGCAGAACACCGGCAGTCCCGAGCGGGCCGCCCGGCCGATCAGTTCGGCGTGCGCCGACGTCGCCGTGGTGATCACGACCGCGTCCACGCCCCAGGCGAAGATCTCGTCCACTCCCGGCGCCGCCGTCTCGCCGAGCCGCAGCGCCAGCTCCTGCGCCCGTGCCGGATCGGCGTCCGTGAGGATCAAGGAGCCGACCTCGCGATGACGGCTGAGCGTCCTCGCATGGAAAGTGCCGATACGGCCCGTACCGATGACCCCGATGCGCATGGCAACAAGGTGGGGGCGAAGACCGGACGCTGTCAATCCTTATGTCAGGACAATCGGACTACACGACTTCCCGTCAACCTGCCACCGGACTACCCTCGGGGCCGTGCCGAAACCACAAGCGGACCCGACCGCCTCCCTCGGGCTCCGGGTCGACCGGGGCTCCCCGGTGCCGCTGTACTTCCAGCTGGCGCAGCAACTGGAGGCGGCGATCGAGGAGGGCGCCCTGAGCCCCGGCAGCCTGCTCGGCAACGAGATCGAGCTGGCCGCCCGCCTCGGTCTGTCCCGGCCCACCGTCCGCCAGGCCATCCAGTCGCTCGTGGACAAAGGGCTGCTGGTGCGCCGCCGCGGGGTCGGCACCCAGGTGGTGCACAGCCAGGTCAGACGCCCCCTGGAGCTGAGCAGCCTCTACGACGACCTGGAGGCCGCCGGGCAGCGGCCCACCAGCCTGGTCCTGGTGAACACGCTGGTGCCGGCCGACGCCGAGCTGGCGGCCGTGCTCGGAGTGGCCGAGGGCGACGACGTGCACCGCGTCGAACGGCTCCGGCTCGCGCACGGCGAACCGCTGGCGTACCTGGTCAACCATCTGCCGACCGGTCTGCTCGACCTGGACACGGGCCGGCTGGAGACCACCGGTCTGTACCGGCTGCTGCGCTCCGCCGGGATCACCCTGCACAGCGCCCGCCAGTCGATCGGCGCCCGCGCCGCCGCCCCCGCCGAGGCGGAGCGGCTCGACGAGCCGGAGGGCGCCCCGCTGCTCACCATGGAACGCGTCACCTACGACGACACCGGCCGCGCGGTCGAATCCGGCGCCCACACCTACCGGCCGTCGCGCTATTCCTTCGATTTTCAGCTCCTCGCGCGCTCCTGACCGGGGCGCGCCCGGTTCTCCGCGGGCACCTGGCCCGGGCCGCAACTCCTCGCGCGCTGCCGGACGTTGCGCACACCGAGCCGCGTGGCACCCGCCGCGCCCCATCGCCGTCCACGTCACGATGTCCTGACAAGCGAAGACGCCGCGGCTCCCCGCCGACGACCTCTTCCGCGTTCGTGTTCGATAATGGGAGGTTGGGGCCTGATGGATTTCCATCGGCCCCGCACGTACGTTCGAAGACGAGAAGGGCACGGCCTCGTGGCACGGTTTCCAACCTGGGCAGTCATCGCGCTCGCAGGGGCACTGTCGTTGTCCCTGGCGGGGTGCAGCAGCACCGGCGGCAAGCGGGCGGAGGACGCCCGCAAGGCCGCGGCCGCCCAGGGCAGGTCGGCGGTGAACACCCCCCGCTGGACCTTCGCGATGATCACCCACTCCGGTGACGGCGACACCTTCTGGGACATCGTGCAGAGCGGCGCCAAGCAGGCCGCGATCAAGGACAACATCAACTTCCTGTACTCGCACGACGACGAGGCCCAGCAGCAGGCGCAGCTCGTGGACGCGGCGGTGGACAAGAAGGTCGACGCCATCATCGTCACCCTCGCCAAGCCCGACGCGATGAAGGCCGCCGTCGCCCGCGCCGAGAAGGCCGGCATCCCGGTGATCACGGTGAACTCCGGCTCCGCCGAGTCCAAGGCCTTCGGCGCCCTCACCCACGTCGGCCAGGACGAGACCGTCGCCGGTGAGGCCGTCGGCGACGAGCTGACCAAGCGCGGCAAGAAGAAGGCCCTGTGCGTCCTGCACGAGCAGGGCAACGTCGGCCACGAGCAGCGCTGCGCCGGCGTCGCCAAGACCTTCGACGGCAAGGTGGAGAACCTGTACGTCAACGGCACCAACATGCCCGACGTGCAGTCCGCCATCGGGGCCAAGCTCCAGGCCGACAAGTCCGTCGACGCGGTCGTCACGCTCGGCGCCCCCTACGCCGACACCGCCGTGAAGGCGAAGACGGACGCGGGCAGCAAGGCCGAGATCGACACCTTCGACCTCAACGCCAAGGTCGCCGGCGAGCTGAAGGACGGCACCCTCGGCTTCGCCGTCGACCAGCAGCCCTACCTCCAGGGCTACGAGGCTGTCGACCTGCTGTGGCTCTACAAGTACAACGGCGACGTCCTCGGCGGCGGCCGGCCGGTGCTCACCGGCCCGCAGATCGTCACCAAGGACCAGGCGGCCGCCCTCCAGGAGTACGCGGAGCGGGGCACCCGATGAGCACCACCACCGGCAGCGCCGGGACCGGCGCCGACGAGCGCGCCCCGCACGGCTCGCCGCTGCACAAACTGCTGTCCAGACCCGAACTCGGCTCGGTCGTCGGCGCCGTCGCCGTCCTGGTCTTCTTCGCCTTCGCCGCCGACGGGTTCCTGCGCGCCTCCAGCCTGAGCACCGTCCTGTACGCGTCCTCCACCATCGGCATCATGGCCGTGCCGGTCGCGCTGCTGATGATCGGCGGCGAGTTCGACCTGTCCGCCGGCGTCATGGTGACGTCCTCCGCGCTGATCTCCTCGATGTTCAGCTACCAGATGACGGCCGACGTCTGGGTCGGCGTCGGCGTCTCCCTGCTCGTCACGCTGGCCATCGGCGCGTTCAACGGCTTCATGCTCACCCGCACCAAGCTCCCCAGCTTCATCATCACGCTGGGCACCTTCCTGATGCTGACCGGCATGAACCTCGGCTTCACCAAGCTGATCGACGGCACCGTCTCCACCAAGACGATCGGCGACATGGAGGGCTTCCCGGCCGCCCACGCCGTCTTCGCCTCCACCATCGGCATCGGCGGCGTCGACTTCAAGGTCACCATCCTGTGGTGGCTGGGCCTGGTCCTCCTCGCCTCCTGGATCCTGCTGCGCACCCGCACCGGCAACTGGATCTTCGCCGTCGGCGGCAACCAGGAGGCGGCCCGCGCGGTGGGCGTCCCGGTCGTCCGGACCAAGATCGGCCTCTACATGGGCGTGGCCTTCGGCGCCTGGATCTCCGGCCAGCACCTGCTGTTCTCCTTCGACGCCGTGCAGTCCGGCGAGGGCGTCGGCAACGAGCTGATCTACATCATCGCGGCCGTCATCGGCGGCTGCCTGATCACCGGCGGCTACGGCAGCGCCGTCGGCTCGGCCGTCGGCGCGCTCCTGTTCGGCATGGTCAGCAAGGGCATCGTCTTCGCCGAGTGGAACCCCGACTGGTTCAAGTTCTTCCTCGGAGCGATGCTGCTCCTCGCGACCCTGCTCAACGCCTGGGTCCGCAAGCGGGCGGAGGCCGCCAAGTGACGCAGACCGAAGCACGTACGGCGCTCGTGGAGCTGTCCGACGTCAGCAAGCACTACGGCACCGTCCGCGCCCTGGAGGGCGTCTCCCTGGAGGTGCACGCCGGGGAGATCACCTGCGTCCTGGGCGACAACGGCGCCGGCAAGTCCACCCTGATCAAGATCATCGCGGGACTGCACCGGCACGACGGCGGCACCCTGCGCATCGAGGGCGAGGAGACCCGGCTCTCCTCCCCGCGCGAGGCCCTGGACCGGGGCATCGCCACCGTCTACCAGGACCTGGCCGTCGTGGGTCTGATGCCGGTGTGGCGCAACTTCTTCCTCGGCTCCGAGCCCACCAAGGGCGCCGGGCCCTTCAAGCGCATGGACGTCGACCTCATGCGCCGCACCACGCACGAGGCGCTGCTGCGCATGGGCATCGACCTCAGGGACGTCGACCAGCCCATCGGCACCCTGTCCGGCGGCGAACGCCAGTGCGTGGCCATCGCCCGCGCCGTCCACTTCGGCGCCAGGGTCCTCGTCCTGGACGAGCCCACCGCCGCGCTCGGCGTCAAGCAGTCCGGCGTGGTCCTGAAGTACGTGGCCGCGGCCCGCGACCAGGGCCTCGGCGTCGTCCTCATCACCCACAACCCGCACCACGCGTACCTGGTGGGCGACCGCTTCGTCCTGCTGCGGCGGGGCGCGATGGCGGGCAACCACACCCGCGACGGCATCACCCTGGACGAGCTGACCAAGCAGATGGCGGGCGGCGCGGACCTGGACGCGCTGGTCCACGAACTGAAGCGCGGCTGAGGGACGCGGTCGCCGTCCGGCGGCTCACACGACGGCTCACACGACGGCTCACGCGTCGGCCCACTCGGCAGCCCGCGCGCGGGCGGCGTCGTGAGGCACGCGCGCGTGCGGGGCAGTGAGGCTTCGGGTACGCGCGCGTACGGCGCCGTGCGGCCGTCGGCACGCGTGCGTGCGGTGCCCCGGCGTACGGCGCCGGTCACGCGGCGTGTGCCCGTCCGGCGCCCGGCATGTGGCGTTCGGCACGCGGCGTGCCGTATTCCCGGCCGCGTCCGGCAACGATCGCGTCCCCTTTCCCGTCCCCGGCAACACCCCTACCGCCGGTGAGGCAGAATCGACCAACGATGAGCACCTACCGCGACCTCACGGCCCCCATCGGCTCCCGCAGAGCCACGGTCCTGCGCACCGTGGGCACCCGGGAGCGCCGTTCGCACCTCACGGCGCCCCGTGTGCCCACGGTCGGCATCGACATCGGCGGCACCAAGGTGATGGCGGGCGTCGTGGACGCCGACGGCAACATCCTGGAGCGGCTGCGCACGGAGACCCCGGACAAGTCCAAGAGCCCCAAGGTCGTCGAGGACACCATCGTCGAACTGGTCCTGGACCTCTCCGACCGGCACGACGTGCACGCGGTCGGCATCGGCGCGGCAGGCTGGGTCGACGCCGACCGCAACCGCGTCCTGTTCGCGCCCCACCTGTCCTGGCGCAACGAGCCGCTGCGCGACCGCATCGCCGGCCGCCTCGCGGTCCCCGTCCTGGTCGACAACGACGCCAACACCGCCGCCTGGGCCGAGTGGCGCTTCGGCGCCGGGCGCGGCGAGGACCACCTGGTCATGATCACGCTGGGTACGGGCATCGGCGGCGCGATCCTGGAGGACGGCCAGGTCAAGCGCGGCAAGTACGGCGTCGCCGGCGAGTTCGGCCATATGCAGGTGGTGCCCGGCGGCCACCGCTGCCCGTGCGGCAACCGCGGCTGCTGGGAGCAGTACAGCTCCGGCAACGCCCTGGTCCGCGAGGCCCGCGAGCTGGCCGCGGCCGACTCCCCGGTCGCCTACGGCATCATCGAGCACGTCAAGGGCAGCATCGGCGACATCACCGGCCCGATGATCACCGAGCTGGCCCGCGAGGGCGACGCCATGTGCGTCGAACTGCTCCAGGACATCGGCCAGTGGCTCGGCGTCGGCATCGCCAACCTCGCCGCCGCCCTCGACCCGTCCTGCTTCGTCATCGGCGGCGGCGTCTCGGCCGCCGACGACCTTCTGATCGGCCCCGCGCGGGACGCCTTCAAACGCCACCTCACCGGCCGCGGCTACCGCCCCGAGGCCCGGATCGTCCGCGCCCAGCTCGGCCCGGAGGCCGGCATGGTCGGCGCCGCCGACCTGGCCCGGCTGGTCGCCCGCCGGTTCCGGCGCGCCAACCGCCGCCGGGTGGAGCGTCACGAGCGCTACGAGCGGTACGCGGAGGCCCGGCGCACCGCCGGGGAGGCGCGATGACGATGTCGCTGCCGCGGCAGACGGCGTCCCCGCACCAGCCGGCGCCCCGGCGGGTCGAGACCCGCCGGCAGCGCAACCGGCGCCGGGCCATCACGCTGATCACCATCGTGCTGCTCATCGGCGTACCGGCCGGCTATCTGCTGTGGTGCGCCCACCAGAGCCGCAGCAGCGGCCGGGACAAGGCCGCCAAGTACGCGGCGACCGGACTCACCCCGACCTACCCGGCCAAGGTGCAGCGCCGCCTCTACCAGGTGCCGGTGCCGCACCCCGCCGACCGGCTCGCCTCCTACGAGACGAACAACTGGCGCACCAGCCGCCTCTACGTCCAGTTCCGCACCACCCAGGCCGGCCTCGACACCTTCCTGGACGCCATGGGCGTCAAGCGGAGCGATCTCAAGAAGGGCGCCGTCACCTTCAGCGCCCGCGACCGCCAGGTCACCGGCTGGAACTTCCAGGGCCCCGGTGCGTGGTGGGGCCTCAGCCACAGCCAGAAGAACCCCGCCCCCAGCCAGGACGTGATGGTCAACCTCGCCGACCCGGTCCTGCCGATGGTCTACGTCGTCTCGCGCACCGTGCCGTAGCCGGCGGCCCGCCGCGCGGGCCGTACGGCCGGCCGTGGACCGCCGCCGGAGCCGATTGTCAGACCCCGCCCGTAGAGTCGAAGACGACTGACTCGACCAGCGAGCGAGCGGAAGACGGCAGGAGGTGACAGGGGTGACGGCACGGATGAGCGGGACGGCGGCGGGGACGACCACGACCGGTGCGACGGCGACCGCGGACGCGGGGATGATCGGGGCGGCGCGTACCGCCGGCGCCGCACCGGCCGGTGCTGGGGCCGCCGGTGGCGCGGACGCGGTGTCCGTGCGGCTCGCCGCCGTCTTCCTGCCCGCGCCGCTGCCGCGCGACAGCCGCATCGCCTTCTGGGACCCGGACGGCGAGACGTTCCCGCACTCGGCGGGCACCGACGCCGCCGAGGGCGGCGGCCTCCCGCCGTGGAACGGCCCGGACGGCGAACCGCCCACGGAGACGGACCTCGCCGCCGCCGGCCCGCCCGCGCCCGGGGACCTCACGGGCGCCGACCGGTCCGAGGCGGGTGGCCTCCCGGCGGATGGCCGGTCCGCGGCGGATGCCCCCTCCAGCGGCGGTGCGCCCGCCGGGGGCGGCTCCCCGGACGCCGACCGGTCTGCGGCGGGTGGCCTTCTGGCGGACGGCCGGTCCGTGGCGGAGGACTCCTCCAGCGGCGGTGCGCCCGCGCCCGGGGACCTCACGGGCGACAACCGGTCCGCGGCGTTCGGCTCCCCGGACGACGGCCGGTTCGTGGCGGGCGGCTTCCCGGCAGACGGCCGATCCGTGGCGGAGGGCCTCGTCGGCGGCGGTGCGTCCGCGGCGGTCGGTTCCCCGGACGAGGGCCGGCTCGTACGCACCCGGCTCACCGTCGTCCGCCCGCACGGGACGGGAGTGCGCCGCAGGACCGCCCCGGCCCTCACCCTGCCCGTCGGCGACGCCCTGCCCCACCTCGTGCGCGCCCGACGCGACCCGGCGGCCCACCCCGCCACCGCCTGCTGGGGCGCCGCCGCCCTGCACGCGCTGCGGCTCACCGCCCGCGGCCGCCTGCTGCCCGGCCTGACCGCCACCGGGCACGACGCCTGGCGCGCCGGCCCCCTCGACCCGGACGACATCGCCCACCTGCGCGCCATCGCCGCCGCGCTGCCCCACGAGGGCCACGCGGTCCCGCTGCCCGGCCCCGGCCCCCTCCGGCTGCCCGAGCCCGAAGCGCTGCTGCGCGCCTTCCTCGACGCCGTCGCCGACACCCTGCCCCGCACCCCGGCCGCGCCGCACACCAGCGGGAAGCCCTTCGCGGACCGCCGCCCGCAGCACCTGCCGGGCGCCCGCGACTGGGCGGCCGAGGTCGCCGCCGGGATGGACGCGGGCGTACGGATCTCGCTGCGCCTGGACCTGTCGGCCTACGACCTGTTCGACGGCGACGAGGGACAGGCCCCGGGTGACGGCGCGCACCGCAGGGCGGGCGCGGCCGTCGTCCAGGTGCACAGCCTCGCCGACCCCACCCTCGTCGCCGACGCGGCGGCCCTGTGGGCGGGCGAGGCGGACGCCGCGTTCGGCCCCCGCGCGCGCGTGGACGCCGCCCTGGCCGTACGGCGCGCCGCGCGCGTGTGGCCGCCGCTGGACCGGCTCGCCGAACAGGAGACGCCGGACGTCCTCGCCCTGTCCGAGGACGAGGTGAGCGAACTGCTCGGCGTGGCCGCGACCAGGCTCGCCGCGGCCGGCGTCGCCGTGCACTGGCCGCGCGACCTGGCGCAGGACCTCACCGCCACCGCGGTGGTACGGCCCGCGCCCGGCTCCGCCACCGACGGCACCGGCTTCTTCGAGAGCGAGGAACTGCTCCGGTTCCGCTGGCAGCTCGCGCTCGGCGGCGATCCGCTCACCGACGCCGAGATGGACGCCCTCGCCGAGGCCCACCGCCCGGTCGTCCGCCTGCGGGACAGCTGGGTGCTCGTCGACCCCGCCCTGGTCCGCAAGGCCCGCAAACGGGACCTCGGGCTGCTCGACCCGGTCGACGCGCTCTCCGTGGCGCTCACCGGCACCGCCGAGGTGGACGGCGAGACCGTCGAGGCGGTGCCGACCGGCGCGCTGGCCGCGCTGCGGGACCGCATCACGGCCGGCGTACGGCCCGCCGAACCCCCGCCGGGCCTCGCGGCCACCCTGCGCGACTACCAGCTGCGCGGCCTGGCCTGGCTCGACCTCATGACCTCCCTCGGCCTCGGCGGCTGCCTCGCCGACGACATGGGCCTCGGCAAGACCGTCACCCTCATCGCCCTGCACCTGAAGCGGGCGCACGACGACCCCACCCTCGTCGTCTGCCCCGCCTCCCTGCTGGGCAACTGGCAGCGGGAGATCACCCGGTTCGCGCCCGGCGTCCCCGTCCGCCGCTTCCACGGCCCCGACCGCACGCTCGACGGCCTCACCGGCGGCTTCGTGCTCACCACGTACGGCACCATGCGCTCGGCCGCGGCCACCCTGGCCGAACACCGCTGGGGGATGGTCGTCGCGGACGAGGCACAGCACGTCAAGAACCCGTACTCGGCGACCGCGAAGGCCCTGCGCACGATCCCGTCGCCCGCGCGCGTGGCCCTCACCGGCACCCCCGTGGAGAACAACCTCTCCGAACTGTGGGCCCTCCTCGACTGGACCACCCCCGGACTCCTCGGCCCCCTGAAGTCCTTCCGCGCCCGCCACGCGCGCGCCGTCGAGAACGGCGAGGACACCGAGGCGGCGGAGCGGCTGGCCCGGCTGGTGCGCCCGTTCCTGCTGCGCCGCCGCAAGTCCGACCCCGGCATCGTCCCCGAGCTGCCGCCCAAGACCGAGACCGACCACCCGGTCCCGCTCACCCGCGAACAGGCCGCGCTGTACGAGGCGGTGGTGCGCGAGTCGATGCACGTCATCGAGACGGCCGAGGGGATGGCCCGGCGCGGCCTGGTCCTCAAGCTGCTCACCTCGCTCAAGCAGATCTGCGACCACCCGGCCCTGTACCTGAAGGACGGGCCGCCTCCGGAGGGCGGCGGCCGGCCGGGCGGCGACCCGGCGCGCCGCTCGGGCAAACTCGCCCTGCTGGACGAGCTGCTGGACACCGTCCTCGCCGAGGACGGCTCCGCCCTGGTCTTCACCCAGTACGTCGGCATGGCCCGCCTGATCACCGCGCACCTCGCCGACCGCGCGGTCCCGGTCGACCTGCTGCACGGCGGGACGCCCGTCCCGGAGCGCGAGCGCATGGTGGACCGCTTCCAGGCCGGCGAGACGCCCGTGCTGGTGCTGTCCCTGAAGGCGGCGGGCACCGGCCTGAACCTCACCCGCGCGGGCCACGTCGTCCACTTCGACCGCTGGTGGAACCCGGCGGTGGAGGAACAGGCCACCGACCGCGCCTACCGCATCGGCCAGACCCAGCCCGTGCAGGTGCACCGCCTCATCACCGAGGGCACCGTGGAGGACCGCATCGCCGAGATGCTCGCCGCGAAGCGGGCGCTGGCCGACGCGATCCTCGGCACCGGCGAGTCCGCCCTCACCGAGCTGACCGACCGTGAACTGTCCGACCTGGTCTCGCTGCGGAGGGAAGCCTGATGGAGACGCGGGTGCCTTTCGAGCGGCCGGGGCCGGGCGAGCGGTCGGCGCCCACTGAGCTGCCGTCCGCTGAGCCGCCGCCCGCCGAGCCGTCCGTGGCGGGGGCCGCCGCCTCGGGCACCGGACCATCGGGGCCGGACGCCGAGGGCCACCAGGAGCCGGGGGAGGCCGTGGAGAACGCGGAGGCCGTGGAGAACACGGAGGCTGGGGCGAACACGGAGGCTGGGGCGAACACGGAGGCTGCGGAGGCCGCGGAGGAGCGGGTACCGACGGGCTGGGCGTCCGGCCGCGCCTCGGCGGACGCGGACGGGCCGCTCGGGCCTGTCCGGGCGGAGGCCGATCAGGCGGCGGGTTCCGCGTCGGCGTCGGCGGGGGCGGACGATGCGGCCGGTTCCGCCTCGGCCGAGGCGGAGCGGGCATCCGGTTCTGTCCCGGCGGCGCGTCCCGGTGATGTGGCGCGTGAGGCCCTGCGCGCCGCCCGGGAGCAGCAGTCGCCGAGCGGTGCGGCGGGGGAGCGCGGACCGGCGGCGGGGACCGCCGCCGCACGCGAGGCCCGGCCCGGCGACGCCGCCCGCGCCGCCCTGCGCCGAGCCGTCTCGGCCCGCCGGGGTGAGGCCGTGGGCAGCGGCGACCCGGCGGTACCGGCCGAATCGGCCGCACCCGCCCCCGCCGAACGGGCGGCTCCCGCCCCCACCGAACCGGCGGCCACCTCCCGGTCCCGTGGCCGGGCCGCCCGTCCGGCCGACGTGGCCCGCGAGGCCCTGCGCGCGGCCCGCGCCCGGAACGAGGCACAGACCGAGCGACCGGCCGAGGAACGGACCGAGGCGCGGCCCCCGACACGCACCCCGGCGGCGCAGGCCGCCGGGGCGGCCACCACCGACGCCGCCCGTCCGCGCCGCTCCGCGCCCCGCGTCGGCCGCCCCCGAGGCGACGCCTCGGGCACCGACGCTGCCGGTGCCCGCCGCCCGGGCACTGTGGGCGAACTGCTCGCGGGCGCCTTCCGCACGCCGTCCACACCGAGAGGGACGGCCGAGCGGGGGAGCAACGAGCGCGGGGATCACGAGCGCGGGGACCACGAGGGAGGCGCATCCTCCGGCCCCGGACGGTCGTCGGCCGGCACGACCGACACCACCCGGCCCGCCGCACGCACCACGGACACGGACCGCCACAGCGGCACGGGCGCCGCACCCCGCCGGGCCGCGGCGGTGGACTCGGTCGGGGGAGTGTCCGACACGGGCTATGACTCCGGTGCCGAGCACCGCCGTGCCGCTGTGGCGGACACGGCCGAGGGAACCTCCGTCCCCGGTGACGGCTCGGACGCAGTGCATCGCTGGGCCACGGCGGCAGGCTCGGCCGACGAGGCCCCCGTCCCCGGCGACGATTCGGATGCCGTGCATCGCCGGGCCACGGCGACAGGCTCGGCCGATGAGGCCTCCGTCCCCGGCGACGGCTCGGATGCCGTGCATCGCTGGGCCACGGCGGCAGGCTCGGCCGATGAGGCCTCCGTCCCCGGCGACGGCTCGGATGCCGTGCGTCGACGGGCCATGGCAGCGGACCTGGCTGGGGGAGCCTTCGGCCTTGGCGGCGGTTCCGTTGCCGTGCCCAGCCGGGCCAGGGCGGCAGGCTCGGCCGGGGGAGCGTCCGTCCTCGGTGACGGCTCCGACGCCGTGCGCCGCCCCGCCGTGGCGGCAGCAGACCCGGCCGACGAAGCCTCCGTCCCCGGCGACGACACCGCCGCCGCCCGCCCCGGCGCTCACCCGAGCACGTTCCGCACCGCGTCCGACCCCGCCCCCGGCGCGCGCCCCGCGCCCGCCCCCGCTTCCGACCCGGGCACCTCCGCCGCGCACCCCGCCCACGCCCCCCGGACGCCGCCGGTCCCCCGGACCATGGCCTCCCCGCACAGGGACGGCGAGCTGCGCCGTACCTTCCCGGCGCTTCCCGCCCGGCCCACCGCCGAGGCCGAGGGAGCGGGCTTCGCCGAGACCTGGTGGGGCGAGGCGTGGCTCACCGCGCTGGAGGAGGGCGCGCTGGACGCGGCGCGGCTGGCCCGCGGGCGCGGTTACGCCGAGCGGGGCCACGTGGACGCCATCACCGTGACGCCCGGCCTGGTCCTGGCGTACGTACAGGGCAGCCGCCCGCGCCCGTACCGGGTCCAGGTGCGGGTGCGGACGCTGGGCGACGCGCAGTGGGCCCGCTTCCTGGACGCGGCGGCCGACCGCCCCGGACACATCGCCGCGCTCCTCGACAAGGAGATGCCGCAGACCCTCGCGGACTGCGGGGTGCCGCTGCTGCCCGGCCCCGGCGATCTCGAACCGCACTGCAGCTGCCCCGACCGTGGCCACCCCTGCAAGCACGCGGCGGCCCTCTGCTACCAGACGGCACGGCTGCTGGACGCCGACCCGTTCGTCCTGCTGCTGCTCCGCGGCCGGGGCGAACGGGAACTGCTGGACGCCCTGTCCCGGCTGAGCGCGGCCCGTGCGGCCCGCGCGGCGGGGGACCGGCGCCCGGACGACCTGCCGGGCGTACGGGCCACCGAGGCCCTCGCGCCCCGCACGCTTCCTCCGCTGCCCGCCCCCCTGCCGCCCCCGCCGCACCCCGAGCAGCCGCCGGCGTATCCGGCGGCGCCGGGCGGCCCGGACCCGTTCGCGCTGGACCAATTGGCCACCGACGCGGCCGCCCGCGCCCACGCCCTGCTCACCACCGGCCGCGACCCCGTGGGCGGGCTGACGCTGTGGCAGGACGCGGTACGCCTCGCCGCCGCCCGCCCCGGTTCCGGACTGACCGCGGCGACCCGCGCCCTGTACGCCTCGCTCGCCGCGGCCACCGGACGCACGCCGAACGAACTGGCGCGCGCCGTGGCCGCCTGGCGGCAGGGCGGCCTTGCGGGACTCGCCGTCCTCGAAGAGCCGTGGGACCCGCCGGCCGGCCGCTTCGACCGGGCCCGCCCGCTGCTCCTCGCCGCCGACCTGCCCGCCTTCCGCCCGCACCGCAACCGGCTCACCCACCCCGGCGGCCACCTCCAGCTCCGGCTGGGCCGGGACGGCCTGTGGTACGCGTACGAGTCCGAGCCCGGCCGCGAGGACTGGTGGCCGCGCGGCACCCCCGACCTGGACCCGGTGGGCGCCCTGACCGCCCTGGCCACGCCCGCCGGCCTCTGACACCTCGGCCGCCACCCGGCGGCCCGCCCGGCTCCTGTTCACGGTTCGCGCGTAGTCCTCCGGCTGGTGCGCATGGTCCGCCGGGGTGATGTGCGGTTCCCCCGGCGCCGGACGAGGCGTACCCGGGGGCGGCGCAGGCGCTCCTCGCGGTCATGGGTGGCGTGGCCGCGGTCGCGCGCCTGGTACCCGCCCGGACGGGAAGGCGTTTATTGGATCGATCCATTCAAAACCTGCTACGCTCGTTCCATGGCCCGACCGAGGACGTTCGACGAGGAACGGGCCCTGGACGCGGCGATGCGCACGTTCTGGGAGAAGGGCTACGAGGCCACCTCCACACAGGATCTGTGCGACGCCACGGGGCTGGGGCGCAGCAGCATCTACAACACCTTCAAGAGCAAGCACGATCTCTTCGAGCGTGCGCTGGCCCGCTACATCGACTCCATGACGAGCACCCAACTGGCCGTCCTGGAGGAGCGGCGGCTCACCGCCGCCGAGCGCATCCGCACCCTGCTGGCGATGGTGGTCGACGGCGAGACGGAACACCGGGCGGGCGGGCGCAGCCTCGGCTGTCTGACCGTGAACACCACGGTGGAACTGGCCGCCCGGGACTCCCGGGCGGCGGGGATGCTGGAGCGGGACACCGCGCGCCGGCTGGCCGCCCTGCGCGCGGTGCTCGAAGAGGGCCGGCGGGACGGGAGCATCACGTCCCGCCGGGACGCCGGAGCGCTGGCCCGCTTCGTCAACGCGGCGATCGGCGGCATGCGGATCTCCAGTCAGGGCGGCGCCGACCGGTCCGCGCTGGAGTCGATCGCCGACGTCACCCTGGACGCCTTGACCGCCTGACCGTGAGCGCTGCCCGGCCCGGGCGGCGCCTTCCCGTACCCAAGTTTTGAACTGATCGATACATAACGAAAGCGCCACACCGTCCGGCCGTGCGGCCGGACGGCCCGACCGAAGGAGACGGACACCGTGCCTCGCGCCGTATACGTCCTGGCACTCGGCATCTTCGCCATGGTGACCAGTGAGTTCGTGGTCGCCGGGCTGATGCCGCAGATGGCCGACGGCCTGAACGCGACCATCCCGCAGATCGGATACCTCATCACCGCCTTCGCGGTGGCCATGGCGGCCGGCGGGCCGTTCCTGACCGTGGCCGTCATGAAGCTGCCGCCCCGCACGGCGCTGATGGCGCTGTTCGCGATCTTCCTGGCGGGCAACGTGCTGGCCGCCACCGCGAGCGGCTACGCCACGATGATGGCCGCGCGCATCGTCACCGGCATCGCCTCGCAGGCCTTCTTCGGAGTGGGCATCTCCCTGTGCGCCCAGATCACCCGGCCCGAGGTCCGCGGCCGCGCGATCGCGGTGGCGATGAACGGCCTGATGCTCGGCACCCTGCTGGGTCTGCCCATCTCCACGCTCGTCGGCGAGCACTTCGGCTGGCGTGCCGCCTTCTGGACCATCACCCTGATCACCGTGATCGCCGCGGTGGCCACCCTGTTCGGCGTGCCCCGCATCGAGCGGGCCCAGGGCGGCGGCGGCTTCCGCGAGGAGGTCGGCGTCTTCCGCAAGCCCAGGCTGTGGCTGGTGCTGTCCACCAGCACGCTCATCATCGGCGCCACCTTCTCGGCCTTCAGCTACTTCAACCCGATCCTCACCGACCTCGCCGGCTTCTCGGCCGGCACCGTCCCCGTCCTGCTGATCGCCTACGGCGCCGCCACGGTCGTCGGCAACAATGTCGTCGGCCGCTTCGCCGACAAGCACACCGTGCCCGTGCTCGCCGTCGGCCTGGTGCTCAACACCGTCTTCCTGGCCGGCTTCGCCCTCCTGGCCGACCTGCCCGTCCCGGCGATCATCTGCATGATGGGCATCGGCCTGGTCGGCGTCACCATGAACCCGGCCATGGCCACCCGTGTGCAGCGCACCGGCAACGCGGGCCCGCTGGTCAACACCGTCCACTCCTCCTTCATCACCCTCGGCATCATCCTGGGCTCCTCCATCGGCGCCGTGGTGATCGACGTCTGGGGCCTGCGCGCGCCGCTCTGGCTGGGGGCGATCATGGCCGTCGCCGGCCTGGCCACCGTCCTGCCCGACCTGGCCCGGCGCCCCGCTCCGGAGCCGGCCCCGGTGGCCCCGGCCGCCGGGGCCCCCGCCAAGCAGGCCGAGCAGGTCTGAGCGGGTCCGCGTCCCCACGGGAAAGGGCGGCCGGCATCCAGCCGGCCGCCCCGTCGCGCCCGTTCGGCGCGGGCGACGCCGCGGGAAGCCTGCTCGCAGAGGCCGCCGCCCTGGCGGAGGAGGCCGGCCTGACGGTGCTGCGCGGCCTGCGGGAGGACGCCGACGTCCACGACCGTCCCGTCGTCGTCCTGCTGGACGACACCCACTGCTCGGACGAGTCGGATGTCAGGGCACTGACGCGGACGACCCTGAGGGGCGCGGGACAGCCCGTGATCTGGTGCACGACCCGGCGCTGGGGGCGGCCCGACAGCCCGCTGGACATCGCCCTGGGCTCCCTGGACCTGCCCCACCGGCTGTTCCGGCTGCGACCGCTGGACGAGGACGCGATCCGGCGGATGGCCTGCGACCTCCTGGGCGCCGAACCGGACGAGGAACTGGCCCGGTTGGTGTCGTCGGTCTCCGGCCATCCCCAGGCGCTGCGCACCCTCCTCGAAGGGCTCATGGACGAGTGCGGCGTGGACATCGACGTGAACGCCCGGCTCCGGACCGCCTGCCTGCCGGAGAAGTTCAAGGGACTCGTACGGCTCCGCCTCCAGGACTGCTCCCCGTCCTCCACCCAGCTGCTCCTCGTCGCTTCGGTCCTGGGGACGCATCTGATCTTCGGAGAGCTGATCGAGGTCCTCGGCCAGACGGCGTCACAGCTACTGCCGGAGAACTACCACCTCCGCAAGATCTTCCAGGCCCTGTCGATCCGCTCCCGGACCGATCTCGTACGACTCGTCCACACGGCCGTCACCGGCGGCCCCGGCCCCTCGCACCGGGCGGCGGACACCCTGACGACCGCGCCGACCGGGCCCGGGACACGGTGACCGGTCACATGGAGACCGGGTCCTCGCCCGACCGAGGGGTGACGAACCCCGGCCGCGAACGCCCGCCCGAGCGGCCGACCCGCCGCACGAAGGAACCCTTCGGTGGGCCATACTTCCCCGATGAGTTCACGGACCTCCCCGATCAGCCGGCCGGTCAGGATACGGAGGGCCGTCGCGCGGGATGCCAGACGGCTGACGCGGCTCGTGCGTGGCTCAGGCGCCTACCAGGGCAAGTACGCATCCGCGGTCGCGGGCTACCGGGTCGGCCCTGACTACCTCGAGGCCCACCGCGCCTTCGTAGCCGTCGGCGCCGACGACCAGGGCGACCGGGTCCTCGGGTTCTACTCGCTCGTTCTCGCTCCGCCGGAGCTCGACCTGCTGTTCGTCGCCGACGAAGCACAAGGACGGGGCATCGGACGACTGCTCGTCGCGCACATGCGGGGCGAGGCCCGTGCCGCCGGGCTCGACCGTGTCAGGGTCGTGTCGCATGTCACCGCCGAGGACTTCTACCACCGCGTCGGCGCAGTGCGGATCGGGACCGCGTTCGCGAACCCGCCCGCCGTGCCGTGGGATCGTCCCGAACTCGAGTTCCGCATTCCGTCGGAATGACGCGGTGTGCCGGCCGGAGAGGCGCCGGCCTCGCCTGCGGGGCGGCTTGCGGGGGCCCGCCGCCCCGCCCGGCACCCCGCTCGTCCGGCCCGATGCGTGGCTCGACAGCTCGCCCGTGGAGCGGGGCCGTTCGTCAAGGAGAACGGTCGTTCCAGGCCGACCCGCCTCCGGCGCCCGTACGCAGAGGCGATCGATACCGGCGGCCGATACCGGCGGCGCGAGAGTGCGCCCTGTGTTAGTGTCATGCGTTTGCGTGGTCGTCGCGGTGGGCGATCCTTCCTGTTCGGTTCCGCTTGCGTGCGGGCTGTTCCGTCCCGCCGGGCCTTCCTCGGTACGTTCCCCTGCGGAAGGCTGTTCATGAAGCACCCCGATGACCGCGGCATGGCCCGCGGCGGTCCCGCCCAGCCCGGGGCCACGACCCCGGTGGCGCCCCCGGCCGTCTCCTTCGCCGGTCTGGAACTGCCGGTGGAGGTGCTGCGGACACTGAGCGACCTCGGGGTGCGCGAACCCTTCCCGATCCAGGCCGCCACCTTGCCGGACGCCCTGAAGGGGCGCGACGTGCTGGGACGCGGGCGCACCGGATCGGGCAAGACGCTCGCCTTCGGCCTGCCGCTGCTGACCCGTACGGCAGGAAGGCGCGCCGAACCGAAGCAGCCCCTCGCCCTGATCCTGGTGCCCACCCGCGAGCTGGCCCAACAGGTCGCCCAGGCGCTCGCGCCGTACGCCGAGGCACTGCGGCTGCGGATGGCCACGGTCGTCGGCGGAACGTCGATCGGCCGGCAGGTCGCCGCGCTGCGCCAGGGAGCCGAGGTGGTCGTCGCCACCCCCGGACGCCTGCACGACCTGATCGAGCGCAATGCCTGCCGCCTGGGACGGGTCGGAATCACCGTGCTGGACGAGGCCGACCAGATGTGCGACCTGGGGTTCCTGCCGCAGGTCGCCGACGTGCTCGACCAGGTGCACCCCGACGGTCAGCGGATGCTCTTCTCGGCCACCCTGGATCGCGACGTCGATCAGCTGGTCCGCCGCTACCTCCACGACCCCGTCGTCCATTCGGTCGACCCGTCCACGGGCACGGTCACGACGATGGAGCACCACGTTCTGGTCGTCCACGACCCTGACCGCTACGCCGTCATCACGGAGATCGCCGCCCGCGACGGCCGCGTCCTGCTGTTCCTCGACACCAAGCACGCCGTCGACCAGCTCACCCGGCATCTGCGGGCCAGCGGGGTGCACGCCGGGGCCCTGCACAGCGGCAAGTCCCAGCCGCAGCGCACCCGGACCCTGGCGCAGTTCAAGAACGGCCAGATCACCGTTCTGGTGGCGACCGACGTCGCGGCCCGTGGCCTGCACGTCGACGACCTCGATCTCGTGGTCAACGTCGACCCGCCCACCGATCCCAAGGACTATGTGCACCGGGCGGGCCGCACCGCCCGCGCCGGCGAGTCCGGCAGCGTGGTCACGCTCGTGTCGGCGGGCCGGCGCCGCGAGACGAGCCGCATGATGGCCGGGGCCGGCATCGAGCCGACCGTCACCAAGGTGCGCTCGGGCGAGGCGGAGCTGAGCCGGATCACCGGCGCCAGGGCTCCCTCCGGGATCCCGCTCGACGGTGGGCCCGCCGTCCCCCGGCCCAAGAACACCAACGCCCCCTTCCGCGGCCTCGGCACCAGCAAGGACGCCTCCCGCGGCGCCGGCGGCAAGTCCCGGAAGGCCGGCGAGGCCCGCAAGCTCGCCGAGGCCCGCAAGGCCGCCCTGGTGCGTCGCAACCGAGCGGGATGACCTTGCCGGCCCCTCGCGCCCGCCCGGCATGACAAGCTGTGCCTGCCCACCCCCGAACCCAGGAGGTCACCATGACCGCAGAGCCCGAATCCACGGAAGGCTCGGAGCCGATCGCCCCCGAGACGTCCTCTCTGACGCCGGACGGCAACGGCGACTACGACCTCAAGCGCAAGTTCCGCGAAGCCCTGGCGCGCAAGCGCGGTGCGCAGGCGGACGCCGCTGATGTCGCCGCCAAGTCCGATGCGTCGAAGGTGCGTTCGGCGCACGGCCCGGCTGCCGGCCAGCGGTCGTTCAGGCGCAAGAGCGGCGGCTGAGCACGCGGCCGGTGCCGCGCACCCGGCGCGCCCCGGTACCGCTGTGAGGATCGACCGCGGCTGTCCGGCGTGACGGTGGGCGGCCGCGTGGCGAGGACGTTCGTTCCCCGCCCCGCTGTGCCGGATCGACCCACAGTCGGTCGCGTTCCCGGCCGCGGTCGCCTTCGTACCCAGCCGCGACGCGCAGGTGGCGGCCTGCCCCGAGCGGACGCTGTCCGATCCGGTGCGCCCTCTGTGGGCGGGGTGCACCGCTGTGTCGCCGTTTCCCCTGCGGCCCGGTCCGGGCGTGCCCGGCCCCGACGCCCGCGGTCCGCCGGCGGACCGCGGGCATCGAGGCCGGAGTCGGCTCAGGCGTCGATGATGACGGGGATGATGAGGGGCTTGCGGCGGTGGGCGCGGAACGCCCAGTTCGCCACCGCGCGGGCGATGAGCTGTTCGAGCTGGCGCGCGTCCCCGACGCCCTCCTCGGCCGCGGTGGCCAGGGTCTTCTCGATGACGGGGACGACCGGCTCGAAGGTGCTCTCGTCGTGGACGAAGCCGCGGGCCAGGAAGTCCGGCGCCTCGGCGAGGGCGCCGGTGTCCGCGTCGACGATCGCCACCACCGTGACCACGCCCTCGGCGGCGAGGGCGAGGCGGTCCTTGAGGGACGCCTCGGTGGCGCCGCCGACCTCCATGCCGTCCACGTAGACGTTGCCGGCGGGGACCTTGCCGGTGATCGACGCGCGCCCGTCGACGAGGTCGACGACGACGCCGTCCTCGGCGATGACGACCCGGTCGGGGTCGACACCGGTACGGATGGCGAGGTCGGCGTTGGCCCGCAGGTGGCGCCATTCGCCGTGCACGGGCATGACGTTGCGGGGTTTGACGATGTTGTAGCAGTAGACGAGTTCGCCGGCGCTGGCGTGCCCGGAGACGTGCACCTTGGCGTTGCCCTTGTGGACCACGTGGGCGCCCCACCGCGTGAGTCCGTTGATCACTCGGTAGATGGCGTTCTCGTTGCCGGGGATGAGGGAGCTGGCGAGCAGGACGGTGTCGCCCTTGCCGATACGGATCATGTGGTCGCGATTGGCCATCCGGGACAGCGCGGCCATCGGTTCGCCCTGGGAACCGGTGCACACCAGAGTGATCTTGTGGTCCGGGAGCTTCTCCAGCTCCTTCGTGGTCACGACCAGACCGGAGGGGACCTTCAGATAGCCGAGGTCACGGGCGATGCCCATGTTGCGGACCATCGACCGGCCGACGAAGGCGACCTTGCGGCCGTACTGGTGGGCGGCGTCCAGGACCTGCTGGATGCGGTGCACATGGCTGGCGAAGCTGGAGACGATGACCCGGCGCGGCGCGGTGCGCATCACCTGCTCGATCGCCGGATTCAGCTCACGCTCGGAGGTGGTGAAGCCGGGGACTTCCGCGTTGGTGGAGTCGGTGAGGAACAGGTCCACACCCTCCTCGCCGAGGCGGGCGAAGGCGCGCAGATCGGTGATGCGGTCGTCGAGCGGGAACTGGTCCATCTTGAAGTCGCCGGTGTGCAGCACCATCCCGGCCCGGGTGCGGATCGCGACCGCGAGGCTGTCGGGGATGGAGTGGTTGACCGCCACGAACTCGCAGTCGAAGGGTCCGAAGCCGCGCCGGTCGCCCTCCCGCACCCGCACCGTGCGCGGCCGGATTCCGTGTTCCTTGAGCTTGGCCTCCAGGAACGCCAGCGTCAGTCTGGAGCCGACGACGGGAATGTCGGACCGCTCGCGCAGCAGGTACGGCACGCCGCCGATGTGGTCCTCGTGGCCGTGGGTGAGGACCATGGCCACGATGTCGTCCAGCCGGTCCCGGATCGAGGTGAAGTCCGGCAGGATCACGTCCACGCCGGGCTGGGTCTCCTCGGGGAACAGCACGCCGCAGTCGACGATGAGCAGCTTGCCGGCGTGCTCGAAGACGGTCATGTTGCGGCCGATCTCCCCCAGGCCGCCCAGGGCCGTGACCCGCAGCCCTCCTTCGGGAAGGGGCGGCGCGGCTTTCAGCTCGGGGTGCGGATGACTCATACCTTGACGGTACCTGGAGAACGGGGCCCGTGATCCACTCGGAGTAGTCGAGACGGGGGCGACGCCCAGGAGCGAGTGGCTGCGTTCGCGCCGCCGGCGCCCGGCCGCAGGCTTCCCCGATCCGGCCGTGTCCTGGCCGAACCGGGTGATCCGGCTCCCTGACGAACCCTGTCCGACGGGCGCCGTTCAGGCGACGGCGGGCCCGCCCGGCCGCGCCCGGTCATCGGGATCGCCCGGTCATCGGGATCGCCCGGGTGGTGGGGAGCCCGTGGCAGGGGAGAGGCCTCGCCACCGAAGCAGCCCGAGGACTCAAGGGCGATGCCCCGCCGGCCGCGGCGAGCCCACGCCGCGTTGCGACCGTACCGTCATCGCGCCGCGAGCGTCAGGCGGCCGCCGGGTTCCCCCGGCCGTGTCAGACCTCGTGAGACGTGAGAGGGTCTACGGCGTGAGTGAGACACCGTCGAACACCCTGCAATACCGCTTTGACGGGCCGGAAGAGGCTCCCGTCCTGATCCTCGGTCCCTCACTGGGCACCACATGGCACATGTGGGACCGGCAGGTCCCGGAGCTGACGCAGCAGTGGCGCGTCTTCCGGTTCGACCTGCCGGGCCACGGCGGCGCTCCCGCGCACCCGGCCGGCTCGGTGACCGAGCTGACCGCGCGGCTGCTGGCCACCCTGGACGCGCTCGGCGTGCAGCGCTTCGGGTACGCCGGCTGCGCGCTCGGCGGTGCGGTCGGCGTGGAACTGGCCCTGCGCCACCCCGAGCGGCTGGCCTCGCTGGCGCTGATCGCCGCCTCGCCCCGGTTCGGGACCGCGGACGAGTTCCGCCAGCGCGGGGTGATCGTCCGCACCAACGGCCTCGACCCCATCGCCCGCACCTCCCCGGACCGCTGGTTCACCAGCGGCTACGCCGCCGCGCAGCCCGCGATCACCGACTGGGCCGTGCAGATGGTGCGCACCACCGACCCCGGCTGCTACATCGCCGCCTGCGAGGCGCTGGCCTCCTTCGACGTGCGCGCCGAACTCGGGCGGGTCGGCGTGCCGACGCTCGTCCTGGTCGGCTCCGAGGACCAGGTCACCGGACCGGCGGAGGCGCGCACACTGGTGGCCGGCATCCCCGACGCCCGCCTCGCGGTGGTGCCCGGCGCCTCCCACCTGGTCCCGGTGGTGCAGCCCGCCGCCGTCACCGACCTGCTGGTGCGGCACTTCTCGACCGCCTGGCAGCCCGCGTTCGGATCGAGCACGGGCCAGCTCGCCGTCGTGGCGCCCCCGCCCCGGCCCGTCCCCGTCGCGCCGCCGCAGGCCCCGCAGACCGCGCCCATCGCCGAGATCGCCCCGATCGCGGCGCCGCCCCGGCCCACGGCCGGCGCGGACCCGTACGAGACGGGGCTCAAGATCCGCCGTGAGGTGCTCGGCGACGCGCACGTGGACCGGGAACTGGCCCGCGCCGACGAGTTCTCCGGCGACTACCAGGAACTGCTCACCCGCTCCACCTGGGGCGGCGTCTGGGACCGGCCCGGACTGGACCGGCGCACCCGCAGCTGCGTCGCCCTCGCCGCCCTGGTCGCCGGCGGCCACGCCGAGGAGCTGGCCGCCCACACGAGGGCCGCCCTGCGCACCGGGCTCACCCCGGACGAGATCAAGGAGGTGCTGCTCCAGACGGCCGTCTACTGCGGGATGCCCGCCGCCGGTACCGCCTTCCGGGTGGCGCAGCAGGTCATCCAGGAGGAGACCACCCCCACGGAGTGATCCCCACCTGAGCCCCATGGAGTCCCACAGAGCGATCCGCCTCCGGCGCTCCCGTCCGATGGCTGAGCCCCTTCCGCCTCCCGTAACCGGGTACCCGGACCACCAGGTCGACGTGCCCGCGCCGCGGGGAGCGCGGGGGAGGATGGGAAGCATGAAGCTCACGAAGAAGTCGCACTCCTGTGTGGTCCTCGACAAGGACGGGCGCCGGCTCGTCATCGACCCCGGCGGGTTCAGCGAGGAGGACGCTGCGGCCGGCGCGGACGTCCTCCTGATCACGCACGAGCACCCGGACCACTTCGACGAGGGCCGGGTGCGCGCGGCCCTGGAGGCCCGGCCGGACGCCGAGGTGTGGACCCTGAAGTCCGTCGCGGACCAGCTCGCCCCGGCCTTCCCGGGCCGCGTCCACACCGTCGGCCACGGCGACGCCTTCACCGCCGCGGGCTTCGACGTGCAGGTCCACGGCGAGCTGCACGCGGTGATCCACCCGGACATCCCGCGCATCACCAACGTCGGCTACCTGATCGACGGCGGCGAGGTCTTCCACCCCGGCGACGCGCTCACCGTGCCCGACCGGCCCGTCGACACGCTGATGCTCCCGGTGATGGCCCCGTGGAACAAGATCTCCGAGGTGATCGACTACGTCCGCGAGGTCAAGCCGCGGCGCGCCTACGACATCCACGACGCCCTCCTCACCGACCTCGCCCGCCCGATCTACGACCGCCAGATCGGCGGCCTGGGCGGCGCGGAGCACCTGCGGCTGACCCCGGGGGCCTCGGCGGAGCTGTGAGGGCGCCGGGCGCGCCCGGCGGCTGACCGTACCGGCCGGGCGGCGTACCGGGCGGTGGGCGCACCGGCGGCGGGCGTACTGGGCCGACCGGGCCGGGCGGCGTACCGGGGAGGGCGGGCCGGCCGGGCTGAGCCGCGTACCGGCGGCGTTGTCGGTGCCGCCCGGTAGGTTGGTGGGCATGCGCATCGCCACCTGGAACGTGAACTCGATCACCGCCCGACTCCCGAGGCTGCTGGCCTGGCTGGAGAGCAGCGGCACCGACGTGCTGTGCCTCCAGGAGGCCAAGGTCGCCGAGGACCAGTTCCCGGCCGAACAGCTGCGCGAGCTGGGCTACGAGTCGGCGGTCCACGCCACCGGCCGGTGGAACGGTGTGGCGGTGCTCTCCCGGGTGGGCCTCGCGGACGTGGTCAAGGGCCTGCCCGGCGACCCCGGTTACGACGGCGTCCAGGAGCCCCGCGCCGTCTCCGCGACCTGCGGCCCGGTCCGCGTCTGGTCCGTCTACGTGCCCAACGGCCGGGAGGTGGACCACCCGCACTACGCCTACAAGCTCGAATGGTTCGAGGCGCTGAAGGCGGCCGTCGCGGGCGACGCGGCCGGCAGCCGCCCGTTCGCCGTCCTCGGCGACTACAACGTCGCGCCGACCGACGATGACGTGTACGACCGGGCCGCCTTCGAGGGCGCCACCCATGTCACCCCCGCCGAGCGCGCCGCGCTGGCCTCCCTGCGCGAGGCGGGCCTCGCCGACGTGGTCCCGCGGCCGCTGAAGTACGAACACCCGTTCACCTACTGGGACTACCGCCAGCTCTGCTTCCCCAAGAACCGCGGCATGCGCATCGACCTGGTGTACGGCAACGAGCCGTTCGCCAAGGCGGTCACCGACGCCTACGTCGACCGCGAGGAGCGCAAGGGCAAGGGCGCCTCGGACCACGCGCCCGTGGTCGTGGACCTCGACGTCTGAGAGCGACACCGGCGTCCGGCCTGTGGTGTCCGCGGCCGCTCCGGTGTCACGCTGGGTCCATGAACATCCCGTTTATGGGCAACTGGCGCAAGAAACGCGGTCCGTCCCTCGGCGTCGCGGTGCTCGTCGCGGGTGACGAGCACCCCGGCCCGGAGCACCTCGCCGACCTCCTGGGCGCCTGCGAACTGCTGCGCGCGCAGGCCGCCGAGGCGGGCGTACGGCTGGACGAGTCGGCGGCCTCGCTGGAGGCGCTCGACCAGATCATGCCGGCCTGGCGCGACGACCCCGAGAAGGTCTCGGACCTCGGCAACGACGCGGGCCTGTACCTCGGGACGGTCGTCGTGCGCACCGTACCCGGCGCGGTCTGGGCGCTGTGGCCGAACGGCCACCCCGTCGTACGGCTCGCCTCCGGACGGGAGTTCGACGTGGTCGAGGCAGGTCTGGCCTGGGCGGACAGCGGCGTCCCCGAACTCTCCCAGCTCTACGCGGAGGTGGCCGAAAGCTGATCTGGGGACCCGAATCGCCGACCGGCGGGTCCGGCGGATGCATCCTCGACTACGATATGCCGTTCACGGCCGTCGCAGGGGCAGCGGTCCACAAGAGCCATACCCGGCCGGCGGCAGCCGGAGATCACTGCTCGGGCGGCGGAGACACGGTCCAGTGCCGTCCGTCCACGAGGAGAAGGTCAGCTGCGCGCCGGGCGGGATGTGCTCGTCGTCGCGTCGGCCGAGGGTTCCGGTTCCGGCAGCGGAGTCCGGGCCGCCCGGGTCACGTCCGCCACCAGTTCGACCACGTCCGGGCCGTACGCCTGGGAGTTGACCACCTTCAGCAGCAGTACGAACGAACCGCCGCCGTACTTGCGCGCCAGCCGCTCGTGATGGCGGGCGAGATAGCGGGTGGCGGCCTGGTTGTCGATGGCGCGCTGGCCGCAGAACAGGAAGACGGGGCGGTTGCCGAAGCGGCGTTCCCCGGCGACGAGCCGGGCCAGGATGACGTACTCGCTGCGGCCCGCCTCCACCCGGTAGCGCTCCCCGCCGATGACGAACGCGCCCCGGTCCGGCCCGGCTTCGGCCTCCACGTTCACCCGCACCCCGGGCAGCAGGGAGGACAGGTGCGCGGCCATGCGGCGGTTGGAGGCCGGTCCGCCCACGCAGAACTCGGTCCGCTCACCGAAGCCCTGCTGGGCCGCGTCGTGCGCGACGACCTGCACGCCGGCGTTGCACTCCTTGACGAGCGCCGACAACTCCAGGAGCGCGAAGACGTCGTGGCGCATCACCGTCAGTTCGGTGCCGCCCGCGTCCCGGTTGACCACCAGCAGCGACTCGGAGTTGTCGGGCAGTCCGAAGAAGGCCTGCTTGCGGCGGAGTCTGCGCCGCCACAGGAAGGCGCGGGCCAGCCAGCCGAGCGAGGCGCTGACGCCGGCGGCGATCACACCCAGGACGATGTTGCGCACGTCGTCGTTCATGGGCGCGCATGGTAGCGCCTCGCCAACGGGTCGCGCCGTACCGGTGTTCGAGCCAGGTGCCGTACCGGTGTTCGATCCGGTTGACCCGATCGGACGCGTCCCTGATGCGCCTGACGGGATCATGGCAATGAATTAAGCTGCGCGCACGGTCAGGCAACCGAGCTGCGAACCAGCGTGGAGGTGCGGATGCGTCGCCCTGTCGCACGGAAACTGACGGTCCTGGCGGTCTCGGCCGCCGTGGTGTCGGTGGGGGCGGCGGCGCCGCCCGCCGCGCACCCGGGCGGCGGACCGGCGCCGGCCCCCAAGGCGCCGGTGGCCACCGGGTACGGCGGAGCCGTCGCCAGCGTCGACGCGGACGCCACCGCGGCCGGCATCGAGGTGCTGAGGAACGGCGGCAACGCCGTCGACGCGGCCGTCGCCACCGCCGCCGCCCTTGGCGTCACCGAGCCCTACTCCGCCGGCATCGGGGGCGGCGGCTACTTCGTCTACTACGACGCCCGCACCCGCACCGTCCACACCGTCGACGGCCGCGAGACCGCCCCGCTGAGCGCCGACTCCGGCCTGTTCCTGGAGAACGGCAAGCCGCTGTCCTTCGACACCGCCGTCACCAGCGGCCTGAGCGTCGGCACGCCCGGCACCGCCGCCACCTGGCAGACCGCCCTCGACCAGTGGGGCACCCGGCGGCTCGGCACGGTCCTGAAACCCGCCGAACGGCTCGCCCGCGACGGCTTCACCGTGGACGACACCTTCCGCTCCCAGACCGCCGCCAACGAGACCCGCTTCCGCTACTTCCCCGACACCGCCAAGCTGTTCCTGCCGGGCGGTCGACTCCCCGCCGTCGGCTCGACGTTCAAGAACCCCGACCTCGCCCGCACCTACGACGAGCTGGCCCGCAAGGGAGTCGGGGCCGTCTACCGCGGCGACCTCGGCGACGACATCGTCAAGACCGTCAACCACCCGCCCGTCGCCCCGGGTTCGGGCTGGGACGCGCGCCCCGGCAAGCTCAGCCGGAAGGACCTCGCCGCCTACCGCGCCAAACTCCAGGCGCCCACCCGGGTCTCCTACCGCGGTCTGAACGTGTACTCCATAGCGCCTTCGTCCTCCGGCGGCACCACCGTCGGCGAGGCGCTCAACATCCTGGAGCGCACCGACCTGACGAAGGCGAGCGAGGTCCAGTATCTGCACCACTACCTGGAGGCCAGCCGGATCGCCTTCGCCGACCGCGGCCGCTGGGTCGGCGACCCCGCCTTCGAGAACGTCCCCACCAAGCAACTGCTCTCCCAGAAGTACGCCGACTCGCGCGCCTGCCTCGTCCAGGACGACGCCGTCCTCACCAGCCCCCTCGCCCCCGGCGACCCGCGCCACCCGAAGGCCTGCGGCACCGGCGACAAGGCGGCCCCGACGACCTACGAGGGCGACGACACCACGCATCTGACGGTCGCCGACCGGTGGGGCAACGTCGTCTCCTACACCCTCACCATCGAGCAGACCGGCGGCAGCGGCATCACCGTCCCCGGCCGCGGCTTCCTGCTCAACAACGAGCTGACGGACTTCTCCTTCAGCCCCGCCGACCCGGCCGTGCACGACCCCAACCTGCCCGGCCCGGGCAAGCGGCCGCGCTCCTCCATCTCGCCGACGATCGTCCTGGACGCCCACAACAAGCCCGTGGTGGCGCTGGGTTCGCCCGGCGGCGCGACCATCATCACCACGGTGCTGCAGACCCTGACCAACTTCCTCGACCGGCGCATGCCGCTGGTCGACGCCATCGCCGCACCCCGCGCCAGCCAGCGCAACGCCGCCCAGACCGAACTCGAACCCGCCCTCTACGACAGCGCGTTGCGGGGCAAGCTGGAGGCGATCGGCCACTCCTTCAAACTCAACCCCGAGATCGGCGCGGCCACCGGCGTCCAGCGCCTGCCGGACGGCCGCTGGCTCGCGGCGGCCGAGAAGGTCCGCCGTGGCGGCGGCTCGGCGATGGTGGTCCGCCCGGCGCCGTGACGCGCGGACGGTCGTGCCCGGCGGCGCAGTCTCCGGACGGCCGCGCCCGGCGCCGTACCACCGTGCGGTACCCCGGACAAGCCACGTGCCCGCCTTCCTCGAAGGAGGCGGGCACGTGGTCCGTCCGTACGTCACTCACCGGGCGCCGGCGCGGGGGCCGCTGCGGGCGCCGGCTCCGGCGGCTCGTCCTGGGCGAGGAAGACGAGCTGCCCGTCCTCCACGTCCACCGTGACCCGGCTGCCCTCGCCGAGCCGCCCGTCCAGCAGCAGCCGGGACATCCGGTTGTCCACCTCGCGCTGGATGGTGCGGCGCAGCGGACGCGCGCCGTACTCGGGCTGGTAGCCACGCTGCGCCAGCCAGTCCACGGCCGGATCGGTGAACTCCACGGAGACGCCCTGCGCGTGCAGCAGCCGCCGCGTCTTGTCCAGCAGCAGGTTCGTGATCTGCCGCAACTGCTCGGCGGTGAGCTGGCGGAAGACGACGATCTCGTCGATGCGGTTCAGGAACTCCGGCCGGAAGTGCTCGCGCAGCGGCCTGAGGATCTGCTCCCGCCGCGCCTCCTCGTCCGCGTCCGCGCCGCCCGCGCCGAACCCGATGCCGGCGCCGCGCCGGGTGATCGCCTCCGAGCCGAGGTTGCTGGTCATCACGATCACGGTGTTGGTGAAGTCCACCGTGCGGCCCTGCGCGTCGGTGAGCCGGCCGTCGTCCAGCACCTGGAGCAGGATGTTGAAGACGTCCGGGTGGGCCTTCTCCACCTCGTCCAGCAGGAGCAGCGAGTACGGGTGCCGGCGCACCACCTCGGTGAGCTGACCGGCCTCCTCGTGGCCGACGTACCCGGGCGGGGCGCCCACCAGGCGGCTGACGGTGTGCCGCTCCTGGTACTCGCTCATGTCCAGGCGGACCATCCGCTCCTCGCTGCCGAACAGCGCCTCGGCCAGCGCCCGGGCCAGCTCGGTCTTGCCGACGCCGGTCGGGCCGAGGAACAGGAAGCTGCCGATCGGCCGGTCCGGGCTGGCCAGCCCCGCGCGGGAGCGCAGCACCGCCTCGGCGACCACGCTCACCGCCTCGTCCTGGCCGACCACCCGCTCGTGCAGATGCTCCTCCAGGCCGAGCAGCCGCTCCTTCTCCTCCTGGGTGAGGCTGCTGACCGGGATGCCGGTCTGCCGGGACACCACCTCGGCGATGGCCTCCGCGGTCACCACCAGGTTCATGCCCTCGTCCGCCTCGCCGTCCCCGCCGGCCTCGGCGATCCGCTGCTTCAGCTCCACGATCCGGTCCCGCAACTGCGTGGCCTGCTCGTACTGCTCGTCCGCGACCGCCTGGTCCTTGTCCAGGGTGAGCTGCTCGACCTCACGTTCCATGGCCCGTACGTCCGTGCCCTTGGTCCGCGCCCGCAGCCGTACCCGCGCGCCGGCCTGGTCGATCAGGTCGATCGCCTTGTCCGGCAGCCGCCGGTCGGTGAGATACCGGTCGGACAGCTCCACGGCCGCCACCAGCGCCTCGTCGGTGTAGCGGACCTGGTGGTGGGCCTCGTAGCGGTCGCGCAGGCCGCGCAGGATCTCCAGGGCGTCCGCGACGGTCGGCTCGGGCACCAGGATCGGCTGGAACCGGCGGGCCAGCGCCGCGTCCTTCTCGATCCGCCGGTACTCCTCCAGCGTGGTCGCGCCCACGATGTGCAGCTCGCCGCGGGCCAGGGCCGGCTTGAGGATGTTGCCGGCGTCCATGGAGCCGCCCTCGCCGCCGCCCCCGGCGCCCACCACCGTGTGCAGCTCGTCGATGAAGACGATCAGCCGGTCGGAGTTGGTGCGGATCTCGGTGACGATGTTGTTCAGCCGCTCCTCGAAGTCGCCCCGGTAACGGGTGCCGGCGACCACTCCGGTCAGGTCCAGGGCGACCACGCGGCGGCCGAGCAGTATGTCGGGCACGTCGCCGTCGGCGATCCGCTGGGCGAGGCCCTCCACGATGGCGGTCTTGCCCACGCCCGCGTCGCCGATCAGCACCGGGTTGTTCTTCCCGCGCCGGGACAGCACCTCGATCGTCTGCTCGATCTCCTGGTCCCGCCCGATCACCGGGTCGATACGGCCCTGCCCGGCCAGGTCGGTCAGATCACGGCCGTACTTGTCCAGGGTGGGCGTGGCGCTGGTGCGCTGCCGTTCCGCCCCCGGCGGAGCGGCGGTCTCCGTCGTCTCCGGCGGCAGGCCCGAGGCGGCGAACCGGGCCGCGTTCAGGATGTGCCCGGCCGCCGAGTCGGGGTTCGCGGCGAGCGCGCTCAGCACGTGCTCGGGGCCGATGTAGCCCGCTCCGCTGGCCCGCGCCATGTCGTGCGCGTCCAGCAGGGCGCGCTTGACGGCCGGGGTCAGGGACAGCGTCGAGGGCGGTGGCGGATCGCCCGGCTGCTGCTGGACGGGGCCGGACCGCTCGTCGATCTGGTCGGCCATCGAGTCCGGGTCCGCGCCGGCCCGGCTGAGCAGGCTGCGGGTGGGCTCGGTGGCGAGCGCCGCCCGCAGCAGGTGCTCGGTGTCCAGGTCCCGGCTGCCGTGGTCGGCGGCGTACTGGGCCGCGCCCTTGACGAGTTCCCGGGCGGGCTGACTGAGCAGCCTGCCGATGTCGACGTGCCGGGGACCCGGGCGGGGTCCGCCGAAGAACCGGGCGAAGAATTCGCCGAAGGGGTCGCCCTCCGGGCCGACGTAGCCGCTGGTCATCGCTTTCCGTTCCTTCGCTGACGGGTGGCTCCCGCCGGGTAACCGGGTCGGGGGTCGGTCATGCAACGCTGACACGTTCCGTTTCGGTCGGCATGTCGAGCGGCCGCGGGGGCGGAGGGTGCGCGAGAGCGCGAGCGCGGCGCGTGGCTCGGCCGGCTGCTGCACGCGGCGCGCGGCACGCGGCGGCATGACGGAGACCATCGCGCGCGGGCAGCTCGGCGCAGACGCAGCGCGAGATCGAGACGGGGCGCGCCCCGACCCCGGCCCTGTCCACCGTCGCCGCGGTGGCGGCCCGCCGGGGCCGTCGATGGACGAGCCGGCGGGGCGGGGCGTCCCGGCCGGGGCGCCCGGCTGGGACGCCCGCCCTGGGGGCAGCCGGGCGCCCCGCCGCGGGGGCGCCCGCCGTCGAGGCCCCCGCACCGGCCCGGCGCGGCTCCCGTCAGGAGGCGCCCGCCGGGTCCTGGCGCGTGGGGCCCCCCGGCCTGGGGACCTTCGCGTCGGCCGCGTCGGCTGAGTCGCTCGCGTCGGCTGCGCCGGCCGTGTGGGCGGTGTCGGACCTGTCGGCCGGCGAGGCGTCGGCACGGCCGGGCTCCGGCCGCGCCGCCGTGGGACGGCTCTCGGCCCAGGCCATCAGGGCCGGGTCGTCGAGGGAGGCCACCCACAGATCGGCCAGTGCGGCGTCCTTTGGGGCGGGGCGCGGTCCCACGCCCACGACCCGCAGGCCCGCGGCGACCGCGGCCTTCATCCCGTTGACCGAGTCCTCGACGGCGAGGGCCCGGCCGCCGGGGACGCCGAGGCGGCGCGCGGCCTCCGCGTACGTGTCGGGGTGCGGTTTGGGGCGGATCCGGTCGTCCGGTACGACGATGTGCCGGAAGTGCCGGCGTAAGTTCACCGACTCCAGGGAGAACCGGACCACGTCCTCGGGGCAGTTGCTGGCGACGGCCAGCGGCGCCACCCGCTCCAGCGTGCGCACCAGCTCCCGTGCGCCGCGCGTGCTGACCGGCTCGCGGGCGACCAGGGCGCGGAAGGTGTTGAGCAGTTGCTGCGTCATGTCCTGGGCGTGGTCCGGTGCGCCCACGAGTTCGGCCATCAGGACTCCGCAGTCCCGGTAGTGCAGGCCCTTCGCGCGTTCCGCGAACTCCTCGTCGGGGGCGTGGCCGAAGCCGCGCAGCACGATCGCGCGGGCGCGCTGCCAGTGCTGCTCGGAGTCGATCAGGGTGCCGTCGCAGTCGAAGACGACGGCTTCGGGGGTCCAGTCGGGGTCCAGCGTGGGGGGTCGGGTCATGTGCTTGCCGTTCTGGCGCGGGGCGGAACCGCCGGGCAGGCCGACAGGATCCACCGGTCATGGATGAGGTCACGCCTGCTGAGGGGTCCTTCACTTCGGGGAAGTGGGAATCCGCAGGCGAAGAGGTCCGGTTGCCGGACACGGTGGTCACACGCGGTCGACCGCGGTGTTCCTGCACGCATCCGGAACCGTAAACACCATGAACGGTACGCTCCGCTTAGCCCGCGATGTCCGTTTGCCAGCGCAATACGCACGTGTGGGTGACCCCGCCCGGCGCGGCCCTGGGGCCGACGGCCCGCGCGGGGCGCGTACCCCGTCCGGCCGCGCGCGGGCACACCTCCGGCGCACGGCCGGACGTGAGCGGCACGGGGCTCGGACGGTGGTACTCCGCGCCGCGGGCGTGACGGTGTACGACCCTGTGGCCGCCCCTCGCGGAAGCGTGCCGCGCGGGCGTCGCGGTGCGCGGAGCGCGCGACGGCCCGGCGATGTGCGCGGAGGGCACGGCCCGGTCCGGCTCGGGCGCGGTGGTACTGCGGGGCGCGGAGGCGCGGTGTCAGCGCTCCGGGCGCCGGACAGCGTGCCGGGCGCGGGGCAGCGTGCCCGTCGCCCGCGACCGTGCCCCACCCGCTCGACGCGCGCCCCCACCGCGCCCCCAGTCCGCCCCCGCCCCCGGCCCGTGAGGGCCACCCCCGCCAACCCGCCGGAGGCCACCCCCGCTAACCCACCGGAGTGTGAAACACGATCGACTTCGCGGGTTCACGGCGTTGGTCTTGGCAAGGCCGCCCGGGAGGCTTACGTTCGTGCCTCTAGGCCTGTTCTACGGGCGTAGAGGCTCTGACGTACGCCGAAGGAGCAGCTCATGGCCAACGTCGTCCGTGCGGCCCTGGTCCAGGCCACCTGGACCGGCGACACCGAGTCCATGGTCGCCAAGCACGAGCGGCACGCCCGCGAGGCCGCCCGGCAGGGCGCGCGGATCATCGGGTTCCAGGAGGTCTTCAACGCGCCGTACTTCTGCCAGGTCCAGGAGCCCGGGCACTACCGGTGGGCCGAGCCCGTGCCGGACGGGCCGACCGTCCGCCGGATGCGGGACCTCGCCCGCGAGACCGGCATGGTGATCGTCGTCCCGGTCTTCGAGGTGGAGCAGCCCGGCTTCTACTACAACACCGCCGCCGTGATCGACGCCGACGGCGGCTACCTCGGCAAGTACCGCAAGCACCACATCCCGCAGCTTGAGGGCTTCTGGGAGAAGTACTACTTCAGGCCGGGCAACCTCGGCTGGCCCGTGTTCGACACCGCCGTCGGCAAGGTCGGCGTCTCCATCTGCTACGACCGCCACTTCCCCGAGGGCTGGCGGCAACTCGGCCTCAACGGCGCCCAGCTCGTATACAACCCGTCCGCCACCCACCGCGGTCTGTCCTCCCATCTGTGGCGGCTGGAGCAGCCGGCCGCGGCCGTCGCCAACGCCTACTTCGTCGCCGCGATCAACCGCGTCGGCCAAGAGGAGTACGGCGACAACGACTTCTACGGGACGAGCTACTTCGCCGACCCCCGCGGCAGGTTCGTCGGCGACACCGCGAGCGACACCGCCGAGGAACTCCTCGTCCGCGACCTCGACTTCGACCTCATCGAAGCGGTGCGGCAGCAGTGGGCCTTCTACCGCGACCGCCGTCCCGACGCCTACGAAGGGCTGGTGCAGCCGTGAACGACCTCTACGACCGCCACCGGGCCGTCCTGCCCGACTGGCTCGCGCTCTACTACGAGGACCCGATCGAGATCACGCACGGCGAGGGCCGCCACGTCTGGGACAGCACGGGCCGGCGCTACCTCGACTTCTTCGGCGGCATCCTCACCACCATGACCGCCCACGCGCTGCCCGAGGTCACCAAGGCGGTCAGCGAGCAGGCCGGCCGCATCATCCACTCCTCCACCCTCTACCTCAACCGGCCGATGGTGGAACTCGCCGAGCGCATCGCCCAGTTGAGCGGCATCCCGGACGCCCGGGTGTTCTTCACCACCTCCGGCACCGAGGCCAACGACACCGCGCTGCTGCTGGCGACGACGTACCGGCGCAGCAACACCGTGCTGGCCATGCGCAACAGCTACCACGGCCGCTCCTTCAGCACGGTCGGCGTCACCGGCAACCGCTCCTGGTCCCCGAGTTCCCTCTCCCCGCTCCAGACCCTCTACGTCCACGGCGGCGTCCGCACCCGCGGTCCCTTCGCCCACCTCGACGACGAGGCCTTCATCGCCGCCTGCGTCGAGGACCTGAAGGACCTCCTCGGCCACACCCGCCCGCCCGCCGCCCTCATCGCCGAACCCGTCCAGGGCGTCGGCGGGTTCACCTCCCCGCCCGACGGCCTGTACGCCGCCTTCCGCGAGGTGCTGCGCGAGCACGGCGTCCTGTGGATCGCCGACGAGGTGCAGACCGGCTGGGGCCGCACCGGAGAGCACTTCTGGGGCTGGCAGGCGCACGGCCGCAGCGGGCCGCCCGACATCCTCACCTTCGCCAAGGGCATCGGCAACGGCATGTCCATCGGCGGCGTCGTCGCCCGCGGCGAGATCATGAACTGCCTGGACGCCAACAGCATCTCCACCTTCGGCGGCACTCAGATCACCATGGCCGCCGGTCTCGCCAACCTCAACTACCTCCTGGAACACGACCTCCAGGGCAACGCCCGCCGGGTCGGCGGCCTGCTCATCGAACGCCTGCGCGCCGTCGCCGCCGCCCTGCCCGGCGTCCGCGAGGTGCGCGGGCGCGGACTGATGGTCGGCGTCGAACTCGCCCGGCCGGGCACCGACGAGGCCGACCCGCGAGCGGCCGCCGCCGTGCTGGAGGCGGCCCGCGAGGGCGGCCTGCTCATCGGCAAGGGCGGCGGCCACGACACCAGCGCCCTGCGCATCGCCCCGCCGCTGTCCCTGACCGTGGCGGAGGCCGAGGAGGGCGCCGCGATCCTGGAGCGCGCGCTGGGCGCCGCGTACTGAGGCGCCCGCGTCGAGCACCGACACCACCGAGCACCGAGAACACAGAGAGCACCGAGCACCGAGCACCGAGCAAAAGGGGAACGTCGCCATGACCATCTCCTCGGACCGCCCCCTGACCGCCCCGCAACTCCCCGCCGCCGTCCCGCGCCTGCCCGAACCCGCCCTGTCCGTACGGCAGGTGCTCGCCCTGGAACGGGTGCTCGCCGGCGAACCCGAGGTGGTGGCCGGAGCCGGCCGGCTCGACCAGCCGGTGCGCTGGGTGCACGTCGCCGAGGCGGCCGACGTCGGCGTGATGCTCAGCGGCGGCGAGATGGTGCTCACCACCGGGGTGCTGCTCGCCGGCGACGAGGAGAAGCAGGCCGAGTACATCCGCTCCCTGCACCGGGCGGAGGCCGCGGCCGTCGTCCTCGGACTCGGCCGGGCCTTCCCCACCCCGCCGGAGGTGATGCGCCGGGCCGCCGAACGCTGCGGACTGCCCCTGGTGGTGCTGCACCGGCCGTTCCCCTTCGCGGAGTTGACCGAGGAGGTGCAGTCCCGGCTGGTGCGCCGCAAGTACGCCGCCGTCAGCCTGTCGGAGGCCGTACGCACCGCGCTCACCGCCCTCATCACTGCGGGCGCCCCGCTGCAGGCGCTGCTGGACGAGATCGCCCAGCACACCGCCTGCCCCGTCGTCGTCACCAACCTCGCCCACCGCGTCCTGGCCACGGCGGGGGAGCGGTCGGCGGTGGAGGACGTGCTGCGCGACTGGGAGCGCATCGCCCGGCAGGCCGGCGGCAGCGAGGGCGACGGCTGGATCCGCGCCGAACTCGGCGGGCGCGGCGAGCGATGGGGCCGGCTCGTGCTGTGCGGCCACCGCGGCGACACCGCCACCGGACGGCTGCTCGCCGACCGGGCCGCCGAGGCCCTCGTCCTGCACCGCATGCTCGGCGGCGCCGCCGGCCGCACCTGGGAGGAGCAGTCCGCGCAGAGCCTGCTCACCGACCTGGCCGGGGGCGCCGTACCGGCCCGGCAACTGCTGCCGAGGGCGCGGGCCGCCGGACTCCCGGTCAACCGGCGGGCGTTCGTGCCGCTGGTCGTCCACGACGCCGACCCCGCCGAAGTCGACCGGCTGCTGCGCCTGCTGGGACTGACCGGACTGGTCGCCGAACTCACCGAGGGCGTCACCGCCGTCCTGCTCAGCCTCGCCCGCGACCAGGACGCCGACGCCCTCGCCGGGCACTTCGCCGTCCGGCTGCGCGAGGCGCCCGCGGCGGCCGGGACGGTCGTCGCCGCCGCGGACGCCCGCACCTGCTGGGACGACGTGCCCGCCGGGCTGCGCGAGGCCCGGCACGTCGCCGACGCCGTCGCCGGGTCCGCCGCCGCCCTCGACCTGCCGCCCGTGGTCCGCCTCAGGGACGTCCATCTGCGCGGGCTGATCCGGCTGCTGCGCGAGAACCCGCATGTGCAGTCCTTCGCCGAACGGGAGCTGGACGGGCTGCTGTGCGACGCCGGACAGGACCTGCTGGACGTCCTGCGCACCTATCTCGCCACCGGCCGCAACAAGTCCCGCACCGCGCAGCTCCACCATGTCTCCCGGCCCGCGCTCTACCGCCGTCTGGAGGCCATACAGGGCCGCCTCAACGTGGACCTCGACGACTTCGAACAGGCCGCCTCCGTGCACATAGCCCTCCTCGCGCACGACGCGCAACAGCAGTGAAACCCGCGACCACCTGGCGAAACACCGGTGACACAGGGGACGGGGCCGCAGTGACACGGTGACACGCCGCACCCCGGCGGACGTGACACCGTGCACCTCGAAGCGGCCCCCACGCCTTCCCTACGCTCACCGCACACCGATCGAGCAGCGGAGGTCCCGATGAGCCGAGTGATCCGAGCCGCCGTCTTCCAGACCGCCTGGACCGGCGACAAGGAGTCCATGATCCGCCGCCATGAGCAGGCGGTCCGCGACGCCGCCGCCCAGGGCGCCCAAGTCCTCTGCTTCCAGGAGCTCTTCTACGGCCCCTACTTCTGCCAGGTGCAGGACCCCGCCTTCTACGAGTACGCCGAGCAGATCCCCGAGGGCCCGATCACCCGGCGCTTCCAGGCCCTCGCCCGCGAACTGGGGATCGTCCTCGTACTGCCGATGTACGAGGAGGAGCAGCCCGGCGTCCTCTACAACACCGCCGCCGTCATCGACGCCGACGGCAGCTACCTCGGCAAGTACCGCAAGACCCACATCCCCCAAGTGCGGGGATTCTGGGAGAAGTTCTACTTCCGCCCCGGCAACAGCGGCTGGCCCGTCTTCGACACCGCCGTCGGCAAGGTCGGCGTCTACATCTGCTACGACCGCCACTTCCCCGAGGGCTGGCGGGCGTTGGGCCTGGCCGGCGCCGAGATCGTCTTCAACCCGTCGGCCACCAGCCGGGGCCTGTCCGGCTACCTGTGGCAGCTGGAGCAGCCGGCCGCGGCCGCCGCCAACGAGTACTTCGTCGGCGCGATCAACCGCGTCGGCGTCGAGGACCTCGGCGACAACGACTTCTACGGCACGTCGTACTTCGTGGACCCGGAGGCGCAGTTCGTCGGCGAGGTGGCCGGCGACAAGGAGAGCGAACTGGTGGTGCGCGACCTGGACCTCGCCAAGCTCCGCGAGGTCCGCGACCGCTGGCAGTTCTACCGCGACCGCGCCCCGGGCACGTACGGCCCGCTGACCGCGCCGTAACGGAACCCCGGCCACCGACGACTCCCAGCCGACGACGAACGAGAGGCCCTCATGAGCCGCCGTACAGCCATCCGCGGCGGTCTCGTCATCACCGCATCCGACGAGATCCACGCCGACATCCTCATCGAGGACGGCCGCATCGCCGCCCTCGCCGCCACCGGCACACCCGCCGCCGAGGCCTTCACCGCCGAGCACACCATCGACGCCACCGGGAAGTACGTGATCCCGGGCGGCGTGGACGGACACACCCACATGGAGATGCCGTTCGGCGGCACCTACGCCTCCGACACCTTCGAGACCGGCACCCGCGCCGCCGCCTGGGGCGGCACGACCACCATCGTGGACTTCGCCATCCAGTCCAAGGGCGGGGCCCTGCGCGAGGGCCTGGACGCCTGGCACGCCAAGGCCGAGGGCAACTGCGCCATCGACTACGGCTTCCACATGATCGTCTCCGACGTCACCGAGGAGACGCTGAAGGAGATGGACCTCCTGGTGGAGGAGGGGGTGACCTCCTTCAAACAGTTCATGGCGTACCCGGGCGTGTTCTACTCCGACGACGGGCAGATCCTGCGCGCCATGCAGCAGGCCGCCGGCAACGGCGGGCTGATCATGATGCACGCCGAGAACGGCATCGCCATCGACGTCCTGGTCGAGCAGGCCCTCGCCCGCGGCGAGACCGACCCGCGTTACCACGGCGAGGTCCGCAAGGCCCTGCTGGAGGCCGAGGCCACCCACCGGGCGATCCGGCTCGCGCAGGTGGCGGGCGCGCCGCTGTACGTGGTGCACGTCTCGGCCCGCGAGGCGGTGGCCGAACTGGCCAGGGCGCGCGACGACGGGCTGCCCGTCTTCGGCGAGACCTGTCCGCAGTACCTGTTCCTGTCCACCGACAACCTCGCCGAACCCGGCTTCGAGGGCGCGAAATACGTGTGCAGCACACCCCTGCGCCCACAGGACCACCAGGCGGCCCTGTGGCAGGGGCTGAGGACCAACGACCTCCAGGTGGTCTCCACCGACCACTGCCCCTTCTGCTTCAGCGGCCAGAAGGAGCTGGGCCGCGGCGACTTCTCCAAGATCCCCAACGGGCTGCCGGGGGTGGAGAACCGTATGGACCTGCTCCACCAGGCCGTCGTGGACGGCCACATCTCGCGCCGCCGCTGGATCGAGATCGCCTGCGCCACCCCGGCCCGGATGTTCGGCCTCTACCCGAAGAAGGGCACCATCGCCCCCGGCGCCGACGCCGACGTGGTCGTCTACGACCCGCACGCCGAGCAGATCCTGTCCGCCGAGACCCACCACATGAACGTCGACTACTCGGCCTACGAGGGCCGGCGGATCACCGGCCGGGTGGAGACCGTGCTCTCGCGCGGCGAGGCCGTCGTCACCGAGCGGGAGTACACCGGACGCGCCGGCCACGGCGTCTACACCCCCCGCGCCACCTGCCAGTACCTCGACTAGGAGCGCCGCCCATGGACTTCGGACTCGTCCTGCAGACCGACCCGCCGGCCTCGCGCGTCGTCGAGCTGATGCAGCGCGCCGAACGCAACGGCTTCCGCTACGGCTGGACCTTCGACTCCGCCGTGCTGTGGCAGGAACCGTTCGTCATCTACAGCCAGATCCTCGCCCAGACCGAGCGCCTGACGGTCGGCCCGATGGTCACCAACCCGGGCACCCGCACCTGGGAGGTCACCGCCTCCACCTTCGCCACCCTCAACGACATGTTCGGCAACCGCACCGTCTGCGGCATCGGCCGCGGCGACTCCGCCATGCGCGTGGCCGGCCGCAAACCCAACACGCTCGCCCGGATCAGCGAGGCCATGAAGGTCATCCGGGCCCTCGGCCGGGGCGAGGAGGCCGACCTCGGCGGCGGCGCGGTGGTGAAGTTCCCCTGGGTGCGGCCGGGCGCCCACCTCCCCGTCTGGATGGCCGCGTACGGGCCCAAGGCGCTGAAGATGACCGGCGAGGAGGCCGACGGTTTCATCCTCCAGCTCGCCGACCTCTATCTCACCGAGTACATGGTCAAGGCGGTCAAGGACGCCGCCGCGCAGGCCGGACGGGACCCGGCCGAGGTGACGATCTGCGTCGCCGCGCCCGCCTACGTCACCGCCGACGACTCGCCCGAGGCGCTCGCCCACGCCCGCGAGCAGTGCCGCTGGTTCGGCGGCATGGTCGGCAACCACGTCGCCGACCTCGTCTCCCGCTACGGCGAGCACTCGGCCGCCGTGCCCGACGAACTGACCGCGTACATCAAGGCCCGCCAGGGCTACGACTACGCCCACCACGGGCGCAGCGGCAACCCGGACACCCAGTTCGTGCCCGACGAGATCGTCGACCGGTTCTGCCTGATCGGACCGGTCGAGGCGCACATCGAGAAGCTGACCGCGCTGCGCGAGCTGGGTGTGGACCAGTTCGCCGTGTACGCCATGCACGACGCGCGCGAAGCAGTGATCGACGCGTACGGCCGCGAGGTCATTCCCGTCGTCAACCCCTGAACCACCGGTCCCGATCCGATTGGGCTGCCCATGACCGACACCGCACCCCCGGGCATACCGCCGTCCGCTCAGGTCACCCTCGCCGACGGGCGGGTGGAGATCGCCCCCGGCACCGAACCGCCCAGCGGCCCCTACGCCAACGCGGACCTGCTGCCGGTCCCCGTCGCCAAGCGCACCTGGACGACGTACAACTTCTCCGCGCTGTGGGTCGGCATGGCCCACAACACGGCCTCCTGGACCCTGGCCTCCGGACTGATCGCCGTCGGCATGGACTGGAAGCAGGCGGTGTTCACCATCGCCCTGGCCAATCTGATCGTGCTCGTCCCGATGCTGCTCACCGGGCACGCCGGACCGAAGTACGGCATCCCCTTCCCCGTCTTCGCCCGCGCCTCCTTCGGGGTGCGCGGGGCCAACCTCCCCGCCGTCGTACGGGCGTTGGTGGCGTGCGGCTGGTTCGGCATCCAGACCTGGATCGGCGGCGAGGCGATCTACTTCCTGGCCGGGAAGCTGATCGGCGACAGCTGGTCGAAGGCCGGCGAGGTGGGCGGGTACGCCTGGACGATGTGGCTGTCGTTCGCGATCTTCTGGGTGATCCAGGTGGCCGTCATCTACCGGGGCATGGAGACCATCCGCCGGTTCGAGAACTGGGCGGCGCCGTTCGTCATCGTCGGCGCGTTCGTGATGCTGGGCTGGATGAGCGACAAGGCCGGCGGCTTCGGCCCGCTCTTCGACCAGCCGTCCAGGCTGGGCTGGGGAGCGGACTTCTGGAAGCTGTTCGCGCCGTCCCTGATGGGCATGATCGGCTTCTGGTCCACGCTCTCGCTGAACATCCCGGACTTCACCCGTTACGGCCGCAGCCAGCGCGCGCAGACCCGGGGCCAGGCGCTCGGCCTGCCCACCACGATGACCCTGTTCGCGTTCCTGTCGGTGCTGGTCACCTCCGGCTCCCAGGCCGTGTACGGCGAACCGGTGTGGGACCCGGTGCAGTTGGCGGCGAAGACGGACAACGTCGCGGGACTGCTGTACGCGTTGGTGACGGTGCTGGTGGCGACCCTGTCGGTGAACATCGCCGCGAATCTGGTCTCCCCGGCGTTCGACTTCTCCAACATCGCCCCGCGCAAGGTGAGTTTCCGCTCCGGCGCGCTGATCACCGCCGTGCTCGCCGTGGTGATCTGCCCGTGGAAGCTCTACTCCGACCCGCAGGGCTACATCTTCACCTGGCTCGGCCTGGTCGGCGGGCTGCTCGGCACGGTGGCCGGCATCCTCGTCGCGGACTACTGGATCGTGCGGCGCACCCGGCTCGACCTGGCCGACCTGTACCGGGCCGGCGGGCGCTACTGGTACGCGGGCGGCTGGAACTGGCGGGCGGTCACGGCGTTCGTGGTGGGCGGCGTCCTCGCCATCGGCGGCGCGGACTTCCATCCGCTGATCGACGGCCGCCCGATCCCGGCCCTCAAGCCGCTCGCGGACTACGGCTGGGCGGTGGGCCTCGGCACCTCGCTGGTGCTGTATCTGCTGTTCACGCTCGCCGCCGGCCGGGACCGGAGCCCGGCCCCGGCCTGACCGGCGGACTCGGCGAAGCGCGGCCGGAGGAGGCGGTGACCCTGAGGACGGAGGGCCACCGCCTCCCCGCACGTCCCGCCCGGCCCGGGGCCGCACGGCCGAGCCCCGTGCCGGGCCGTACGGCCGACACAGGTCCCGTACCGGAACCTCAGCCCTGGCCCTCAGCCCTGGGTCTGCCCCAGCGCGGCCACGGCCTCCTTGGCGGCCTTGATGGCGCCCTTGTTGATCTCGTCGGTGTCCGGCGCCTTCTTCGTCTCGAAGTCGCTGCCGTTGTACGTGACCACCACCAGCGCGTTCGCGACGCGCGCCAGCACCACGCCCTCCCGGGTCTGCTGCTTGTCCTCGGTGGTCAGGTTCACCACCGAGTACGCCTCGTCGCCGAGCCCGGGGACCGCCCCGCCGCCGCTCTTCTCGGCGGTGCGCTGCTGATAGGAGGTGCGCGCCGCGTCCGTGGTCCGCATGATCTCGAACGACACGTCGAGCCAGCGGTAGTCGTAGCCCTTGAGCGCGTTCCACGAGCAGGTGCGGCGCACCTTCTCGTCGGTCGACGGGATCTCCTTGCCCGCCGACTTCGCCCCCGGCACCAGGGAGGTGACGGTCTTGGCGGCGACGGCCGCGCACGGCTGCGGCGCGGACGCGTAGACCGGGGCCGCCGCGCTCGCCGAGGGCGCGCCGCTGGGACCGGCGCCGGCCGACGACGAGGCGTCGGCCGTCCGGGTCTCCTGCGCGGCGGCCCGCCCGCCGTCGGCCGGCGACGCCGCGAACGGCCCGGACGTCAGCGCCCACCCCGTGCAGGCGAGGACGAGGACCGGGCTGAGCCGCGCGGTGAGCGCGAGCGGCAGGGGGAATTCACGCACGGCGCACTTCTCGTGTGGGGGACGGACGAAGCGGAGGGCGTCCACACTGTGGACGGTGGACGCCAGTGTCACACGAGTACCTGTGGGGCGGAAGTGCCAACTCGCTCCGTACCCGGACGATCACGCGCCCCCGCCGCCGAAGCGAAGTTCGTCCCCCTGTGTCCGGCGGGCGGACCCGTCCCGCGCGCTCGCGGCGGGGCGCGGACCTCGATGTCCTCAGCAACGGTGCCATCGGCACCGAGGACTCGGCCGACGCCTTCCTCGGCAGCTACACCGCCAAGGGGCGGATCGAGTCGATCGACAAGAAGGAAGGGACGGTGACACTGCATTTCACCGCCCAGAACCAGTCCGACTGGAATTCCGCGACGCACCTCATTCCGCGTTCGATCAACCCCTTCGTCGAAAGCACCTTCGGCGCCGCCGTGCACGAGAGTTTCTCCTGGGAAGAGAAATGGCCGCTCTACAAATGCGTGAGCTATTCGGAATGGCTCCAGTAACCGCTTGACCGGGGTTCGGGGGGAGCCCCGCCACGGGCTCCCCCCGATTCGTCAGTAGTGTGAGGGCGTGTTGAAAAACATCCTTGGATTCTGCCGGAGAGCCGGCGCGATCGTTGTTCCGCTTCTCCTGCTGGCCGCCTGTGCCGGGGAGCAGACCTCGAAGGCGACGGTCGCGGACGTCGTCGGCGACTGGCGGGCTTCGGACGGGGAGCAGATCTCCCTGACCGGCGACCACCGCTTCACCTCGCGCAACCTGGGGGAGAAGAGCGCCGAGTGCCCTTCCGGTGAGAACAGCGGCACCTGGGGTTTCTACGTAGAAGACGGCAAGAGCGATGCCGTGGTGTCGCAGAAGGCGACTTCCGGCGACTGGATCGGGCTGTCGTTCAAGAGCGATGACCGGCAGGAGTTCTCCTGCTTCGTGGATCTGGTCGTCGTGGACGGAGGCAAGACCCTGTGCGAGACCGAGGATCCGGACAGCCTCTGCGGCCTCGGCGTCCGCCTCACCCGGAAGGAATGAGGCGGCAGGCTTCGCGATCCTCGACCGAGCCGGCCGGACGCAGGGCGGGGACGACGGCTGCTGCGCGGCCGGGTGTATGGCTGTAACCACGACGACACCCATCCTGGTCCAGTGCCGCACCAGACTAGAGGTACGCCGCGCTCGTGGGCGGCCCGCTGGACGGGCTGCTGCTCGACATCACCGGCTGGCGGCCGGAAGAGACAGACGACGGCGTCGCCTTGCTGACCGAGCTGGGCCGGTGGCCGGGCGGTCGGGCACTGTACGACCCGGCCCCAGGCGAACCGTGTCCTGTCGGCCCTGGGTGTGCGGACGGGCCGACCGGTCAGGAGAAGCGGGCGGCCACCGCCGACGCCCGCTGCAAGCAGCGCACCGGCTACGTCCGCGCGGTGCACGCCGTCGACGTACGCGTCCAGACCCGTCTCGTCGCCGGGCACCGAGGGGAGCTGGAGCGACAGCGCGCACGCGTCCGGGAAGCGGTCCGCACCGCGCGCGCAGTCCTGGAGTCGCGGTGACCGACGGCGCGCACCGCGCGCACCGCGGACCGCCCGGAGCGTCGGCGTCCGCTCCCCGGACCTGGGTAGGTACGTGCGCACCGGGCGAGACACGCGGACACCCGGCCGCGGCCACGACACGCGAACCCCGAGGTGACAGATGCAGTTCACCACCCGCCCCACCCTCCAGGGCACCTTCGGCATGGTGTCCTCCACCCACTGGCTCGCCTCCCAGTCGGCGATGGCCGTGCTGGAGGACGGCGGCAACGCCTACGACGCCGCCGTGGCCGGCGCCTTCGTGCTGCACGTGGTCGAACCGCACCTCAACGGCCCGGCCGGCGAGGCGCCGATCCTGCTCGCCCCGGCCGGCGGCGAGGTGCGGGTGCTGTGCGGGCAGGGCGTCGCCCCGGCCGGGGCGACCGTCGCCCACTACCGGGGCCTCGGCCTGGACCTCGTGCCCGGCACCGGACCGCTGGCCGCCGCCGTCCCGGGCGCCTTCGACGCCTGGCTGCTCCTGCTGCGCGACCACGGCACCAAGTCCCTGGACGAGGTCCTCAAGTACGCCATCGGCTACGCCGAGCACGGCCACGCGCCCGTCGAAGGCGTCGGCGCGACCGTCGAGACCGTACGGGAACTGTTCGAGACCGAGTGGACCTCGTCCGCCGAGGTCTACCTGCCCGGCGGGCGCGCCCCCGAGCCCGGCCGGCTGCTGCGCAACCCCGCGCTCGCCGCCACCTGGAGACGGCTGCTCGCCGAGACCGCCGGCACGGGCGGCCGGGAGGCGCGGATCGACGCCGCGCGCGAGGTGTGGCGCACCGGCTTCATCGCCGAGGCCCTGGTCCGCCAGGCCGGGCGGCCCACCCTGGACACCAGCGGCGAGCACCACACCGGCACCCTCACCGCCGCCGACCTCGCCGCCTGGTCCGCGGGTTACGAGACGCCCGCGACGTACGACTGGAACGGCTGGACCGTGTGCAAGCCGCGCCCCTGGAGCCAGGGCCCCGTCCTGCTCCAGCAACTCGCCCTGCTGCCGGATGAGTTGCCCGAGTATGGATCGGCCGACTGCCTCCATCTGCTGATCGAGGGCTGCAAACTGGCCATGGCCGACCGGGAGGCCTGGTACGGCGACGCCGCCGAAGTGCCGCTGGCCGACCTGCTGTCGGCCGAGTACAACGCCGGACGCCGCCGACTCGTCGGCGAGCAGGCCTCGTTGGAGCTGCGGCCCGGCAGCCCCGGCGGACGCGCCCCGCGGCTCGGCGCGCACGCCCGCCGGGCCGCCACGCGCGCGGCGCGGCACGGCGTCCCGGGCGTGGGCGAGCCCACCGTCGCCAAGCCGCCCACCTCCCCGGTGCCGGGCGAGCCCGTCGTCACCGGCGACGGTCACACCCGCGGCGACACCTGCCACCTCGACGTGGCCGACCGCTGGGGCAACCTGGTCGCCGCCACACCCAGCGGGGGCTGGCTCCAGTCCAACCCCGTCGTGCCCGAACTCGGCTTCCCGCTCGGCACCCGGCTGCAGATGACCTGGCTGGAGGAGGGCCTGCCCAACTCGCTGACGCCCGGCCGCCGTCCGCGCACCACCCTCAGCCCGTCGATCGCCCTGCGCGGCGGCGAGCCCGTCCTCGCCTTCGGCACACCCGGCGGCGACCAGCAGGACCAGTGGCAACTGCACTTCTTCCTGGCCCTCGCCCTGCGCCCCGCCGTCCGCGGCGGCCTCGACCTCCAGGGCGCCGTGGACGCCCCGAACTGGCACCAGGACGGCCTGGTCGGGTCGTTCTTCCCGCGCGGGATGCGGCCCGGCAGCGTCACCGTCGAGTCCCGCACCGACCCCGCCACCGTCGCCGGACTGCGCCGCCGGGGCCATGACGTGACCGTCGGCGGCCCGTGGTCCGAGGGCCGGCTGTGCGCGGTCGCCCGGGACCCGGAGTCCGGCGTCCTGTCGGCGGCGGCGAACCCGCGCGGCATGCAGGGGTACGCGGTCGGCCGCTGAGGCGGGATCGGCCGGGCCGGGCGGTGCGCGGTGTCCCCACGCCGCGGTGCCTCGGGGAGAGGCGCCGCGGGGCATCGAGGAGAGGCACCCCGGCGCATCGAGGAGACGCCCGCAGCGCCCCGGGGAGGCACCGCAGCGCCCCGGGGAGACGCACCGCAGCGCCCCCGGGAGACGCGCCGTGGGCCCGCCCCTCGCGACGCCGGGTGTTCACGCCGATTCCATCGGGTGTGCACCCAGGAGGCGGGCGTTGTCACAGGTCCGTGCTCTCATGGAGGCATGATCGAAGAGACGGAAACCATCGAAGAGTTTCTCGTGCGCCACTCGGCCGACGTGGAGGAGGCGGTCCGCACGGCCGCCGCGGCCGAGATCATGCCCCGCTTCCGCCGCCTGGCCGAGCACGAGATCGACCAGAAGTCCGGCCCGCACGACCTGGTGACGGACGCCGACCGGCTCGCCGAGCGGTACCTCACCGACCGGCTCGGCGCGCTGCTGCCCGGCTCGGTCGTGGTCGGCGAGGAGGCGGTGCACGCCGACCCCGCGGTCTACGACGCGCTGCACGGCGACGCGCCGGTCTGGATCGTGGACCCCGTGGACGGCACCCGCCAGTTCGTGCACGGCGACCCCGACTTCTGCACGCTGGTCGCCCTCGCCCGCGGCGGGGTCCTGCTGGGCTCGTGGACCTACGCCCCCGCGCTCGACCTGATCGCCACCGCCGTACGCGGCCGGGGCGCCCTCCTCGACGGGCAGCCGCTGCGCTCGGGCACGCCCGACGCCGGCCGGGCCCTGCGCGTGGCCCACTCGCACCCCGACTACACCACCGACGAACAGAAGCGCAGCCTGCTCGGCCTGTACCGGGACGGCGTCGAACCCCGCGCCTGCGGCTCGGCCGGCCTGGAGTACCTGGCCGTCGCCCGGGGCGAGCTGGACGCCACCGCCTTCAGCTGGGAGGCGGCCTGGGACCACGCGGCGGGCCTGCTGCTGGTCGAGGAGGCGGGCGGCGCCCACCTGACCCGCACCGGCGCACCGTTCCGCATCACCGGGGGCAACGCCCTCCCCTTCACGGCGGCCCGCGACGAGCGGACGGCCCACCGTATCGCCGCCCTCCTGACGGAACCGGCGGGGGAGCCGCGGGTCCCGTCGGCGGGGTGAGGCACCCTCCCCACGGCCCGGCTGCTGCGCGCCGCGGGGAGGCGCCTGGCCAGGCCGGCGGCCGGCACGGGCACGTAGGCCGCCGGGACACGCAGGCCCGGCCGAACCAGACTCCCGAGGCCGCGTGCGGCCCGCCGGGGCACGGAGGTCGGCCACGCCCGTACGGCGTGGCCGTAGCGCCCGGGTGTCCGGCCCGCCGGGGCGAGGCCAGGCTCGGGACGGGGGACGAAGGCCGGGCCTGCGCGTGGCCGCCGAGCCCGGGTGAGCGGGCCGCCGGGCGCGAGGCCAGGCTCGGGACGAAGGCCGGGCCTGCGCGTGGCCGTAGCGCCCGGGTATCCGGCCCGCCGGGGGCGAGACCAGGCTCGGGACTAAGGCGAGGCCTGCGCATGGCCGCCGAGCCCAGGTGCGTCGGGCCGCTGGCCGCGAGACCAGGCCGGGGGCGGGGGCCGGGCTCGGGCACCAAGGTCGGGCATGGGCGCCGGGCACCAAGGTCGGGCACGGAGGCCGGGCACCAAGGTCGGGCACGCAGGCCGGGCACCAAGGCCGGGCACGCAGGCCGGGCTCGGGCTGACGCCGGGCTCCCCGCCCCCCGGCGGGCGGCCGGCCCCGGCCGCCCGTCGCCGCCCCAGGACCAGGTCCCCCCGTGTCAGTCCCGCGGCATATCCTGAGCGGCAGTGGCCATCGGCTGACGAAGGGGTCCCAAGGTGGCGTCGATGCTCGATGCGGTCGTGGTGGGTGCGGGGCCGAACGGGCTGACCGCGGCCGTGGAGCTGGCCCGGCGCGGCTTCTCCGTGGCCGTCTTCGAGGCCCGCGACACCGTCGGCGGCGGCGCCCGCACCGAGGAACTCACCCTGCCCGGCTTCCGCCACGACCCCTGCTCCGCCGCCCACCCCCTCGGCGTCAACTCGCCCGCCTTCCGCGCCCTGCCCCTGGAGCGCCACGGCCTGCGCTGGCTCCACCCCGAGCTGCCCATGGCGCACCCCTTCCCGGACGGCACCGCGGCCGTCCTGGCCCGCTCTGTCGCCGAGACGGCGGCCTCCTTCGGACCGCGCGACGCGGGCGCGTACCGCAGACTGGTCGAGCCGTTCCTGCCCCGCTGGGACACCCTGGCCCGCGACTTCATGTCGCTGCCGCTCACCGCGCTGCCGCGCGACCCCGTCACCCTCGCCCGCTTCGGCCTCGCCGGACTGCCGCCCGCCACCTGGCTGATGCGCCGCTTCCACGACGAGCGGGCCAAGACCCTCCTCGCCGGCCTGGTCGCCCACGTCATGTCCCCGCTGAACGGCCTCGCCACCGGCGCCATCGGCCTGGTCTTCGCGCTGGCCGCGCACGCCCGCGGCTGGCCGCTGGCCCGCGGCGGCTCCCAGGCGATCTCCGACGCCCTCGCCGGGTACCTGACGGAACTCGGCGGCGCGATCCACACCGACTACGAGGTCAAGCGGCTGGACGACCTGCCGCCCGCCCGCGCGTACGTCTTCGACACCTCGCCCACCGCCCTGGCCCGCATCGCCGGCCTCGGCCGGTACTACGAGGGCTACCGCTACGGACCCGGCGTCTTCAAGATCGACTACGCGCTGGACGGCCCCGTCCCGTGGACCGCCGAGGCGCCCCGCGTCGCCGGCACCGTGCAGATCGGCGCGGACAGCGCGGAGATCGGCGCCGCGCTGAACGCCGCAGCGCGCGAGGGCCGCGCACCCGACCGGCCCTTCCTCATCACGGTCCAGCCCAGCGTCGTGGACCCCAGCCGCGCCCCGGCCGGCCGGCATGTCTTCTGGGCGTACGGTCACGTGCCCAACGGCTGGACCGGCGACCTCACCGACGCCGTCGAACGCCAACTGGAGCGCTACGCCCCCGGCTTCCGCGACCGCGTCCTCGCCCGCGCCACCGCGGGCCCGCCCGAACTCGCCGCCCGCGACGCCAACTACGTCGGCGGCGACATCGCCACCGGATCGGTCGCCGGACTCCGCCTGCTGCTGCGCCCCAGACCGACCCTGTTCCCGTACCACACCCGGCACCCGGCGGTGTTCATCTGCTCCTCGGCCACCCCGCCGGGCCCCGGAGTGCACGGCATGTCGGGGCACAACGCGGCCAAGGCGGTCTGGCGGAGGCTGAGACAGACATGAGCACCACGATCACCCTCGTCCAGGGCGACATCACCCGCCAGCGCGCCGACGCCCTCGTCAACGCCGCCAACTCCTCCCTGCTCGGCGGCGGAGGAGTGGACGGCGCGATCCACCGCCGCGGCGGCCCCGCCATCCTGGCGGAGTGCCGCGCCCTGCGGGCCTCCCGCTACGGCAAGGGCCTGCCCACCGGCCGGGCGGTCGCCACCACGGCCGGCGACCTGGACGCCCGCTGGGTGATCCACACGGTCGGCCCGGTCTGGTCGGCGAGCGAGGACCGCTCCGAGCTGCTGGCCTCCTGCCACCGCGAGTCGCTACGGGTCGCCGACGAACTCGGCGCGCGCACCATCGCCTTCCCGGCGATCTCCACCGGCGTCTACCGCTGGCCGATGGACGACGCCGCCCGCATCGCCGTCGAGACGGTACGGAACACGCCGACGGCCGTCGAGGAGGTCCGCTTCGTCCTGTTCGACGAGCGGGCCCACGCCGCCTTCGCCGCCCGCCTCGGCTGATCGGGACAGCCCCAGGCAGGCCGACGTCCATGTCGGATTCCCGCCAGCCCGGGGGCCCGCCGGTGCCCGATGCTGGACGCATGCAGAACGGGATGCACACCGACCGGGACCGCTGCGTACGCGCCGTCCGGTCCAAGGACGCCCGCTTCGACGGCTGGTTCTTCACCGCCGTCCTGACCACCGGCATCTACTGCCGGCCGAGCTGCCCCGCGGTGCCGCCCAAGCCGGAGAACATGGTCTTCCACCCCAGCGCCGCCGCCTGCCAGCAGGCCGGGTTCCGGGCCTGCAAGCGCTGCCGGCCCGACACCAGCCCCGGCTCCCCGGAGTGGAACCACCGCGCCGACCTCGTGGCCCGCGCCATGCGGCTGATCGCCGACGGCGTCGTGGACCGCGACGGCGTCCCCGGCCTCGCCGCCCGCCTCGGCTACAGCACCCGCCAGATCGAACGCCAGCTCCTGGCCGAACTCGGCGCCGGACCCCTCGCGCTCGCCCGCGCCCAGCGCGCCCAGACCGCCCGGCTGCTGATCGAGACCACCGCCCTGCCGATGGCGGAGATCGCCTTCGCCGCCGGCTTCTCCTCCATCCGCTCCTTCAACGACACCGTGCGCGAGGTCTTCGCCCTGTCACCCAGCGCACTGCGCACCCGCGCACCCCGGCCCACCGCCACCGACCTCCCGAGTCGGCCCGCCGCCGCCGACCTGCCGCGCCGGCCCGCCGCCGGCCGGCCCCGCGCCGCCGTCCCCGGCACCCTCTCCCTGCGCCTCCCCTTCCGCGCCCCCCTCAACCCGGACAACCTCTTCGGCCACCTCGCGGCCACCGCCGTCCCCGGCGTCGAGGAATGGCGCGACGGGGCGTACCGGAGGACCCTGCGCCTGCCCCACGGACCCGGCATCGCCGCGCTCACCCCGAGGCCGGACCACGTGGCCTGCCGGCTCACCCTCGCCGACCTGCGCGACCTGCCCGTGGCCATCAGCCGCTGCCGCCGCCTGCTCGACCTGGACGCCGACCCGGTCGCCGTCGACGACCAGCTGCGCACCGACCCCGTACTCGCCCCGCTGGTCGACAAGGCTCCCGGCAGACGCGTGCCGCGCACGGTGGACGAGGCCGAGTTCGCCGTCCGGGCCGTCCTCGGCCAGCAGGTCTCCACGGCCGCCGCCCGCACCCACGCGGCCCGCCTGGTCACCGCCCACGGCGAACCGGTGGACGACCCCGAGGGCGGCCTCACCCACCTCTTCCCCGCCCCCGAGGCGCTGGCCGCGCTCGACCCCGAGTCGCTGGCCATGCCCCGCACCCGGCGCACCACGTTCACCACCCTCGTGCGCGAACTGGCCGGCGGCGGCATCCGCCTGGGTGTGGAGAGCGACTGGCAGGAGACCCGCGCCCGGCTGCTGGCGCTGCCCGGCTTCGGCCCCTGGACGGTCGACGTCATCGCCATGCGCGCCCTCGGCGACCCCGACGCCTTCCTCCCCACCGACCTCGGCATCCGGCGCGCGGCGGCCGAACTCGGCCTGCCCGCGACGCCCGCCGCCCTCACCGCACGCGCGGCGGCCTGGCAGCCCTGGCGCGCCTACGCCGTGCAGTACCTGTGGGCCACCGACAGCCACCCGATCAACTTCCTGCCCGTCTGAGGACGCACCATGAAGCAGCACACCGTCATCGACAGCCCCTACGGCCCGCTCACCCTCGTCGCCGACGACGGGGTCCTGTGCGGCCTCTACATGACCGACCAGCGCCACCGGCCCCCGCAGGAGACGTTCGGCCGTCCCGCCGCCACGGCCGCCTTCCACGCCGCCGGGGAACAACTGGCGGCCTACTTCGCGGGCGAGTTGAGGGAGTTCACCCTCGAACTCAGCCTGACCGGCACCCCGTTCCAGCGCCGGGTGTGGGAGGAGCTGCGCCGCATCCCCTACGGCGCGACCCGCTCGTACGGCGAACTGGCCACCGCACTCGGCGCGCCGGGCGCCTCGCGCGCCGTCGGTCTCGCCAACGGCCGCAATCCCGTCGGCATCATCGTCCCCTGCCACCGCGTGGTCGGCGCGAACGGCAGCCTCACCGGCTACGGCGGCGGGCTGCCCCGCAAGCAGCGCCTGCTGGACCTGGAGACCGGCTCGGCCCTCTTCTGACCGACCGGCCTCCCGGCCGCGCGGGGGCCGTGCTCACCGGCCCCCGGCCGCCCCGGCGGCGCCCCTGGCCAGGGCCCACACGATCACCAGGTCCAGGACCATCACGACGATGGACCACACCGGGTAGTACGGGATGAACATGAACTGGGTGATCAGGCTGACCCCCGCCACCGCGATGCCGGCCCCCCGGCCCCAGCTCCTGCCGGCCAGGATCCCCATGCCGGCGACGACCAGGGCCAGCCCGATCGCGAGATGGAGCCAGCCCCAGGAGGTCAGATCGAACCGGTACGCGTAACCGGGCGGGGAGAACAGGGTGTCCTGCGCGATGCCGGTGACGCCGAGGAGGATGCTGAGCGGGCCGCTCAGCATGAGCGCCGCCCCGGCGAACAGGGCCGCGCTGTCGATCGTCCCGCCCCTGCCGGGCCCGTCCCGCTCCGGGCGCGTCCTGCCGGAAGTCGTTGCCATGGTCTTCGCCCTCCTGTCCTGCGCGGCCGCCGTGGCACACGGCTCTGCGCGAGGCGAACCACGCTCCCTTGCCAGCCTGACCGCGATTCCCCGCCGCCGCGACCGGGCGGGGCGGCCAGGTGCGCGAAACCGCGCTCGGGAGGCCCTTCCCGGCCACAGCACCAGCGTCCCGGGCATGGCCAAGGCCTCTGTCCCGCTCGACGCCGATCTCGTCGTCGAGGCCATGGTGCTCGCCGGTGCGGGCAGGCCCCAGGACGCCGTCGAGCCGGCCGTCCGCGCCCTGCGTCGCACGCGGGCATCGCACGCGGGCCAGGACCGGGACCGCCGCGCACGACGAGGCGCTGCGCGAGGTGGACGGCAAGCCCCGCCAGGTGGACGGCCGACGCCGGGCCTGCCGGTCAGCCGGCGCGGTGGCCGTTCTCCAGCTCCGCCGTGCCGCCGCCCTCGGTGAGGACCTCCAGAGCGGCCAGGACGCGGCGGCCGGTGGCGCCCGGCAGATGGGCGGCGAGGTCGCCCCGGTCGACCAGCCGCCAGGACAGCAGCTCCTCCTCCTGGAGCCGGATCGCCTTCAGCTCCTCCTCGGCGAGCACGCCGCCGTCGAAGAGGTACGCCACCAGCGGCGGCCGGCCGGCGCCGGGCACCCAGTCCACGGCGAGCAGACGGCCCAGCTCGCGGTCGAGGCCGATCTCCTCCAGGGTCTCGCGGCGCGCGCCCTGGCGCGGGGTCTCGCCCGTGTCCGACTCGATCGTGCCGCCCGGCAGCGCCCACCCCTCCCGGTAGTTCGGTTCGACCAGCAGCACCCGCCCCCGCTCGTCGCGGAAGAGGGCGGCGGCGGCGGAGAGGACACGGGGCAGGCCCGCGATGTACGTGGCGTAGTCCGGGATGTCTGGAGTGCTCATCCTGGAAGGGTATCCAGCCGGACCCCCCGCCCCACCTGCTTGTGCCGGCCCGCACGCTGTCCGCGCTTCTCAGGGGGCGGGCGGGGCATGACGGCGGGGGCGGTCGCCGGTTATGGTCGCAGCGGCGCGACTGGCCCCCGTGTGCGGGGCCCGGAGAGCAAGGGGAACGCAAGGTGGCGGACGCTGCAGTGCACGGCACCCGTGGGGTGCTGATTGCCGCGGACAAGTTCAAGGGCTCGCTGACGGCCGTGCAGGTCGCCGAGCGGGTGACGGCCGGGCTGCGCCGGGTCGTGCCGGACCTGGAGGTGGAGGCGCTGCCGGTCGCCGACGGCGGCGACGGCACGGTGGACGCGGCGGTCGCCGCCGGGTTCGAGCGCCGGGAGGTACGGGTCGCCGGTCCCCTCGGCGACGAGGTGACGGCCGCGTTCGCGCTGCGCGGCGACACGGCCGTGGTGGAGATGGCCGAGGCCAGCGGGCTGCAGCGGCTGCCCGCCGGGGTCTTCGCGCCGCTCACCGCCTCGACGTACGGCTCCGGAGAGCTGCTGCGGGCCGCGCTGGACGCGGGCGCGCGGACGATCGTGTTCGGCGTCGGCGGCAGCGCGACCACCGACGGCGGCGCGGGCATGCTGGCGGCGCTCGGGGCGCGGTTCCGCACCGCGTCCGGAGAACCCGTCCCGCCCGGCGGCGGGGGACTGGCGTCCCTCGCGAGCGCGGATCTGTCCGGGCTGGACGAGCGGCTCGCCTCGGTCGAGTTCGTGCTCGCCAGCGACGTGGACAATCCGCTGACCGGGCCGAAGGGCGCGCCCGCGGTGTACGGGCCGCAGAAGGGCGCCTCGCCGGACGACGTGGCGGCGCTGGACGCGGCGCTCGCGCACTACGCGAAGGTGCTGGAGGAGACGATCGGGCCGAAGGCCGCCGAGTACGCCGCCTCGCCGGGGGCCGGCGCGGCGGGCGGCATCGGGTACGGCGCGCTGATCCTCGGGGCGCGGTTCCGCGCCGGGATCGACGTGATGCTGGACGTGCTCGGCTTCGCGCCGGCGCTGGAGCGGGCCTCGCTGGTGATCACCGGGGAGGGGTCGCTGGACGAGCAGACCCTGCACGGCAAGGCCCCGGCCGGGGTGGCCGCGGCCGCGCGGGCGGCGGGCAAGGAGGTCGTCGCGGTGTGCGGGCGGCTGGCGCTGCCGGCGGAGGCGGTGGGGCGGGCCGGGATCCGCCGGGCGTATCCGCTCACGGCCGTCGAGCCGGACGTGGCGAAGTGCATCGCGGACGCGGGCCCCATCCTGGAACGCGTCGCGGAACAGATCGCCCGGGACTTCCTGAGCTGAGGGGGGGGGCTGGGCGCCGGGGATTCTCGCCCCCGCCGCCCCTACCTGTCCCGTACCCGGGGGCTGCCGCCCCCAGCCCCCGCCGTTCAGGGCGCGCGCTGAGTGTGCCAGGGCGCGCCGGAGACTCAGCGAGTCGGGTGGCGGTGGGCATAGGCCGGGGGTCTGGGGGGCGGAGCCCTCAGGGACGAGCACGCGCCACGCAGAAGGGCCCCGGACCGAACCGGTCCGGGGCCCTTCTCAGGTGTGCGTCACGAGCGGAGCGTCACGGCAGCTGCGCCGCCCGCGCCTCGCGACGGTTGTCGCGGAAGTTGTTCACCCGGCGTGCCGTGGCGAACAACGGGATCACCGCGCCCATGACCAGCTGCAGCGCACAGCCGGTCTGCAGGAGCAGCTGCCCGCTGGGGGCGTCGAACGCCCACCCGGCGAGCAGCCCCATCGACAGCACGATCCAGGCGAGCATCGCACCGGCGAGCCGGCCCCGCGGCTTGGGGTACTCCACGCGGCTCACCATCAGCCACGCCGTGCCGAGGATCGCCAGCAGCGTCGCCACGAAGGGCAGCTCCAGCAGCACGATGGAGACCACCGTCAGCGCCCCGAAGGGCGAGGGCATGCCCTGGAACATGCCGTCCTTCAACGTCACGCAGGAGAATCTCGCGAGCCGCAGCACCACCGCCAGCAGCACCACGATCGCCCCGAGCGCGGCCACCCTCTGGTGCGCGTCGTCGGCGACCATGCCGTAGACGAGGACGAAGTACGCCGGGGCCAGACCGAAGCTGATCAGGTCGGAGAGGTTGTCCAGTTCCGCGCCCATGGGGGAGGAGCGCAGCTTGCGGGCCACCAGTCCGTCGAACAGGTCGAAGACGGCCGCGCACAGCATCAGGATGACCGCCGTGGCGGCGCTGTGCCGGGCCATGCCGTTCTCCTGGCTCCCGGTGAGGTGCGGGATCAGGATGCCGGTGGTGGTGAAGTACACGGCCATGAAGCCGCAGGTCGCGTTGCCCAGGGTGAGGGTGTCCGCTATCGACAGCCGGAGCGAGAGAGGCATCTCCTCCTCGTCGTCCAGCTCGTCGGCCTCGGGCACCCAGCCGGCCTGGGTGTCTGGATCAATCACGGTCAATGCGAGTCACCCCAGCCACGGTCTTCTGACCGACCTCGACGGCGACCTCCACGCCCTCGGGCAGATAGAGGTCCACCCGCGAGCCGAAGCGGATCAGGCCGACCCGCTCGCCCTGCTCGACCTTGGTGCCCGACGGGATGTACGGGACGATGCGGCGGGCCACGGCGCCGGCGATCTGGATCATCTCGATGTCACCGAGTTCGGTGTCGAAGTGCCAGACCACCCGCTCGTTGTTCTCGCTCTCCTTGTTGAACGCCGGGACGAACCCACCGGGGATGTGCTCGACCGAGGTGACCGTGCCGGCGAGCGGGGCGCGGTTCACGTGGACGTTCAGCGGGCTCATGAAGATGGCGACGCGGGTGCGGCCGTCCTTCCACGGCATGATGCTCTGCACCACTCCGTCGGCGGGCGAGACGACCCGGCCCTGGGTGATCTCGCGCTCGGGGTCGCGGAAGAACCACAGCATCCCCGCCGCGAGCGCGGTGGCGGGGACGGCCACGGCCTTGGCCACGCCCGAGCGGCGGGCGCGGACAAGGCTGACGGCTGCGGTGGCGACGGTCGGCAGAAGCCACGGCGATGCTCCGCGCGCGAGGCGTACGCCGGCGAGGCTGTCGCGAGGTGCAGAGGTTTGGCTGTGGGGCATGGATGACCTTCGTAGCGGATGATGCCGCGCTGTTCGACGGGGGACGGCGGCTTTCCGCGATCGTAGCGGTTAAGGGCCACAACTGGGTAAGCCGGGAAGCCGAGTCGGCGGCCGGTAACCGCTGACGGGGTGTGATCTTCTTCTCGGCGAAAACACCCCGTACGCGGACAATCAGCCTTGGAACCGATACTCTTCGAGCAGCCTGCGGCCGATGATCATTTTCTGGATCTCGGCGGTACCTTCACCGATGAGCAGCATCGGCGCCTCGCGGTAGAGGCGCTCGATCTCGTACTCCTTGGAGAAGCCGTATCCGCCGTGGATACGGAAGGCGTCTTCCACGACCTCCTTGCAGTACTCCGAGGCCAGGTACTTGGCCATACCGGCCTCGAGGTCGTTGCGCTGCCCGGAGTCCTTCTTGCGGGCCGCGTTCACCATCATGGCATGCGCGGCCTCGACCTTGGTGGCCATTTCGGCCAGTTTGAACTGAATGGCCTGATGCTGGGCGATCGGCTTGCCGAAGGTGCTGCGCTGCTGGGCGTACCGCACACCCAGCTCGAAGGCACGCTGCGCGACACCGCAGCCACGGGCCGCCACGTTCACCCGGCCGACCTCGACGCCGTCCATCATCTGGTAGAAGCCCCGGCCGGTGACCCCGCCGAGCACGCGGTCCGCGGGAATGCGCAGGCCGTCCATGATCAGCTCGGTGGTGTCGACGCCCTTGTAGCCCATCTTGTCGATCTTCCCGGGGATGGTGAGGCCGGGCCGGACCTCGCCGAAGCCGGGCTCCTTCTCCACCAGGAAGGTCGTCATGGACCTGTGCGGCGCGGTGCCCTCGGGGTGACCTTCGTCACTTCGGACCAGGACCGCGACGAGCGACGAGGTGCCGCCGTTGGTCAGCCACATCTTCTGGCCGGTCAGGACGTACTCGTCGCCGTCCTTGACCGCCTTGGAGGAGATGGCCGACACGTCCGAGCCGAGCGCCGGCTCCGACATCGAGAACGCGCCCCGGATGTCGCCGGCCGCCATCCTCGGCAGGAAGTGGTCCTTCTGCTCCTGCGTGCCGTGCTGCTTGAGCATGTACGCGACGATGAAGTGGGTGTTGATGATTCCGGACACCGACATCCAGCCGCGGGCGATCTCCTCCACGCACAGCGCGTACGTCAGCAGAGACTCGCCCAGGCCCCCGTACTCCTCGGGGATCATCAGGCCGAAGAGGCCGAGTTCCTTCAGTCCGTCCACGATCTGCTGGGGGTACTCGTCGCGGTGCTCCAGCTCGGTCGCGACCGGGATGATCTCCTTGTCCACGAAGTCGCGGACGGTGGAGAGGATCTCCTGCTGGACGTCCGTGAGGCCGTGGGTCTGGGCGAGACGGCTCATCTCTACTTCTCCTGCGCCTTCAGCTCCGGGCGGCCGGGCTGCTCGCCGCCGCGCTCCTTGATGTACGTCTCGGTCGGCACCATCACCTTGCGGCGGAAGACGCACACGAGGGTGCCGTCCTGCTTGTAGCCCTTGGTCTCGACGTGCACGATGCCGCGGTCGTTCTTCGACTTCGACGGCCACTTGTCCAGCACGGTCGTCTCGCCGTAGATCGTGTCGCCGTGGAAGGTCGGCGCCACGTGCCTGAGCGACTCGATCTCCAGGTTGGCGATCGCCTTGCCGGAGACGTCCGGGACGGACATGCCGAGCAGCAGGGAGTAGATGTAGTTGCCCACGACGACGTTCTTGCCGAAGTCGGTCGTCGACTCGGCGTAGTTCGCGTCCATGTGGAGCGGGTGGTGGTTCATGGTGAGCAGACAGAAGAGGTGGTCGTCGTACTCCGTGACCGTCTTCCCGGGCCAGTGCTTGTAGACGGCCCCGACCTCGAACTCCTCGTAGGTGCGTCCGAACTGCATCGCGCTCAGGCCTCCGGGATCTCGAACTTCGACGTGCGCCGCATGCCGGCCGCCCGCCCCTTGCCCGCGATGACCAGGGCCATCTTGCGGCTGGCCTCGTCGATCATCTCGTCGCCGAGCATCGCCGAGCCCTTCTTGCCGCCCGCCTCGGACGTGCAGTACTCGTACGCGTCCAGGATCAGCTCGGCGTGGTCGTAGTCCTCCTGGGAGGGCGAGAACACCTCGTTGGCCGCGTCCACCTGGCCGGGGTGCAGCACCCACTTGCCGTCGAAGCCGAGCGCGGCGGCGCGGCCGGCCACCTCGCGGAAGCCGTCGACGTTGCGGATCTGGAGGTAGGGGCCGTCGATCGCCTGGAGGTCGTTGGCGCGCGCGGCCATCAGGATCTTCATCAGGATGTAGTGGTAGGCGTCCGCCGGGTAGCCGGGCGGCTGCTCGCCCACGACCAGCGACTTCATGTTGATCGACGCCATGAAGTCGGCCGGGCCGAAGATGATCGTCTCGATGCGCGGGGAGGCCTGCGCGATCTCGTTGACGTTGTTGAGGCCCTGGGCGTTCTCGATCTGCGCCTCGATGCCGATCCGGCCGACCTCGAAGCCCATGGTCTTCTCGATCTGGGTGAGCAGCAGATCGAGGGCGACGACCTGCTGGGCGTTCTGCACCTTCGGCAGCATGATGCAGTCGAGGTTCGGGCCGGCCCCCTCGACCACCGTCACGACGTCCCGGTACGTCCACTCGGTCGTCCAGTCGTTGACGCGCACGACCCTGGTCTTGCCCGTCCAGTCGCCCTCGTTGAGGAACTTGACGATGGTGTGCCGCGCCTCGGGCTTGGCCAGCGGCGCGCAGGCGTCCTCCAGGTCCAGGAAGACCTGGTCGGCGGGCAGGCCCTGCGCCTTCTCCAGGAAGCGCGGGTTGCTGCCGGGGACCGCCAGACACGAGCGCCGCGGGCGCAGGCGGTTGACAGGCGTCGTCATGCGGGGACCTCCAGGGGGTCGAGCTTGTTCGCTTTCCGGATCTCGTCGACGATCGCGCCGATGATGCCGGTGATGTCGAAGTCCTTCGGGGTGAAGACGGCGGCCACGCCGGCGGCCCGCAGGTCTTCGGCGTCACCGTTCGGGATGATGCCACCGGCGATCACCGGAATATCTGTGGCACCGGCCACACGCAGCCGCTCCAGCACGTCCGGCACCAGCTGCGCGTGCGAGCCGGACAGGATGGACAGGCCCACCGCGTGCACGTCCTCGGCCAGGGCGGCGTCCACGATCTGCTCCGGGGTGAGCCGGATGCCCTGGTAGACCACCTCGAAGCCGGCGTCGCGGGCCCGCACGGCGATCTGCTCGGCACCGTTGGAGTGGCCGTCCAGGCCCGGCTTGCCGACCAGGAAGCGCAGTTTGCCCACCCCGAGGTCCTGGGCCGTCAGCTCCACCTTGCGGCGCACCTCCGACAGGGCCGAGCCCGCCTCGGCGGTGACCGCCACCGGCGCCGAGGACACCCCGGTCGGCGCCCGGAACTCGCCGAACACCTCGCGCAGCGCCCCGGCCCACTCGCCGGTCGTGACGCCCGCGCGGGCGCACTCCAGGGTGGCCTCCATCAGGTTCTCGGTGCCCTTGGCGGCCTCCTTCAGCCGCTCCAGCGCCTTGCAGGGGCGCGGGTGGTTGAAGGGCGGCTGGTAGCGGGTGTCGCGCCAGTTCTGCAGCGCGGCGATCACCCGTGCCTCGACCGCCGGGTCGACCGTCTGGATCGCGGTGTCCAGATCGGCCGTGAGCGGGTTGGGCTCGGTGCCCTCGAAGATGTTGACGCCGACGATCTTCTCCTGGCCCGACTCGATCCGGGCCCGGCGCTCGGCGTGCGAGGCGACCAGCTGGGACTTGAGGTAGCCGGACTCCACGGCGGCCATCGCGCCGCCCAGCTCCTGGATGTGGTCGATCTCGGCGAGCACCTCCTCGACCAGGCCGGCCACCTTCGCCTCGATCACCTTCGAGCCCTCGAAGATGTCGTCGTACTCCAGCAGGTCGCTCTCGTAAGCGAGCACCTGCTGGATGCGCAGGGACCACTGCTGGTCCCAGGGGCGGGGCAGGCCGAGCGCCTCGTTCCAGGCGGGCAGCTGCACGGCGCGTGCGCGGGCGTCCTTGGAGAGGGTGACGGCCAGCATCTCCAGCACGATCCGCTGGACGTTGTTCTCCGGCTGCGCCTCGGTCAGCCCGAGGGAGTTGACCTGGACGCCGTAGCGGAAGCGGCGGTGCTTGGGGTTCTCGATGCCGTACCGCTCGCGGGTGATCTTGTCCCAGATGCGGCCGAACGCCCGCATCTTGCACATCTCCTCGACGAAGCGCACGCCCGCGTTCACGAAGAAGGAGATCCGCGCCACCACGTCGCCCATGCGCTCCTCGGGCACCTGGCCCGAGTCGCGCACGGCGTCCAGGACGGCGATCGCGGTGGACATCGCGTACGCGATCTCCTGCACCGGCGTGGCCCCGGCCTCCTGCAGGTGGTAGCTGCAGATGTTGATCGGGTTCCACTTCGGGATGTGGGAGACCGTGTACGCGATCATGTCCGTCGTCAGCCGGAGCGACGGCCCGGGCGGGAACACGTGCGTCCCGCGCGAGAGGTACTCCTTGACGATGTCGTTCTGGGTCGTGCCCTGGAGCTTGGTGATGTCCGCGCCCTGCTCCTCGGCGACGACCTGGTAGAGCGCCAGCAGCCACATGGCGGTGGCGTTGATCGTCATCGAGGTGTTCATCTGCTCCAGGGGGATGTCCTGGAACAGCCGGCGCATGTCACCGAGGTGCCCGATCGGCACACCCACCCGGCCGACCTCGCCGCGGGCGAGGATGTGGTCGGAGTCGTAGCCGGTCTGCGTCGGCAGGTCGAACGCCACCGACAGACCCGTCTGACCCTTGGCGAGGTTGCGCCGGTACAGCTCGTTGGACGCCTCGGCCGTGGAGTGACCGGCGTACGTGCGCATGAGCCACGGCCGGTCCTTCTCCCGCCGGTCCCCGGCAGGCTGACGCTCAGTCATGTATGACCTCGGTGTCTCAGATGTTCCGGAAGCGGTTGATGGCGTCGAGGTGCTCGGCGCGCATCTCCTCGTCGCGCACGCCCAGGCCTTCCTCGGGCGCCAGGCACAGCACGCCGACCTTGCCCTGGTGGACGTTGCGGTGCACGTCGTGGGCGGCCTGGCCGGTGTCCTCCAGGGAGTACACCTTCGACAGGGTGGGGTGGATCTTGCCCTTGGCGATGAGGCGGTTGGCCTCCCAGGCCTCGCGGTAGTTCGCGAAGTGCGAGCCGATGATCCGCTTCAGCGACATCCACAGGTAGCGGTTGTCGTACTCGTGCATGTAGCCCGAGGTGGACGCGCAGGTGGTGATGGTGCCGCCCTTGCGGGTGACGAAGACGGAGGCGCCGAAGGTCTCGCGGCCGGGGTGCTCGAAGACGATGTCGATGTCCTCGCCGCCGGTCAGCTCGCGGATGCGCTTGCCGAAGCGCTTCCACTCCTTGGGGTCCTGGGTCTTCTCGTCCTTCCAGAACTTGTAGCCCTCGGCGTTGCGGTCGATGATCGCCTCGGCGCCCATCGACCGGCAGATCTCCGCCTTCTGCGGGCTGCTGACCACGCAGATCGGGTTGGCGCCGCCGGCCAGCGCGAACTGGGTGGCGTAGGAGCCGAGGCCGCCGCTGGCGCCCCAGATCAGGACGTTGTCGCCCTGCTTCATGCCGGCGCCGTTGCGCGAGACGAGCTGGCGGTAGGCGGTGGAGTTGACCAGGCCGGGCGCCGCGGCCTCCTCCCAGCTGAGGTGGTCCGGCTTCGGCATCAGCTGGTTGGACTTGACGAGGGCGATCTCGGCGAGGCCGCCGAAGTTCGTCTCGAAGCCCCAGATGCGCTGCTCGGGGTCGAGCATGGTGTCGTTGTGGCCGTCGGACGACTCCAGCTCGACGGACAGACAGTGCGCGACGACCTCGTCGCCGGGCTTCCAGGCGTTGACGCCGGGGCCGGTGCGCAGGACGACGCCCGCGAGGTCGGAGCCGATGATGTGGTATGGCAGGTCGTGCCGCTTGGCCAGCTCGTTGGTGCGGCCGTAGCGCTCCAGGAAGCCGAACGTGGACAGCGGCTCGAAGATCGAGGTCCACACGGAGTTGTAGTTCACCGAGGAGGCCATGACGGCCACCAGGGCTTCGCCCGGGCCGAGTTCGGGCAGCGGCACCTCGTCCAGGTGCAGCGACTTGCGCGGGTCCTTGTCGCGGGTGTCCAGGCCCGCGAACATCTCCGTCTCGTCCTTGTGCACGGTGATCGCGCGGTACGACTCGGGGAGCGGCAGAGCGGCGAAGTCGGCGGACGTGGCGTCCTTCGACTGGATCGCGTCCAGGATGTCCTTCACGGTCACGGTGTTGCCTCCGGCGATGAGCGCCCTGAGGGAGGGGCGCTGAGGGGTACGTCGGTGCTGCTGGGTGTTTCGGGAGGGGCGCCGTCGGTTCGGCTCGGTGGTGCGTGGCAGCGCTTTGTGGCGCGGGAGGGTGCCTGTGACGCAGGCGTCCGGGCGGGCAGGCCATCGGTCTGCCGGGACAGCCGGCGTGCGTGCGGTTCGCCGCACTCCGGCCGCTCGGACCTCTTCAACGTATGACACCGCGTGTCAGCTGGCAAGGCACTGAGTGCCAGGAATTCCGCTCAGGCGAAATCTTTACGTAACAAATGAGCGATGATCGATCGAACGGCATGTCGGAGCCCCCAGAAAAGGGCCTCTGACATGCCAAAACGGCCACCCGGAGGGGTGGCCGTCATCACAGCGGGGGTGGGTATTCGGGCGGGGACTTGCGCGGGAACTTCCGGCGGCGGGCCGGCGGGTGGCAGGGCCGCAGGCCCGCCGCCTGCCAGGGGCGCGGGGAACTGCGCGCCCAGCCACAGACCACCCGCACCCGCCCACGAAACCGGACCCCACCGCCCCCTGGGCGCCCGGCGGACAACACCTCTCAGCGGCTCTTCAGAGCCTCCTCGATCGTCCGCATGACCTCGTCCAGCGGAGCATCCGTACGGGCCACCGTGACCAGCACCTCGCCCTGGTGGGACACCGTCGCCCCGGAGGGCCCCGCGGGGGCCGCCGACGCCGGCGGAGTGCTGCGCCCCGCCCCGATCCCGGTGCCGAACGTCTTGCGGACGATCGCGAAGGCGTGGTCGAGCTGCGCCTCCACGTCGCCCTGCCCGTCCGCCCTGAGCCAGCGCCGCAGCACGTGGTTGTGCGCGGTGACCACCGCGGAGGCGGCGACCTCGGCCAGCAGCGGGTCGTCGTTGGCGTCGTCGGCGTGCGCGCGCTCGTCGAAGTGGCCCAGCAGATAGCGCGTGAACAGCCGCTCGTAGCGGGCCACCGAGGCGATCTCCGCCTCGCGCAGCGTCGGGACCTCGCGGGTCAGCTTGTAGCGGGCCACCGAGATGTCCGGCCGCGCCGCGTACATCTTCATGACCTCCTTGATCCCCCGGCACACCGTGTCGAGCGGGTGCTCGTGCGCGGGCGCGGCGTTCAGGACCGCCTCGGCGCGGATCAGGGTGTCGTCGTGGTCCGGGAAGATCGCCTCTTCCTTGGAGCGGAAGTGGCGGAAGAAGGTGCGGCGGGCGACCCCGGCCGCCGCGGCGATCTCGTCGACCGTGGTCGCCTCGTACCCCTTCGTCGCGAACAGCTCCATCGCGGCGGCGGCCAGCTCCCGGCGCATCTTGAGCCGTTGGGCGGCGGCGCGGGAGCCGGCGGCGCTCTCCGGCGCGTCGGACGTGGCGGGGGTGCGTGAGGACTTGGCGGGCTGGGGCATGACCCGAACGTACTGCATGTGCGCGGCCCGGTGCGCGGCTCCCCGGCTTCCGCCGCCCCCGGCGGCCGGGGGCGGGGCGGCTGGCTCCAGCAGACCACCCCACTCCCGGCCGTCCGGCGGCCGGTCGCCGGACGGCTCAGCGGCGGGCATATTCGCGGAAGCCGCGGCCCGTCTTGCGGCCGAGGCAGCCCGCGGCGACCAAGTGCTCCAGCAGCGGCGCCGGCGCCAGGCCCGGGTCGCGGAACTCGCGGTGCAGCACCTTCTCGATGGCCAGCGAGACGTCCAGGCCGACCACGTCCAGCAGCTCGAACGGCCCCATCGGGTAGCCGCCGCCGAGCTTCATCGCCGCGTCGATGTCGTCCAGCGTCGCGTAGTGCTCCTGCACCATCTTGATCGCGTTGTTCAGGTACGGGAACAGCAGCGCGTTCACGATGAAACCGGCCCGGTCGCCGCAGTCCACGGGGTGCTTCCTGATCCGCCCGCACACCTCGCGGACCGTGGCGTGCACGTCCTCGGCGGTCAGCACCGTGCGCACGACCTCGACCAGCTTCATGGCCGGGGCCGGGTTGAAGAAGTGCATGCCGATCACGTCCTGGGGACGCGAGGTGGCGCGGGCGCAGGCGACCACCGGCAGCGAGGAGGTGGTGGTGGCGAGCACCGCGCCCGGCTTGCAGACCTTGTCCAGCGTCGCGAACAGCTGCTGCTTGACGGCCAGGTCCTCGGCGACGGCCTCCACGGCCAGGTCCACGTCGGCGAAGTCGTCGTAGGAGCCCGTCGCCGTGATCCGGTCCAGGGTCTGCGCGGCGGCCTCGGCGGTCAGCCGGCCCTTGTCGACGGAGCGCGAAAGCGACTTGCCGATACGGGCCTTGGCGGTCTGGGCCTTCTCCGCGCTGCGCGCGGCCAGCACCACCTCGTAGCCGGCCTTGGCGAAGACCTCGGCGATGCCGGAGGCCATGGTGCCCGACCCGGCCACGCCCACCGAGCGCACCGGGCGGCCGGCGGCGAGCGCGCCGCCCTCCAGCGGGGTCAGCGCGTCCCGCACGACGGTGGCGCTGCCCGGGGCCTCGTAGGTGTAGAAGCCGCGGCCCGCCTTGCGGCCGGTCAGCCCGGCCTCGCTGAGCTGCTTGAGGATCGGCGCGGGGGCGTGCAGCCGGTCGCGCGACTCGGCGTACATGGCCTCCAGGACCGTACGCGCGGTGTCCACGCCGATCAGGTCCAGCAGGGCCAGGGGGCCCATCGGCAGACCGCAGCCCAGGCGCATCGCGGCGTCGATGTCCTCGCGGGAGGCGTACTTCGCCTCGTACATCGCGGCGGCCTGGTTGAGGTAGCCGAACAGCAGCCCGTCGGCGACGAACCCGGGCCGGTCGCCCACCGCGACGGGCTCCTTGCCCAGTTCCAGGGCGAGGTCGGTGACGGCGGCGACGGCCTGCGGCGCGGTGAGCACCGAGGAGACCACCTCGACCAGCTTCATCGCCTGCGCCGGGTTGAAGAAGTGCAGGCCGAGGACGCGCTCGGGGTGCGCGGAGTCGGCGGCCAGGCGGGTCACCGACAGGGCGTTGGTGCCGGTGGCGAGGATCGCGCCGGGCCGCACGACGGTGTCCAGCTCGCGGAAGATCTGCTGCTTGATCTCGTACGACTCCGGGGCCACCTCGATGACCAGGTCGGCGTCGGCGGCGGCGGACAGTTCGGTGGCGGTGCGCACACGGGCGAGGACGTCCGCGCGCTCCTGCCCGGTCAGCCGGCCGCGCTCCACGGCGCGGGCGGTGGAGGCCTCCAGGGCGGCGACGCACTTGGCGGTCGCGGCCTCGCTGACGTCGATGCCGACGACCTCGCGGCCGGCCCGGGCGAGGACTTCGGTGATGCCGGCGCCCATGGTGCCGAGACCGACCACGGCGATCGTCTTCAGCGGGGACAGAGGGCTGTCGGAGAGGGGAGCGGCCATCGCGGGACTCCAGGAATGAGGGGTGACGACTGGGAACGCGACCGGGTGCGCCGAGGGGCGCACCGGGTGCGTGAGGGAATTTCGGGTGCGGGTGTTCCGGGCTACGAGCGCACACGCCCGGCGCCGGTCGCCGCGGGCGCGCACACGCCCGGGCAGCGGCGGGAAGCCGACCGGCTCTGTCCCGAAGCCGGGTCGTACTGCGGTACAGCGGTACTTGTCGTACGAGTCCTGCGGAGTCGTACGCCGTACCTGGTGCACCGAACCGACAGCACTCGCGGCGGCTGCGTCACCAGGCCGCTGCGAGGCGGTGCGAGTGGGTAACTCGCTCGTCTGAGCTTAACCCGTGGGTAACGAGCGCGCCACCCCCCTGACTTCGCGGTCCGGGTCTTCGTCATCCGGGTCCCGCGCCGCCCGCCGCGCCCCTACGCTGGCCTTCGTGGACGAAGAGTTGCGATCACTCACGGAGCGCTTACGGCAGGAGTCCGGCGACACGGCCGCCTTCCGGCATCTGGCGGCCGCCGAGGACCCGGACGAGCTGGCCGAGGTCCTCACCGCGCCCGGGCAGCCGCTGTGGGCGCGCGAACTGGCCGCCGTCCGGCTGGGGGCCGCGGGCGACCGGCGGTCCTTCGAGGCCCTCGTCCTGCTGCTGAACCACCGCGACCCGCAGCGCTGCGCCGCCGCCGCGTACGCCCTGGCCCGCCTCGGCGACCCGCGTACGGCCCGGGCGGCGGCGGCCCTGGCCACCAACGAACTGCGCGTCGCCTACGCCCTGCACCCGGTGCGCCTGCTGACGCGCCTGCGCGCGCCCGAGTCCGTGCCCGCGCTGATCACCACCCTCCAGCGCCGGCTGCGCCCCCACGACCCCTACCGCCGGGTCGCCCTCGCCTGCGTGGAGGGCCTGGGCGCCCTGGGCGACCCCCGCGCCCGCCCCGTCCTCACCGAGGCCCTGGCCCACCCCGCCCTTGCCGAGGCGGCGGTGCGCGCCCTGGCCGTCCTCCCGGCGCGGGGGTGAGGGCTCAGCCCCGCAGGTCCGTCGCGTACCGCACCTCGGGCACGGTGACGCCGTCCGCCTCGAACGGTTCCTCGGCGCCGTCCGCCCGGAACCCGGCCCGCTCGTAGAAGCGCCGCGCCCGGGTGTTCCCCTTGAGCACCCACAGGAACATACGCGGACGGCCGTCGGCCGCGCAGCGGCGCACCGCCTCCGTCAGCAGCGCCCGCCCGGCCCCCCGGCCCTGGTGCCCGGGGGCCACGTAGAGGGCGTACAACTCGGCGTCCTCGGTGCGCACTTCGCCGTCCCGGTACGGCCCGTGGCAGGCCCAGCCGACGACCCGTCCGGCCTCCTCGGCGACGAGGTCCACCCGGTGCGCGTCACCCCGCGCCACCCGGGTGCGATGGCGCTCGGCGTCGCGCTCGACGCTCAGCGCGTCGAGGTACGACCGGGGTATCAGCCCCCGGTAGGCGTCGCGCCAGCCCTGGACGCGTATCTCGGCCACGCGCTCGCAGTCGGTGGCCGTCATCCTCCGGACGGCAGGGGAGAGCCCCGCGGCGGGGGAGACGCCGGAGGGGGCGGGGAACCTCGTCGGACCGGTCATGGGTCCATGGTGGACCACGGGTCTGACAACGGGTCTGACAGCGGGTCAGTGGTCGACCACGGACCCGGACGCGACGACGGTCCCCGCGCCCTGCGCCCCCGACGGGCCGCCAGGCCCAGGTCTGACGGCCCGTCGGGGGCGGGGTCGTGGGCGGGGGTGGCCGGAGGGGCGCTCAGCCGTGGAAGCGGACCAGGGTGTGCAGCAGCGCGCCCGGTGAGGTCTCGCCCTGGCCGCCGGCGGCCGTCTTGGTGGCCGTGGTCTTCGCCGCCCCGGGTTTCGGGTCGGGGAGCTTCTGGCAGACCGCGTCGGCCGTCGCGCCGGCGCGGCCGCGCGGCACCGTGCCGTCGGTCAGATACGCCGTCAGGTACTGGTCCAGGCAGGAGTTTCCGCTGAGCGTGATGCCGTGGTTGCCGCCGCCCTGCTCGACGACCAGGCTGGAGCGGGCCAGCAGACGGTGCGCCGTCACGCCGCCCTGGTAGGGGGTGGCCGCGTCGTTCGTCGCCTGGAACAGCAGCACCGGCGGCAGCTCGGCGTTGGCGATGTCCACGGGGCGCTCGGGGGCGGTCGGCCAGAAGGCGCAGGGCGCGTTGTACCAGGCGTTGTTCCAGGCCATGAAGGGCGCCTTGGCGTACACGGCCGCGTTGTCCTTGCGCCACTGCCGCCAGTCCCGCGGCCAGGACACGTCACGGCACTGCACGGAGGTGTAGACGCTGTAGCCGTTGTCGCCGGAGGCGTCCACGGCGCCGTAGGTGTCGTACGCGTCGACCAGCGGGCCGGTCTTCTTGTCGTTCACGTACGCCGCGAACGCCTTCGCGAGGTCGGGCCAGTAGCCGTTGTAGTAGCCGCCCGGCATGAAGGTGTCCTCCAGCTCCGAGGCGCCGACCTTGCCGCCGGCCGGCTTCTCGGCGAGCGCCGCGCGCATGGCGTACCACTTGGCCTCGACCCGGGCCGGGTCCGTGCCGAGGTGGTACGTCGCGTCGTACTTGGCGATCCAGGCCATGAGGGCGCGGTGGCGGGCGTCGAAGGCGTAGTCCTGCTGGATGTTGTCGTCGTACCAGACGCCGGTCGGATCGACCACGGAGTCCAGGACCAGCCGGCGCACCCGCTGGGGGAAGAGCTTCGCGTACACCGCGCCGAGATAGGTGCCGTAGGAGTAGCCGAAGTAGTTGATCTTCTCGGCGCCGAGGGCGCGGCGGATGGAGTCCATGTCGGTCGCCGCGTTGACCGTGTTGATGTACGGCAGCAGGTTCGCGTGCTTCTTGCCGCAGGCCGCCGCGTAGTTCTTCACGCGGTCGAGGTTGGCCCGCTCCAGGGCGGGCGTGCTCGGCACCGAGTCCGGGCGCACCGGGTTGAAGTAGCCGGGCGCGCAGTCCAGCGCGGGCTTGCTCGCGCCCACGCCGCGCGGGTCGAAGCCGATGACGTCGTACTGGGCGGCGACGGACTTCGGCAGCGAGGACGCCACGAAGGCGGCGAGCGAGAGCCCGCTGCCGCCGGGCCCGCCGGGGTTGACCAACAGGGGGCCCTGGTACGTCTTCGCGGTGTGCGGCACGCGCGACAGGGCCAGGGTGATCTTCTGCCCGGAGGGGCGCGCGTAGTCCAGCGGCACCTGGACGGCCGCGCACTCCAGGGTCGGGTAGTCGGCGGTGCCGCACTTCTTCCAGCCGGCCCTGAGGGCGGGGGCGGCGACCGCGGCGTGCGACGGGCCGGCCTCGGCGGGGGCGGCCGTGACGGAACCGGCCAGGACGACGACGGCACCGCACAGCACGGCAGCGCGTTTTCTCATGGGTCCTCCGGGGGCGGGGCGGCTGCGGACCGCGGGGCTCGCGATCCTCGCCGCATCGTCCCGGAAACGACCCCCGGAAGAACGTGTTCCGACCATTCTTGACCCGATCGCTCCGAGCGATGCGCTCGAACGATCTCAGCTGACCGCGTGTCGAAACGGTTCAGACGAGTAGTGGGCCCACTCGCCGGACGAGGGTGCCTACTTGTAGAAGATGGCCACGCCGCCGTGGTGCGAGCAGGCGCCCTGGTGGTGGGCGGCGTACGAGTAGGTGCCGTCGTTGCACTTGGCGGTGGCCCCGTTCCCGCCGCCGGAACCGCCCGACGAACCGGAGCCGCCCCCGGACCCTCCCGACGACCCCGAGCCGCCGCTCCCGGACGAACCGCCGCTGCCGCCCGAGTTCGCGGCGGCCGCGTGCGCGGTGACGGTCACCTTCACCTCGACCGTCTTCGTCGCGGTCACCGTCGGCACGGCCGTCGGCGTGGCGGTCACCGTCTCGGTCGCGGTGGCGGTGGGAGCGGCGGTGGCCGTGGCCGTGGTGGTGACCGTGGCCGCCGGCTGCACCTTGGCGGCGGCGGGCTTCGCGTCCTTCCCGCTGTCCTGCCCGCCGGCGCCGATGCCCGCGCCGACGAAGAGGGCGAGTCCGAGCGCGGGCAACGCGTACCGCTTGCGCGCCCACTTGGGCGCTGGCCGGACCGGCTGCGGCGGCATGGCGTACGGATTGGTCATGTGTCCCCCCAGGGAAGGTGACCGGCGCCGACGGGGCCGGTGGCTGGGCACGCCGCGTCGGTACGGCGGCCACCCGCGCACGGCGTCCGGGCACCTCGACGCCCCGGCGACACCGGCGAGCGTCCATACTACCCGCACTATCTCCACATCATCTACACAACGCTGGTACCCGGTGGCCCCTCTGAATCGGCGTCACTCCCGAGGCGTGGCCGCCGCCGTTCCTCGCCGTCAGATCAGCGAGAGCTGCACCGGCTCCGGGGAGGCGGGGGCGGGGGGCGACGGGGGGATGCGGCGGTGGGAGGTGCGGTGGGTGGGGCCTATGCCGTATTCCTGGGCCAGGTCGTGGACCTGGCGGGTGATGCGGCGCTGGTACCACTTGGGGGCGTAGGCGCCGTCGGCGTAGAGGCGTTCGTAGCGGCGGACCAGGTGGGGGTGGTGGTGGGTGAGCCAGGCCGTGAACCACTCGCGGGCGCCCGGGCGCAGATGCAGGGTCAGCGGGGTGACGGAGGTGGCGCCGGCCGCCGCGATCGCCCGTACCGTCGCCCGCAGCTGGTCCGGGTGGTCGCTCAGGAAGGGGATCACCGGGGCCATCAGCACACCGCAGCCGATGCCGTGCTCGCCGAGGGTGCGCACCACGTCCAGGCGGCGTTCCGGGGCCGGGGTGCCCGGCTCCACGGTGCGCCACAGCTCGGGGTCGGTGAAGCCGACCGAGACCGAGACGCCCACGTCGGTGACCTCGGCCGCCTGGACGAGCAGGTCCAGGTCGCGCAGGATCAGGGTGCCCTTGGTCAGGATCGAGAAGGGGTTCGCGTAGTCGCGCAGCGCGGACAGGATGCCCGGCATCAGGCGGTAGCGGCCCTCGGCGCGCTGGTAGCAGTCGACGTTCGTGCCCATCGCGATGTGCTCGCCCTGCCAGCGGCGCGAGGCGAGCTGGCGGCGCAGCAGCTCGGGCGCGTTCACCTTCACCACGATCTGGCTGTCGAAGCCGAGGCCCGTGTCCAGGTCCAGATAGCTGTGCGTCTTGCGGGCGAAGCAGTAGACGCAGGCATGGGTGCAGCCGCGGTACGGGTTGACCGTCCATTCGAACGGCATCCGGGAGGCGCCCGGCACCCGGTTGATGATCGAACGGGCCCGGATCTCGTGGAAGGTGATCCCGCGGAACTCGGGTGTGTCGAAGGTGCGGGTCGTGACCGCGTCCGCGCCGAACAGCGCGGCGTCGGCCGGGCGGCCGCGTCCGGTCTCCGGCCTGTCGTCGGGGTCGGCGGTCTCGGGCCTGCCGTCGGGGTCGGCGGTCTCGAGCCTGCCGTCGGGGTCGGCGGGGTCGCCGGGGGCCGCGGAGTTCGCGGGGGCGGCCCGGTCCCGGGGGCCCGCGTGGTCGGCGGGGCGGTCGGAGTCCGCGGGGTTCGCTGTGAGGTTGTCCCAGCGCATGACGCCTCCTCGGTTGCACTGGCCTCAGAATAGAACACTTGTTCCCTTGATCGTGCGGACGACCGTTCGGGCGCTGTTCGGACGCCGTTCGCGACCGTCCCGCAAGGCACCGCGATCACTTGCCGCACCCCGATTTGGGCGGCCGGGGAGCGGGGTGGTTGGCTTGGTCCAACCCTGACAACGGATGTCCTGGAGGAACCCCATGGCGCAGGTCGAGGCCACTACGGAGCGGGTCGTCGCGGCGGACGCGGAGAAGGTGTTCGACGCCCTCGCCGACTACAGCGGCACCCGCGAGAGGCTGCTGCCCGAGCAGTTCAGCGAGTACGAGGTGCGCGAGGGCGGCGACGGCGAGGGCACCCTCGTCCACTGGAAGCTCCAGGCCACCAGCAAGCGCGTGCGCGACTGCCTGCTGGAGGTCACCGAGCCCACCGACGGCGAGCTGGTGGAGAAGGACCGCAACTCCTCCATGGTCACCACCTGGCGGGTCACCCCGGCCGGCGAGGGCGGTTCCCGCGTCGTCGTCACCACCACCTGGCAGGGCGCCGGCGGCATCGGCGGCTTCTTCGAGAAGACGTTCGCCCCCAAGGGCCTCGGCCGCATCTACGACGCCCTGCTCGCCAAGCTCGCCGCCGAGGTCGAGAAGTAGTTCCGCGCCTCAACTCCCCGTAGAAAAGCCTCTGTTGGGCCGTCACCGGTTCGGGTGATCTCACCGTTGTCCGGAGATATGCCGTAACTCGTCGCACCTGCCCGTAGTTGTCGCTTCACGCGCGGAAATTGCGCGGCAGGTCGACGAGGGAGAGGTACGTGGGCGGGATCACTCTGGTGCAGGACGAACCGGTGGCGGCGCCCCCGGACACCGGCGCCACCCCACCGGACACCCCCTCCGCGCCCCCCGATCCCCGCGCCGAAGCGCCTGAGGCCGCCCCCGCCCTCAGCCCCCGCCGGGTGCGGCTCGTCTTCGTCGGGCTGATGCTCGCGCTGCTGCTCGCCGCGCTCGACCAGATGATCGTGGCCACCGCCCTGCCCAAGGTGGTCGGCGAGCTGCACGGCCTGGACAAGATGTCCTGGGCCATCACCGCCTATCTGCTCACCGCCACCGTCGGACTGCCCGTCTACGGCAAGCTCGGCGACCTCATCGGCCGCAAGGGCGTCTTCCAGTTCGCCATCCTGGTCTTCGTCATCGGCTCCGCGCTCGCCGGCCGCGCGCAGACCATGGACCAGATGATCGCCTTCCGCGCGGTGCAGGGCATCGGCGCGGGCGGGCTCATGATCGGCGTCCAGGCCATCATCGCCGACATCGTGCCGCCCCGGCAGCGCGGCCGGTTCATGGGCCTCATCGGCGCCGCCTTCGGTCTCGCCTCCGTCGCCGGCCCCCTGCTCGGCGGCTACTTCACCGACCACCTCTCCTGGCGCTGGTGCTTCTACGTCAACGTGCCCTTCGGCCTGATCACCCTGGCCGTCGTCACCGCCGTGCTGAAACTGCCCAGGCCGCGCGTCAGGGCGCGCTTCGACGTCCTCGGCGCGCTGCTGCTCGCCGCCGCCTCCACCTGCCTGGTCCTGCTGACCAGCTGGGGCGGCACCGAGTACGCCTGGAACTCGCGCGTCATCTGGGGTCTCGGCGCGGGCGCCGCCGCGGCCGCCGTCCTCTTCGTCGTCGCCGAGCACTTCGCCGCCGAACCCCTCATCCCGCTGCGGCTCTTCCGCGACTCCGTCTTCAACGTCAGCGCCCTGGTCGGCCTCGTCATCGGCGTCGCCCTGTTCGGCGCGGCCAGCTACCTGCCGACCTTCCTCCAGATGGTGGACGGCGCCTCGGCCACCGAGTCCGGCCTGCTCATGCTGCCCATGATGGGCGGCATCGTCGGCGCCTCCATCGTCTCCGGGCAGCTCATCAGCCACACCGGCCGCTACCGGCTCTACCCCCTGCTCGGCGGAGCCCTCTCCGCCGTCGGCATGTGGCTGCTGTCCCGGCTGGAGACCGACACGCCCCGCCTGCACTACAGCCTCTGGATGGCCGTGCTCGGCGCCGGCATCGGCCTGGTGATGCCCGTCCTGGTCCTCGCCGTGCAGAACTCCGTGCGCCCCGCCGACCTCGGCACCGCGACCAGCGCCAACAACTACTTCCGGCAGATCGGCGGCAGCGTCGGCGCCGCCGTCTTCGGCACCCTCTTCGCCGGCCGCCTCACCGACGCCCTGCGCGACCGCCTCCCCGCCCGCGCGGGCGCGGCCCTGCCCGACGCCGAGTCGATCACCCCGCAGGCGGTGCGCGCCCTCCCGGCGGGCCTGCGCGACGCCTACATCCAGGCGTACGCCGACGCCATGCCGCGGATCTTCCTCTACCTCGTGCCGGTGCTCGTCCTCGGCACGGTCATCGCCTTCTTCCTCAAGGAGAAACCCCTGGTGTCCCACAACACCCCCGCCCCGTCCGCCTTCGAGACCGACACCGCGCCGCTGCACACCGCCGCCCCCGTCCGCGACAACGCGGTGCCGCCGGCCCGCGCGCCGTACCCGGCGGGCGTCCCCGTGTGCGGCACCGTGCAGCACGCCGACGGCACCGTCGTACCGCGCGCTGCGCTCACCCTGATCGACATCGCGGGCCGGCAGATCGGGCGCGGCGCGAGCGGCGAGGACGGCCGGTACGCGCTGTCCACGCCCGGCACCGGCTCGTACGTGCTGATCGCCGCCGCCGGCGGGCACCAGCCGCAGGCGGTGTCCGTGACCGTCGGCGAACGGCCCGTCGAACTCGACGTCGTCCTCGGCGGCGCCGGACGCCTCGCCGGCACCGTGTGCACGGCCGACGGCACCCCCGTACGGGACGCCACCGTCACCCTCACCAACGTGCACGGCGAGGTCGTCGCCACCACCCGCAGCGGACGCGAGGGCGGCTACGTCATCACCGAGCTGGTCGCCGGCGAGTACACCCTCGCCGCCAGCGCGCCCGCCTTCCGCCCGGCGGCGCTGCCCGTCAGCGTCCAGGCCTCGCGCGAGACCCGCCAGGACGTGGAGCTGGCGGGCGGCGCCGTGCTGCGCGGCACCGTCCGGGCCAGCGGCGGCCGGCCGGTCGAGGAGGCGCGGGTGACGCTGCTCGACGCCGCCGGGAACGTCGTCGACACCCTCACCACCGGCGCGGACGGGACGTTCCGGTTCGTGGACCTGTCCTCCGGCGAGTACACCGTCATCGCGGCCGGCTACCCGCCGGTCGCCACGGTGCTCCAGGTGGCGGGCGGCGGCCGTACGGAGCGGGACCTGCAGCTCGGGCACGAGGACTGAGCCGGCCGGCGGCGGGGCGCGACCGCTCCGTGCGGCACGCCCGGCCGGCCCGGCGCGCGACGCCCGGCCGGCCCGTGGAATTGCACGGTGGGCGCGTGAAATCGCACGGTCGGCGTGCGGTTGACGGCGGCCGGAGCGGGCCGCGGCCAATTCCGGAAATCGCCGCGCGTCGCGACCCGGCCGCGCCGTACCGTGGTGGGCGGGGGAGCAGATCGTGCGGAGCCGTGGGGAGAGGGGCCTGCGCCATGGACCGTGGCACCGAGAGCAACGCGCCTCGCGGCCGCCCGGAGGGGAGCGTCGCCGTCGCGGGGCGCCCCGCCGCCCGCCGGGTCGCGCCGGCCGTGGCCGTGGTGGGCCGTGACCGCCTGGTGTCGCACTGGAGCCGGGGCGCCCGGGAGATGTTCGGCTTCCCCGAGGAGGAGGCGATCGGCCGCCCCGCCACCGATCTGCTGCCCGTCTCCGGCGCGCTGCCCGACGAGGACGACGAGCCGCCGGACCCGTGCCGCCGCGCCTACGGCGGACTCGGGTCCGCATGGGGGCTCTCGCCGGACGGACTCCGGTCAGGACCGGCGCTCTCCCTGGACGGACTCCGGTCAGGACCGGAGTTTTCCCTGGACGGGCTGGGGCCAGGACCGGAGCTTTCTCTGGACGGGCTCGGGTCCGGACCGGCGTTCTCTCGCGGCGGGCCGCTGTCCCGTCCGGCCGCGGGCCGTGCCCGGCTGACCGTCCCCGGGCGGGACCGCCTCGACGTCCTGTGGTGGGCGTACCCGCTGGTGGGTCCGGGCCGCGCACGGCTGCTGGTGCTCGCCGCCGACGCGGACGGCCTGCGCGGCGACCCGGCCGCCGGGGCGTCGCGGGCGCACGGCGCCGCGTGGGACCGCTGGGCCGTCGAGCGGGTCGTCCCAGCCTTCGCCCCGCACACCGACTTCCCCCGCGCCGGGGAACCGGCCCGCGGGCTCCCGGAGGCCCTGCCCGGCCTGAGCGTCGGCGAGAGCGCCCGCATCGCCTCCCAGGTCCTCGAACTCGGCTGCCCGGTCCTGGAGTTCCGTCACGGCGACCGGGTGCCCGTCGTCTGGGACCCGGACGTCCGGGCGGCCACCGGTTCGCCGCGTTAGCCGCCCGGCCCCCGCCGGTCCCCCCTCCAGCGGGCGGGCGGCCCGGGCCGGATTCACATGTCTCTCCGTCCTTCCTCGCCCGCCGGGCACCTCGGCCGAGGCGTGCACCGCGTCGGACGAGGTGTGCGTTCGGTGCGGGTTCGTCGTGGGGTGTGCGTCAGATGTGTGAAGGCGGATGTGTGAAGGCGAACGGGAAGCCGTGGAGCGAGGAGCCCGAGCGGGGGCTCGCGAGGGTCGGCGGCGCAGCGCGCCCGGCCCTTGGCAGTCGCCGCCGAGCCGAGAATCCCGTGCCCATGACGCCGCCGGCCGGGGCGGTGCGGGCGGCGGGGCCGCCGTCCCGGCTCGCCTTCCGCGCCGCGGGACCGGTGGGACGGCCGGCCAGGCGCCGCGTGGCCGTGCGCGTACGGTGATGGTCCGGCGGCGACAGGGGGGCTCAGCGTGTCCGGCCAGTGGCGTATTGTCGCATTGACGTAGTTTGAGGGGGGTGGGGGAAGGTCGCTCCCCCTACTGCCTGTAGGGTTACGTCCACCCCGCCACACCCCGAACGGAACAGAGACGAGAGGTGGCCGTGTCGACCGTCGCGCCCGATCCGGACGTCAGTGTTGTCGTCATCGTCTACAACGACCAAGACAGACTTCCGACGGCCGTAGGTTCCGTCCTCGAGCAAACTTTGCGCAATGTCGAGGTGGTCATCGCCGACGACTGCTCGACGGACGGCTCCTTCGAGGTCGCCCAGGCGCTCGCCGCCGCCCACCCCGGCAAGGTCCGCGCGATCCGGCTGCCGGAGAACAGCGGCGGCTGCGGAGAGCCCCGCAACCAGGGCGTCAAGGTCGCCCGCGGCCGGTACGTGATGTTCCTCGACAGCGACGACACGCTGGAGCAGAACGCCTGCCGCAACATGGTCGACGCGGCCGACCGCACCGGCGCCGACCTCGTCTCCGGCCTGTGTGTGCGGGTTCACACCGACAACCGGCACGGCAAGCGGACCCCCTGGTACCCGTGGCTGTACCGCAGCACCCGCACCCTCGACTCCGTCGCCGAGCTGCCGGACCTGTTCGTCTTCGACACCCTGTCCACGAACAAGTGCTACCGGCGCGGCTTCCTGCTCGACAACGACCTCGCCTTCCCGCGCGGCATCCACTACGAGGACCTGCTCTTCTCCGCCCAGGCCTATCTGGCCGCCGAGCGGATCACCCTCATCCCCAACACGGTCTACCACTGGAACGTCGTCCAGAAGACGGCCGTGAAGTCGATCAGCAACCGCCGCGGCGAGATCAGCAACTTCGCCCACCGGGTCGAGATCCACCGCCGGATCGACGCCATCCTGGACCGCCAGGGCCAGGACGAGCTGAAGCTGCGCAAGGACATCAAGTTCCTCAAGCACGACCTCGTGCTCTACCTGCGCGAACTGCCCTTCCTGGACGACGACTACCGGCACCGCTTCGCCGAACTGGCCCGCGACTACATCCAGGACTTCCCCGAGGCGGCGTACGCCGAACTCGACAAGATCCACGCCATCTGCGCCCAGTTGCTGCTGCGCGAGGACTGGACCGACCTGATGCCGGCCATCGACGCGCTGCTCAACCGCGGCAAGATCGCCACGCCGCTGGTCGAGCGCGACGGCCGCGTCTACTGGACCGGCCGCCACCTCGAGGACCCCGAGATGCGCGCCGTCCTCGACGTCACCCCGCTCGGCTACCACGCCAAGCGGCTGAACCAGATGTTCCTGCGCAACCGGCTCACCGAGTACACCGTCCACGGCGGCGAGGTCACCCTGGCCGGCCGGATCGTCAACCCGCTGCACACCATCCCCGCGGACGCCGAACTCAGCGCCGAGCTGGAGTTCAAGGCCCGCCGCCGCAGCCTGCAGACCTTCCGCTTCCCGGTGCCCGCCCCGCGCCACGAGGGCGAGGCCGTCACCTGGCGCGCCGAGGTCCCGCTGGCCCGGCTGCTCAGGCCGCTCGGCATCATCGACGACGTCTGGGACGTACGGCTGCACCTCACCGCCGACGGCAAGCGCACCACCAGCAGGCTCACCGTCGGCGCCGTGGACCTGGAGGACGCCCGGTCCGTGCCGGTGCGGCCGCGGCTCACCCGGCTCATGGCCGACCGTCTCGAAGCCCAGGTGTCCGCCAAGGGCCACCTCGCCTTCCGGCTCACCCAGGAGGGCAAGTTCGCCCAGGCCGGCCGCGCCGCCGTCGAACGCAACCTGCACGGCCGCCCCGCCCGCGCCGCCAAGAGCGCCTACCGCAAGGCGCGCGCCGTGCGCCGCGAACTGAACTCCGGCGCCCGCAAGCTCCAGGTCTACGAGCGGATGCTGACCAGGCTGCCCGTCCGCAAGGGCACGGTCGTCTTCGAGAGCCACCTCGGCAAGCAGTACAGCGACAGCCCCCGCGCGATCTACGAGGAGCTGCGCCGCCGCGGCACGCCCGTCACCCCGATCTGGTCCTACGCCGGCGACCGCCCCAGCGGCTTCCCCGAGGACGCGGAACTGGTGCGCCGCTGGTCGTGGCGGTACCTGAAGGCGCTCGCCCAGGCCGAGTTCTGGATCGACAACCAGGGCTACCCGCTGCGCCTGACCAAGCGCCCCGAGACGACGTACATCCAGACCTGGCACGGCTCCGCGCTGAAGCGGATGGGCTTCGACGAGCCCGGCCTCAGGATGCTGTCCGAGGCCGAGCAGCGCGCCTACCAGCAGGCCCTGGACCGCTTCGACCACTTCGTGGTCCGCGGCGAGCACGACGTGCGCACCCTCGCCCGCGCCTACCGCATCCCCGAGCACAAGCTGCTGCGCACCGGCTACCCGCGCAACGACGCGCTGGTGCGGGCCCGGGAGAGCGAGACGCAGGACCCCCAGGCGCTGCGGCTCGCCGAACGCCTCGGCATCGAGCCGGGCAAGCGGGTGCTGCTGTACGCGCCGACCTTCCGCAGCCAGCCGGGCGGCAAGGTGCGCACCTTCGAATTCCCCTTCGACGTCGAGGAGTTCGCCGCCCGGTTCGGCGACGACTGCGTCCTGCTGGTCCGGGCGCACTACCTGAACCGGCTCACCCTGCCCCCCGCGGTCGCCGGCCGGGTGATCGACGTCAGCGGCGAACCGGACATCACCCCGCTGATGCTCCTCGCCGACGCCCTGATCACCGACTACTCCTCGGTGATGTTCGACTACGCGCTCCTGCGACGGCCCATCGTCTTCTACGCCTACGACTGGGAGGAGTACGCCGAGGACACCCGCGGCACCTACTTCGACCTGCTCGCCGAGGCGCCCGGCCCTGTCCCGCGCACCCCGGACGAACTCTTCGCCGCGCTCGGCGACTTGGCCGGCCTGCGCGTGAAGTACGAGGCGCGGCTGAAGGAGTTCGTGGACAAGTACGGTGAGTACGACCGCGGGGACGCCGCGGCGCAGATCGTGGACCGTTTCTTCGGCCCCGCGGGAGAGGCCCGATGACCCAGCGCGACATCTTCTTCGTGGCCAACGAGGTCAACGAACTCGGCGGCGTGGGCCGCTGGCAGACCCAGCTGGCCGGCCTGCTGGCCGCCCGCGGCCACCGGGTCACCGTCGTCGGCATCGCCCCGGCCAACCACCCGATGGACCTCGGCGAGCAGCCCCCGTTCCGCACGGTCACGCTGTACGCCCGCCGGCCGCCGGGCCGCCCCCGCCCGCGCCGCCCGCTGGGCTCCCTCGACCCGGCCGTGCGCCGCCACGAGACGCACATGCGCGCCGCCGCCTCCCGGCTCACCGGGCTGTTCCGCGCGGCGGCGCCGGGCGCGGTGATCATCGTGCCGCAGGTGTGGGCGATGGAGTGGGTGGCGCTCGCGGACACCGCCGGGCACCCCGTGATCGGCATGACCCACGAGTCCTTCGAGACCTGCCGCAAGTCGTCCCGCTTCGCCCGGGTGAAGCGGTACTTCAAGGACGTCGACCGGCTGCTCGCCCTCACCCAGGAGGACGCCGACCGCTGGGTGGGCGAGGGCCTGAACAACATGGGCTTCATGCCCAACCCGCTGCCCGTCGTGCCCGGCGAGCCCTCGCCGCGCACCGCCAAGGTGGTGGCGAGCATCGGCCGGCTCTCCCACGAGAAGGGCGTCGACCTGCTGCTGGACGCCTGGGCCGAGGCCGTGGCCAAGCAGCCCGGCTGGACCCTGCGGATCTACGGCAAGGGCGAGGCCGAGGACGAACTGCGCCGCCGCTGCGCCGAGTCGGGCCTGGAGGACTCGGTGGACTTCGCCGGGCAGACCGACGACGTGCCCGGGGCGCTGCGCGCCTCCTCCCTCTTCGTCCAGTCCTCCCGGGGCGAGGGCTTCCCGCTGGTGCTGCTGGAGGCGATGGCCACCGGAGTGCCGTGCGTGGCCTTCGACTGCGCGCCGGGTGTGCGCGAGATCGTCGCCCATGAGGAGGACGGGCTGCTGGCCCGCCCCGGCAACACCACCGAACTCGCCCGTCATCTCGTACGGTTGATGTCCGACGAGCGGCTGCGCGACGCGATGGGCGAACAGGCCCTGCGCAGCGTGCGCCGCTTCGACCCGGACACCATCACCCGCCGCTGGGAAGAGCTGTTCGACTTCCTGGAGCGCTGACCGAGGCGCACCGGCCGCCCGGCTCCGGCCCGGCGGCCGGGACACCGCGGCCGGTGCGGCATCCCACCAGGCCCGCCGGCGAGGCCGGCGACGTACTTCAGGAGCGCGCATGACGGTGAGGCACCCCCACGGCGGCCACGGCGAGAGCCGCGATCTGGCGGTCAACCCCGTCTTCAGCCGGGAACCCCTCCGGGTGCCCCGGTACGCGATGCCGGACGGCGAGATGGAGCCGTCCACCGCCTACCAGGTGGTGCACGACGAGCTGATGCTCGACGGCAACGCCCGGCAGAACCTCGCCACGTTCGTCTCCACCTGGGCCGAGCCCGAGGCGCGGCGGCTGATGGACGAGTGCGCCGAGAAGAACATGATCGACAAGGACGAGTATCCGCAGACCGCGGAACTCGAGATCCGGTGCGTGCACATGCTCGCCCGGCTCTGGCACGCCCCCGACCCGCGCGACGCCGTCGGCTGCTCCACCACCGGCTCCAGCGAGGCGGCCATGCTCGGCGGCCTCGCCCTCAAACGCCGCTGGCAGGAGCGGCGCCGCGCCGAGGGCAGGCCCACCGACCGGCCCAACCTGGTCATGGGCGTCAACGTCCAGATCTGCTGGGAGAAGTTCGCCGACTACTTCGAGGTCGAGCCGCGCTACGTCCCGATGGAGGGCGACCGCTACCACCTCACCCCCGAGACGGCCGTCGAGCTGTGCGACGAGAACACCATCGGCGTCGTCGCCGTCCTCGGCTCCACCTTCGACGGCAGCTACGAGCCCGTCGCCGGCATCGCCGCCGCCCTGGACGACCTCCAGGCGCGCACCGGCCTCGACATCCCCGTCCACGTCGACGCCGCCTCCGGCGGGATGATCGCGCCTTTCCTCGACCCGGACCTCCACTGGGACTTCCGGCTGCCGAGGGTCGCCTCCATCAACACCTCCGGCCACAAGTACGGACTGGTGATGCCCGGTGTCGGCTGGGCGCTGTGGCGCGACCGGGAGGCCCTGCCCGACAGCCTGGTCTTCCACGTCAACTACCTCGGCGGCGACATGCCGACCTTCGCGCTCAACTTCTCCCGGCCCGGCGCCCAGGTCGTCGCCCAGTACTACAACTTCCTGCGCCTCGGCTTCGACGGCTACCGGCGCGTGCAGCGCACCTGCCGGGACGTCGCCACCCGGCTGGCCGCCGAGATCGCCCGGCTCGGGCCGTTCGAGCTGATCACCGACGGCGGTGACATCCCGGTCTTCGCGTTCCGGGTGCGCGAGGACATCGACCGCTTCAGCGTCTTCGACGTCTCCGCCGCGCTGCGCGAACGCGGCTGGCTGGTGCCCGCGTACACCTTCCCGAAGAACCGCACCGACCTGGCCGTGCTGCGCATCGTGGTCCGCAACGGGTTCAGCCACGACCTGGCCGACCTGCTGCTGGACGATCTGCGCCGCATCCTGCCGAGGCTGGACAAGCAGAGCGAGCCGCACCGCGACGCCGACGACGCCGGCGGCTTCGCCCACGGCGCGGAGACCAAGAACCCGCGCCGCCCCGGCCGCGACTGACCCCACCGCCCCGGGCCGGTCGCTCCGGGCCGGAGCCGCCCGCCCGCCCCCGGTCCGTCCCGGCCGTACCCCCCACCACCGGAGGACGCCATGTGCCGTCTGTTCGGCCTCAGCAGCGCGCCGCGGCGCACCCGCGCCACCTTCTGGCTGCTGGACGCCCCCGACAGCCTCAGCCGCCAGAGCCACCGGGAGCCCGACGGCACCGGCCTCGGCCGCTTCACCGCGGACGGCGTGCCGCGCGTCGACAAGGCCCCGATCGCGGCGTACGAGGACCGGGCGTTCGCCGAGGAGGCGCGGCGGGTGGAGTCGGCGACCTTCGTCGCCCACATCCGCTACGCCTCCACCGGCGGCCTGGACGCCCGCAACACCCACCCCTTCGAGCAGGACGGGCGGCTGTTCGCGCACAACGGCGTCATCGAGGGCCTGGACCGGCTCGACGCCCACCTCGGCGACGACCGTTCCCTGGTGCGCGGCGACACCGACTCCGAGCGGTTCTTCGCCCTGATCACCCGGGAGACCAGGAACCACGGCGGCGACGTCACCGCCGGGATCGAGCACGCCGCCCGCTGGATCGCCCGGAACCTGCCCCTGTACGCCCTCAACCTCGTCCTCGTCACCCCGGACGAACTGTGGGCGCTGCGCTACCCCGACACCCATGAGCTGTACGTCCTGGACCGCGAGCCGGGCGGTCTGCACGGCGACCGGCACCTGGACCACAGCGGCAGCCACGGGCGGATGCGCGTCCACTCCGAGACCCTGACCGACCGGCGGGCCGTCGTCGTGGCCAGCGAACGCATGGACGACCATCCGGGCTGGCGGCTGCTGGAACCGGGCGAACTCCTCCATGTGGGCCCCGGCCCGAAGGCCGCCGGCCGGGTCGTCCTGACCGAACCGCCGGTCCACCGGCTCACCCTGGACGATCTGCGCCCCGACGCGGCCGCCTCCCAGCGGGCCGTCTAGGGTCTTTCGTTTGGGTCAGGCCGGATCAGGGAGCGGGGTCTGGTGCCGTGCCTCGCAAGGCGGAGGAGGGCGTCATGGCGGAGCCATGGCAACCGACGACAACGCCGCGAGGTGCGGTGCCAGACCCCGCGAGCCCGGCATGACCCAAACGAGAGGCCCTAGCGCGCCGAGGGCGCGCCGGGAGGCGTGTCAGGTCAGACGCGGACGCCGAACATGAACGGGCCGCCGATGGTGCTCATCGACTCGTAGCGGACGACCGTGCCGCTGCGCGGGGCGTGCAGCACCTGGCCGTTGCCCGCGTACAGGCCGACGTGGTGGATGTCGTTGAAGAAGAAGACGAGGTCGCCGACCTGGAGCTGGCTCTGCGAGTAGATCCGGGTGCCGATGGTGGCCTGCGCCTCGGAGGTGCGCGGGATCGACACGTTCGCCTGCGCGTACGCCCACGAGGTCAGGCCCGAGCAGTCGAAGGTGGACGGGCCGGCGTGGGACCACTGGTACGGGCTGCCCAGCTTGCTCTGGGCGGCGGCGAAGGCCGCGCCGGCCCGGCCGGTGCCGGCGGCCGGCGTGTGGCCGCTCTCCCCGGTGTCGCCGGAGCCGCCGGTGCTCCCCGCGCCGCCGTTCAGCCCGGGGCGCTCGGTGCCGCGGGTGGCGCGGTCCTGCTCGGCGGCCAGGGCCGCCTTCTCCTGCGCGGTGAGCGAGTTGAGCAGCTTCTGCGCCTCGGCGAGCTTGCCCTGCACCGCCTGCTTCTGGCTGCCGAGTTCGGTGCGGGTGGCGGAGAGGTCCTTGAGCTTGGCGGTGGCCTCCGCGCGCTGCTGGGCCAGTTCCCGCTGCTTGTCCTGGATCCTTCTCAGCGCGTCGGCCTGCTGGCCGCTGACCCGGTCGAGGGTGGTGGCCTTGTCCAGGTAGTCGTCCGGATCGGCGGACAGGAACAGCTGGAGCGAGGGGTCGATACCGCCGGTGCGGTACTGCCCGGCCGCCATCGAACCCAGGCCGTCGCGCAGCTCGTTGAGATCCTGCTGGCCGCGGGCGACGTTGTCCTGGATGGTGGAGATCTCCTTCTGGAGCTTCTCCTGCTTCTCCTTGGCCCCGTTGTACTTCTCGGTGGCCTGCTCCGCCTCCTCGTAGAGCTTGTCGACCTTGGACTTGACCTCGTCCTTGCTCGGCTTCGCGCCGGGCGCCGCGTTGGCCGCCTGTGCGCTGATCGCCACGGCTGCCGCCGCCGCGGTCGTGAGCACGGTCACCCGTGCGCGGCTGGGCTGTCGGGGTCGACGGTGGGACGCCACGGAAGCGCTCTCCTTCTTCTGGGTGAGTACCCGATCGGAAGTTCGAAGCCCGACCCTAGTGACCTGATCGTGATGAATTCAATTCCTCCCCCCACGAAATCCCACCATGTCCTTCATTACTTGCACCCGACTCACCACGAACCGAACGCTCCCCACCCCGCCCGGCGGCCGCTCGACCTGCTCTCCGCCTCATAGGAACTTCCCCGGCCGACGCGTAACGTGAGGCACCATGAAGATCCTCATCAGCGCCGACATGGAAGGCGCCACCGGTGTCACCTGGCCGGGCGATGTGCTGCCGGGGACGCCGCAGTGGGAGCGGTGCCGGTCGATGTTCACCTCCGACGTCAACGCGGCCGTGCTCGGCTTCTTCGACGGCGGCGCCGACGAGGTGCTGATCAACGAGGCCCACTGGTCGATGCGCAACCTGCTCCTGGAGCGGCTGGACGAGCGGGCGCAGATGCTCACCGGACGGCACAAGTCGCTGTCCATGGTGGAGGGCGTGCAGCACGGCGACGTGGACGGCATCGCGTTCATCGGCTACCACGCGGGCGCCGGCATGGAGGGCGTCCTCGCGCACACGTATCTCGCCAACCAGATCACCGGCGTGTGGCTGAACGACGTACGGGCCAGCGAGGGGCTGCTCAACGCACAGGTGGCCGCCGAGTACGGGGTGCCGGTCGTCCTCGTCACCGGCGACGACCTAGCCTGCGAGGACGCGCTCGGTTACGCGCCCGAGGCGCTGAAGGTGGCAGTGAAGGACCATGTGTCGCGCTACGCGGCCGTGTGCCGCACCCCCGCCCGCACCGCCGCCGACATCCGCGCCGCGGCGAAGCAGGCCGCCGAGCTGGCGGTGCGTCATGAACCGGCGGAGGCGGGGCCGTTCACCGTGGCGGTCGAGTTCGACGCCGAGCACCTGGCGATGGCCGCCACCGTCGTCCCCGGCGTGTCCCGCATCGGGGAACGGAAGGTGGCCTACACCAGCGCCACCATGTACGAGGGCATCCGCACCTTCAAGGCGGTCACCACGATCGCCTCGGCCGCCGTGGAGGAACAGTATGGCTGACGCACTGGCACTGGACGAGGTCGTCCGGTTCACCTCCGACCTCATCCGCATCGACACCACCAACCGGGGCGGCGGCGACTGCCGGGAGCGCCCGGCCGCCGAGTACGCCGCCGAACAGCTCGCCGGGGCGGGCCTGGCCCCGCTGCTGCTGGAGCGCACCGAGGGCCGTACCAACGTCGTCGCCCGGATCGAGGGGACCGACCCGTCGGCGCCCGCGCTGCTCGTCCACGGCCACCTCGACGTGGTGCCCGCGCGCGCCGGGGACTGGAGCGTCGACCCCTTCTCCGGCGAGGTCCGCGACGGTGTCGTGTGGGGCCGGGGCGCGGTCGACATGAAGAACATGGACGCGATGATCCTCGCCGTGGTCCGCGCCTGGGCCCGGCAGGGCGTGCGCCCGCGCCGCGACGTGGTGATCGCGTTCACCGCCGACGAGGAGGACAGCGCCGAGGACGGCTCGGGCTTCCTCGCCGACCGGCACGCCGAGCTGTTCGAGGGCTGCACCGAGGGGATCAGCGAGTCCGGGGCGTTCACCTTCCACGACGGCACCGGCCGGGAGATCTACCCGATCGCGGCCGGTGAGCGCGGCACCGCCTGGCTGCGCCTGAGGGCGCGCGGCCGGGCCGGCCACGGCTCCCGCGTGAACACGGAGAACGCGGTGACCCGGCTGGCCGCCGCCGTCGCCCGCATCGGCGACCACGAGTGGCCGCTCAGACTCACCCCGACCGTCCGCGCGGCGCTCACCGAACTCGCCGCGCTGCACGGCCTGGAGCCCGATCTGCAGAACGCGGACGCGCTGCTGGACAAGCTCGGCCCGGCCGCGGAACTGGTGGCGGCGACCGTCCGCAACAGCGCCAACCCCACCATGTTCGAGGCCGGTTACAAGGTCAACGTCATCCCGGGCGAGGCCGTCGCCCACGTCGACGGACGGTTCCTGCCCGGCGGCGAGGACGAGTTCCGCGCCACCCTCGACCAACTGACGGGCCCGGACGTCGACTGGGAGTTCCTGCACCGCGAGACGGCGCTCCAGTCGCCGGTCGACTCGCCGACGTTCGCGGCGATGCGCGCCGCCGTCAAGGAGTTCGCGCCCGAGGGCCATGTGGTGCCGTACTGCATGGCGGGCGGCACCGACGCCAAGCAGTTCTCGCGGCTCGGCATCACCGGGTACGGGTTCTCGCCGCTGAAGCTGCCCGATGGCTTCGACTACCACCACATGTTCCACGGGGTGGACGAGCGCGTCCCGGTGGAGGCGCTGCACTTCGGCGTCCGCGTCCTCGACCGCTTCCTGCGGTCCGCCTGAACGCGGAGGCGGCGCCTCCATCCGGAGGCGCCTCGACGCCGTGGCGCCGGAACTCCGGGGCGTGCGAACTCCGAAGCGCCCGGGCTCCGTAGCGTCCGAACGCCCTGGCATCCGAACCTGAAGGGGAGACAGTGCAGATACTGCCGTACGGTTCCTGGCCCTCGCCCGTCGACGCGGCCCTCACCGCCGCCCACGACGGCCGGCCGGAGTTCGCCGGTTTCGTCGGCGACGAGGTCTGGTGGACCGCGCCCCGCCCGGCGGAGGGCGGCCGGCGGGCGCTGGTGCGGCGCGCCGCCGACGGCGGGGAGTCGGTGCTGCCCGCACCGTGGAACGTGCGCAGCCGCGTCATCGAGTACGGCGGCCGGCCGTGGGACGGGGCGCTGCGCGACGGCCAACCGCTGCTGGTGTTCGCACACTTCGCCGACCAGCGCCTGTACGCCTACGAGCCCGGCGGCGAGCCGCGTCCCCTCACCCCCGTCTCGCCCATCGGCGGCGGACTGCGCTGGGCGGAGCCGCAGGTGCTGGTGGAGCGCGGCGAAGTCTGGTGCGTGCTGGAGGAGTTCACGGGCGAGGGAGCGAGCGACGTACGGCGGGTGCTCGCCGCCGTGCCGCTGGACGGCTCGGCCGCAGAGGACCGCGGCGCGGTGCGCGAACTCACCGGCGCACGGCACCGGTTCGTCACCGGACCGCGGCTGTCCCCGGACGGCCGGCAGGCCGCGTGGCTGGCCTGGGACCACCCCCGGATGCCGTGGGACGGCACGGAACTGCTGACCGCCGAGATCACCGCCGACGGACGCCTCGGCGCGCCCCGCACCGTCGCCGGCGGCCCCGACGAGTCGATCGCGCAGGTGGACTGGGCCGCCGACGGCTCGCTGCTGTACGCGAGCGACCGCAGCGGCTGGTGGAACCTCTACCGCGACGGCCGGCCGCTGTGCCCGCGCGAGGAGGAGTTCGCCGGACCGCTGTGGAAGCTCGGCCAGCGCTGGTTCGCGCCGCTGGAGTGCGGCCTGATCGCCGTCCTGCACGGACGCGGCGCGGCCGCGCTCGGCATACTCGACCCGGAGACCGGCGAGATCGCCGACGTCCCCGGGCCCTGGACCGAGTTCGAGCCCACCCTCGCGGTGCGCGGCGACCGGGTGGTCACGGTCGCCGCCGGCCCGCACCGCGCGCACGAGGTCGTGGAGCTGGACACCCGCACCGGGCACACCCGGGTCATCGGCGCCGCGCACCGGGACGCCGTCGATCCCGCCTACCACCCCCGGCCGCTGGCGCGCACCTTCACCGGCCCGGACGGCCGCGAGGTCCACGCGCAGGTCTACCCGCCGCACCACCCCGAGTGCGCCGCCCCCGAGGGCGAGCTGCCGCCGTACGTGGTGTGGGCGCACGGCGGGCCCACCAGCCGCTCCCCGCTCGTCCTCGACCTGGAGATCGCCTACTTCACCTCGCGCGGCATCGGCGTGGCCAAGGTCGACTACGGCGGCTCCACGGGGTACGGCCGCGCGTACCGCAACCGGCTGCGCGAGCAGTGGGGCGTCGTGGACGTCGAGGACTGCGCGGCCGTGGCCCTCGCCCTCGCCGAGGAGGGCAGCGCCGACCGCGCCCGGCTCGCGATCCGGGGCGGCAGCGCGGGCGGCTGGACGACCGCCGCCTCCCTGACCGGCACCGACGTCTACGCCTGCGGCACCATCCTCTACCCGGTGCTGGACCTGACCGGCTGGGGCTCGGGGGAGACCCACGACTTCGAGTCGCGGTACCTGGAGACGCTGGTCGGGCCGATCGACCAGGTGCCCGAGCGGTACGCCGAGCGCTCGCCCGCCACCCACGCCGACCGGCTCACCGCCCCGTTCCTGCTGCTCCAGGGCCTGGACGACGTGATCTGCCCGCCGGCCCAGTGCGAGCGGTTCCTGGCCCGGCTGGCCGGGCGGAAGGTGCCGCACGCCTATCTCACCTTCGAGGGCGAGGGCCACGGGTTCCGGCGGGCGGCGACCCTGGTGCGGGCGCTGGAGGCCGAGCTGTCGCTGTACGCTCAGGTGTTCGGCCTGGACGTGGCAGGCGACCTCCCGACCCTGGAGCTGGAGACGTGAAGGAACTGGTCCGTCCCGCGCGGCTCGCGCCCGGCGCCCGGGTGGCCGTCGTGGCCCCCAGCGGCCCGGTGCCCGAGGAACGGCTCCAGGCCGGTCTGGACGTGCTGCGCGGCTGGGACCTCGACCCGGTCGTCGCACCGCACGTGCTCGACCGGCACGAGAGCTTCCCCTACCTCGCCGGTTCCGACGCCGGCCGGGCCGCCGATCTGCAGAACGCCTGGTGCGATCCGGCCGTCGACGCGGTGCTGTGCGCCCGCGGCGGCTACGGCGCGCAGCGGATGGCCGATCTGCTGGACTGGGACGCGATGCGCGCGGCCGGGCCGAAGGTGTTCGTCGGCTTCAGCGACATCACCGCCCTGCACGAGGCCTTCGCCACCCGCCTCGGCCTGGTCACCCTGCACGGCCCGATGGCCGCCGGCGTGGACTTCGTCAAGAACGCCCGGGCGCAGGACCACCTCCGGGCGACCCTGTTCGCGCCCGAGACGGTCCGTGTGATCGCCTCCGGCGGCGCCGCCCTGGTCCCCGGCCGGGCCCGGGGCGTCACGCTCGGCGGCTGCCTGGCCCTGCTCGCCGCCGAACTCGGCGTCCCGCACGCCCGGCCCTCGGCGGCCGGGGGACTGCTGTGCCTGGAGGACGTGGGCGAGGACACGTACCGCCTGGACCGCTACCTCACCCAGCTGCTGCGCGCCGGATGGCTCGACGGGGTGCGCGGCGTGCTGCTCGGGTCGTGGGAGAGCTGCGAGGGACCCGACCAGGTGCGGGCGCTGCTCGCCGACCGGCTCGGCGGCCTCGGGGCGCCCGTCGCCGAGGACTTCGGGTTCGGGCACTGCGAGGGGGCGTTGACGATCCCGTTCGGCGTCGCGGCGGAACTCGACGCGGAGGACGGCACGTTGACGCTGGAGGCCCCGGCGCTGCGCTGAGGGACGGCCTGATTACGCGGAACTGATGACACGTCAGGACACCCCGCGGCGGTGTTTGACGAGGTCCGGCACGTGTCCCAGCATGAGGGCAGCCGGTACTTACCGGTAGGTAAGTACCGGCTGCCCCGCTGTGGAGGTCCTGTGTCCCGTCGCGCGCCCGGAGTCCGCGCCGCCCTCGCCGCCGCCCTCGTCACGGCGCTCGCCGCAGCGCCGGCCCTCGCGGCGCCCACCGCGCTCGCCGCCCCCGCGACGACCGGTGAGTACGGCGTCACCGCCCTGCGGTTCACCGTCCGCGCGGGCGACCGCACCTGCGCGATCGACGCCGACGTGTACCGGCCCGCCGGCGTGGACCGCGCCCACCCGGCGCCCGCCGTGCTCACCACCAACGGCTTCGGCGGCAGCAAGAACGACGGCTCGACGAACGCGACCGGCGCGGCCCTCGCCCGGCGCGGCTATGTGGTCCTCGCCTACTCGGGCCTCGGCTTCGGCCGCTCGGGCTGCCTGATCTCCCTCGACCACCCCGGCATCGACGGCCGCGCCGCCTCCGGGCTGATCGACTTCCTGGCCGGCGCCCGCGCCGCCGACGACGGCGCCCGCGCCGACTACGTCACCCTCGACCGCCCCGGCGACCCGCGCGTCGGCATGGTAGGCGGCTCCTACGGCGGTGCGGTCCAACTCGCCGCCGCCGCCGTGGACCACCGCATCGACGCGCTCGTCCCGATGGCCACCTGGAACGACCTGGCCCGCTCCCTCGCCCCGAACAACGCGCTCGGCGCGGGAGGAGTCCCCGGCGCGTTCAAATGGCAGTGGACCGACGGCTTCTACCTCGTCGGCGAGAGCCGGCCGCTCCTCGAGCCGTCCCTCGACCCCTCCCGGATCAACTCGCTGACCTGTCTGCACTTCGCGACCGGCTTCTGCGACACCGTCCGCACCCTCAACTCCGGCGCCTTCCCGCCCGCGAGCACCGCGCGCCTGCTCGCCTACGCCCGCGGCGTCTCACCGGCGTCCTACCTGGCCCGGGTGACCGCGCCCACCCTGCTGGTCCAGGGCCAGGCCGACACCCTGTTCAACCTCGACGAGGCCACCGCCACCTACCGGGCGCTCAAGGCCCACGGCGCCGAGACCAGGATGATCTGGCAGTCCTGGGGCCACAGCGGCGGCGTCACCGGCCCCGGCACCGGCGAACTCGACCTGGCGCGCGGCGACCTGGAGTCGAGCTACGTCGGCAGACGCGTCCTCGCCTGGTTCGACCGCCATCTGCGCCGCCACCGCGGGACGGGCCCCGGACCGGAGTTCGCCTACTACCGCGACTGGATCGCCGACCCGGACCACACCTACGCCACCGCCGACCGCCTCCCCGCGCTGAACCGGACCCTGTACCTGTCGGGCGACGGCACCCTCGTGACGAACCCCCGCCAGATCGTCCGCGGCAGCCGCTCCTACGCCAACCAGCCGCTGCCCAGCAGCCATTCGGAGAGTTCACTGGCCGCACTCACCGGGCTGCCCGACCCCGCGCCCCACGACACCGAGGGCACGTACCTCGGCTGGACCAGCGCCCCGCTGGAGCGCGCCCTCGACGTCGTCGGCGCTCCCCGCGCCACCCTCAGGGTGCACTCGCCGGCCGCCGAACAGGCCCAGCGCTCCACCGACGCCGCCGACCGGCTCGTCCTGTTCGCCAAGCTGTACGACGTCGCGCCCGACGGCACCCAGTCCCTCGTGCACCGGCTGATCGCCCCCGTACGCGTCCCCGACGCCACCCGGCCCTTCACGGTGGCCCTGCCGGGCATCGTCCACCGCTACCAGCCGGGCCACCGGCTGCGGTTCGTGATCGCGGCGAGCGACGACGCCTACTTCGGCAACCGGGGGATCAAACCCGTCACCGTCACCGCCGCGCCCGGCGACGCCGGCACCCTCCGGCTGCCCATCGTGGGCGACTGAATCCGGCCGACCGGATTAGGGTGGCGGCATGCCGCACACCGCCTCCCCGTACCTCGCCGAAGGCCCCCGCGTGGGCATCCGTCACTTCACCCAGGACGACGCCGCCGAGTTCACCGCCCGCGTCCGCGAGAGCCTCGACCTGCACCGCCCGTGGCTCTTCCCGCCGGCCACCGCGGAGGCGTACGCCGCCTACGCCGGACGGCTGATCGAGGACGAGGACCGGGCCGGCTACCTGGTCTGCGACAGGGACGACGGCGCGATCGCCGGCTACATCAACATCAACAACATCGTGCGGGGCGCCTTCCAGTCCGGCGCGCTCGGCTACGGCGCCTTCGCGCACGCCGCCGGACGCGGACTGATGAAGGAGGGCCTGAACCTCGTCATCGGCCACGCCTTCGGCCCGCTGGGACTGCACCGGCTGGAGATCAACGCCCAGCCGGGCAACACCGCCTCCCTCGCCCTGGCCCGCTCCTGCGGATTCCGCCTGGAGGGCTACTCGCCCGGCATGCTCTACGTCGACGGAGCCTGGCGCGACCACGAACGGTGGGCGCTCACCGCCGAGATGCGGACTTCCGGTTGATCTTCATCGTGTCGAGGTCCGTCGCGGTCGAGCGCAGCTCCCCGAAACCGTAACCGAGTTCCCGCAGCGTCGTCTCCGCGCGGTCCTCGGCGATCGCGGCGGCCATCTCCTCGCCGTCGGCGGCGTCGGACACCACCACGTAGCGCATCGAGAAGTGCTTCAGCGGCGCCGCCTCGTACGACAGCGAGCCCTCCTCGGTGAACCGCATGCTCGTCAGGCCGTGGTCCGCCGCCTCGGCCAGCAGCCGTTCCCGCGCCCGCTCGGTCAGCCCGTCCCAGGCGCCCCGGACGATGACCCGGTAGGTGTGCTGCTCGCTCATCGGTCCTGCTGCTCCTCGTCGCGTTCCGTCCCCGTGCCGAAGGACCGACTGTACGCGGCCCGGACCGCGCCGCCCACCTGATTTGAGCCCCGTTCCCGATCCGCCGCCTTTGCGCAATCCTGACCGCCACCGCCCCTGGTCAGCTCACCGGCGACCGGGTTCCATGGTGATCGTGACGACGATCCGACATGAGGTACTCACGCTGCCCGCCGCACCGCTCGGGCCGGACAACCCGCTGCCGGCGCTGCGCCCGCTCGACGAGGTCCACCGCATCGAGGACCGGGACAGGGCGGGCCTGCCGCACGACATGGCCCGGCAGATCGGCTACGCCCCGCTGCACAGCCTGCTCCCCGCGCCGGTCCGCGACGGCTACGGCAGAACCCGCCAGGACCGCACGATCGACGCCCTCGTCCTCGAGAACGACCGGCTGCGCGCCACCGTGCTGCCCGGCCTCGGCGGTCGGATCGCCTCCCTCGTCCACCTGCCCACCGGCCGTGAACTCCTCTACCGCAACCCGGTGTTCCAGCCTGCCAACTTCGCCCTGAACGGCGCCTGGTTCTCCGGTGGCGTCGAATGGAACATCGGCGCCACCGGCCACACCACCCTGTCCTGCGCACCCCTGCACGCCGCCCGCGTCCCCGCCCCCGACGGCGGCGCCATGCTGCGCCTGTGGGAGTGGGAACGGCTGCGCGACCTGCCCTTCCAGGTCGACCTGTGGCTGCCCGACGGCTCCGACTTCCTGCACGTGGGCGTCCGCGTCCGCAACCCGCACGAGCGGCCCGTGCCCACGTACTGGTGGTCCAACATCGCCGTCCCCGAGGAACGCCGGGTGCTCGCCCCCGCCGAGGAGGCCTGGAACTTCGGCTACGAGCGCCGCCTGCGCCGGGTCCCCGTCCCCGCGTACGACGGCGTGGACCGCACCTACCCCCTCAACAGCCCGTACGCCGCCGACTACTTCTACGAGGTCCCCGACGGCCGCCGCCGCTGGATCGCCGCGCTCGACGAGCACGGCGACGGGCTGGTGCAGACCTCCACCGACGTGCTGCGCGGCCGCAAGCTGTTCGTGTGGGGTTCCGGCGCCGGCGGCCGGCGCTGGCAGGAGTGGCTCACCGAGCCCGGCACCGGCGGCTACTGCGAGATCCAGGCGGGCCTGGCCCGCACCCAGCTGGAACACGTACGCCTGGAGGCGGAGAGCGAGGTGGCCTGGCTGGAGTCCTACGGTCCGCTCGACGCACCCCCGCCGGCGGGGGAGTGGCGGGCCGCCGTACGGCGCACCGAGCAGCGGCTGGAGGCCGTACTGCCGCGGGCCGCCGTGGACGCCGCCTACGCCGCCTGGAAGCCGTACGCCGACGCCGAACCGGAGGAGATCCTGAGCACCGGTTCCGGCTGGGGAGCGCTCGAAGTGCTGCGCGGCGGCTGGAAGCTGCCCGGCACGCCGTTCGCCGAGTCGGCCATGGGCGAGGAGCAGGAACCGTGGCGGCACCTGCTGCGCGTCGGCTCCCTGCCCGAACCCGAACCGTCCGGGCCGCCCGGACCGAGCCTGGTCGCCCCGCACTGGCGCGACCTGCTGGAGACGGCGCCCGCGACTCCGGCCGCCGAGTACCACCTCGGCGTCGCCCAGTGGCACGCCGGCGACCGGGCGCAGGCGGTGCGCAGCTGGGAGCGGGCGCTCGAACTCGCCCCGGCGCACTGGCCGTCGCTGCGCTGTCTGGCCGTGGCCGACCGGGACAGCGAGCACCACGAGCGCGCCGCCGACCGCTACCGGCAGGCCTTCGACGGCCTGTGCGCGGGGCGTCCGGGCGACGACGAGCGGTGGACGGCGGCCGCCGCCGCGCTCGGCCGCGAGGCGATCGAGGCGCTGCTGCGGGCCGGACGCCCGGCCGAGGCCCGCGCGGTGTGGGACCGGCTGGACGCGGCCACCCGGGCCCGCGGCCGGTTCCGGCTGATCGAGGCGGAGCTGCTGCTCGCCGAGGGACACGCCGAGCGGGCGCGGGCCGTCCTCGCCGAGGACTTCGAGGTCGCCGACCTCAGGGAGGGCGACGAACGGCTCGGCCAGGTGTGGCGGCGGTCGGGCGGCGGCGAACTGCCCGCCCGCTACGACTTCCGGATGCGCCCCGACCCCTCGTGACCGGCCGTGCGCTCAGACGCGGCGGTCCACGTACTCGTACACCGCGCCGTCCGGGTGCACGGCGATGAGGTTGCGGCCCGCCGGCGTCGCGACCGGCCCGGCGACGACCCGCGCGCCGAGTTCGGTCAGCACCCGGTGCGCGTCGTCCAGGTCCTCGACGGCGATGGTCGCCGCGACCTTGCGCAGCACCTCCAGTTCCGCTTCGGGCCCGCTCATCAGCAGGAAGCAGCCGACGGCCGCCACCTGCACGCCGGCGCGCTCGAAACGCAGGGCTGTGCCGCCCGCCAGACGTTCGTAGAAGGGGACCGCGGTCTCCAGGTCGTCGACACAGACGCGCAGGCTGGCTCCGAGAATCTGCATGCGGACGAGCCTAGTTGGTGCGGGCGGCCCGGCAGGAGAGTGTCCCGGCATCGCAACGCCCGTCCGGTGACGGCGAGTTACGGCCTGCCCGGTACGGGTACTCGCCGTGGATGGAGCGCTTGGATCACCTTGAGCACCTTGACGAGCACCTGGTCGAAGAGCTGGCGCGGGTGGCGCGCGAGACGGTGCGCGACGAACTGCGCGAGCAGACCCGCCGACGGCGGCGCACGGCCGTGCTCTACGCCACCTCCGGCGCCGCCGCACTGTACGCGGGCGCGGCCGTCGCCCTCGCCGTGGGACTGGCCCTGGCGACCGCCCTGCCCGGCTGGGCGGCGGCGCTGATCACCGCGGCCGTCTTCGGCGCGGTGGCGTACGCGCTGCGCGGCGCGGCCCGCTCCGGCGCGGGGCGGCCGCGGGTGCCGAACGGGACCGGGCCGCAGGGGCACGCCCCGGCCGGACCGGACGCCGCAGGGGCGAGCGGCCTCGCGGACGGGACCGGCGGCCTCGCGGGAAGGACCGGTGATCTCGCGGCCGACGCCGGTCGCGGGCACGGCGGCGGCGCGGGGCGTCCTGCGGTGCCGCCGAAGCCCGCCGTCCCGCCCGCCGTGCCGGTCCCGGCACGGCGGGACGGCCGCGAGTCCTGACGCCGGAATCCCCGACTGGACGGGTACCGGAAGTCCCGAACCGGACGGGTAGGGGCGCCCGTCGGCTCGAGCCGACGGGCGCCCCTACCCGACTCCCGCTCTCACTGCGGCAGTTGCGGCAGCACCTTCGTGCGGTAGAAGTCGAAGAAGCCGCGCTGGTCGGCGCCGATCTGGTTGACGTAGACGCGGTCGAAGCCGGTGTCGGCGAACTCCTTCAGGGCGGCCACGTGCTGGTCGGCGTCGTCGCCGCACACGACGTTCTCGCGGACCATGTCCTCGGTGACGAGCGGCTTGAGCTGCTCGAAGTGGCGGGGACTGGAGAGCACCTGGCCCATCTCGCCGGGGAGTTGCTCGTTGTACCACAGGTCGTGCACGGTGCGGACGCACTCCTCGCGGTCGGCGCCGAAGCACACCTTCGTGCCGCCGCTGACGAGTTTGGCGCCGCCCCCGCCCTTGCGGTACTGGGTGACCATCTCCTCGTCCGGCATCATCGTGATGTAGCCGTCGCCCACGCGCGCCGCCAGCGCGGTCGCCTTCGGGCCGAACCCGGAGACGTCGATCGGGACGGGCTCCTCGGGCACGGTGTAGAGGCGGGCGTTCTCCACGGTGTAGTACGTGCCGTGGTGGGTGACCTCCTCGCCGGTCAGCAGCCGGCGGATCACCTGCACCGCCTCCTCCAGCATGTCCATCCGCACCCCCGCGGGCGGCCAGCGGTCGCCCAGGACGTGCTCGTTCAGCGCCTCGCCGGTGCCCACGCCGAGCCGGAACCGGCCCTCGGTCATCACCGCGCTGGTCGCCACCGCCTGCGCCACCACGGCCGGATGGATCCGCACGGTCGGACAGGTCACCGCGGTCTCGATGGGCAGGGACACCGCCTCGGACAGCGCCCCGATCACCGACCACACGAACGGGCTCTGGCCCTGCGCGTCGTTCCACGGGTGGTAGTGGTCGGAGATCCACAGCGCCTGGAACCCGGCCTGCTCGGCCATTCTGGCCTGCTCGACGAGGTCCGCCGGACCGTACTGCTCGCACGAGAGGAAGTAGCCGTACTCGGGCATGGAGGGACACCTCCGGGACATGGGCGGGCGGGGGACGCGCTGCCGAGTACCCGGCGCGGACGGCGGAAACCGGAGGCGGGGCGCCCGCGGACCGGTCCTGAGGCACCGCGCCCGGCCTGCTGCGGCGGCCCCGCGGCCGGGGCGGCGCACGTTTGGCCGACCCGGCCAGGGGGACGCGGAAAGTTCCGCACCAGGCACGACCGCGCCGGAGGCCAACCGTGGGGCGACCCCGCATCCTGATCGTCGGTGCCGGCTTCGCCGGATACCGGGCGGCCCGGGCCCTGTCCCGGATGTCCCGGGGCAAGGCCGACATCACCCTGCTCAACCCGACCGACTACTTCCTGTACCTGCCGCTGCTGCCCCAGGTCGCCGCCGGCGTCCTGGAACCGCGCCGGGTCACCGTCTCCCTCTCCGGGACGCTGCCCGGGGTACGGCTCGTCCTCGGCGAGGCCGACGGCATCGACATGGACGCGCGCACCGTGCACTGCACCGGGCCCGAGGGGCGCGCCGGCACCCTGGCGTACGACCGGCTGGTACTGGCGGTCGGCAGCGTCAACAAGCTGCTGCCGATCCCCGGCGTCGCCGAGCACGCGCACGGCTTCCGCGGGCTGCCCGAGGCGCTGTACCTGCGCGACCACGTCACCCGGCAGGTGGAACTCGCCGCGGCGGCCGGGGACCGGGAGGAGTGCGCGGCGCGCTGCACGTTCGTCGTCGTAGGCGCCGGTTACACCGGCACCGAGGTCGCCGCGCAGGGCAAGACGTACACCGACGCGCAGGTACGCCGCCATCCGCTGCGGCAGGGCCTGCGGCCGCGCTGGCTGCTCCTGGACGTCGCGCCGCGCGTCCTGCCCGAGCTGGACGAACGGCTCTCGCGCACCGCCGACCGGGTGCTGCGGGAGCGGGGCGTCGACGTGCGCATGGGCACGTCCGTGCGGGAGGCGACGCACGAGGGGGTGGTGCTGACGGACGGCGAGTTCGTGCCGACCCGCACGCTCGTGTGGTGCGTGGGCGTACGGCCCGATCCGCTGGTGGAGAGCGTGGGGGAGCCGCTGGAGCGGGGGCGGCTGGTCGTGGACCCGTTCCTCCAGGTGCCCGGGCGGCCGGAGGTGTTCGCGTGCGGGGACGCGGCGGCGGTGCCGGATCTCGACCGTCCGGGCGAGTTCACGCCGATGACGGCGCAGCACGCCTGGCGGCAGGGCAGGACCGCCGCCGTCAACGTCGCCGCCTCGCTCGGCGTCGGGACGGCGCGGCCCTACCGCCACCGCGACCTCGGGTTCGTGGTGGACCTCGGCGGGGCGCGGGCCGCCGCGAATCCGCTGGGCGTCCCGCTGTCGGGCCTCGCGGCCGGCGCGGTCACCCGCGGCTACCACCTGGCGGCGATGCCGGGCAACCGGGTGCGGGTGGCCGCGGACTGGCTCCTGAACGCGGTACTGCCGCGCCAGGCCGTCCAGTTGGGCCTCGTACGGTCCTGGTCGGTCCCGCTGGAATCGGCGTCCCCGGAACTGGCCCGCGTCCCGGGCGGCCCGCCCCGCGAGGCGGAGGGTCCGGGCGGGTCCGGTGAGGGTCCGGGCGGGTCCGGCGCGGGCGCGGACGCCTCTGCCGTGGGTGCGGACGAGTCCGGTGACACCGGCGGCGTGCCGATCACCGAGATCATCGACAACACGGAGAAGGCCCAACTGGCAGGCGCGGAGCCGCCCCCGCACCCCGCACGGAACGGACCGCGCGAGCAGCCCGCGCCGGGCCGCCCGGGCGATGAGCCCGCACGTGGCCGGACGAACACCGAGCCCGCACCCGCCGAGCCGCGAGCTGAGCCCGCGAGCCGACCGGGCGGTGATCCCGCCAAGAGCCGGCCGGGCGGGGAGTTCGCGAAAACCCGACCAGGTCCGGAACCCGCGAAGAACCAACCGGGCGGCGAGCCCGCGAAGAATCAGCCCGGCGGTGAGCCCGCCAGGAATCAGCCCGGCGGTGAGCCCGAGGCGCCTCGGGCGGGTCCCCCGCCCGTGCGGGAGCAGGCGGGCGGCACGTCCGGGCGGGACCGTCCGGACGCCGGGCCGAGGCGGAACCGGCGCGGCGGCGGGTCCGGCCGGAACCGGTCGGCCGCCCGGCAGGCGAAGGCGCAGCCGGGCCCCGGCGCCGCGCGCGGCGGTTCCCGAGAGCAGCCGACCCGGAGCGGCCCGGGCGACGAGCCGGCCGAGGGCCGGCCTCCCGGCGGACCCGCCGGAGAGCCGCGCGTGGGCCGCGGAAGCGCCGCGCCGTACCCCGGGCGCGGTTCCGGTCACGGCCCCGCCCCTGGTC